>JBPCKA010000047.1:0-5574 GCA_051004735.1 Euzebya sp. | reverse complement strand
GCACCGCACCCGGAGGCGGAGGAGAAGCCGGACTCACCGGGCGACGTCTCCGGCCCCGGGTGGAAGTACACGCTCAAGAACGCGTTCCGGGAGTTCACCGACGACGAGTGCACCGACCTGGCCGCAGCGCTGACGTACTACGCCGTCCTGGCGATCTTCCCGGCGCTCATTGCGATCTTCTCCCTCCTGGGCCTCGTGGGGCAGAGCCAGAAGACGGTCAACGCCGTGCTGCCGGTCCTCAACGACGTCGTGGGCAATAAGGGGGCTCAGACGCTCAAGCCCGTGGTCGAGTCGCTCGCGACATCGGGGGGAGCCGGTCTCGCGCTGATCATCGGACTGGCGACGGCTCTGTGGTCAGCGTCGGGCTACGTCAACGCCTTCAGCCGAGCGATGAACCGCGTCTACGAGATCGGGGAGGGCCGGCCGTTCTGGAAGCTGCGGCCCATCATGCTGGTCATCACCCTGGTGATGATCCTGCTCGTCGTCGTGGTGCTGCTCATGCTGGTGCTGTCCGGCGCCGTGGCCCAGTCGATCGGTGGAGCAATCGGCCTGGGTGCGACCACCATCCTGATCTGGCGCATCGCGAAGTGGCCGGTGATGTTGGCCATCGTGGTGCTGATCGTCGGCATCCTCTACTACACCACCCCCAACGTGAAGCAGCCGAAGTTCCGTTGGATCAGCATGGGCGCGCTTGTCGCGATCGTGGTGTGGATCCTGGCCTCGGTGGCCTTCGGGTTCTACGTGGCCAACTTCTCCAGCTACAGCAGCACCTATGCATCCTTCGCAGGGGTCATCATCTTCCTGCTGTGGATCTGGATCACCAACCTGGCCCTGCTCTTCGGTGCCGAAGTCGACGCAGAGACCGAGCGCTCTCGGCAGCTGCTGGGCGGCATCGAAGCCGAGGAGGAGCTTCAGCTGCCGGCCCGCGACACCTCCAAGATCGAGAAGAACGAGGCCAAGGAGAAGGCCAGCATCCAGAGCGGTCGTGCCCTGCGCAAGAGCGAGGGCAAGACCACGGACCCCGACGAGCTTGAAGACGACCAGGACGACCACGCGGACCAGGACAGTAATGGTCATGGCGGTCGCTCGGACCAGGACAGCGACGGTCGCTCGAACCGGGACGGCAGCAGCCGAGAGACCGGCTCGGGCCAGGATCACTCGGACCGCGCCGGCGGGCGCGATCGCCTGGAAGCCTCAGAGCCGGCGACCTCGCGCCGCGAACACCGACAGGTCAAGGTCGCCGAGAAGGACGAAGGCCGTTGGAGCGATCGCAAGCAGGGTCTGCCTGGGCTGATGGGTCGCGTCCGCGGCAAGGGCCGTTCCTAGCGGGCGGGACCGGCCGGTCTGACCGGGGGGGTGTGAGTGGCTATCCGCTCATCGCTGTGGTGAGCGGATACCCACTCTCTCTGATCGGAGAGAGTGATGGCCGAAGCCGTCTGGCCTCTTGCAGATCCGCCCTCGTCCAGATCCGCCTCGGACCTGGGCTCTGTCGCCGCCGTCTTACTTGGCGACCCATCCGTTCTTGCCGCCCGCGCCGGACTGTTTGACGTAGAATCGAGGACCGGATCCACCGCCCATCCGTTGGTAGGTTGATCCGACTGGCGCCGCCACTCTCTTCTGCGGATCATCCGGGCCGGTGAGTTGCTGTGGGATGGTGTCCCCAGTGGCATCGGAGAGCAACGTCGCGCCTTGGATCGACCACCCTGTCGAGGCGATGTTGACGAAGAGTTTACTTCCGCCGGAGACCCGTAGATCGATGTCGGACAGGGCCATCGTCGTACGGAGGTCCCGCAAGGTCAGGTGTCCGGGCGCAGCAGACGAACCGTTGGCAGTCATTCGTAGGGTGGGGTGCTGCCCGCGTGTGCTGTTGACGATGTAGACGCCGTCCAACGCGACCCCGGCGTTGTTGAAGGCGGCACCGTCGTGCTGGATGAACGGGTTCGAACCCATGGGAGAGGTCAATGTCCATAGCCCTCCCCGCACCTGCAATCGGCCCTTCTCTGCGACGTGGCAGACCTGACCTGAGTGCTCGGAGTTCAGGCCATGCACGTCGAACTGCGCGGCCGCGAGCAGCTGCACATCGACGGCACAATGCTGGAAGTTGACGTTGGACGCGATGACGCAGGCGCGCGTGCGCAGTCCAACGGTGGCGGCCTTGGAGACAGCAGTGTCACGGACCTGTCCCCAGATGGACTGCAGATTGGGCAGATCTATCCCTATCGCACACCCTCTGATGACCACTCGCTCCACGGTCCAGGCGTCATTGTTGCCGTCGTCACCGGACCAGCCGATCCCGATGACAGGGTGACGGGTCGACGGTGTCCCTTCCCACGGCCACTCCCCTATCACCACGTCGCGAATGTGAAGCGAGCCGTTGCGGCCCTGCCGGTCGGTGCTCAGGTTGTGCAGATTGATCCCATGTGTGGGTGCGGTGCCGATTCCGCCGGCAAGGCGTAGGTTCTCCATGACAACGTGCCGGGAGTCCTGGACCCGGATCATTGGTGCTGCACCGCCGGCCCATCTCAGCACTGTGGCCTGCCCCGGGGCTGAGCGGTATGTGGGGGCGTTGCCCAGTCCGTTGCCGCGCAGTGTGCCGGAAAACAGGTGCAGGTTGAGCGTGGAATCGAGGACGTACTCTCCGCCGGGCAGGTAGACCACCCCCCCGGCAGGGCCACCGTTGCCCGGAAACGGCCGGGACCGTGTGTAGTCGATGGCGGACTGGATCGCGGCCGTGTCGTTGGTGCTGCCATCCCCCGCAGCCCCGAAGTCTTTGACGTTGACGACGAGTTCGTGCTTGCCGACGGGGAGCTCTCCGTTGGAGGTGAGCTCGGACCGGGTCGCCGAGTCGTCGGCACGGAGCAGGGTGGCATTTGCGGAGTCGTGATCGGAGAGGGGCTGCTCGGTCTTGGTCGCGGCAGCGGCCGCGGGTGAGCGAGAGATGGCGGCCACGGCTCCGGATGCGCCGACGACGCCCAGGAAGCGACGCCGGACGAGTCGGTCCTGGCCCCTCGGTCGTGTCGGCGGCTCCGCCCCTTGTGCGACAGCGCGCAGTCTCATCTCAGGATCCCTCCGGTTCGTTGCGTTGTTCACGGGTCAACGCGTCAGTGTTCACTGACTTTTGAGTATAGAGAAAGTAAAGTTAGAGTCAAGGGCAGCCCTCGATCACGTGACGTCTTCGTGAGGCTCAGACCTCCGGAAGTAGTTGATCCTCACTTCAGTTGACCTGCGGCTTTTGGCGCGCCGCGCCGTCGGAAATCCGGTCAATATCGCGTGGTGGTCGGTAGTCTTGGCGGGTGTTCGATGAAGCCGGGGTCGAGGAGTTGGCGGGGATGCCCGAGCCGGCGGTAGGTCCGCCGGATCATGACCGCCACCCTGGGCGATGCTCCTTCGGAGTCCACGCTGCTGCGCCACTTTCGCACCCTGGACATCCCCACCGGCACCCCAGCGGCCGCGACCGGGCGGTTCGAGGCATCTCACCCCAACGAGATCTGGGTCGGCGACGGGCTGCACGGGCCCAGGATCGGGGGACGCAAAACCTACCTGTTCGCGTTCCTGGACGACCACTCCCGCCTGGTCGTGGCCGCCCGGTGGGCCTTCGCCGAGGACACCGTGCGGCTGGCCGCCGCGTTGCGCCCAGCGATGGAATCGCGCGGGATCCCCCAAGCGGTCTACGTCGACAACGGCTCGGCCTTCTCCGACGCGTCGCTGCTGCGGATCTGCGCCCGGCTGGGCATCCGGTTGATCCATTCGGCACCCTACCGACCCCAGGGCAGGGGCAAGATCGAACGCTTCTTCAACACCGTGACCTCCCAGTTCCTGACCGAGATCACCACCGACCCCGACACCACAACCACCGCCACGACCAGCACGGGGCCGGCCGGGACCGCGGTGGCCACCCTGGGCGAGCTGAACGCGCTGTTCACCTCCTGGGTCGAGGTCGTCTACCACACGCGACCCACACCACCACCGGGCAAACCCCCCTTGCCCGGTGGGAGACCGGGTGGGCGGGGCGGCAACCGCGCCGCAAGGACCCCGCCGCGATCGCCGAGGCGTTCTGCTGGTCCGCGATGCGCACCGTGTCCAAGGCCGGGACCATCTCGTTGCACGCCAACACCTACCAGGTCGACCCGGTCCTGGCCGGCGCCCGCATCGAGCTGGTCTACGACCCGTTCGACCTGGCCGCCCCGATCGCGGTGACCGCACCCGGCGGGGTCCCAGCCGGGCAAGCCACCCTGCTGGACATCTCCCGGCACGTGCACCCCAAGGCCGCCAAAGCCCGAGCCGACGCGGACACCGGCGCCGCGCACGCCGCCTCCGGGATCGACTACCTGCGCCTGATCCAAACCCGCCACCAGGACGCCATGACCGCCCAACCCATCACCTTCACCGCGATGACCCGCCCCGACCCGAGCGACCAGCAGGTGGCACGGTGAGCATCGACCGGCTCCAGGCCCACTACGGCTTCACCCGCATGCCCTTCTCCCGCAACATCCCACCCCAAGGACTGCACCCCCACCCCGGGCACGCCGAGGCCGTCGCCCGGATCCAGTGGTGCGTGGACCAACGCCAGCTCGGCGTGATCACCGGCGAGGTCGGCGCCGGCAAGACCGTCGCCGTGCGCGCCGCCCTGGCCGCCCTGGAACCCTCCCGCCACCAGATCATCTACATCGCCGACCCCACCATCACCATGCGCGGCATCCACACCGCCATCGTCACCGCCCTGGGCGGCACCCCCGCGTTCTACTCCGGGGTCCTGGCCTCCCAAACCGCCCGGCTGCTGGCCGGCAAGCTCGACGAACGCGCCCGCCTGCCCGTCGTGGTCATCGACGAGGCCCACCTACTGGGCAACACCGACCTGGAAGCCCTACGAATGCTGACCAACACCGAGATGGACACCGCCTCCAACTTCGCCCTGCTGCTGATCGGCCAACCCACCCTGCGCCGCCGACTCAAACTGGCCGTCCTGGCCGCCCTGGACCAACGCGTCTCCACCCGCTACTCGATCACCGGGATGAACACCAGCGACACCACCGACTACATCCGCCACCACCTCAAACTCGCCGGACGCTCCGACCCCCTCTTCTCCGACGACGCCAGCACCGCGATCCACCAAGCCGCACGCGGCTACCCCCGGGCGATCAACAACCTCGCCGTGGCCGCCCTGATCGCCACCTACGCCGCAACCAAGTCCATCGTCGACCTCAGCGCCGCCCAATCCGCGATCACCGAGAACAGCGAGTAACCCCAACCCGTCACCATCGACGACCACCACGTCAGCACGACGACCAACGCCCCCGGCCGACCCCGCCCGGGGGCGCAGTCACACCCCCCACGTCGTCACCGACCACGACGCCAGAATCGTCAAACAACGCGACGCTTAACACCCTGGGCCAGGACGCCGACAAGGTACCTAAGCCCAACCCTGCCCGCGGCGTACAAGCAACTCCTCGCTGTCGAACGCGGCTGGCGGGACATGAAAGGCCACCTCGGGTTGGGTTGTGCCCGGTGTTCCACCACCGCGAGGACCGGATCCGCGGCCACGTGCAACTGTGCTGGCTCGCGCTGCTGCTGATC
>JBPCKA010000046.1:0-18455 GCA_051004735.1 Euzebya sp. | reverse complement strand
TGGTCCCCCCCCCCCCCGCCCGGACCTAGCGGGACGATGAGGGGGTTCGTCCCGCCCCCCGTTCAGTTCACTCGGCGTCCACGCCGGTCAATATCATGGCACGCCCGGAGAGCGCGGGACTGTGGTCGCATCATTCCCTTAGGGTAAACCCTGGGTCTTGGTGTTCCCGCACCGGTAGCCGCTGGCTACGCGGTCACTTTCGTTGAACTGATCGGTGGCGCGCTTCTGATCGTCGGACTGCTGTCGCGCTTGTCGGCGGTGCTGATCGCGTTGGCGCTTGGCGTGGTGTTCGCTAGTTCTGGCAGAGCAAGTCTTGATCATGGCCTTGGGCTGGAGCCGCGGGCCTGAATGATCCGCTCGGCCCTCAGGATGTCACCCGGATGGGTGATCTTGAGGTTGTCAGCTGAGCTGGTGACGACGCTGAGGTGCAGGTCACTGAACGCCTGCATGGTGTCGGAGGTATCCACGCCCTCATAGCCCTGCGCGAGTGCGCGGGGATAGACCGCACGCAGTGCCTCCAGAGGAAACGCCTGCGGCGTTTGGACCGCGACAAGATCCTCGACCGGGACCAGGCGGCCACAGTCATCAACCAGGTCATCGCCAATCTGCACGCCAGGCAACGCTCCACCACCCGTGCTGCGAGCGACGTGGATCACGTCGGTGATCAATGCGGCCGTGACCAGCGGTCTGGCGGCATCGTGCAGCAGTGCCCACTGCGCGTGGCCGCAGTGCTCGACGGCCGCGGAGATGCCAGCCCATTCGCTGGCCTGCCTGGTCGCACCGCCGGTCACGACGGCGCGCACTTTGTTCGCGGGCACGGACGCGAGCACCTCATCGAGGGCACCCCGGTCCTGCTGCCGGATCACCACGATCACGTGGTCCACGACATCCACCTGGCTCAGGATGACAAGACTGTGGGCAAGTACTGGCTGTCCCGCCAGCGCGACATATACCTTGCTGGATGCCGCCCCAAACCGGGAACCGGATCCTCCAGCCAGGAGGATGGCCACGACCTCGCCCCTCGGCGTGTCACCAGTCATCCCCGACCCGTCCAGGAAGGCCTGCCGTGCATGACCCGCACCTTACCGGCCCCGCCGGACCGGTTGCGTCAACGCTGCGCGTGCGCCATCACGACGGCCCCACGCAGGATCCAGGCGTCCGGGTGCTAGACGTGCCCGAGGACATGGCCGATCCTTTGCGCTGTCCAACCGGTCAGGTCCTTGCCTTGACTGAGGGGATGGATCCGTCAGACGTCGTGGTGTTCGTCCCGCAGACGGCCACAGCAGCCGATGTCGGAGAGTTTCTCTGGCTCATCAGGGATCTGCCCACCACTGTGGCCGTGGCCGCGAGTGCCCGCCCCGTGACCGACGCCCTGAAACGGGTCCGTGGGTCAACCGTCGCCGGTGGTGTCGACCGTGCCGGGCTGCGCCGGGTGGTGCTGCCCGCCGCAGTCCGAATGGCCGCATTGCGAGCGGCACTTGACCGGGCGGATCACAGCATCCGTCCGCTCCGCGACATCGCACGGTCTGAGCAGGTCCCGATCCACCTCATCCAGCGTGTGGGATCCTCCTGATCTGCCGTGATCTACACCGGGCTGGGCGAGAGGGGCTCGCCGGACTCGGCCTTGGCCGCCAGCGACGCCGGCGGTGTGAAGCGCTCGCCATAGGCGTCAGCCAACTCCTTGGCGCGGGAAACGAAGCCGGTCACACCGGTGGCATGCACCGGGTTGGTCACGCCCGCATAGCCATCGATGAACTGGATGACCCCACCGGTCCAGGCGGGGAACCCGATACCGAAGATCGAGCCGATGTTGGCGTCCGGGACGGTTTCAAGCACCCCTTCGTCGAAGCACTTGACGGTTTCCAACGCCTCGGCGAACAGCATCCGCTCCTGGATGTCAGTCACCGAGAGGTCGGCGGTGGTCGGGAAGTGCTCGGCCAACTCCGACCACAATCCTGTGCGCTTGCCGTCGGCGTAGTCGTAGAACCCCGTGCCCGACGACTTGCCCTCCCGGCCCAACTCGACCATCTTCTTCAGCACCGCCACACCGGGATGAGGCACGTATCCCTCACCCAGTCCGGTGGCAGTCTCCTTCTCGATCTTCAGCGCAAGGGTGAGGGTGAGCTCATCCATCAACTGCAGCGGACCGACCGGGTAGCCGGCCATCTCACCGGCGCGATTGACCTTGGCGGGGCTGACGCCTTCGCCGATCATGGCCAGTGCCTCCATCACGAACGTGCCGATGACCCGCGAGGTGAAGAACCCCCGGCTGTCGTTGACTACGATCGGCGTCTTGTTGATCTGCTGGACCACGTCGATCGCCTTGGCGACCGCGGCGTCGCTGGTCCTCTCGCCACGGATGATCTCCACCAGGGGCATGCGATCCGCGGGACTGAAGAAGTGCAGTCCGATGAAGTCCTCGGGCCTGGTGACCCCCTGCGCCAATCCGGTGATCGGCAATGTGGAGGTGTTGGAGCACAACAGTGCGTCGCTGGTGAGCTGCGGTTCTGCATCACCGAAGACCTGGTGCTTGAGCTCGGTGGACTCAAACACGGCTTCGATGATCAGGTCGCACCCCTCCAGATCGCCATAGTCCTCGGTCGGCAGGATCCTGGCCAGGATCCCGTCGGCCTTGGCCTGGTCCATCTTTCCGCGGCTGACGGCCTTGTCCAGCAAGGTCTTTGAGTAGTCCTTGCCCTTCTCGGCGTTGGCCAGCGCAACATCCTTCAGCACCACCTGCATCCCTGAGCGTGCGCAGGAGTAGGCGATACCTGCTCCCATCATCCCGGCACCCAGGATGGCGACCTTTTGTGCGGTGTAGCGCTCGTAGCCCTGCGGCCGCGACCTGCCCTGGTTGATGGCCTGAAGATCGAAGAAGAACGCCTTGATCATGTTCTTGGCGACCTGGCCGGTGACCAGTTCGGTGAAGTACCTGGCTTCGATCTCCCAGGCCCGGTCCACCGGCACCTGCAGTGACTCCACCGACGCTGCCAGGATGGCCCGGGGGGCCGGCATCGGCGCACCCTTCAGCTGCTTGCGGAGGTTTGAGGGGATTCCCGGCAGCATCATCGCAAACGACGGCTGTGACGGGGTGCCGCCGGGGACCCGGTAGCCCTTGTCATCCCAGGGCTGGGCAGCTTCAGGAGTGGCGTCGATGAACGCCCTGGCCGCGGGGATCAACTGGTCGGTGGAGTCGACCAGTTCTGACACCACTCCCAACTCCAAGGCCTTTTCGGGCGAGAGGTCCTGACCCTGGCCCATCACGTTCATGACCGCACTGATCACGCCCAGCATCCGTGTCAGGCGGACCACGCCACCGCCTCCCGGAAGCAGTCCCAGCTTGACCTCGGGCTGACCGAACTTGGCCTTTGACCCGGCGACAGCGATGCGGTGGTGACAGGCCAGGGCGATCTCAAGACCGCCGCCCAGGGCGGTGCCGTTCAACGCCGCGACGACTGGGATGCCAAACGTTTCCAGCTTGCGCAACTGGTGCTTGATCCGCATCGACTGCTGGTAGATCTCCTTGGCGTCGGCGGGGCCTGCCCGGTACAGGTCGTTCAGGTTCCCACCCGCGAAGAAGGTCTTCTTGGCGGAGGTCAGGATGACGCCCCGGATGTCATCCAACTCATCCCCCAGGCGTGTGACGGTAGCCGCCATGGACTCCAGAAAATCGCGGTTCATGGTGTTGGCGCCGGCGCCTGGATCGTTGAACGTCAGCGTGAGGATGCCAGAGTCATCGGTGTCCCACTCGATGACGTTGGTGTAGTCGGCTGTGGTGTCGCTCATCTCTAGACACGCTCCACTATCGTGGCGATTCCCATGCCGCCGCCAACGCACAGCGTGGCCAGGCCGGTGCTCAGGTCACGACGCTCGAGTTCATCCACCAGGGTCCCGAGGATCATTGCGCCGGTGGCGCCCAGGGGGTGTCCCATGGCGATCGCGCCGCCGTTGACGTTGGTGTGGTCGTGGTCGATGCCCAGGTCGCGCATGGTCTTCATGGCCACCGCCGCAAACGCCTCATTGATCTCCAGCAGGTCGATGTCGGCTGCGGTCATCCCGGCCTTGCCCAGCGCCTTTTGTGAGGCGGGGACGGGACCGGTCAGCATGATCGTGGGTTCCGAACCGATGACGGCGGCGGCAACGATCCTTGCGCGAGCCGTCAGTCCGTTGCGTGTGCCGGCCTCCTGCGACCCCAGCAGCACCAGGGCGGCTCCGTCGACGATGCCTGAGGAGTTCCCCGCGTGATGGACGAAGTTGATCTTTTCGACCTCCGGGTAGCGCTGCAGGGCCACCTCGTCGAAACCACCCATCTGCGCCTGAGCGGCGAAGGACGGGCTCAGCTTTGACAACCCCTCGATGGTGGTGTCGGGGCGGACATGCTCGTCGTGGTCAAGGATGCTCAGACCATTGACATCAACGACAGGGACGATTGACTTGTCGAAGTAGCCGTTGGCCTGTGCCTTGGCGGCCCGGACCTGCGATTCAAGTGCAAAGGTGTCGACGTCGGTGCGGCTGAACCCCTCGATGGTGGCGATCAGGTCTGCGCCGATGCCCTGCGGAACGAAGTAGCCGTCGTAATTGGTCGTCGGGTCAGTCGCGTAGGGCCCGCCGTCAGAGCCCATCGGCACGCGTGACATCGACTCGACACCACCGGCCAAGATCATGTCCTCCCAGCCCGAGCGAACCCGGGCGGCTCCCTGGTTCACGGCCTCAAGGCCGGAGGCGCAGAAGCGGTTCAACTGGACCCCAGCGACTGGTTGCGGCCAGCCGGCGGCGATCACGGCGGTGCGGGCAAGGTCCATACCCTGGTCGCCGACAGGCGAGACCACCCCGGTGATCAGATCATCGATCTGTCCGGTATCCAGGTCGGGGTTGCGCTGCTCCAGCGCACTTAAGAGGCCGGTCAGCAAGCTGATGGGCTTGACGGTGTGCAACGACCCGGAGGCCTTGCCGCGACCGCGCGGGGTGCGCAGCGCGTCATAGATGTAGACGTCGTTCAACTAAAGCTCGTCCCTTCAGGATACTTGCGAGACGGTGAGACAAGTTGGATATTGTTGTCTCACCCAGGCAACCATGACTTTACCGCGTACCCGTCGCGAAAGGCCAACCCGATATGACTGAGGTCACCCAATCCAACGACATCGACACCTCGGTGCAGTCGGTTGTCAGTGGGTGGCTGTCGGTCGGACCTACTGCCGCCGATCCGGCCGATGAGGTGTCCGAGGCGCTGCTGGCCGCAGGTCGGGAGATGATCCAGTCGTTCGGGATTCGACGGCTGCGCATGGACGATGTGGCGCGGGCCGCCGGGTATGGCCGGGCCACGCTGTACCGCAGGTTCGCGACCCGCGACGATCTTGTCTGGGCAGTGGTGACCAGAGAGATCCACACGACGCTGCTGGAGATCTCGGTACAGATCCGCAGCATCTCCGACCTGCGTGAACGAATCGTCGAGGCGTTTGCGGTCACCCTGGAACGGGTCCGCGCCAACCCACTGCTGCAACGCCTGCTGCACATCGAGGCCGACCTGTTGCTGCCACATCTCACCACCCGGGGCGATGAGTGGCTGACGCTGGGCCGCAACCTGATCATCGAGATGTTGAAGGAGGGACGGAGCCGAGGAGAACTACGACCCATCGACATCGAGGTCACGGCCGAACTCATGGTTCGTGTGGCTCACTCGATGACACTGACCCCACGTGGTCTGGTTGCCATCGATGATCCCAGGGCGCTGCGGACATTTGCACGCACGTTCATCGCCGACCCGGTGTTTCGCCCCCCAAACCCTCAGATCTGAGGGTTCGTGCCCCTTATCCGCCTGAAAGGTCAGATCTGATGATTATGAGAGAGGTGGCGGCGGCCAGCAGGCCGGATGAGGTGCAGCGTTGGGCCAAAGGAGTGTCGACTGCGTCCGGGCAGGGGCGGGACTGGTCCGACGCGATCTACCGCTGACCCGCTGGTGCCGCGGGCTGAGGGGCCGCCAGACACTCGAAGCCCATTTTCGTGCCAAAGTGCCGGACCACCGTGGCACGGACGGCGATGACCTGCTCACGGCGCTGTGCAACGCCGAATCCGACCACGACCAGCGTCCTGTTCTTCCTGATGCAGCACCCTGAATGGCAGGGCCGGGTCCGGGAGGAATCACTCAGCCTTGATGAGGATGTGCTGGACCTGGGGCAGATTCAGGATTCTGGGACGTATGGCCATCCAGGACACCGATCTGGACGGTCACTACGTCCCCAGGGGCACGCCGGCGATGATCGCCGCACTGCCGTTGCACCACGACCCCGACCTGTGGAGTGATCCCGACACCTTCGACCCGAACCGATTCGGGGACGACCGGCGTGGAGGTCAAGACCATCATCTACTAGCTTGTCCGGCGCCATCGGATCACCTCACAGAACGGTCACGTCAGCCGCTGGGACTGGACCAGCCTGCCCAAACCCCTGGATGACCTTCCCATGGTGCTGACCGCGATCTGAGCTTCTTAGGTGACTGAGCGCCGCATGTGCACATTCTGCAGCAGGCCGACCAGTATCCAGGACGTGATCAGGCTGCTGCCGCCGTAGCTGATGAAGGGCAACGGCAGTCCGGTGACCGGCATGATCCCGATCGCCATCCCGACGCTGATGAACATCTGGAAGGTGAAGATGCTGATCACGCCGGCCGCGATCAGGGTTCCGAACTGGTCACGACTGATCGCTGCGATGCGTACAGCCCGCCAGATCAGCACCCCGAACAGAGCCAGGACGAAGACTGACCCCAGGAAGCCGGTCTGTTCTCCGATGACGGTGAAGATGAAGTCGGTCTGGTTTTCGGGCACGAACCCCGACAGGGTCTGTGACCCACTGCCGATTCCTTGACCGAAGAACTGTCCGGATCCCACCGCGATCTGCGCTTGGACGACGTTGTAGCCGGCTCCCAGCGGGTCGATGTTCTCTGGATCCAGGAACGCGGTCAGTCGATCCACCTGGTAGGCCTTGACGATGCGCAACTGCAGGGCTGCCAGGATGGCCAGCACGGCACCGCCAACCAGTGCCAACAGATAGCGCACATGGACGCCTGCCATCAACAGCACCCCGGCGACGACGACCGCGAAGACGGTGAAGGTCCCGAAGTCGGGCTGCAGCAGGATCAACAGCATGGGGAACAGCGCGAAGGCCAATGCCTCGATCAGCGCACGCAGACCCAGTGCGTCCTCGCGGTACTCATGAAAATGGGCCGCCAGTACCAGCACGATGGCGATCTTGGCGAACTCGGCAGGTTGAAACTGCATCGGTCCGATGCGGAACCACGCCTGCGCCCCTTTGACCTCGGTGCCCACCACCAGGACCGCCGCCAGCAGCACCAACGCGACCCCGTAGGCCACCACCGACCAGGCGCGGAAGTTGCGATAATCAAACAACGTCGTGACCGCGGCCGCGGCGATGCCCAACAGGAAGGCGATCACCTGCCGTTGGATGAAGATGTTGCCGCTGGCGTCCGCCACCGCCGGATCCCCGGCCGTGGCCCCACCGATCATGACAAAGCCGAACAACGTCAACAGCACCGCGGAGATGAGCAGCAGCCAGTCGATATGGGCCGCAGGTGAAAAGGCGCCAGACCAGCGTCGCTGGATGGACTCGCGGACCAGCCGGTCAGAAAGCTCAGGCGTGGCCAGTCGGCTCATTCGGTGATCTCCCCTGCCTCGAGTTCGACCTGCTGATCGCTCAGCGCACCGAAGATCTGCTCGACGATCGGGGCGGCGATGGCAGATCCTCCACCACCCTCCTCGACGAAGGCGACCACGACATAGGTCTCAGAGTTGATGGGTTCAAGGTTGTATCCGCCGAACCACGCGAATGGCTGGCGGGGTTTGTTCTCCGCCGTCCCGGTCTTGCCCGCGATGGGGACGTTGAAGTCTTCAAAGACCCGGTAGGCGGTACCGCGCTCGTCGCTGGTGACCATTGCCAGGCCCTGCTCGATGAAGGCCAGATCGTCGGCTGACACCGGCACCGTGTGCAACTGCTGGGGTTCGTTGACCAGCACCGGCTGATCAGCGTTGTCAAAGATTGCCCGCACCACGTGTGGCTGCATGATGACCCCGCGGTTTGCGACCGCGGCGAACATGTTGGCCACCTGTAGTGGGCTCATCTGCACATCCCCCTGACCGATGGACATGTTCACCAGGTCACCACCGCGCCAGATCGCACCCTGACGACTGCACAACTCGTTGAACAACTCTGCGGCATACGTGCCCGGAGTGGCTGACTGCGCCTGGGCGCAATAGGTGCCCCGCGCGTTCAGCCAGTAGTTGAAACGCCACTCGCGACCGGGCACGACACCGTCACGTTCACCGGGCAGATCGATGTCGGTGATCTGATCCAGACCGAACTGGCGCGACATCTCCGACAGGTACTCAAACGGGAACAGCGGCGCCTCCTCGCTGTCGATCGCCTCGACGACCCGTTCGTTGTAGCCCTGGCCCTCCTCGGTGTTGACCTCGGAGTTGAACATCTGGCGGGCCAGGTAGTAGTAGACCGTGTCACAGGAGCGCATCAGCGACTCGGCTATGTTGAACGACCCCTGGTCGGCATTGAACCAGTTGCGATAGGTGTTCCCGCCGTACTCGTACTCACCAGGACAGGGGATGTAGGAGTCCTGTGCGGCGAATCCATAGGTCATGGCCGCCGCGGCAGAGACGATCTTGAACACCGACCCGGGCGGATAGGTCGCACCGATTGCGCGGTTGATCAGCGGGAAGTGATTCTCCTGGTCCTGCAGCACGTCCCAGTAGGTCTGGGACACTCCCCCTACGAACTGCTCGGGGTCATAGGTGGGGTAGGACGCCATGGCAACGATCTCACCCGTGTCGGCGTCAAGGACCACGGCTGCTCCGGCCGGCGCCTGGTAATTGCCACCACGACCGGGCCCACCCTCGCTGTCAGGGGTTTCACGAGCCAGGTTGATGCCTGCCACCAGGGCTTCCTCGACCTGTTGTTGGATGCCCAGATCCAAGGTCAGTTGCACCTTGTCCCCGGGGATGGCCTGCGGTGCACTGTCGTCGGTCAGGTCCTCCAGGATCTCACCGCGGCTGCTGACCCTGACGCGCCGCTCTCCGGCTGTGCCCTGCAGATACTGCTCGTAGGACCGCTCGACCCCGGCCCAGCCGATGATGTCGCCGGGCCCGTAGTCGTCGTACTGGGGGTCAGCCAACTCCTCGGGACTGATCTGGCCGGTGTAGCCGACCACATGCGCGGCCACATCTCCGTGGGGATATTCCCGCAAGGGGATGCGCTCGGCGATCACGCCGGGGAAGCGAGTGGCGCGGTTCTGATGGATGTAGAACACGACGTCGTCGGGCACATCGATGGCGATCGGCCGGTTCGCGAAAGGCCCCGCGCGCTGATCGTTGATCCGTTCCTCGATCTGCTCCTGGGACATGCGCAGGATGTAGGCCAGTTCGCTGATCGTGTTCGCTCGGGTCTCCTCATCCCCCATCTGGTCAGGGCGGACGCTGACGACCTGCGCGAACCGGTTGTCCACGATCGCCACGCCGTTGCGATCCAGGATGTCCCCGCGAGGCGCCTCGATCTCGATGGTGCGGACCGACTGGTCCTCCGCCCGTGCCACGAACCTACTGCCGGTCATCACCTGCAGGAACCACAGGCGCCCGACCAGCAGCACGAAAAGGCTGACCACCAATGCGCCGAGGAAGGTCAGGCGCAGGGCGGTGCTCTCGCGCGAGATCGGTGGTTTGGCGTTGCTCGGCTGCACGATGCACCACGCTACCGTCGAATCAGGATCCGACCCCGGCCGGGAACTGTCGGATCAGCCACTGGGTCGGGCGAAGGACCAGTGGTGACACGGCGGCGGAGTACAGGCCGACGACCAGTGCCGCGACAGCGATCCTTGCAAGGGAGGGTTGGATTACCCCAAACATCCGCCCCAACAGGCCGAACAAGCCCGTGGTGGCCGCCGCCATGATGCCACTGAGCGCGATCGACGCGCTGCGTTCCCCGGTCAGGATGTAGGGGCGGAGAAGACCTGTGGTGTACCCGACGGTCATCATCACCAGCGCACCCAACCCCACCAGCGCCGCGCCGCCGCTGAGCAGATCTTGGACCAGACCTGCGGCGAAGCCAAGACGGATTCCCGTGTCTGGCCCCTCGATCAGCGCCACACCGACGACAACCACCACCAACACATCAGGACGAAACGAGTTGATTGCAAATGCCGGCAGCACGGTGGTCTTAAGCAGGATGGCCAGCAGGATCAGCCCGCCAAAGGCCGCAGCGCGGATCCCCATGCCTACCCGCTGTCCTGGGTAGAAGACGCCGAAGGTGTCGCCCCCGACGGGGCAACGCTGGGCTCAAGCGTCGGGGGTGCCGGAAAGTCGACGCCGGGGACGGCAGCGGCATTCGGATCAGGGACGACGGTGACCCGGGGGATTGGTGCCAGTGGACCGGTCTGGATGATCTCCCCTTCGCCGAACTGCCCACCCTCCTCACGCCCGGCCACCACCACCGCGACCGTTGACAGCGCACTGAAGTCGACGTAGGGCCGCACCTCAAGAAAGCGCTCACCCTGCGGATCCCCATCGGGGGGAAGTTCCAGGGCGCCGACCGGGATACCTCCCGGAATCAACGAACCTTGGAAGGACTCGGTCACGATGACCGCATCAAGCGGGACGCGGGGGTCGGAGTCAACCATCTCCAGTTGCAGCAGCGCGCTACCCTGTCCCGTCAGCAACCCACGATCGCCCGTCTGGGCAATCCGTACCCCCAGGCCACCCTCGGTGGAGGACAGCAGGTTCACCCGGGCGCGGCTGGCGGTGACCTCCACCACCAGGCCCACAACGCCACGGCTGTTGATGACCACCATCTCAGGCGCGATCCCGCTGGCTGCGCCGACATCGATGACGATAGAGCGCTCGAACGTCCCCGGGGGTGCGGCGATCACGCGGGCCCCGACCAACTGCAGGTCCTGCTGGGCCGACATGTTGAGCAGTTCCTCGGCCTCACGCAGTCGACGTTCCAGATCGGCCTGTACCTGCAGGTTGGCCCGCAACTCCTCGTTGTCCGCCTCCAACCCCTGTATCCGACCACGGAGGCTGCCGATCTCAAGGATCGAACCGAAGAAGTCACCCACCGGTCTGACGATCGTGGCGAAACCGCCCTGGATCGGATCAAACACCGCATCGCTGCCACGCTGCAACGCGCCAACCGGACCGCCAGTCTCCCGGAAATCCAGGGTGATGAAGGCCAGCGCCAGCAGCACCAACGCGCCGATCAGGGTACGACGGCGGTTCACCGAGATCTCCGCCCCGCGGTGGCCGCGGCGATCACGCCGTCAGTCATGGCCTCAGTGCCGGGATGAGGAGATCAGCACCCGCTTAAGGGCCTCGAACTCCTCCAGGCACTTTCCCGACCCGATGGCAACCGAGTTCAGCGGCTGATCGGCGATGTGGATCGGCATGCCCGTCTCGTGCTTCAGGCGCTCGTCAAGTCCTTGCAGGTGGGCGCCGCCGCCGGTCAGGACGATCCCTCTGTCCATGATGTCGGCCGCCAGTTCAGGAGGGGTGCGGTCCAGAGTGTTCTTGACGGCGTCGACGATCGAGTTGACCGGCTCTTCGATCGCCCGCCGAATCTCCTCTGCGGAGATGATGATGGTCTTCGGCAGACCGCTGACCAGGTCGCGGCCGCGAATTTCGGCGTGGGATTCCTCGGGCATCGGGAAGGCCGAGCCGATCGCCATCTTGATTTCCTCTGAGGTCCGCTCCCCCAGCATCAGGCTGTATTCCTTCTTGACGTAGTTGATGATCGACTCATCCAACTCATCGCCCCCGATGCGGATCGACGAAGAGGTCACGATGCCTCCCAGACTGATCACGGCGACCTCGGTGGTCCCGCCGCCGATGTCCACGACCATGTTCCCCGCGGGCTCATGAACCGGGAGGCCGGCCCCGATGGCGGCAGCCATCGGCTCCTCGATGATGTAGGCCGCCCGTGCACCAGCCTGAATCGATGCCTCTTCCACGGCCCGCTGTTCCACACCGGTGATGCCCGATGGCACACACACGACGACCCGCGGTTTGTTCAACCAGGTCATGTAGCGGCGACGGTGCACCTTGCGGATGAAGTAGTTCAGCATTTTCTCGGTCACGTCGAAGTCCGCGATCACGCCGTCCTTCAGGGGCCGAATGGCGACGATGTGCCCTGGTGTGCGGCCGATCATCCGCTTCGCCTCGGCGCCCACTGCCAGGATCGCCCCGTTCTTGGTGTTGATCGCCACCACCGAGGGTTCGTTCAACACGATGCCGCGCCCACGCACGTATACAAGCGTGTTCGCGGTCCCCAGGTCGACAGCGATGTCGCGGCCGAACAGGGGAAGGGTGTTGAGCTGCTGGGGAGGATTTGACAAGGAGAGGGTCCGGGGTCGGGAGACGTCGGCAAAGCGCGACGGCGTAACGTGGCATGAGTGTAGCCCCGCGCAGGCGCTCCCATATGGTGAGCGCTCTGCGCCACATGGACACCTGCCCCGATGGGCGACGCCTCACACGAACCGTACGTTGATTGCCGAGCGGTTACCCGTGCGCCACATGGTGAACACTGCGTCCATGACTTCAACCATCATCATTGGCGACGGTCCCGCCGGATTGTCCGCCGCCCTGTTCCTGGCTAAGAACGACCACGACGTCACGGTCTATGGGACCGACGACACCGCGATGCATTGGGCCCAACTCCACAACTATCTGGGTGCGCCCGACACCGGCGGCACAGCGTTTCAGCTGACCGCGCGTCAGCAAGCCACCGGGGTCGGGGCACAACTCATCGAGGAGGCGGTGACCGCTGTCAGCGTCCAGGACGAGCAGTTCGTCGTCAGTACCGAGGACAGCGATGCCGCGACCCGCGCCGACTATCTCATCATCGCCGGTGGTAAACCGTCACGAAAGCTGGCCGAGTCGCTGGGCGTGACCGTGACCCCCGACGGGGTCGACACCGACCGCGATGGTAGGTCCGACGTCGACCGGGTCTATGTGGTCGGTCGGCTTGCCAAACCAAACCGCTCGCAGGCAATCGTGTCAGCCGGCATCGGGGCAGCGGCGGCGCTGGACATCCTGTCGCGCGAAGCCGGCGAGGACGTCGCCGACTGGGACAGCCCACCAGACACCGACTGACCGGCAGGTGCGAGCCGGCTCTCAGCCGAAGAAGATCGAGATTTCGCGCTCAGCCGACTCCGGGCTGTCGGATCCGTGGATGATGTTCTCGCCGATGATGGTGGCGAACTCACCGCGAATCGAGCCGGGAGCCGCCTCAAGCGGATTGGTGGCGCCAGCCAGCTGCCGCATCGCCACGATCGCGTCCTCACCAGTGATGACCATGGCGACCAGTGGCCCACCGGTGATGAAATCGACCAGTTCACCAAAGAACGGGCGTTCACGGTGTTCGCCGTAGTGCTTTTCGGCTACCGAGCGCTCAAGGGTGCGCAGTTCCAGCCGCTGGATGGCGAGGCCCTTGCGCTCGATACGGCGGATGACCTCGCCGATGAGGCCCCGGCGGACACCGTCGGGCTTGATCAGGATCAGGGTGGATTCGTTGCTCATCGTGGGTGAGGGTACGCGCTGTCAGCCCGTCCACGCGCGTCGGATGGTCCATACCTCCATCGACTGCCAAATGTGCGAAGGTCACCGCCATGACCCACCGCGACGACACCCAGGACGCGATGACCCTGGACCTCCCGGCGGTGACGGGATGGCTTAAGAAGCACGCGAGCATCACCGCTCCACTCCAGGCCAACCTGATCTCGGGAGGACGGTCAAATCTGACCTACCGGATCACCGACGCCGAAGGACGCGGTTTTGTCCTACGCCGCCCACCGCTGGGCACTCTGCTGCCGGGTGCCCACGACATGCCGCGTGAACACCGCATCATGGCCGCGCTCGCATCCTCGCCTGTACCCGTCCCTCCTGTCGTGGGTCTGTGTACCGACGACGACGTGCTTGGTGCGCCGTTCTACGTGACCGGATTCGTGGACGGGCTGATCGTGCGAACCGAGGAGGAGGCGCAGGCTCTGGACCTGACCACTCGCCAGACCGCGGCCGGTGATCTGGCCACGACCCTGGTGGCACTGCACCAGATCAATCCCTTTGACTCTGGGCTGGCCGAAGCGGGGCGGGGCAGTGACTACCTGGCACGTCAACTGCATGTGTGGCGGCGTCAACTGGACGCGCAGAAGGCGCGCGACCTGCCGGTCATGGACCGGGTGCACGAACGACTGTCACAGGCCATTCCCGAGCAGCGCGCGATCGGGATCGTGCACGGCGACTACCGTCTGGACAACGTCATGATCCATCGCGACGGCACTGTGGCCGCGGTGCTGGACTGGGAGTTGTGGACCCTGGGTGATCCGCTGGCGGATCTGGCCGTCACGATGACGTACTGGACCGATTCCGAGGATGCGGTGGGCGCGGTGATCGGACGCCCGACGACCGTGCCGGGCTTCGGCGACCGCGAGGACTTCCGCCGGGCCTACACCGCTGCGGGAGGCATGGAGATGCCCGACGACGTTCTGGCCTACTACCTGGCCTTTGCGTCCTGGCGGTTGGCCGCAATCCTTGAAGGGGTCTACCAGCGCAACCGGGCCGGGGCCTATGGCGATTCCGGTCGTGACTGGAAGATCTTTGAGGAACACGTCCCGCAGATGGCCCGCCAGGCCGACGACTACGCCGACCAGGCAGGGATCTGAAGGCTGGCCCAGGGATCGGCTACTCCGGATCCAGATCCAGGATGGTGCGCATCTCGCCGACCAGATACAGGGAGCCCGTGACGATCACCCCATCGGAGGATCGCGTCACCCCGTCGGCCAGATCCAGGGCATGTTCAACGTCCTCCGCAAGCTCGGCGCTGAGTCCGACCACCTCACAAGCCGCCACCACCCGGGTCGGATCGGCCGCTCGCGGGTTGCGGGGCGCGACCGCGATGACGTGGTCAACTACCGGCGCCAGTGCGCTGACCATCGCCTCGACGTCTTTGTCATCCAAAATCCCGAGCACGGCGACACGCCGATCAAAGGCGAAGTCCTGCGGTAGTGACTGGGCCAGGGCTGCCATTCCCGCGGGATTGTGCGCCCCGTCAAGAATCACCAGGGACTGGCCGTCCCGAGCGACCGGTTCAAGTCGTCCTGGCACCCGCACCGCACGGAAGCCCTCGATGACCAAGTCGGGCTCGAGCTCCACCTCAAAGCGGTGGTAAGCCTCCAGTGCTGCCAGCGCCATCGCCGCGTTGTACGCCTGATGACGCCCGAACAGCGGCAGGAAGACCTCGTTGTAGGTCCCCCTGACCCCTCGCAGATCCACCTGTTGCCCACCGACGGCCGGGGTGCGGCCCAGCATCTCGAAGTCCGTTCCCATGACCTTTAGCTCGGCCGTCATCTCGGTGACCCGTTGACCGATGACGTCAAGGACGGCTGGTTCCTGTGCCGCACTGACCACGAACGCGCCGGGCGCGATGATGCCGGCCTTCTCAGTGGCGATCTGTGCCGGGCTATCTCCCAGTTCGCGGTGGTCCTTGGCGACCCGCAGCAGCACTGCCACTCCGGCGTCGATCACGTTTGTCGCATCCCACGTTCCGCCCATCCCCACCTCGAACACCCCGACGTTGACGGGCACATCGGCGAAGTGCAGAAACGCCAGAGCCGTCAGGACCTCAAAGAAGGTCACCTGATCGGAGTGACGGTCATCCACCGCGCCCAGGAAAGGGCTGAGGTAGGCGATGTGACGGGCCAGGTCTTCGGTGTCGATCAGACGGCCCGCCACACGGATCCTCTCGCGGACATCCTGAAGGTGGGGACTGGAAAACGCTCCGGGCACCAGACCAGAAGCGGCCAGCAGGCTTGACAGCATGGCGGTGGTGGAGGTCTTGCCGTTGGTCCCGGTCAGATGGATGGTGTCGTAGGTGGTTTGTGGATGGCCCAGCAGATCGACCAGGTCGGTGATCCGGTCCAGATCCGGCACCATCCTTCCGGGCGAGCGATCAAAGATCGCCGTCACCGCCGCGTTCAGATCAGTCATACCAGGTCACTGCGCCAGGGGATTAGGCGCATTGAGGACCTGAAAGATCACGAACAGGGCCAGTCCGGCGACCACCAACAGGAACAGGATCGGCGCGAAGATGCGGTTACGGACCGGCTTGGTCGACAGCACCTCGACCGGTCGCGCGGCTAGTACCGGTTCAGGCTCGTGTCTGACCTGGCGGGACTGTGCGAAGGCCTCAGCCTTCGCCTCCACCTCTTGGCGATCCCCAGGCAACGCTCCCTGACGGCGGGGCGTGTGATCCCTGGTCAACTCTTCCTGGTCGCTGTCCGGTTCGACTGCAGGCGATGCAGCCAGTGCCTGGTCGGCTGACTGGCCCGCAACCTGAACCGCCAGGAACTCAATCTGTTGAATGATCTCGCCAAGGACCCTTTCAGCCTTGGCAACCATTCTGACCGCTCGAGGGTGTTCGCCTGTGATCACCCGTGCCCGCACGGCGTCATACACGGTACCCAATGCCCGCCAATAGTCCTTGACTGCGGCGACCAGTGCGGCCCGGTGGATGGCCTGCTCACCATCCTCACCCGGGTCTTCCGACAGCGGCGCCTTGCCGACCAAGACCTTGCCCGCCTGTGCGCAGGCCGCAGCGGCCTGTCCGGACTTCTCCGGGTCGCCCATCCGAGCCCGCAGCACCTTGTCGCAGGCGGTCGCTGCGTCAAGCGCGGGCCGGCCGATCCCCAGAGGAGCCAACGCCGCCCAGAAGGGTGTGGTCAGTCCTGGCAGGCCGGGTAACTCCTGCCGGGCCCACATGGTGAACTGGCCGGTGACCCGCTGCGGGTCCTTGCCAAGCATCCTCTTGGTCGCAAACCCCAGACCCGCCAGGTTCAGCGCCTCCAGATGCGCGGCAACCATGGTCGGGGTGGGCGCGCCGCTGCCGTGAACTGCGGTCTGATCAGACATGGGTGTCATCCGAGGACGGGGGCTGCATTGCGTCCAGTTGGGCGCTGAGCTTGTCGATGGCAGTAGCCCAGTCGCTCACCTTCTGCCGTTCAGCCTGGACCACAGCCTCAGGCGCTTTGGACACGAAGGAGTCGTTGGCCAGCTTCCCCTCGGCTCGTGTCTTCTCCGACTGGGCGTCGGCCAGTTCACCCTCCAAACGGGCCCGTTCCTCGGCCAGGTCCACGATGCCGTCCAGCGACACATACAACTCGGCTCCGGCGGCCAGGACCTTCCCCACCAGCCCAGCCGGCGCCGTGTGGGAGAACTGCAGGTCAGCGACACCGGCCAGGCGTTGGACGCCCTCGCGTCCGGCCTGCAGGTGTGTCGCCACCTCGCCGTCGCACACCGCGGTCACCTGGATGGTTCGGGCGGTGGCCAGGCCGTAGGAGGCGCGCACCTTCCGCAGTTCGGTGACGACCTCCTGGACCAGACCGAAATCCTGTTCCGCAGCACCGTCTGTCTGCAGTGCGCGGTCGGGCCAGGCCGAGCGCATCAGGGCCGTCGTGTCCCTGTGGTCCAGATCGTGCATGGTGCGCCAAATCGTCTCGGTGACGAATGGCATGATCGGGTGCAGCAGGCGCAATGAGGTGTCTAGGACATTGACCAGGACCTGCTTGCACGCGACGTCATCACGCAGCTTGGCCAGTTCCAGATACCAGTCGGCGAACTCGTCCCACAGGAAGTGGTACAGCCCCTGGGCCGCCGGCGCGATGTCGTTGCCGTCGTAGGCGGCATCCGCCAACTCCTGCACGGCAGCCAGCCGAGACAGGACCCAGCGGTCCTCAAGGTGAAGGTCCGCAGGTGCCGGCAGGCCCTGGTCGAGGGCCACTCCTTCGGCGGTGCCGACGCCGGCCCGGTCAAAGACCAGTCGGGCGACGTTCCACAGTTTGTTGGCAAAGCGCCGACCCCCCTCGACCCACTCCTCGGCCAGTGGGACGTCCTGGCCCGGAGGTGCCGCGCGCAGCAAGGCAAACCGCAGGGCGTCGGCCCCGTAGCGATCGATCAGGTCCAGGGGGTCGATGACGTTGCCGAAGGATTTCGACATCTTCTTGCCGTGCTCGTCGCGCACCAGCCCGTGATTCAACACGGTCCGAAACGGCACCTCATCCAACAAGTGGACGCTGATCATCAGCATGCGGCTGACCCAGAAGGTGTTGATGTCATAGCCGGTGACCAGGACCGAGGTGGGAAACCAGGTGGCCATCTCGGGGGTGTCGTCAGGCCAACCCAGTGTGGTGAAGGGCCATAGCTGGGAGGAGAACCAGGTGTCCAGGACGTCCTCGTCCTGATGGGTCAGGCCCAACTGGTCAATCTGGTGCTGACTGGGGTCCTCGCGAAACACGTGGATCTCACCGTCGGCGTCATACCAGGCGGGGATGCGGTGTCCCCACCACAACTGCCGTGAGATGCACCAGTCGTGCAGGTTCTCAAGCCAGTCCAGGAACCC
>JBPCKA010000045.1:0-16385 GCA_051004735.1 Euzebya sp. | reverse complement strand
GCTCGTCGCCCGGCCCGACATGCGCCCCGAACTGCGACTGCACGTGGCACGTGACGCCATCTACGTGATCATCTTCGCCACCCTGCCCCTGGTCGCCTGGCACGGCTGGTTCACCGCCCTACTCGCGCTCCTGCTCCTCGCCGAGATCGCCATCACCCTGGCCGACTTCGTCACCGAGGACCGGGTCCGCACCGCCATCGGCGGGGTGTTCCCCGGCGAACGGATCACCCACGCCATCATGGGCATCATCTACGGCGCAATGCTTGCCTACCTCACCCCCACCATGTGGCAATGGGCGCAGGAGCCGACCGGCATCACCGGCGCAACCCACCCGGTACCACCAACCCTCACCTGGGGCCTGGTGCTCATGGCCGCCGGGGTCGGCCTGCACGGACTGCGCGACCTGTACGCCGTCCTGGGTATGCCCGGCAGCAACTGGCCCTGGCCACCAGCCCCCGCCACATCCCCGTCGTGAACCGCCGCCGACAACACCGCATCGTCTTCGCCGCAGCCGGCGTCTACAACCTGACCTGGGGCGCCTGGGTCGCGTACAGCCCGCAATCGCTGTACCACCTGATGGGCATACCACTGCCCACCCACCCCGAGGTCGCCGCCAGCCTCGGCATGGTCATCGGCCTGTACGGCATCATCTACCTGGAGATCGCCAGGAGCCCCGAACACGGCTGGATCGCCGCCGCCGTCGGACTCACCGGCAAGCTCCTCGGGCCAGCTGCCCTCGCCCTGCACATCATGACCGGATCCTGGCCCCTGGAGGCCCTGCGGGTCATCGTCCTCAACGACCTCATCTGGTGGCTGCCGTTCACCCTGTACCTCCACGACGCCTGGCCGCAGTTTCGCACCAACCTCCACCAACCCGCAGATAGTTCGCGTCTGTCCTCAGGGCAGGTCGGCGTAGGCCCACAGCAGTTCACCAGTCGCCGCGTCGTGGGCGCGGGCACCCAGCTGGGTCGGCACCACCACGGTGTGCTCATCGACCAGCGCCGGCGGGCCGGCCTGGGCCAACAATTCCACCGCCCACGTCGGGTCTGGGTCTGACTCGGTCAACGGGATCGTGCCAACGTCGCGGCGGACCAACTCCCCCGGCCTGGGCATGATCACCTCGTCCCCCAGCCGGGGGTACAGCGACACGTCCAGCCCATACCAGCCTGCTGGTCTGACCGTGCCGACCTCCGCACCGGTCGCCGGGTCCAGCAGTAGGTGCGGGTCGCCGTAGCGCCCCGGGCTCAACAGCACCGACGGGCCCACATCGACCATGCCGCCGTAGTTCAGCGGCACGTTGCGCCACACCTCCCCGCCGTCGGCCAGGGACAGACCGTAGGTGGCGCCCAGAACGTCCACGACCACCAGGCCACCCTCACCCAGTTCGGGGCGCAAGACCGCGTCAAAGGGTTGGCCGGCCAGCGGTGCCTCCCACCGCACCGCGCCGGTGGTCACGTCGAGGGCGGTGACGATGGCGTGGCCCAGCTGATCAGCGGCGTCCATGTTGCGACCCGACACCACGACCGCGACCTCGCCGGCGATATCTACCTCAAATACCTGCCCCTGGACCGGAACGGTCCAGGCAACCGAGCCGTCCACACGGCGTGCCTCCACCACTCCGCCCTGCCACCCCTCAGCCGTCTCCACCAGCCCCGCCCGCGGCGTGAGCAGGACCAAAACCTCGTCTGCGTCCGCAGACGTCACCTGCTGGCGGAGGTATCCAAAGGGGTTGCGGCCCGACGCCTGCCAGCGTGTCTCACCAGTCGCGGCGTCAACGGCGATGACGTCTTGGGCCGCGCTCTGGTCGACCAGTAGGACCACGTCGCCAAGCGCCGTCGGGTCTTCCAGGAACCGCTGTCCCTCCTCATCGTGGGGGATGCGCCACAACTCCCCACCGTCGAGGACATCAAGCCCCACGACCCCACGGTCAACCGCCACCACCGCCACACCCGCGGCGACCGCCACCCCGTCCCCACGCCCGTCAAACCCCGCATCCTGGGGCACGGCCCGGCAGTCCTCGTACCCGCAACCGCTCAGCAATCGCCCGTCCAGCGGGGTCGGCAGCTCCACGACCTCCCGCTCGACCAACCCGATGGCCCTGCACGACACGACCCCCTCCGGCGGGTCGTAGGCGACCTCGATGACCACGCCCGCCGGTCCATCGGCGACGACCCGAGGGCCGATGTAGCCGTCGCACGCCCCGTGCTGGACCACCAGTGCCACATGCCTGCCATCAGCGGTGACCTCCCGCAACCGCCAGTCCTCATGCAACTCAACACCGGCCTCGGCAGTCGCCGTGACCCCCACGTCCGGCGACGCGCCGGGCGATGGAACACCCGTTGCCTGTGGCCCCGAGGCCGGCGCAGTGCACGCCGCCAGCATGACGACGAGCACGAGTGCAATCCGAATCATGGGCATCACGGTGTCTGACGCCATGGGACAGTGCATGGTTCCGACCCGACGATTGGCATATTTCGCGAACAGACGTCACGGACGACCCGTGCCTTGCGACGGCCAAGACCTGGGAGATCGGCTGGCCTCCCTCGATTGAGCGTCAGCGGTATTCACCGTGCTCTTCTTGGCGAATCGGACGTACATCAGCCTGTGTCATGACCTTCCCGAGCGCATCGGCGATGGCCTGGTCGCGGTCGTCTGTGGCGTGCTGATAGCGAATCGCCGCGGACACCGAGGAGTGTCCCATTCGGCGCATCAGCTCGGCCGTGCTCGCCCCGGTTGCCGCCGCAATGGTGTTGCCGGTGTGACGCAGGTCATGGAAACGCAGATCATCCCGCCCGATCGCACGTCGTGCCTTCACCCACCGGCGGTTCCAGTGCGACCGATCAATCGGGGCACCCTTCTCCCCCACGAACACGATCCCGTCCCTGCCGGGTTCGGCGTAGGTGTCCAGGTGATGCTTGATCGCCGGCACCAAGGGCGAGGGGATGGCGACCTTGCGGTGCCCCGCAGCAGACTTCGGCTCTCGCACCACCGATGTCCCATCGTCCAACCGTTGCCGGTTCTTGGTGACGCTTACCGTCCCGGTCATCAGGTTGATGTCAAACCGGGTCAGCGCGGTTAGCTCGCCGAACCGAAGCGATGTCCAGCAGGCCAGCAGGACCAGCAGCCGCCAGCGATCGCCCACCTCCTCCGCCAGCGCCTCGACCTCCGCCACGGTCGCGATCGGCCGTTCCTGGGGCCGTTCCACTCCCCCACCATCGATCTTGCAAGGGTTCCTGGCCACCAACTCGTCCCCGACCGCCGTGTTGTAGATCGCGCGAAGCAACCGGTAGGCCTTCGCCGCGGTATCCGCCGAAGCGGACTTGATCAACTCGGTATGCCACCTCCGCACTGTCGACGGGCCGATCTTGCCCAAGGGCGACTGGCCAAGCGTCGGGGCGATGTGGATCCGCAACAGACTCCCATAGCGCTCACGGGTCCGGGGCGAGGTGATCCGCGGGTTGGAATCGATCCACTCCTTGGCATAGCTGGACAGGTCGACCGCGCCCCGCTGTGGTGAGACCCAGCCGCCCCGGTCCTTCTCTGACCCCGCCCGGCGCAACGCAGCGTTCGCGTCGGCCTTGGTTGCAAATGTCCCGATCGAGACGTGTTTGCCGGTCGCCTCGTCGTGCACACGCACCTGCCAGCGCCCCGACTTCCGCAGTCGGATCGAACCGCCGCTGTGCCGCCGAGCGTTGCCTGCCATGGGCCATAACTCTAATCTCTTATGGCCCATTTATGGCCCAAGAGTGGAAACTGACTTTGTGACAAACGAGCCAAACTGGCTCTGACCTGCGGTTATGGGGAGTAGTCCCGACGGGATTCGAACCCGCGCCGCCGGCTTGAAAGGCCGGTATCCTAGGCCAGCTAGATGACGGGACCAGGGCGTCACGGGTCAATTGACCGCGAGACGTGGCCCGGAAGTGTAGCGGACCATCCGAGGCTGACTGCCGCGCGAGGAGGAGGTATGGCTGTGGAGTCGCGAGAGCCGGCAACCGACGTTCTGGCCATCCCCGAACCCGCGGGGACGTTGGATGCCCAGGCGCGACAACGCTGGGAGGCCATGAAGCGGCTGTCCACCCTGCTGGACAGCCAGTTTCGGATCCCACTGACCTCGCGGACCTTCGGTATCGATGCCATAGTCGGGCTGGTCCCCTGGTTCGGGGGCGCGACCGGTCTGGCGCTGTCCGCTGCGGTGATCGCCCAGGGAATCCTGATCGGAGCTCGTGGAGCCACCGTGGTCCGGATGGTGCTGAACGTCCTGATCGACGCGGCCCTGGGTGCCATCCCTGTGGTCGGCAACGTCACCGACTTCGTCTTCAAGGCCAACGACCGCAACGTCAAACTGCTGTCCACCCACGCGCTGGATCCACAACGCACCCGGGCCCAGAGCGCACGACTGCTGCTGCTCACCGCCGTCGGACTTGGTGTCGCCGTGCTCGCGATGCTGGCTGTCAGTGTCGTGCTGGCAGTCTATGTGTCCCGCGCCCTGTTCGGATGAGCCGGGACCGTCGGTTGCCGGATCAGGGGTGGGCTGTCTACACTGGCTGACCGCGCGGGTGCGCGCCGTTGTGCTGCCCCCGTGCCAGAGTTCGTCGGCCTGTCCGCCGTCCTCGTGTCCCAGACCTCCCCAATCCAGGAGCCCTGCCGTGAGCAAGGTGTGTCAGGTGACGGGCAAACGCCCCACCGCCGGTAACAACGTGTCGTTCTCGCACCGCAAGACGAAGCGACGCTTTGAACCGAACCTGCAAACCAAGCGTTACTACATCCCGTCCGAAGGACGGTGGGTGAAGCTGACTCTGTCCACCAAGGGAATGAAGACCATTTCCAAGCGTGGAATCGAGTCGGTCATCGCCGACATGCGCCGCAATGGGGTGAAGGTCTGATGGCGAAGAACGACAACAGGATCAAGGTCAAGCTGCGTTCGACTGAAGGTACGGGCTACACGTACATGACGACGAAGAACAAGCAGACCCAGCGCGAGCGCATCACCATGAAAAAGTACGACCCGGTGCTTCGCAAGCACGTCGATTTCAAGGAAGAGAAGTAGTCATGCGCAAGGGAATCCACCCCGAGTACCGCCCCGTGGTCTTCCAGGACCTGGGTGCGGATTTCGCCTTCGTGACCAGATCCACCATCAAGACCTCCGAAACGATCGAGTGGACGGACGGCAACACCTACCCGCTGAAGAAGGTGGACATCTCCGCCGCCAGTCACCCCTACTTCACCGGCAAGATGAAGATGGTCGACACCGCAGGTCGTGTCGACAGGTACAACCGCCGGT
Organism: Euzebya sp.; assembly: GCA_051004735.1. Lineage (GTDB taxonomy): Bacteria > Actinomycetota > Nitriliruptoria > Euzebyales > Euzebyaceae > Euzebya. Next base: position 11,104 of record JBPCKA010000045.1, on the reverse strand, counting down.
ACGCGGGCAAGGATCAGGCCCCAAAGGACGAGGGCTAGGCGTTAGGACCGGCCAGGGCCTCGGACGCGGTCCAACGCCAACCAGCCCAGACCGATCAGTGTCGCCAGTGCTGCCAGCCAGGCGACGGCATCACCCAGACGCATCGCGGGTGTCAGGCCTTGGATCAAGGGGATGTCCATCCGGATGGCGGCTGGCTGGAACAGCTCTGTGCTCTGCATCACCCGCCCCTCGGGACTGATGAACGCCGAGATGCCTGAGATACCGGCGTGGACCACCCATCGTCCCGTCTCCACGGCTCGTAGTTGGCTGAAGGCGATGTGCTGCGCTGACATCGGAGTGTCGCCGAAGGAGGAATTGTTGGTGCCGACCACCAGCACGTCGGCGCCCGCGCGGACCTGACTGCGGGCCAGATGGGGGAAGGTGTTCTCGAAGCAGATCACCCCGCCCACCTGAGCGCCCGCCACATCCAGGACCTGCGGTGCATCCGCTGCGAGCACATCGCTTGGAACCTGGCGCAACGGCGGCAGGTCTCCCAACAGCGATCGCCATGGCACGTACTCCGCGAATGGCACGGGACGCCGTTTGCTGTAGGAGTCGACGGCCACACCCTGGCTGTCAAACACCGTCATGTTGTTCAGCAGTGTCCCGGGCCTAGGACCATCGGCGGTTTCACCGGCAAGGATTGGCGAGGGAGCGACCAGTGCCAGCGCCTGGTCAAGTATCTCCCGCACCTGCGCACCGTCCGGTGAGCGGACATCACGATCAAGGGAGTTCTCCGGCCACACCACCACATCCGGTGGATCGGCTGCGAAGGGGCGGGTTTGGGCCAACATCAGTTCACTCACCCGCACGATCCGACCGATGTCGATGCGGTTCACGCCCGCCGCGGACGTGGCTCGTGTGTCGCCACCCTGCACGATGCCGAATGAGGTCGTGTCGCCAGATGGCGCGGGTGCCTCTCCGGAGATCAGGATGGCCACGGACAACACGCCCAGCACGGTGAGGATCGGGGTTCGCATCGCCCGAAAGACAGCGTCGGCCGGCAAGTCGCTGTCGTGGGCCGCCGGCCACGACGCGCGACCGGCGGCGATCGCCTGCTCGATGGCCACGGCGGTGATGGCAAGGACCATGCCCACCCCTGCGGCTCCGAGTGATCGTGCCACGCCCAGGACAGGGCCACCAGACGCCTGTGTGTAGGCCAAGGACCCCCAACCGAACCCGCCCAGGGGCCAGGATCCCCGGATGGCTTCCAGGGCCACCCACGCCGCCACGGTGAATGCCGCCCGGCCGCGTCGCTCGCCGTAGGACGCTGTGATGGTGACAAAGGTGCCGATGTAGACGGACTCCACCAGCACCAGACCGCCGAAGGCGGCGTAGCCGAACGGGATCAGCCAGTACAACAACGGCCCGAACGCCAGCATCCCTGCCAGCAGGCCATACCCGAATCTGCTGCGAATGGGCGCTGACTGCAGATCGCGCGCCAAGGCCACGATGGGCACCAGCGCGACGAACCCCACGGGACCCAGGCCCAGCGGGGGATGGCCCGCATACAGCAGGAACCCTCCAAGAAGCGCCAGTCCCCCACGACTCAGCATGGCTCCAGGCGGGGATGATGCTGCGGCGGGCCCCCCCGCCAGATCACTCTGAGAGCTTCCCGCGATCAGACGCAATCGAAGCAGAACATCTGATCGGCGTCGGCAAGCTGCGACGGCTTCTTGACCAGGAAGCATGAGCGGCAGGTGAACTCGTCATCACTGATGAGTTCCACCTTTCGGCGAGGCTTGGCGCCCTTCGTACCCCCGTCCTCATCCAGGGGTTGGACCTCCTCATCCACCTCCAGCAACTCGTCCAGCTCATCTTCCAGGTCGTCCTCGTCATCCTCCTCGTCGTCGACATCGGCGATGACGTCCTCGGGCTCATCCTCATCGTCATCGTCACCGTCACCGTCACCGTCGTCGTCATCGTCCGCCAGACCATCCACGACCAACTCGATGACGTCATCGACCTCCTCGTCATCGTCGTCATCCTCGGTGAAGAAGTCGTCGTCCAGGTCTTCGTCCACCGTCTTGTTGTCGTCGTCGTATTCGAGGTCGTCGTCTACGTCATCGGCGACGTCTTCGATGCTTACATCGAGGTCGTCGGCGGCACTGGTCGCCTTGAGATTGGGCTCTGACAAAGTCGGTCCTCCACGGCTGCAGGGTGATCGTGTCCCATCGCCGTCCAAGGCGGCAGGCGGCGTGCGCGGCGCATGTGTAGCCGTTGTGTCGACCTCTCGCAATGGCCATGGCCAAATATTGTCGTCTGAGGTGTCAATGCGAGGGTCCGCGCTTGCGGGAGGAGCGCAAAGATGGACCGGTCCCGGAGAATTCTCCCCGGGACCGAGTCCGTTCTGAGCAGCTTGGCAGTTGGCACCGATAGGTCGCCAGGTGGCGATTCCGCACGACCTACGTTCTCTACTACGCCCGCTCTCTCACGCTTGCCACGTTCTGACGTACCTGATACCCAGGCACGCAAACTACACAGTGTACTTTCGTACTGTTAGGATGAGATCCCGCAGGGCCTTGCGGTCCTGCCTGCGATCTACGCCACTTCCACGTTGTGCTGCGACCCTCGCCGCCGTGGCTTCACACCCAGAAAGCTACGGCCTGGGGACGCGTCCGTCAAGCGGAAGACGGTCCGTACAGCGGGTCTCTGACCAGCGGTTTCTCATCCTATCCTTGGCCTGACCTGCGAGAATGCAAGGGAAGGAATTTTCTTGCCGTTAACCGTACGGACATCTTTATCCACCGCTGATTCGGCGAGCAAGCACGGCGTGATCCGAAGCAGGAACTGCGCTCGAATCCCGATCACTGTCAGTGGGTTTTCCGTGGGGCGTACTCAGCCGTTGCCACGGGCCCTGGCGCCCAGGTGGTGACTGCAGCTGGCTGATCCAGCTCTGGTGGAGTTCGGACTCTGCTTCCTGCTGCCCGGCCCGCAGTTCGTAGTCCGAGAACATCTCACCAAGCGCGCGCCCGCCAGCGATGTGGCCCAGCGCGACTTCAATCTCCACTCCCCAGCGTGCCGCCGCCGCTGCCGCCGTCGTGGCGACCCCGTGACACAAGACCTGGGCGGCGGACAGCGCGTCAACGACTGTCGCTGCCTGCTCCGGGGAGCATCCCAGAACCACGGCCACGTCGACCTCGTCACCACAGTCGATCATGATCGTCATCTCTAGGCCGGCTCAAGCAGCGCGGCACCATGCACGATGGTCCCGGCAACGGTGGTGAGGATGCAGCGCACCTCGTCGGCCGTAACTGGCGCTGGGCGAGTCCAACCCGACTCCAACGTCGGCTGATCCAAGGCCCACACCCCCTCAAACACGGCCAAGTCCGCCCGGTTCCCCGCACGCAAGGCCCCGACGGTCGGTTGGCGGGCGGCGGTTCGACCACCGATGGTGGCGGCCCTCAGAGCGGCTCGTGCCGACATGCTGCTGGTTGCCTGCAGATGGGTGGTGGACGCCTCGATGGCTGCCCACGGGTCCAGAGCACCCACATCATCACAGCCAAAGGCCAGTGGGACGCCGGAACGAGACAGTACTCCCAAGGGATTGGCCGCCAAGGCACGATCACGGCCCAGTCGCTGCTCGTAGGAACCACCCAGCACCGCAAGATCATTGGCAGGTTGCACCGTGACGACGATGCCCAGTTGCGCCAACCGTTCCACGTCGGCCGCGTTGATCAGTGCGGCATACTCCAAGCGGTGGCGGCTGCGGCGCAGTTGTTCCGTTCCGATGTCATCGGCGACGTGTCCGAAGACCTCAATGGCCTGCGAGACGGCTCTGTCTCCAATCGCATGCAACGCGACCTGGATGCCCTTCCGGGTCGCCTGGAGGGTGAACTCCGAGAGCTCAGAGGTGTCGTGGTACAGCTGCCCCGACCCGGCCTTGTCGGTGTACGGGTCAGCCAACGCCGCGCTGTGACTGCCGATGGTGCCGTCCAGCAGCAGGGATCCTCCTACCCGTCGCAGCCCGCGTTCGGCGATGAACTCAAGGTCCAGATCTCCCCAGTAGCCGATGACTTCGATGGGCCAGTCCCCCTCCATCAGGGCGTCGAAGTCCGCTGGCCCCATTCGGTGTGGACCACCCATCTCATGCGCCGAGGCGACACCGACTGACGCCAACTCCCTCGTCGCAAGCCTTCTAGCCCGATCAAGGGTCGAAGAGGGCAGTTGTGCACCGAACCATCGTTGGGCGACCTGCGCAGCTTCCTGTCGGAGCAACCCCGAGGTCGATCCATCCGGGCCGCGGTCCACTCCTCGGGCGCGGGCCAGCGGCAGCGTCGACATCGACGTGCGGTCCACGACAACGCAATGCCCATCCGAGCGAACCAGGATGACAGGACGTCCCCCAGACGCCTGACTCAGCTCATCGGCCGTGGGGGCACGATGCTCGGGCCAGCTGGTCTCATCCCATCCCACCCCCCAGATGACAGGTTCCGGGGTGACGTCGACGGTTGCCCTGATCCCGGCAAGGCAATCCTCGACAGACCCGGCCACCGCCAGGTCAAGCCCACTCAGCAGCAATCCCAGGGTGGTCAGGTGGGTGTGTGCGTTGACGAAGGCCGGCTGGATCGTCGTACCGGTCAGGTCGAGCACACGACAAGTTGGGGTCATCACCTCCGCGGGGTCCTGCCCGATCCACGCGATCCGTCGACGACGGATCAGGATCGCACGGGCACTGGGCACCTGGTCGTCCAGAGTGACGACCTCCGCACCCACCAACAGCATCGGTTCGTCGCTAGCAGGCGCGCCCGCGATCTGGCCAACCATTCCCCCAGCCTACGGTGTCGCGTACCGCCAGGTCGGAAGGCTCCACGCAAGGGGGAGGCTCAGATCACCTCGCGCAGGTAGGCGGTCGACAACGAGTCCGCATACTCATTCCAGCGGTTGCCCGAATGCGCGGCGATCCATTCGATCGAGATCTCCGGCCGGTTTCGGACCTTGGCGAACAGCGGTTTGATCAGATCCAGGTTCTTGATCTCACCACCTTTGCGCTTCCAGCCCTTCTTCTCCCAGCCGAGCGCCCACTTGGTGAGAGTGTCAACGACCAGCCGTGAGTCGGTATAGATCGTCACCGCAGTGTCAGGCGGCACCAGATCCACCCCAGCCGACAGGGCCATGAGTTCCATCCGGTTGTTCGTCGTGTGAGACTCCTTGCCGTGGCTGCGATCCAGCACGTCACCGTTACGCACATAGACCGCGCCCCACCCTCCCGGCCCGGGGTTGGGGGTGGCGCTGCCGTCGGTGAAGACACCGCTGGACGGTCCGTCCTGATACCGCTGGAGCACCTCGGCGGTCGTCAGGTTCTCCTCGACCAGCGTCCCCTTGCGCCGGTGCTTGCCGGCGCCGCCAGATCGACCGGCCGAAGTAGCCGTGCCCCCCCGCGACTTTCTCCAGCACGACCGGCACTGGCTCGGTGTCCACCCGGGATACTTGCCCGCGACAGAGGGGTCGACATCGAATGCAGTCCCACAACTGTGACACGTGGCGCTCATTGCTGAGCGGCAACCTGGACCATCGCGGCAGGAAGAATCGGCGACACGAACGCCACCGCGAACAGGCCGACGGTCCACCACATCCGGCGCCGCCCCGGCAGCACCCCGGCGATGAGATCCAACAGTAGGGCCAGGATCAGCCAGCCAGACGCCACCAGTGCACCCACGACCAACGAACTGGTGAACCAGATCCCCGCAGTGATCCCATCACCCCCGAAGGCTGCATTGGCCAAGCCGGTGGCAACGGTCATGACCAACGCGACGATCCCGCCGGTCCGCAGCGCTCGGCGAACAGTTCGCCGATCGGCGTCCGGCGGGCTATGCGTGGTCGGGGTGGGGCTCCCCTCCTTTTCCATGGCGCCGTTCACGCCGGCAGGTACACCACATCGGTGGGATTTGTGTTCAACCGCTCCACACCATCGTCGGTTACCGCCACGATGTCCTCGATGCGCATGCCAAAGCGGCCCTCGAGATAGATGCCGGGTTCGATCGAGAACGTCATCCCCGCCTGCAGGGGCAGTTGGTTGTCGGCAGTGATGTATGGCTCTTCGTGGACCTCCAGGCCGATCCCATGCCCGGTTCGATGAATGAAGGCGTCCCCGTACCCGGCCGCCGTGATGACGTCCCGGGCGGCGGCGTCCACCGAGGCAGCCGCCACGCCGGGGCGAACCTGTGCCACGGCCGCCCGTTGGGCCTCCTGTAACACCTCAAAGATCTCGAGGTAGCCATCTGGGGCCTGGCCGATCACGTAGTTCCGGGTGCAGTCACTGAACCATCCGGCGACCGGACCGCCGATGTCGACCACCACCGGGTCTCCCAGAGCGATCAGCCGATCCGAGGTCTCGTGGTGAGGGCTGGCACCGTTGGGTCCGCTCCCGACAATGACGAAGTCAACCTCGTCATGACCTTCCTCCCGCATGGCAGCAGCGATGGCCACGCCGACCTGCCTTTCGGTCCTTCCCGGGATCAGCAACTGTGCCATCCGCTGATGGACAGCATCGATTGCACAGCCTGCGCGGCGTAGGCCGGACAGTCCCACCGCATCCTTGGTCATCCGTACTTCACGCGTGATCAGTGAGGCAGGACACCACTGCGTCGCTGGCCGTACCTGCTGGATAGCCAACAGGAATCGGGCCCACAACTGGTCACCAACGCCGATGCAGGCCTGGGGATCGACGTGGGACAGTGCGTCACCGACAACGCTTGCTGCGTCCTGCCCCTCGGCGTAGCTGCGGATCTGGACCGCTGAGGTTCCAGCGACCGCAGCAGCGTGCTCCAGAGCCGGCACGATCAGCTGGTGCTGACCGTCCTGGCGGACGACCAGGACCGTCATCCTCTCAAGCGCATTCGCCCTGTAGCCGGTGAGGCACAGAAGATCGGCCCCCGGGCCCAGAAGCAGCGCCGCGACGTCGCGAGAGCGCATGGCCTGAACTGCGCGATCCAGGTTGGCGGTGCGGTCAGCCTCGATCTGGTCAACAGGTATGGTCATCGACACCATCCTACGGGAGGTAGGAGTAGCGGCTGGCGACTCCGGTGGCCGGCGCACCGCCGTGGCGATGGCAGACCTCCCGGTCCCGCCGTAGACTCCTATGCCCCTCGCCGGTGCGCGGCATGTGATGCTGCCCGCGGCCGTCTCGTTGTGATAATCAAACCCCAGGAGTGCCCGAGTGGCCAAGAAGAGCAAGATTGCCAGGAACCAGCAGCGCGCCGTAATGGTCGCTCGTCAGGCCGAGAAGCGTGCCGAGTTGAAAGCTGTCATCAAGAACCCCGATACGCCGTTCGATGAGAAGTTGCAGGCTCGTGACCAGCTGAACGCCATGAAGGTCAATGGCAGTCCTGTTCGCCTGCGAAACCGCGACCGTCTGAACGGTCGTCCGCGCGGCCACATCGGCTTCACCGGGCTTTCACGTGTCACTTTCCGTGAACTGGCCCACGAAGGCGAACTTCCCGGGATCACCAAGTCCTCCTGGTAACTGGTAAGAGGTAGCGGCCATGGCTGTCACACTCACGGGCAAGGTCGCTGCGATCACGGGTGGTGCCCAGGGCATAGGTCGCGCCATTGCCCGGGAGTTGGTCGATCAGGGCATGTCGGTGGTCATCGGGGACCTTGACCTGCCATTGGCCACGCGGACCGCAACGCAGTTGGGTGAGCGCGTACTCGCTATTGACCTTGATGTCACTTCACGACCCTCGATGAACCGTTTCGTGGATCAGGCACAGGATGCGTTCGGTCCCCTTGACGTGATGATCAACAACGCCGGCATCATGGTCGTCGGCGAACTGGCGAAGGAGGAGGAACGGGCCACGGACCTGATGGTCGACGTCAACCTGCACGGCGTCCTGAACGGCTGCAAGGCGGCCGTCGGCGTCATGAGCGACCGGGGGCAGGGACACATCGTGAACATTGCCTCGACTGCGGGCAAAGTCGCCCTGTCCCACCTGGTGACCTACACCGCCACCAAGCATGCGGTCGTGGGGTTGACAGACTCCTTACGCGCCGAACTGAGAGACCGGGGCATCCAGGTTTCGGCGATCATGCCCGTTCCCGTGAACACCAGGTTGGGCGTTGAACTGGGCCGTTCGATGATCCCGCCGGTCGAACCCGAAGATGTCGCACGCCAGACGGTCAAGGTTCTCAAGCGCCGCAGCAACGAAGCGTATGTTCCCGGCTATATGGAGGTCATGCTGGCGGCGACGCGGTGGATGCCATCGGCTGCCCGCGACTTCGCAACCCGTGCCTTTGGTGGTCACAACGTCATGACCAAGGCCGACGATGCGACCCGCGCCGCCTACCAGCGCAAGGTGCTGGGAGCACAGCGACCACGCGCGTGAACGACGCCCAACCCCGCGGTCGTTCTGGTTGGATGGTGGTCGGTGGATCCGTAGTTGGACCTCGCGCTGCACATGACCAATGTGGCACTTGATTGGCACCAGTCCAGGGACCACTCTATGACTCATGGCTTCCCTGAACCAGCAGCAGATTGCCCCGCAGTGGCTTGCCGACAGGCTGCATGACTGGCCCGACGGCAGCGGTCCAATGTATCTACGATTGGCAGGCGCCCTGGAACGTCTGCTACATCGCGGGGAGGTACATGAGGGTGCTCGGCTACCCGCAGAACGGCAGTTGGCCGCCGCATTGCAGGTCTCGCGAACGACGGTTGCAGCCGCGTATGAGGTATTAGAGGACACCCGCCTGGTCCAGCGGCGCCACGGAAGTGGCACCTATATCACCGGGGTGAATGGACCTCCTCCCCCAGCTCCGCGCGAATCCATGCTGCTCCGTAGCCTTGAACGCAACGAGATCTTCGATGGTCTGCTTGACCCGCCGCAAGACCTGCTGGACTTCCGCGCCGCCGCACTGCACGACTCCGATCCCCTGCCCGAGTCCGCCCTGCAGGCGATGGTCGGTGATCTGCGGAGCGCCGGTCAGCAACATGGGTACGTTCCGGCCGGCCTGCACGACCTGCGGGCCATCATCGCGCAGCGTTACACCTCCTCGGGGCTTCCCACCAGTGCACAGGAAGTGTTGATCACCAGCGGCGCACAGCAGGCCATCGCCCTGATCACGATGCTGCACCTGCGCTCCGATGACCGAGTGGTGACCGAATGCCTGACCCACACCGGTGCCATTGACCTGTTCAACGCTAACGGTGCCACGATTCAGACGGTCCCAACTATCCGCGAGGGTGCCGACCTTGACGCGGTGATCGCACGACTATGCCAGAGACCCCGGATGCTGTATCTGGTGCCGTCCATCCACAATCCCGTCGGGTCGGTCATGCCAGCCCGAAACCGGCGCCGACTGGCAGCGGTCCTGGCCGAGCATCCCGATGTCATCACCATCAGCGATGACACCTTGGCCGATACCTGGAGGGACCGCCGCCCGCCTCCCCCGCTGGCCAGCTACCCCGGTGCCGAACATGTCCTTCATACCGGGTCGGTCAGCAAACTGCTGTGGGGAGGCTTGCGTATCGGGTGGGTCCGGGGTCCGGCGCCCGAGATCCGACGACTGGCCCGCCTCAAAGCCCTGTCAGATTTGGGTACCAGCATTCCCGCGCAATTGCTGGCCATCCAACTGCTGAGCCTGGGCGGTGATTACGAGGACGAACGCCGTGCCCTGATTGCCCGTCGGGGGCGTCATCTGGAGTCGCTGCTGGCCCAACGCCTACCCGAGTGGACCTTCACGGTTCCCCAGGGAGGACTGTGCCTGTGGATCCAGTTGCCTGGCGGGAGCAGTGCCCGCGGCCTGGCCATCCGAGCTGCCCGCCATGGTGTGGCCATCGCGCCCGGCAGCATCCAATCACCCGACGGTGGTCACGGCGATCACATCAGGCTTCCGTACGGACATTGCGAGTCAGTCCTTGACCAGGCCGTGCACCGCCTGGCAGCGGCGTGGGCAGCTCGTCAGACCGCCGCTGACAGTCATGGGCTTGAGGACCTGCGCGTGTTCGTCTGAGCCTCTCGGCCCCCACCACCCACACACCAGTGGTGGTCAGATCTTGATGGTGAGAGGGGTGGGGATCACCGAGAAGGTCGCTGGTGTGGTCCCCAGCAGTTCGCCGTCCGCCTCGACCAGCATCGGATCGTCGGGGGCCAGCGACACTGTCGCTGACTGCCATTCGGCGATCTGGGGGTTGGGAAGGTGCTCGCCCCGGTACAGCTTCGGGGTCAGGGTGAAGACCTGACTGCGGTTGCCGATGAACGCCAGGACGTTGAACAGGCCATCGTCGGGCAGTGCCCTCGGGGCAACTTTCATCCCCCCACCGAAGAACTGCCCGTTGGCGACCACGAGTTCGACCAGTGGGACGGTTGCCTCCGTGTGATCCAGGGTCAGCGTGGCCTCCTGTCGGTTCACCGCCCGAATGGCCGAATACGCACCCAGTAGGTAGCGCAGTCTGCCGATGAAGCGGGGCAACCGCTCGGCGCGGCGTACGACCTCCGCACCCCAACCAACCTCGGCGATGTTGATGAAGAACCGTTGCGTTTCCAGGCCCTGGGCCACGAACGACACCCGGCCGACATCCACCGCAACGGTGTCGGTGGTGGTGAGGTGTCGGCGTACCAGTCGCTCCAAGGGCCGGTCCAGACCATAGGTGCGCACGAAGTCACCACCCGAGCCCGCCGTCAGGACCGCAAGGACCGTGTCGGCCGACACGGCGGTGCCGTCGGCGTTCAGCAGGCCGTTCACGACCTCATGCACCGTCCCGTCCCCGCCCACCGCGGCGAGGTAGCCGATGCCGTCCTGCGCCAGTCCTCGCGACAACTCGGTTGCCTGGCCTGGTCCCTTCGTGACGTGGACGTGGTGCTCCAGACCGTGGGTGTCCAACAGCGACTGGAGCTCCGGCAGAGCCTTGCGGGCCGAGCCCCTGCCCGATCGGGGATTGACGATCAGATGCAGGGCACCGAAGGGATGGCTCATGAGGCCGTGAGGATACTCGTGGGTTCTTGTTAGTAGGCAACCACCCCGCGAACCAGCATCCGGTTGGCTTCACGTGCCGCGGACTGGACGCTTCCCTCAGACGCATCACGGATCTGGCGGACCAGGTCCGCGACCATCTTCACCGACCGGACGA
>JBPCKA010000044.1:0-15908 GCA_051004735.1 Euzebya sp. | reverse complement strand
GGAGGGGGACTCTAGCGCTGCAGCAGGAGGGACACGTCGTTGGCCCGGGCCGGCGCTGAAGGCCCGGGCCACCCCCTCAACCCCGGGACAGGGCCGCCTGGTCCATCTGGTCGTCGCTGACCAAGTCGGCGCCGCCGAAGGCCATGATCGGTCCGACAACCCCAGACAGGTACTGCCGGGTCGCCTCTCCCAGTGGGGCGGGCGGGGTCTCGACTCCCACCTGCGGAGCGTCGTGGACGGCGCTGACGACCGCGGCGGTAAGCGCTGTCTGCCAGCCGTCCGCAGCGCGGACGTTGACCAGCACGACGCCGCCGCTACCCAACCCTTGGCCGCGCCACAGCTGTTCGGCGATGGCGGCGGCCGTGGCGGTCCGCTCGCCGCCTGCCACCCGGCGCCGCTCCTGGACCGGCAGCGCGGCATAGGTGGCGTCGTCGACAGCGGCCGTGCCGCCCAGGACGATGCCGGTGGTGATGCCCCGGTCCTGCAGGAAGGACTGGGTGTGGGCGTTCAGCGAGGTCGAGGGCGTCAGCAGGATCGGGACACCGGCCCGGGCTGCGTAGGCGCCCCCGGTGATGGCGTCGGCGAAGTCGTCACCCCGGGCGATCAACGCGGTGCTGCCGGGGTGCTCGGCCAGCACCACCTCGCCAATCAGGGCAGCGGTGTGCTCGCGGCCCGTCCCGGCGAAGCGGCAGGAGGTCGGCAGCGGCGCGCTGCAGGGGCGGCCACCGGCAGCGGCCGCAGCCTCACCGGCGGCCTGGTCGGACACCGCGGAGGTGCCGCCCAGGACCAGGACCACCCCGTCCCCTCCGGTCACGCGGGTGATCTCGGCGGCGGTGCGTTGGTCAAGCCCGCCTAGGCCGGCGGTCAACAGGATCGGGCCGTCATCACCCGCGAGGGCTGCACCGGCCAGCGCGTCGGGGAAGCGGTCGGCGGTCGCCAGGACGACGCGGTCCGCCGCCCCGTTGGCGAACAGCAGTTGTGAGGTGGCGATGGCCTGGCCGATCGGGTCAGCGGCGCTGCCGCCGTCCAGACGGGCGCCGTCGGTCAGCTCACCGGCCGGGGGGACGGGTGCGGGACCCGGGTCGGGGGTGCCGGGAGAGGCGCCCAGCGCAGCCGGGCTCCAGTCGGGGTAGGAGCCGCCGGGCACGACCAGCTCCGCGGAGGCCAGCGCCTGGTCACAGCCGCTGTCAAAGCCCGAGGCGACGTAGATGCCGTTGGCCAGGTTGTCGGCTGGGTCGGCGTAGTACTCATAGACCAGGCCCGACCCGTCGGGGGACCATTCGGGGGCGTAGAACTCCGCGGTGCCGAAACTGCTTTCCAGTGTGGGCCCGACCAGTTCGCACCCCCACGACGGGGTCGCGGGTGCGGGGCCGGCCATGTCAAACACCCACAGACGCGAGCCCACGGGGACACCGGAGTCTCCCGGGACGGCCACGGTCAGGCGGTCCTGGGCTGTCGTCACGTCGGCGAAGGTGGGGAAGCAGAAGCCGAAGTCGTCCACGCTGCTCTGGTCGGCCTCGCAGGGCAGGAACCAGTCCTGCAGGTCGGCATCACCCGGCGCGTACGTCGCGATCGTCGGGTTGAGGTCGTCGTCGTAGCTGGTCAGAAACGTCCGGTCGGTGGAGTAGGAGGCATAGCTCTCATCAAATACCGGGCTGGCGATGTCGCTGGAGTCCCGGCCGTCGGCATAGGCAAAGGCCACGCTGGGCGCGACGACGAAGGCACCGTTACCGGCGTCGTAGCTGCCGTAGTCGGTATAGGCGAAGATCTCGCCGTCCCCGCGCACGTCGAGGTCGATCAGGTTGCCCGCCAACGGGGGCCGGAACGGCGGGGTCAGCACGGCGCCCTGCTGGTCCATGCGCACGATGTCGCCGCCCTCGCCGCCGGCGATCACCAGGATCCGGCCGCTGTCGTCCTGGGTCGGCGACAGGTACGGCGACCCCTCGGTCCCATCGGTGGTCACCGCCCTGGCGCTGGAGGGGTCGTCCGCCGCCATGATCCAGACGTTGTGGTCCCGGACGAACGTGATCGAGCCCGCCCCCTGCGCTGCCGCGGGCGGTGGCGACACCACCGTGGACGACAGCGCCGCGACCAGCGCGACGAGCAGCACGACCATCCCCCTCGTGTGCGCGGTTGACCTCATAGCTGATCCCCTCATCGTCGTCCCTTCTCGAAGTGGCCATGACTGCAGTCCCAGGCAATGTCCGCCACGTCCCTGCACGTTCGCTGCACGCTGCTGCCGTCCGGCTGCCACGCCTACCGGTTGTGTGCGACGGACGTGGGGATCGGTCGGCTTCGGCGGCGCCGACCATCAGCCTCTCGATACCGGCGGATGCCGGGCACCTGGCGGTGTTGCGCGGGGGGGCCGTTGATCCCTTATGTGGGAGGTGGTTGTCGAAGAGCCACCCTGCCCAGGATTAGGCCGACGATGATCAGGACCAGTGCGGTGCCACGCAGGACTGTCGGATCCTCGACGCTGAAGGAGATTGTCGCGGAGACCACCGCGAGCCCGCCCAACGTCACGGCCAGGATGGAGAACAGTCGGCGTCGGTTTGGAGTGCTCACGGTCATGCGCCTACCTCTTTCCAATCCGGCCACGACCCACACCTCAGCCGAACGCCGTGAAGGAAACAACAGACTGGGGAACTGCTGCCGCCGCTCGATGGTTGGTCAGACATGTCACCACCACGATTCAGGTGCCAGATGTACGCAACTGTTCATCCCAACCGTCCCCTATGAGCCGTCAGACTAGGGTCATGTCGATTACCTCGTACTGGCCTGCCCTGCTACTGGTGTTGGTCGTCTTGGCCGCTGCCTGCACCGCTCGGAGTGGTGATTCGGTCGGCGACCAGACGACGGGATCCACGGAGGGCCGGGGCGCGACGTCTGATGACGACGACGCAGCCGGCACCACAACCACGGCCGAAAACGGACCGGGAACCTCGTTTCCACCTGCCCCCGACGTGCCAGAGGGCCCGTTGGACGCGGACATCATCGCGGTCCTTGACACCTACATCGAGAATCCTGCGGTGCCGGACCTTGACTCGATCCGGCTTATTGGCGCCAGCGGGGACCAACGGGTGTTGTGGTTTCTGAGCGACATCATCCGGTTCGCCTTCGATGAGGTCACCCATGACACCGCCACCGATGCCGCCGCGGCGTTGTCAGGACTTGAGTTGCGCAGCCTGGTCAATCCCAGTTGGGGCACGCTGACCGACAACCTGATCGCCTGGGACCTGCCCGCGTTTCCCGACTACCCCCGATACAAGGGCGCGATCTTCACTGCCTTCGAGCCTGGCTGGCAGCCCTTCTTCGACGACACCGATTCCCAGATCAACTGGCGCTTCACCTCCTGGGGCGGGGTGCGCATCGATGACCGCCCCCTGGGTGATCCCAACAGCTGCCCGGAGGGGTGCATCCCCAGCCTGGATGACCCGGAACTCACCCCCGCCGACGAAGGCGACTGGTACCCCGATGACGCCATCGTGTTCGGAGTCCAGATAGGGGACGACACCGTGGCACTGCCGAAGAACATCATGGAGGTCCACGAGATGGTCAACGCCACCATCGGCGGTCGACTTGTCGCGATCCCCTACTGCACGCTGTGTGGCGCCGCTCAGGTCTTTTACACCGACACCGACGGTGGTGGTACCGGCCAGATCGTGATGCGGACCTCAGGCCTGTTGCACCGCAGCAACAAGGTCATGTACGACCTCACCACCCAGAGCGTCTTCGATACGTTCACCGGCGAGGCCATCAGCGGACCCCTCCTGGACCAGGGTGTCACCCTGGATCAAGCCACCGTGGTCACCAGCAGGTGGTCCGACTGGCGTGAGGCCCATCCCGACACCACGATCATCGCCCAGGACGGCGGCATCGGACGCAACTATCCCCTGGACCCGCTGCGCGGCCGCGACGACGACGGACCCATCTTTCCTATCGGGGATAGTGATGGGCGACTTCCCGTCCAGGAGCCGATCCTTGGTGTGATCCTGCCCGACGGAACCCCGGTGGCCTTCCCGGTGGCAGCCGCCCTGCAGGTCATCGATTCGGGCGACACCGTGTCTCAGGATGGCATCACGCTCAGCCGGGATGCCGGCGGTCTGGTTGCCGATGTCGATGGTGAGCGCGTCGCCTCACATCAGGCGTTCTGGTTCGCCTGGAGTCAGTTCCACCCCGACACCGTGCTGTGGGAGGCCTGAGCCGGGTACTCCACCCGCCCGCACGCCCAACCGCCTGTGGCTACCCAACCACCGCCACGAAGAAGATCCGACGGAAGGGAAACCACGTCCAGGTGTACCCGTCAGAGCCTGTCGTCTGCGATGGATAGGCCTGAACGCGGGCATCGATCCCCGCCTCGATCGCTGCCTGGACCATCTCGGGTGAGGAATCACACGCCTCCACCACAGCGTCGGGCCAACGACTGGTCAATATCGCGGTCAGAGTCCCCGGTCCGCAGCCCAGATCAACAACACGCTGAGGCGCGGCCACGTCGATGCGGGCCAGCAGTTCATGAAATGGCCGACTGCGGTGGTCGGCAAAATGCAGGTAGCGAGTGGGGTCCCACATTGGTGGCACTCTCGGAATCCAGATGGTGGACAGATCGTTCGATTGAGCACACTACGGTGATCACGTGGGTGCAATGGGTAGGAGTGGACACATGGCTACCAAGATCCGTGTATGGCTTGACGAGGACCGCCTGGCGATGCACCACGCCGACTCCACCCAGATCGATGGCATGGAGTCCGGCGCGGTCAACGCCACGACTGACTGCGGTCGCACTGGTCAACTCAAACTGGTCCACCACGAGAACGTGGACATGGGGATGCTGTGTCCTGATTGTATGGCCGTCAGCGGTGTCGCCCCTGCATTGGAGGGAGACGACTACGGCCCGGTGTAGTTGGGCGCCCCGACGGTGACGCCTCAGCCCGCAGCTAGCTGGCGAGCTCGCTCCAGATCATCGGGCAGCGGCTGCGACACATCGATTCGCTGCCCGCTCACGGGGTGATCAAAGGCAAGACGGCGCGCGTGCAGGGCCGGTCGGGATAGGCCCAGCGCACGTGAGCGCTGCGGAGATGCCCCATAGACGACATCGCCGGCGACCGGCCGCCCGACGGCCCGTAGATGAACTCGGACCTGATGTGTGCGGCCGGTCTCCAACTGCACCTCCACCTCGGCGGTGTCGGAGTGCTGCGCGATGGTCGTGTAGTGCGTGACGGCGCGCCGGCCCCCGTCTCCTGTCGTGAACGACGTCCGGTTGGAGACCGACCGCACGATCGGTGCGTCGATGGTTGCCGTGGGCGGGTCGGGAAACCCCTCAACAAGCGTCCAGTACTCCCGCACCACATCGTGGGCCTTGAATACCTCACGCAGCCGCGTCAATGCGAGTTGCGACGTGGCCACCACCAACAGCCCACTGGTTCCGCGATCCAACCGGTGCACGATGCCTGGTCGCGTGGGGTCATCGGCAGGTGCCAACGGGATGCCCTGGGCCAGCAGTGCATCCACCAGTGTCGAACCACGCACACCGGTCCCGTCGTGGACGACCAGGTCGGCGGGCTTAGCCACAACGGCCACATCGTGATCGCGGTAGAGGATGTCCACGGTGGGCGGAACCGGGCGTGAGGGCTCGGGGGCCTGCATGACCACGACGGTCTGCCCCGTCTCCACCCGGCTGGACTTGGGCAGTCCAACACCATCGACGCTCACCTGAGCCTCAGCGATCCGGCGCTGACTACGCGATCGCGACTCCTGCAACCAATCGGCCAGAACCACATCCAACCGCAGGCCGTCCTCGGCATCGGCGACGACGCGGCGCAACTGTTCGGTGCTCAATCCGTTACGCCGCTGTGGCCCGCCGACACGTCCTGAACCGGGGCGGGAAGCCGCCGGGGCGGCTCCATGACCACAGCCAACAGCCCACCGGCCAGCCCATAACCCGGCGGGATTGCCTGGCGTCCATGCATGCCCATGTGCTGGCGACGGATGACTACCCAACCGATCCACGCCGCCGTTGCGGCGAACCCGGATTGGACGACAGGTGGGGTGGTGGCAGATCGGGTGGTGACAGAGCCGGCGGCGGTCATGCCACTACTCAAACACACTTGACTACGGATCGGTGGGCTCATCATGGCCCACAGGAGCGCTCACCACGGTCGTGTCCACCTCATCCAGCACCGCCGGGTCATGGGCACGTCGTTGCGACCGGTCAGCCATGAACATCAGAATCGCTACCAGGGCAGCCCCCACGGTGATCCCGATATCGGCGACGTTGAACACCGGGAAGTTGCGCAGCGGCGGGAAATCCAGATCGATCATGTCGACCACCGCACCCCCTCGAAAGATCCGATCCGCCGCGTTACCGATGGCACCCCCCACGACTAGGCCGTAGGCGGACGCCAGGCCCGCTGAGCGTGTGTCGGGCAGTGCCCGGGCCACCAGCACACACACGATCACGGTGACCGCCACGAATAGCCACGGCAACTGGATCGGCAGGGAGAACGCGCCTCCCTCGTTGTAGATCAACCGCAGCACCACCGGGCCCAGATCCCGTGGCGGCTGCACCGAGTAGGTCCTGACCGCCATCATCTTCGTGGCCTGGTCGAGCACGACCCAGCAGACCGCCACGACGGCGGTGGTGGCAAAGATGAGGCGGCGGCGAGGTTCCATGGGTCCAGGATCGAGTGTGCCACGCCCATCGCCGCAACCCCGCCCGATCGGCAGGCGGCGTCGGTAGGATTCGACTCCACGCCCGCCCCTTGGCCAGCAGGATTGCCGCACGTGTTCTCACCCGTTGATCAGCAGCCGGACTTCCCGGCCATGGAAGCCGCGATCCTGGCCAGGTGGCAGCAGGAGAAAACCTTCCACAGATCGCTGGCGGCCCGGGCAGACGGACCGGTGTTCAACTTCAACGAAGGCCCACCGACCGCCAACGGACGCCCTGGCGTGCATCACGTGGAGGCTCGGGCGTTCAAGGACATCTTCCCCCGCCACCGCACGATGAAGGGCTACCGGGTACCTCGCAAGGCCGGGTGGGACTGCCACGGTATCCCGGTGGAACTGGAGATCGAGAAGCGTCTCGGATTCACCCACAAGCAGGACATCGAGGATTACGGCGTCGAGGAGTTCAACCGGCTGTGCCGAGAATCGGTCCTGACCAATGTCGAGGAATGGACATCCCTGACCCGACGCATCGGCTTTTGGGTCGACACCGACGACGCCTACTGGACCATGTCCACCGCCTACATCGAGAGTGTCTGGTGGTCACTGAAGACGCTGTGGGACGACGGTCAGCTGTATCAGGGCCACAAGGTCCTGCCCTACTGCGGTCGCTGCGGCACGTCGCTGTCCGACCATGAAGTCGCGTTGGGCTACGCCCAGACCGAGGATCCCTCGGTCTTTGTGAGGTTCCCGATCATCGAGGGACCGCTGGCACAGGAGGGTGCCTCGCTGGCGGTGTGGACAACCACGCCGTGGACGCTGATGGCCAACACCCTGGTCGCGGTCGGTGCCGAGATCCGCTACGTCCTGGCTCAGGCGGCTGATGATGACTTCCCGGTGGTCATCGCCGCCGATCTGGTCACCCCGGTGTTGGGTGAGGGTGCCACGCTGATCCGGGAGGTGGACGTCCAGGAGTTGCTGGGACTGCACTACCGCGCACCCTTTGACTACGTCAGACCCAGCGCCGGCGGTTTCCGGTATGTCACCTGCGCCGATTTCGTCTCCACCACCGACGGCACGGGTCTGGTCCACCTCGCGCCCGCCTTCGGCGCAGACGACTTCGCCATCGGGCAACGCGAGGGCGTGGAGGTGCTGAACCCGGTCGACGCCGATGGGCGGTTCACCCACGACATACCCCCCCACCACGGCGTCTTCGTCAAGGATGCCGACCAGGCGATCATCGCAGAACTGGGTCAGCTCGGCCTGCTCCTGGCTGCACGCACCTACAGCCACAGCTACCCGTTCTGCTGGCGCTGCCGAACCCCTCTGCTGTACTACGCCACTCCGTCGTGGTACATCGCCACCAGCAGCCACAAAGATCGTCTGCTGCAGATCAACGCGGCCACCGATTGGCATCCACGACACATCCGCGACGGGCGTTACGGTGACTGGCTGCAGAACAACGTCGACTGGGCGCTGTCCCGCTCCCGCTATTGGGGAACGCCTCTGCCGATCTGGCGATGCGACAAGGGCACACATGACCTGATCGTCGGGTCCCTGGCAGAACTGGGCGATCACGCGGGTCAGGATCTGTCCGACCTGGACCCTCATCGGCCGTTCATCGACCAGGTGAGGTTTGACTGCAAGTCCTGCCCCGGAACGATGCGGCGGGTCCCTGATGTGATCGACGCCTGGTATGACTCGGGCGCCATGCCGTTCGCACAGTTCGGTTATCCACATGTGGAGGGATCCGAAGGCCAGTTCGACCAGGGTTTTCCGGCTGACTACATCTGCGAGGCGATCGATCAGACGCGCGGGTGGTTCTACTCCCAGATGGCCGCTTCGGCGATGCTGTTTGATGCCGGTGCCTACAAAACGGTGCTGTGTCTGGGCCACATCGTCGACGCCGACGGCAAGAAGATGTCCAAATCGATCGGCAACATCCTGTCGCCCTGGGAGGTGATCGACCGTCACGGCGCCGATCCGCTGCGCTGGCTGCTGCTAACCGACGGATCCCCCTGGATCAATCGACGGGTCGGTCATGAACCACTCCAGGAGATCGTCCGGCGCTTCTTCCTGACGTTGTGGAACTCCTACTACTTCTTCATCACCTACGCCCGCATCGATGGGTGGGATCCCGTGGGCGTCTCACCGCCTCCTGCCGCTGACCGCACGGTGATGGACCGGTGGATACTCAGCGAACTGCACCAACTCATCAGCACTGTGGACCAGTCCCTGCTCGGATTCGACGCCACTACCGCCGGTCAGGCCTTGGAGAGCTTTGTCGACGGGCTGAGCAACTGGTACATCCGGCGTTCACGAAACCGGTTCTGGGCACCGGTCACCGACGATGAGCAGGCACTGGCCGACAAGGATGCGGCCTATTGGACGCTGCACGAATGCCTGGTGACCCTCACCGCTCTGCTGGCACCGTTCACCCCGTTCCTGGCCGAGACCCTGTATGACAACCTGGTCCGCAGCGTCGACCGTGACGCCCCGGACAGCGTCCATCTGCTGGACTTTCCACATCCGGACCCCACCACCGATGACGCGGACCTGCGTCTGGCGATGACGGCGGCACGACAGGTCGTCACGTTGGGATTGCGCGCCCGAAACGACGCGCAGATCGGGGTCAGACAACCGCTGCCACAGGCACTGGTGCATCTGCCCGACGCCGCCGGATGGGAGCAGGTCCGCCAGGTCGTGGCCGCTGAGTTGAACGTCAAGTCCCTGACGTTGAGCCAGGGCGGCGCCACGGTCACCTACCGACTCAAACCCAATTTCCGTGATATCGGCCGGGTCTTTGGCTCTGACACCCAGGCGGTGGCGCAAGCGATCACGAACGCCGATCCTGAGCAGTTCATCGATCAGCTACGCGCCGGCGAAGCCGTCCAGTTGCACGATCCCGACGGTCAGGCCCACACCGTCCAGCCCGAGATGATCCAGATCATCGAGGAATCGCGGGAAGGGTGGCAGGTGGCCACCGAATCCGGCACCACCGTCGCGTTGAACCTCCATGTTGATGAGGTCTTGCGTCGCGAGGGCTTGGCCCGGGAACTGATCCGGACCGTCAACGACCTGCGGAAGTCCCAGGGGCTTCAGCTCAGCGACCGAATCCGCGTCGAGGCGGCAGTCGACGGTCAACTCCAACAGGCGTTGGCCGATCACCGCCGGACAATCTGTACCGAGACCCTGGCCACCGACATCCATGACGGACCCGCCAGTGGCGGGGCCTTTGTGGAGGTGGCCGGCCATGCCGCCCGACTGAGACTGGACGTAACCGGATGACACGTGGCCCCCTGAAACGCCTGATGCTGCTGCTGGTACTGATCGGCGGTGCGGTCGGTATCTACTACGCACGTCGGGAGTTGATCGAGCCCATCGACCGTACCGGTGCCGCGGTCCCGCTGGAGACCACCCGAGGGTCCGTCGGCGCCTCCGCCGACGCCTTCGTGGTCCATCGTCAGTCAGAACCGCAATGGATCCGGGATCTGGCCCACTGGACTCCGGATCGCCCTAGGACCGGGATGGGACGGGCCTGTGCCTATGTGTGGGCAGCCCCGTCCAGCGCGGCAGGTCTCATCGTCGGGCTGCTCTCGGGCACCGTTCCGACCGTGCGGGACGGTGTGCTGGTCTTCGGTGGGGCGCGGGGTCTTCCTGGTCTGCTGCTCACGCGGGGGCGCTACGCGGCGACCACCCTGGGCCATGTCGTGATCGCGCGGGGCGAACCCTCGGCGGTGCTCATGGCCCACGAACTTGCCCACACCAGGCAGGCAGAACGGTTGGGCCCGTTCTTCGGTCCCGTGTACTGGTACCTGTTGGCCCGCCATGGCTACATCGGCCATCCACTCGAACGGGCCGCCAGGATCGCCGGTCGTCGTGCACGCCTGCCGGTCGCGCGCTGATCATGTTCAACCGGGTGGGAAGCCTCACACGTCGACTAGTCGGCGGCATCGCAGCGCTGCTCCTGTGCGGGGCGCTGCTGACAGGTGTGACCGATACGGCCTGGGCCGATCCGCCACCTGCCGCGGACAACACTCATGCGGTCGCGCTGGCGGGAGGCCACCTGTCACGACTGGTGACCGCGCGGGGCACCGTGCTGGGCGGCGGACCCACTGATGCAGCCTGGACGTTGTTGGGACTGCAAGTGGCGGGCGTGGGTCAGCAGGCAGGGCAACGGATTCGCCAAGGGTTAGTTGACGCAGTCACCGCCGAATCCGTGGATGACATGTCCATTTCCCAATTGGCGGTGACGACCTTGGCGCTGGCTCGCGTCGGGGTGGACGTCCGGGCAGCTGGGACACAAGCGGTGGACCTGGTCGCCGCCCTGCACGGTCGTCAGCAGGGTGCTGGATTTGACCAGGGCCTGTACGGCCCTGTTGATCCGGCCATCTCGGTGGTCGGGCATGCACTGACGATGCTGGCCCTCGCGGCCGCCAACGAACCTGCGTCGCAGACGGCGATTGCCTGGCTGACAGAACAGCAATGTCCAGCCGATGGGGGCTGGCCGACCTATCGGGATCCAGCCAGTCGGGTGGCGGGGACCTGTGAGATCATTCCGCCTGAGATGCGCGCGACATCCTTGGCTCTGCAGGCGCTGATGGCCGTCGGGGCTCCATCACCGGTCAGCAGCGAGCCGTTTCTGCGCTCAGCCGGCGATGGGCGAGGTGTCTTTGGCCCCGCCCCCGGATTGGACGCGACCGTCCTTGCCACCGCCCAGGCCTTACAGGCCATCCAGGCCCTGACCCGGTCGCCTGCAGACAACACCTGGGCAGGGACCGCAGGAGCGCCCGACGTTCTTGTGCGTGCCGAGTTGCTGGGCTGCGGCTGGCACGGTCGTGATCGTGGCGGGGTACCCGCGACCTTCCGGGACCTGGACGGCATTGCGATGCCTCCACCGCCGGTGGCTCCCGGCGTCTCGGAGTCGCCACCCACCGTGGCAGCGGTGATCCTGGCACTGGCCGGGGCGCTGCTGTCCCAGCCCCCCTCACAGGCCGACTGGATGGTTGGCGACCCGTTCCCGGACTGTCCCCTCACGGTGGATCGGGTGGCCGGTGACAACCGGATAGCCACCGCAGTCGCGCTCTCGCGAACCGCATTCAGCCAAGGCACCGACACCGTGGTCGTCGCCAGCGCTCGGGGCTACGCCGATGCACTTTCGGGTGCATCCCTTGCCGGGTCCCTGGACGCTCCACTGTTGCTCAGCGAGCCAGGTGGGGCGCCGCCACTGCTGCGCGAGGAGGTGGCCCGGTTGGGGGCATCCGAGGTCGTGCTGCTGGGCGGAACCTCAGCTTTGGGACCCGCCGTAGAGCAGGACCTGGCTGCGGTGCAGGGTGTGCAGCAAGTCCGCCGGATCGCGGGCGCGGGCAGGGCGGAGACAGCCGCCATGATCGCCGCGGAGGTGGGAGGTGAGCGGGCCTTCCTGGTCCGTGGGTTCGGACCGGATCAGGCCGACCCGTGGGCTGATGCCCTGGCCGCCGGCGCGTGGTCGGCAACGGTTGGCATCCCGGTCCTGCTGACCGACATCGATGACCTTCCCCCAGCCACTGCACAGGCGCTTGAGGGTCGCAGTCAGGCCATCATCCTGGGCGGCACGGCAGTCGTCTCCGACGGGGTGGCCAATCAGGCCCGTGCCATCGTCGGAAACCTTGTGCGCGTGGCGGGGACCAATCGGTACGACACGTCACGGTTGATTCTCCAGTTGGCATCCACCGAAGGCGTCGATCCGCGGCACACCTTCGTGGCCACGGGGAAGGATTTCCCTGACAGCCTTGCCGCCGGTCCGGCCATTGCACGGCTGGGTGGATCCCTGCTGCTGGTCGACCCGGCGCAGAAGTCTGGTGGACTGGCGGCCATCCAGGCGATCCAGGGTTTCGACTACCTCCTGGACCAACTCACCACCGTGGCAGGCACCGCCGTGGTCCCCGGAGAGGTGGCCGGCGACCTGGCCGTCACCGCCCGCGAGCAGGCTTCAGGCTGAAGACGGCGGAGGAGGTGGCGGAGGGCTGCCAGGGGGCGGCGGCGGTGGGGCCCCTGGGCGGGCACCTGCGCCCGACGCGGGAGGAGTTGGCGGGGCCGGCGGACTCCAGGGAGATCCGCCGGGTGCTGGTGAGCCGGCGGTCACCGGAGGCGACGGTGGCGACGGAGGCGCGGCCTGGTCGCTCTCACGGCTGAGCGCCGCGGTGTCATGGTCATCGTCGGACCCGGCCCCGCTCCAGCCGGCACCTCCCCACGGGGCTGGTGTGGCGACTGGATCCTCGCCTGGCAGTGTCACAGCCCGGGGCGGCTTGCGACGCCGTCCGCTGCGGTACCAGGCCACCCCCAGGAAGGCGGCTGCCAACAGGGCTGCGACGATCGAGACATAGATCAGGGACAGGTCGTCACGAAAGAACGCCCCAACGAACAGACTCAGGGCCGAGACGACGACCAAAACCAGGCTTGTGACAATCACTCAACGCATCCTTCACTCGGGTCGGGGGGAGCGCACGCGAGGGTACCGTCCGACCGCGAGCGTAGCGAGCTTGGTCGGACGGAACGGCAATGCGCGCCGCCGTAGGCGGCACCATGCATTGGGGTGGGCGAAGCCCAGTTAGTAGTCACCGTGCAGCAGATGGACCAGATCGACCTGTGGGTCATGGTCGGGGGCGCTCCCCGGCTGATCGTCATCCTCAACCAGGGACAGATCCGGGTCGTCTGTGCCGCTCAGGATCCTTTCGGCATCCACAGCCTCGGCGACACGCAACAAATCGTCAGGCGCGACCGGCATTGCCGCTAATTCCTCAACGCTGTCCAACTGCTGACGGATGGCCTGCCGCAGCGCCTCGGCGTAGCTCTGTCGACGCTGGGCCAGGTCCTTGGCCACCTCGACGGCACGCGTAAGTACCTCCCGCGCCCGGTCCTGTGCCTTGTTGGAGATCTCGGCTGCTTCGCCACGCAGACGCTCGGACTCCCTGCGCGCGTCATCGATCGCCTGCTCGGCGACGCTGCGGGCATCCTCGGTGATCTGTTGCGCTTCGGCATTTGCGGTGCCACGCATCTCGTCGGCTTCTTCGACTGCTGACTGCCGTTCGGCTGCCGCCCGATCCCTGGCCTCGGTCAAGGTCTGCTCGGCCGCCGCGGTTGCGGCTGCGATCTGTGATTGTGACTGTGACTGTGCCTGTGCGAGGGTCTGGTCGGCACTGGCCTGTGCCTCCTCAAGCAGTTCCTGGGCTTGCAACCGTGCCTCGTCAACCGTGGCGGTCGCGGTGGCCTGGGCCTGGTCGACCATGTCGCCGGCGCGTTGTTCTGCACCCGCCATCATCGCAGTCGAGGTCTGGCGGGCTTCCTCGAGCATTCGTTCTGATTGGACTTGCGCCTCGTGCACGCTGGCATCAGCGGTGCGTTGCGCGGTGATCAGCGTGCGTTTCAGCAGCTTTTCCGCCTCCAGGGCGTCGCTGGCAGCCGACTCGACCGCTGCGATCCTGGTCGTCGCGTGTGCTTCGGCCTGGGCCATTCGCTGTTGGGCCTCGCTGACCCGTTCGTCGGCGAGGGTAATCGCCTCCTTGGTGTGCCGTTCCGCATCAGTAAGACGGGCGATGATGCCCTCGCGCTCACGCAGAAGATCCGACATCGTGTCGACGACGCGGTCGAGGAAGGTGTCGACGTGCTCGCGCTGATACCCGCGAAACTCGGTCTCAAAGACCTGCCGCTCAATGTCCTCCGGTGACAGGCTCATGGGGTGGCTCCAAAGCGGTGTACTCGATAACTGATCCTAGGCTCAACAGATCAGCGAGCGAAGGATGCTCACCCCGAAGAAAAGCACAAGTATCGACAAATCCAACGCAACCACCCCCATCCGCACCGGCGGGATCAGGTTTCGCAGGGGCACGACAGCCCAGTCGGTGGCGACCCTGACGGCACTGGCAACCGGCATCAGCGGCTCGGGTGGGCGGGGAATCCAGGAGAAAATGACCCGCACGATCAGCACAATGTAGAAGACCGTGAAAGCCAGGCAGATGATGTCCCCTCCCATTGACACGTCAGCGGACCAGACCGCGATCGCGTAACCGGTCCATCTCGGTCGTAGCGATGTCAACGTCCGCAGGGGTCAGCAAGAAGATGCGGTCCCCGGTCCGTTCGATGCCGCCGTCCAGGCCGTAAATCAATCCTGACGCAAAGTCCAGCAGACGCTTGGCCGTGCTCTCACTGGCGCTTTGCAGGTTCATCAACACCGGCAGGCCGTCACGAAACTTCTCGCCCACCTCCTCGACGTCGTTGAACGTCGACAGGCTGGTGACATAGACCTGATCGACGATCCGCGGCCCGGCGGGCTCTGGTTCCTTGCTGGGCCCCCCGATCACGTTGACGGTGCCCGACGGAGCGGCAGGCGCGGGTGTGGCTGCGGGACCACCCGACGGGGGAACCCCGGGGTCCGCACGCCCGGCTGTCGGTATGCGACGCACGTTTGAGGGCTCGGGCCTGGGCGCAGCAGGGGGTGCGGAATCCACACCGGGGGTACCCAACGCATCTCCCGTGGGCAGATCGGCGTAGTCGTCCTCGTACTCCTCGACGATCCCGAGGAACTGACCTATTCGCTTAAAAACGTCTGATGCCATGAATATCTCCCTTCCCGTCCGCGGGTTTCCCGGCGGATGGCCGACGCGTTCGGCCACGGTAATCGAATGTGGTTGCAGTGTTCACTGTCGCGGCCCGAAGATCCCGGTACCGACACGGACCAAGGTCGCACCATGGGCGATGGCACTTTCGAAGTCTGCGCTCATGCCCATCGAGAGGTGCAGGACCTCTGGGAACCGGGACCGCAGATCATCACGCAGCAGTGCCATGCGCTCAAAGGCCTGGTCGGAATTTTCCTCCAGTGAGGGAATGGTCATCAGACCTTGCACGCTGATGCCCGGCCGCTCGCGGATTCGGGCCACGGCGCCGACGACGTCCTCGGGCGCGAAGCCACCCTTGTCAGGATCATCGGAGATGTTGACCTGGACCAGGACCCGTTGCACCGTGCCCGCTGCGCTGGCGTGATCGGCGATCGCGTCCGCCAGGGCCATCCGATCCACCGAATGGATCAGCGTGGCGTGTCGACACACCAGGTCGACCTTGTTGCGCTGCAGTCGTCCCACGAAGTGCCAGCGGACCGGCAGGGGAGGATCGGCTTGGAGGAGGGCCGCCAGGGGCTGGGCGCGACTCTCCCCCAAACCAACCAACACCAAGCCGCCGGCATTGGAGGCCGCATCGTCGTCACAGATCTTTTA
>JBPCKA010000043.1:0-18810 GCA_051004735.1 Euzebya sp. | reverse complement strand
ATGGTGTGGTGGTGGTGCTTCCTCCCCCCCCCCTCGCCCCCCCTTCCCCTGCGACCCGGATGGCTGCGTTGTTGGGCCAACCGGTGGGTCAGACCGTCGGCTATACCACGGGTGAGGAACGCAAGGTCTCGGCTGCCACCCGGATCGAGGTCGTCACCGAAGGGGTGCTGGTCCGCAGGGTCCAGCGCGATCCTGCCGCAGCGGGGATCAGCGCGGTCATCCTGGATGAGTTCCATGAACGGGCGATCACCGCTGATCTGGCCTTGGCCTTCTCCCTTGAGATTCAACAGACGCTACGGCCGGATCTGCGCATCCTGGTGATGTCGGCAACGCTTGAAGGGGACCGCGTGGTCGACCTGTTGGGACAACCGGCGGTCCATCGCAGTCAGGGCCGGATCCACAAGGTTGTCACCGAGTACCACCTCCACGATGCAGCGGCTGGGGTGGGTCACATCGTGGCAATGGGTGTGCGTCAGGCGCTTGACTGCTCCGACGGCGATGTCCTGGCGTTCCTCCCCGGACGCCGTGAAATCGCTGATGCCCAGGCTGAGCTGCGGGGGATCGATGCCGAGGTGGTGCCCCTGTACGGGGCGCTGCCTGCCTCTCGCCAGCAACAGGCGCTGCGGCCACGACAGGCAGGACGCCGGGTCGTGCTTGCCACCGATATCGCCGAGTCAAGCCTGACCGTGCCCGGCGTGCGGATCGTTGTGGACGGCGGCTGGTCTCGACGACCGGCATTTGACCCCACCACCGGCATGTCGCGCCTGCGCACCGTCCGGGTCTCGCGCGCCAGCGCCGACCAGCGACGAGGCCGGGCGGCCCGGGAGGGCCCTGGCCTGTGCCTGCGCATGTGGCCGCAGCATCTGGCACTGACGCCACATTCACCGCCAGCGATCCTGGTGGAGGACCTGGCCCCGACCGCGCTGGAGATTTCCGCCTGGGGCACCGACCTGCAGCACCTGGCACTGTTGGACGAACCACCGGCGGTCACCTGGGCGGCCGCGCACGAGTTGTTGGCCCAGTTGGGTGCAGTGGACCTGGCCGGACGGCTGACCGACCACGGACGGGCGATGGTCGAACTGCCGGTCCACCCGCGGTTGGCGCACATGGTCCTGCAGTCACCGTCCCGACTTCGACCGTTGGCAGCCGACATCGCAGCCCTGCTGGCCCAACGTGACGTCCTGCCGGAGGGCGGCACCGACCTGGAGCAGCGCGTTGCCGCTCTTCAGGGGCGTGGTCGCCGCGGGGATGTGGCTTCCGGTGCGGTGGCCCGTGTCCGGGTCGAGGCCGCACGAATCCGACGGCTGACACAATCGGGTCATGAGGTAGCGACTCCCAAGGACGACGACGTCGGGCGCCTGGTCGCACTGGCCTACCCCGATCGCATCGCGCGTTCACGTGGTCGCAGGGGGGCGTTCGTCATGGCTGGTGGCCGGGGGGCGACCATGCGCCAATCAGATTCCCTGGCCGGTCAGGAGATGATCGCAGTGGCGGCGGTGGACCGGGGTGCAGTCGACGCGCAGATCCATCTGGCTGCCGCGTTGGACCCGGCCACCGTCGCAGAACTGGCACGGCCTGTCGACGTCATCGAATGGCGGGACGGCGACGTGATCGCCGAACGCCAGCGACGCTACGGCTCGGTGGTGCTGTCAATCAGCCCGGTACCCGACCCACCTCGACAATTGGTGATCCAGGCGGTGCTGGTCGGGGTTGCCGCGGAGGGTCTGCGCCCATTGCCATGGGCCCCGGCGACCAGGGCTCTGCGCGACCGACTTGCACACCTTCATCGTGAGCAGTGCGACCAGGGCTGGCCCGCGATGGATGATGACACGCTGATCGCACAACTTGACCAGTGGCTGGCCCCCTTCTTGACCCAGGTGCGACGACGCCGTGACCTGGCAGACCTCCCCTTGGCGGCTGCGCTGATGAGCCGGGTGCCGTTCGGGCTGCACTCCTCGCTGGACGTCCTTGCACCGCCCGACCTGCGGGTGCCCACCGGTCGCACCGAAGGTATTGACTACTCAGGTGAGCGGCCGGTGGTGGCGGTGAAGTTGCAGGAGATGTTCGGGCTCACCTCCACGCCGGTCATTGCCGGCAGACCGGTGTTGCTGCACCTGCTGAGTCCGGCGGGACGACCGTTGCAGGTGACCGATGACCTGGCTGCTTTCTGGGCAGGGTCCTATGGCCAGGTCCGTGCGGAGATGCGGGGCCGCTACCCCAAGCACCCGTGGCCGGAGGATCCCTCATCGGCGACCCCCACCAGGCACACCAAACGACGTCAACGGGCGGCCGATGATGCCGGGTAGGCCCGGGTATGGGTAGGTTTGCCGGGCTCGTAGCCACCCAGGAGTCTGGGTTGCCGACGCGAAGGGACCAGGCACATGCGATTTGCCAGAAGCGGGCAGCTGTCCAGTGACATTGAAGATCGTCGTGGCCGGGGACCCGTTCGGGGACGGACCGCGGCCATCGGCGGCGGCGGCCTGAGCATCGGTGCGATCGTCCTGTTCGTCCTGTTCCAGGTCCTGGGTGGAGGCGGTGGAGACCTTGGATCGGTCCTGGACCAGATCGGCTCGCAGGTCGCTCCTCCGGCGGCCCAAGGCGAGAGCATCCAGACGGGAGGCGCGGCGACCAGCGATCAGGACCAGTTCATCTCCTTCGTCATCGATGACATCCAGGACTTCTGGACACAGCAGTTCACGTCCTCCGATCGAACCTATGACCGGTCGATTCTGGTGTTGTACGACGGCGGTACCGGCACTGACGGTTGCGGCTTCGGGCAGGCGGCTGTCGGACCCTTCTACTGTCCTGCCGACCAGAAGGTCTACGTCGACCTGACCTTCTTCGGCGAGTTGGCTTCCCGATTCGGAGCCCCGGGCGACTTCGCCCAGGCGTACGTGCTGGCGCACGAGGTCGGCCACCACGTGCAGAACCTGCTGGGGATCTCGGCACAGGTCCGCTCTGAACAGCAGGCTGATCCCGGTAGCGAGAACGATCTGTCGGTGCGGACCGAACTGCAGGCTGACTGTCTGGCCGGCGTCTGGGCCTTTTCCGCCTTTGACGCGCAGTTGCTGGAATCAGGGGATCTGGAGGAGGGACTGCGGGCCGCTGCGGCGGTGGGTGACGACTCGATCCAGTCCAGCGCTGGCGTCCCGGTCAACTCCGAAACCTGGACGCACGGATCATCCGAGCAACGGCAACAATGGTTCAGAACCGGTTTCGACAATGGCGATCCGAACCTTTGTGACACATTCGCTGGGTCGGTGTAAGGGGAGGGCCCGTGACAGAACACCCGCAACGCTCTGAATCCCAGATCATGCGTGAGGCAGTCGTTGCCCTGCGCGCGACGCTGGAGTCCAACCGTCGGCAGGCTGAGGAGTTGATGTCCAGGCTGGAGACCACGGCAACGGACGCAGCCACACGAATCCAGCAGTCGACGTCCAGCAGCTCCACTGCCATGGGTCGGGTGGTGCAACAGCTGAACGAAGAAACCGACTCGTTGGTTCGCCGGGCGGAGCGCACCAATGCAGAGCAGGTCGGACGGCTCACCGATGCCGTGGGACAACAGCTGACCCGCTTGACCACGACAACCGACGCGACTGGCCGGTCCCTGGATGGTCTGGTTGATCGTGTCAGCGCCCTGGGCGAGGCTGCGGCGGAGATCGATCGTCGATTGGGGGGTACGGCTGAACGGATGGAAGAAGCGGTGGCAGCTACCACACGGCAGATGGAAGGACTGACCCAGGCCATGACCAGTCGACTGGTCGGTGACTTCCGGACCCTGGTGGGCGGAGTTCAGGATGCGGTCCTGGCCGCCCAGAACCAGCTTGTGCAGGCGGCCGATGCCACTCGTGAAGGCCTGAACCGCAGCATGGATGCACTGGATGGTCGTGTGGCCGGCCACACCGAGCGCCTCGGGGTGACCATGGATGTCGTCCATGATGTTGCACGCCAGTTGGACGATGGTGCCAACCGGGCCGAACTCACCATCGATCGTCTGGACGCCACCGCGCAGAGTTTCTCCCAGACCACCCAGTCGGCCAGTCACCACATCAGTGCAACGGCCGAATCCATCACCGCTCGGGTGGAAGAGGTGACGCAGGCCGCAGTGCAGGAGATCGCAAATCGGACCGGCGATGACCTGCAGACGTTGTCGACCACCGTGTCGTGGGCCAACCGCAGCATCCAGCAGATGGTTGACACACTCACCGATGACCTGGCCTCCACGGTTGGCAACTCGATCAACCTGATCGACGAATCGGCGGTGGAGGCACGCAGTCAACTGGCCCAGGGGGTGGACCAGACCGAAGGCCGCCTGGTGGCTGAGGTGCAGCGCAGCGTCGTCCCCTTGACGGTGGAAGCGGGGCGAGTGGCCGAGCAGTCATCCGAATTGGCCCACAGCCTGTCTCGGATCGAACAGATGCTGACACGACGGGATGAGGAGATCGACCGGCGCGACCAGGTAGCCATGCGGATGGAAGCGGCAGTGGCGGAGGCCTCGGACCTGGTCGGCGCCAGCGTCAGGCTGGCCCGCGATGAACAGCAACAGACCATCGACCAGGTGGCAGACATCACCCGCCAGCTGATGTCGGGTAGTGAACAGGCGGGACTCCTGCTGACTGAGATCACCGCTTTGACCGAGCGCCTCGAAGCGGCAGCCGACGCGGCCGACCGCAGTCGACAAGCCCTTGAGGTGGTGGTGACCCGGGCACAGGAACTGGCCAGCGACGCAGAGGCCCGCCGGCGACGGGTCCCCAGCGTCCCGCCGCCATGATCGTTGTCAGCTCACGCAACCAGAGCCAACTCCTCCGTGCCGACCGTCGAGTCACAGACCGCTGCCATAGGGTGGTGAAAGCGTAAGGGTTGCGAGTTGGGCTCAGTCCTTTCGGTCCGAGGAGTGGCCCGGGAAGACGCGTTGCTCGGGGTCGATGTCAGGAACCGCATTGTTCACCGCGGTCGCAGCCTCGCCGAATCCGACGCTGATCAGCTTGACCTTGCCGTCATAGGTGGTGATGTCCCCCGCGGCAAAGACCCTGGGCAGGTTGGTCCGCATCGCCGTGTCGACCACAATCTGGCGCTTGTCCTGGTCCAGCCCCCACTTTGTCAGCGGACCGAGATCTGCCGTGAACCCCAGGGCCGCCACGACAGCCTGGCACTTCAGGGTGCGTGCCTCGTCCGTGCGGTTGTCGAAGATGTCGACCGATTCGATTGTGTCGGTGCCGTGGATCCGGCTGACCTCGTGGAAGGTCAGGACCTCAACCTCGGAATCCATGACCTCCTGCACTGTCGTCTTGTGCGCCCTGAACCGATCTCGCCGATGAATGATGGTCAACGACTTGGCGATTCCCCGCAGGTTCAAGGCCCAGTCAAAGGCGCTGTCACCGCCGCCGACGATCAGCACGTCCTTGTCGGCCATCACATCCAGTTTGGGCACGAAGTACTGCAGGCCGTTTTCCTCCCACGTCTCCGAATCAGGTAGTGGGCGCGGGGTAAATGTCCCGATACCACCTGTGATGACCACGGCCTTGCACCGCAGGCGGGCGTCCTTGTGGCTGATGACCTCGACGTAGCCGTCGTGAACCTCCAGGTCCTCTGCCCTGTGACCCAGGAAGTACAGCGGGTCGAACTCTCCAGCCTGCTCGACCAGATTGTCGACAAGATGCTGTCCCTTGATGGAGGGAAAGCCGGCGACGTCCAGAATGGCCTTCTCGGGGTACATCGCTGCGACCTGACCGCCGGGTTGGATCAGCGAATCCATGATGGCCACGGTGAACCCACGAAACCCTGCGTAATAGGCGCCGTACAGCCCGGCGGGGCCAGCCCCGATGATCAACAGGTCGACCTCGGTCACGGTGCTCTGGGTCATCGTGGGCTCCTTGAAGGGGTACTCGGTGGCTATAGGAAACCAAACGCTAACGCCTGGCTCGCTTTGGACCCAACTGGATCGGGGTAGCGTGGCTCCACATGCGCTTTGCTTTGAGGCTGTCATTGCCCGACAGACGAGGTGTCCTCAGCGCGGTGGCCAGTGCCATCGGCCGTGCGGGCGGCAACATCATCTCCCTGGACGTCATCGGCAGTGTCGACGGGGTGGCGGTGGATGACATCACCGTCGAGGCCGACACCGATGCGGTGGCGCTGAGAATCGCCATCGAGCAGGTTCCCTCCGTGGTGGTCGAGACAGTCATGGCCGCCCAGGACTTCCGTGACCCGGCCGCTCCATTGGAGTTGGCCGCCCAGATGGTGGTGGCAGGTTCCGGAGCCGTCCCGCTGCTGGTCGAGGGGTTGCCCGCGGCACTGTGGGCGTCCTGGGCCATTGTGGTGGCCAGTACCCATACCGGCCCTGAAATCATCCATTCCTCTGCACGGCCACCCGACGTCGGTGGCCTTGAAACCCCATGGATGCCCCTGGAGCAGGTACGGCGGTTGCCTCGAGCACCGTGGATGCCGCAGGCCTGGCGCCAACTCGCTGATCTGCAGGTGGTTGCAGCCCCACTGGCGCAACGCAACACCGCGGTGGTGCTGGCCCGCGACAACGGACCCCGATTCCTGGACAGTGAGGTCACCCAACTAGCGCGTCTGGCCACCATCGCGGTGCGGGTTGAGGTCCTGGGTGCCCAGTCTGGCACCGCAGTCAGCGGCTAACAGGTGTCAAGCAGAGGAAGCAGACAATCCTCGACCTGGGGCTGCTGGGTCAGTTGCTCGGCCTGCCATTGCTGATAGCTGGAGATCACCCCGAGCCCTCCAAGGACATCGATGGTGTCACGCGGGGTCAGACCGTTGAAGACCGCGGCGGAGTCGGGGTCGGCGTACAGCGATCCCGCCGGCACGATCATCAGGGGGACCCGACGCAATGCAGCCAGGGGTCCGCCTGCCAGCGCATCGGGGAAATCATTCCCCGTGGCCAGCACCATCCCTGTGCCCAAGTCCGTCTGCCCTGCCAACCATTCGTTGACCGCGCGGGCAGTGCC
This sequence comes from Euzebya sp., assembly GCA_051004735.1. Classification (GTDB taxonomy): domain Bacteria; phylum Actinomycetota; class Nitriliruptoria; order Euzebyales; family Euzebyaceae; genus Euzebya. The sequence continues at coordinate 11,845 of JBPCKA010000043.1, read as the reverse complement.
GTACCGGCCGTCCCCGGCCAGCCGGGTCACCGTAAACCCTCGGTTCGCCAGGTCCTGCGCCAATCCCTCACTCAGTCGTGCGGTGCCGCCGACCAACACCACCTCATCCAGTCCCTCCAGGGCACGGGCGGTCGCCGGGTGCAACTGGTCGCGACCGTTCAGCAGGATCGGCATCTGCAGGATCCCGCCCGGGCCTGCGGCGACCAGGGCATCGGCAAAACCGTCGGATGAGACGATGAACGCCCTGTCCACCTCGCGACTAGACACATCACGGACATCCCGTTTGACGGCCTCGGCGATTGCGGCGGCAGTCTCGAAGCGGGACTCCCCGGCCAGCCGGACCACCGTGATACCACGCGCCGCCAGAGCGGCGACGACACCGCTGCCCAACACTTGGGTGCCGCCCAACACACTGACCCGGCTAACGCCGAGTTCCTCCAGTGCGTCGGCGGTCACCGACGGCAGGGCGTCGGTCGCGGTCAGCAGCAGAGGACCGTGTTCTGCTGAGGCCAACGGGCCACCCGCAAGGGCGTCAGGCGCCGCGCTGGCGACGGCAAGGACGGCAGCGTCTGCACCGTCGGGATAGGCATGCCGGGCGATGGCCACGGCCGTGTCAACCCGGCCCGGCCCGCGCAGGCGATCGGTGCCGTCAAAGGGCTCGGTGTGGGTCACCTGCAGGGACGTCGCCACGGGTCGAATGATCTGCTCGCAGCACGGCACGTTGCGCAGGATCCCGTCGGTGACCATCTGCGAGGACCCTCCCCCGTCCAGGCTGACCGCCTCCACCGCGCCCAACGCGATCATGTACCGGGCCAGTTCGGCGATCGTGAACCCATGGGTGATCCCGGGGCGTCGGCCGTCGGCGGTGACCATCAAGGTGCGGCCGTCTGCAGTCACGCCGATGGCGGTGCGGGGAGCGCGCACATCGGAGTGGATCTGTGGTTCGAAACCCTCACTGACCCAGTCACCGGGGGCGGTCATCTGCGCGTTCTTGACAATCATCGGACCGCCGGCCAACCCGCGCACGATCTGGGCCCAGTCGGCATCGCGGCTGGGGTCCAGGGCGCGGATCTGGGTGGAGACCGTGACCATGTCGCCGTCCTGTACGCCGTCAAGGTGGGCCGCCCCGCTGCCAGTTCCCACGATCAGGACCTCACCGACCTCGGGAGTGAAGGCACCAGGTGCATCGCGACTGATCCCGATTACGGTGCCCGTGGTGCTGCCCGTGATCGGCCAGCCCGCCACGCTGATCCGGATCACGGCCAGATCGACCGGGGGAGGGGGTGGGTCCTGCTGCGGCTGTCGGGGTTCGATGACCACGACGGTCCCGCCGTAGTCACTGGTGTAGCTGAGCAGCGAATGGATTCCATCGGGGACGAACTCGTCGAACTCCCGGTGACCGCGGTTGATCCCGTCGATGACCAGCGGCATGCCATCGGCAAGCGTCAGGGTTTCGGTGGTGTCGATGCGGTCGACCAGCAGCCTGCCGTCAGCGGTCCAGCCGACCGCTCCGCGGGGGCCGACCCCTTGGGATTCGGCGTCGCTGATCAGCTGGCCCCCACCTGCAAAGAACCCGTTCGGCTCACCCAGAGGATCTCTCAGCCAGAATCCGCCGTTCACCGCGGCAACCGAACCCGCCAGTGGATCGCCGCTCTGCGCGGTGACCGGTGCCAATCCCCGGACGCTTCCCAGGGCCAGGGTGGGGTGAATGGTCACCGGGGCGCCAGGGTCCAGATTGAGGATCTGGACGTTAACCGGCAGACCCGCCCCGACGGTGGTGGCGCGGACGTCGTGGCGGACACCGGGCCAGATCGGCGAGCCAGCCGGTGCGGGTTCGCCCTCGAACTGCGTGAACCCTGACTGGCTTGTCTCGCCGGGAAGCCAGCCGTCGTCCACAGGGCCGCCCTCGGGGGCGCTGAGCGGTTGGTTGTCCACGGCCTCAGGCCGTGGTGTCCCGTTTGCGAAGGTGGCGGGAACCATCGCCGCGGCAAGGACGAGGAGTACCAGTCGTGACCACGGAGAAGGCATCCCACGATGCTGCCCCATTCGAGGCCTTCAGGTTGGTAGGGTACGCAAATGGACAACGGGAATGCCGAGTTGATCGAGCGCTTTTACGCCGCCTTCGCCGATCACGACGGTGACACGATGGCGGCGTGTTACGCACCACAGGCCCACTTCTGGGATCCGGTGTTCACTGATCTGGAGGCCGGGGAACCGGGGGCGATGTGGCAGATGCTGACCCAGCGCGCCACCGACCTGAAGATAGAACTGCTGGATCATCAGGTGCAGGGTGACACCGGGACAGCCCACTGGGTGGCGCACTACACCTTCCAGACCGGCCGCAAGGTGCGCAACGATGTGCACGCGACCTTCACCTTCGCCGACGGGTTGATCGTTGACCACAAGGATTCCTTCGACCTGTGGGAATGGACCCGGCAGGCGTTGGGGTTGCCCGGCAAACTGCTGGGCTGGTCACCGATCATCCAGGGGCCGGTGCGACGCAAGGCCAGGGCGCAATTGGACGCCTACCTGGCTGGCAAGGACGCGGCTGTGGACTGAGCCCCGTTAGGCTCTGAACCCATGACCGTCGATCGTCTGAGCGTCCTGGACTCGTCGTTTCTCAGTCTGGAGAGCCCCAGCCACCACATGCATGTGGGCGGCCTGGGGATCTTTGCGCCCGGGCTGCGATACGCCGACGTCGTGCGCGTCCTGCGGGACCGCATCGAGCGGGTTCCCCACGCCCGCACACGAATCCGGCAGACCCACCCGGTGGCAGGTCGGCCGATCTGGGTGGATGATCCGGACTTCGATCTGAGCTACCACGTCAGGCATGCAGCCCTGCCGGCGCCCGGCGACCACCATCAGTTGGGTGAGTTCCTCTCACGGCTGATGGGTCGCACCCTGGATCGCGATCGCCCGCTATGGGAGATCTATGTGATCGAGGGGCTGCAGGGCGAGCGGGTCGGGATGTTCAGCAAGGTCCACCTGTCCATGGCCAACGGTCAGGACGGGGATCCCTTCGGCGTGCTGTTGGATGACGACCGCGCAGATCTTTTGGCGCAGGTCGGACGGTTCACCCCGGCCTGGCACCCCGACCGTCCGCCGGCCATCTCCGCGGTGCTCACAAGTGCCATGATCGAGCGTGTTGACCGGGCTCAGCAGATGGGCGTCGCGGTGGTGGAGTCCCTGGATCCCCGGATCGGGGTGCGCCGCGCCGCCGGAGTAGCTGGCTCGGCTCTGGGCCTGGTGGGTCGGCTTGCCAGGGGTGCACCGCAGTCGCCCTTGAACAAGCGTCTGAGCGCGCACCGACGTTTCGCAGTCGTTCGCTGTGAGTTGGATGATCTGCGTGAGGTCAGACGGGCATTCGGCGGCTCCATCAACGACATCGTCGTCGCCGTGGTGGGGGACGCCGTTGGACGGCTGCTGCGCTGGCGGGGCCATGAGACCAAGGATCTGGACCTGAAGGTCATGGTACCGGTCCGAGTGGCCGACACCCTGCCCGGTGACGTTGGGGTGGGGGAGGCACACACCGTCGGCGAGGGAGTCGTCGGGGTGTTGGCACCGCTGCCGGTGATGGAGATGGATCCCGTCGCCCGGCTGTATCGCATCATGGGAGAGATGGCCGGCATGAAGGAGTCACGCCAGGCGGTAGCCGCCGATCAACTGGTCAAACTGGCGGGGTACGCGCCACCTGCACTTCATGCCAGGGCTGCTCGGGTGGTCCTGGCCGATCAGCGCTACAACATCGCCCTGTCCAACGCCCCGGGCCCTCAGCAGCCCCGCTATCTGGCCGGGACATTGCTGGAGGAGTCCTACCCGTTCATTCCCCTGGCCGGCAACAGCGCGTTGTCCCTGGCGGTGTCAAGCTACGCCGGACGTATGCACTTCGGTCTGTTGGGCGACCGCGACACACTGTTTGACATCGAACGGTTGGCTGACTTCATCACCGAGTCGGTCGCCGACCTCACCGACGCCGCGGGCGACCAGTTATCCAACCAGGAGGTGAACTCATGAGCATCTACGACGCTCTGGCAAAGGCTCGTGGCCGGGGGAAATCGGTCGTCCTGCTCACCGTGCTGGAGGTCAGCGACAACGCCTCTTCCCACACCGGGGCCAAGATGGTCGTCGGCGGGGAGGGTCCGATCGCGGGGTCACTGGGGTGTTCGGAGTTCGACGGCGCCGGCGTCGAGGTCGCTGCCGAAGCCCTTCGCGATGGCGGCCCGATCCGCCGCCGGGTGTCATTCGGCGGGCACGGCGAGGAACGGGCCATCGAGATCTTCGCCGAGGTGCACGACCCCGAACCCTGCGTCCTGATCTTCGGTGCCAACCCGGTGGGCCACGCGGTGGCACGGCAAGCCCGACTGGTGGGCCGCCGGGTGACCCTCATCGCGCCGGGCGGGACGACCGAGGTTGCTCCGGGTGTGGAGGTCAAGGCCGACGATCCCGCACGCTACCTGCTGGCCGCACCTCCCGGTCCGGGCGACGCGATCCTGCTGAGCGATCACGATGCGCCGTATGTGGATGAGGTGCTGCGCGTGGCCCTGGCCAGCCAGGCCCAGTTCGTCGGTATGTTGGGCTCGCGGCGACACGCACCCTCGGCGGTCGCGCGGTTGCGGGAATCGGGCGCGCCGGAAGCACACATCGCGCGCCTGCACGCCCCTGTCGGGCTTGACATCGGTGGCAAGGCCCCCGCGGAGATCGCCCTGTCGATCGTGGCCGAGATCATGGCTGTCGAACACGGGCGTGACGGCGGGCGGATGGGCCTGGACTGGTCGCAGGACCAGTGAGCCCCGAGCCATCTACGACGCGATCGGGGCCTAACCCGGCCATAGCGGAGTTCGGGCGCGATTCCAGCTTGATTCCCGATGAACGTGTGGCGGCCTTGCGGGTAGCAACCCCAGCAGGATGGGAGGAGGTGGCACTGGCACATCTGGCGGTCACCATGAGCGATCACGCCCACGCCGAGAAAAAGGCGGCCCTGTCCGGACTGTCGCTGCTGAACGCCAACCCCGGCCGCGACGATCTGGTCATGCGAATGGCAAAGCTTGCCCGTGAGGAGATCCGCCATCTTGACCAGGTGCTGGGGCACATGCGCGACCGGGGGTGGTCCCTGCTGCCGGATCGTCCTGACCGCTTTGCGAGGGGACTACTGGCCATTCGGCGCACCGGGGGAGGAGAGGCGGCACTGTGCGATCGCCTGTTGATTGCCGCGCTGATCGAGGCACGGTCATGGGAGCGGTTGAATCTGTTGGGGGCCGCGTTGAACGTCGCCAGACAAACCCAGCTTGGTGAGTTCTACCGCGAGCTGGCCCGCTCTGAGGCCGGCCATTATCGCGTGTTCGTCGAGCTGGCGTCCAGCGAATGCCCCAGTGAGTCCGTGGCGGCCCGGTTGGAAGAGCTTGCGCAGGTGGAGGCCGAGATCATCCTGGCCCTGCCGCACGAACCTCGGATCCACTGATGTGTCAAATGGGTGAGGGGTTCACGAGCCAGTGGCCTGCCGCTGACCCCTCACAGGCCTGTCTGGTCCTGGATTTCGATGGGTCCCTGGCCCCGATCGTGGCTGATCCCTCCGAGTCGAGCCTGCCGCGTGGCACCGCTGAAGTGCTCACCAGACTGGTCTCGGGTCTGGGCCGGGTCGCGATCGTCTCGGGCCGTCCCGGCAGCTTCCTGCTGAACCGCGTCACGGTGGCCGGCGTCCACCTGATGGGGTTGTACGGCCTTGAGCGGGTCTCGGCAGGACAGGTCATCGGAGTCCCTGGAGTGCAGGAGTTCTTGGGAGCCTTGCACCGCGCGCGGGATGACCTGGTTCTGGAAGTGGCGCGATGGCCGGGTGCGGAATTGGAAGACAAGGGCCTGGCCGTGGCAGTGCACTGGCGGCGAGCCGCTCGACCTGAGGAGGCCGGCCGGGCGTTGTCGGCGGTGGTCAGGTCGCTGGCTGGGGAATTGGCAGTCGAGGACGGCAAGATGGTGGTGGAGCTGCGACCCCCCTTGGCCGCGGACAAAGGAACCGCCGTCGCCCAGCTGGCGGACGGGTTCGCCGAGGTCGCCTTCGCCGGGGATGACCTGGGTGATCTTCCAGGGTTCGCCGAAGTGAGTCGCCGCGGGGGAGTGGCCATCGTGGTGGACCACGGCAGCGAAACCGACCCACGGGTCAGGGACGCGGCAACGATCGTGGTGGCCGGCACGCAGGGGTTGGCCGGCTGGTTGAGCGACATCGCCGCCCGGATCGGTGTCTGAGGGGCGCGGGTCAGCCACCCACGGCTTCCCGAAGGGCTGATCGTTGGGCGGCCAGCCAGTCCGCCGGCGATCCCTGCGCGGCCGCGGCGGCAAGTGACAAGGCCCGACGTGAGCGCTCCGCGACGGGCATGGTCAGCGCGCGGTGCAATGCCTGCGCCTGCTGATCGACATCAAAGGGGTTGACCAGTAGGGCGTCACGCATGACCGTGGCCGCCCCGGCGTTGCGGGACAGCACCAGGACCCCGTCGTTGTCATTCAGCGCGGGCCCCTCCTTTGCCACCAGGTTGGTGCCGTCGATGACCGGGTTCGTCAGCAACACGTCGTAGGACTGCAGCGCGGCCACCACCCGGGGAAAGTTTTCGCTGGTGTCGGCCAGCAGCACCTCCTCACCCCATTCGTCACGAATCTCCTGTGTCAGGTCCAGACAGCGCTGTAGGTAGTCGCGGTACTCAGCAACCCCCTGCCGGGAAGGGTTGAGCAGCATCCGGAAGTGGACGGTATCGGCCAGCCCCTCATGCGCCCGCAGCATCTGTCGGAAGGCGTGCAGCCCGCGCAGGATGTTCTTGGACAGATCGGTCCGGTCGGCCCGGACGATCAGTCGTCGCTGTCCGATCTGTTGGCGGAGTTCACGCCGTTCGGCCACCGCCTCCGGCGATGCCGCCACCTTCCCGAGACCGACCCGGTCGATGCCCAGCACGAAGTCGCGTACCAGAGTGCTACCCCCGGCCGTGCGGACGCGGTCGAAGTCGGCAATCCCCTCACCCAGTTCGATCATGCAGGCACGCAGGTTGTGTGCCCACTCGGGCGCCGAGATCCCGATCAGATCGCAGGCACCCAGACCCTGCATGATGGCCTGGATCATCGGGTCGGGCAGTCGTCGCAGGTAGGTCGGATGAACCCATGGGGTGTGGATGTACAGCAGGATTCGGGCCTTCGGCAGGGCCTGGCGGATCACCGGGGCGGCCGTCAGCAGGTGATAGTCCTGCAGGTGGATCTCCACGTCCTGTCCGCGGGCCTCATCGATGACCGCGTGGGCCACCGCGGTGTTGACAGCCTGGTAGTCGGCGAAGGCCGGGGCCCAGTCCAGTCCGGTCGGCTGGTAGGGCTCGGCCCACAGTTGATGCAGGGTGAACCACAGCAGCCGGTTGGCCACCTCGTTGTAGTACCGCGGGTAGTGGTCGGCGGCATCGACCAACCGCAGGGTGAAGTTGCCCTGGCCGGTGTCGGCGGGAAAGGACTTCCCCTCGTGTGCGGCAGCCATCTCCCGGTCCCCATCGTCCAGGGCGACAGACACCCAGGTCCCGGGGCGTTGCTACAACGCCCCTCCCAGTGCCACGATCAGTCCGCCGGCGCCGCGTCGTGGCGTCCATGACCCGTCGGGCTCGTGGTGCCACGACACCGGTCCACGGTTTGAGGCGATGACCAGCTTGGTGGCCACGCTAGAGCCTGGCCCGCACCGCACGCATGACGGAGTAGTCGCTGGTCGGTCCAGGCAGGACGTCATCCAGCCCGACCGCCGCGATCTCGATGGCGGCGCGGGCAATGTCGACACCCAACGCCGTGATCAAGACCGAGGCATTCCAGGTTCGCATGATCCCGCATTGGATGAGGGCACCCTGGCGCCGCCGACGTTGGGACAGACCGACAAGTTTGCGGCCAGAGGCGGTGACCTCCCCGCGGCCGAGGGAGGCGTAGCACACCTCAGCAAGTGGTCGTTGCTCGGCCGGGCCCAACCGTGTGGCGGTGGCGGGGCCGTCGTGGACCGCCACGTCGGGGACGCCCAGGTCGCCGAGCGCCGAGGCCCATGCCTGCCCGATCGGTTGGAAGACCTTCGCCAGGTCGGAATCGGCCAGCCAGGGGTGGGCGGAGGGAAGGATGATGTCGAGGGACAGCAGGTCATCGTTCATCAGCACCACCCCACCTCCCGAGGGACGCTGGAGTTGCTCGTGTCCCGGCACCGCGGTGGAGTCGGTCTGTCCTCGACCCAGCACGATTGCCTGGTCGGTGGGGACGTACCACCGCAGACGGGCTCGCCCGTCCTGGCCGGTCTGGTCCAGTAGTTGGACCGAGCGGTCCAGCAGTTCGCGTGCCGTTGCGCGCTCCAACCCCAAGTCCAGCCACTGGGTGGGTGGGGTGTCAGCCAATCTCGGCAACCATCCCGAACTTGTCCTCATATCCGGTCATGTTGGTGTTCAGTGCCCGGATGACCTTGCCCACCATCGTCGGGGCGATCTTGATCCGGCTGACCACCTCGGCCGACACCGCACCGGGCTCCCCTCCCGGCATGATCTGGCAGAAGTCCAGCGTGAACTCGTGGGCCGAGTGGCTGACCACCAGGAAGTTGGCGTAGGTACCGAACTTGGTGTCATCGTCGACCTTGATCGAGATCTTGGGCTGCTGGGGTTGCGGAGATTCGGTGTCGCTCATGCGCCGCATCGTAGGATGTGGGACCCGCCGTCGCTGACGGTGGCTCTCGGGCGCTTAGCTCAGATGGCGAGAGCGCCTCGTTTACACCGAGGAGGTCGGGGGTTCGAGCCCCTCAGCGCCCACGAAGTGTTATAGGATTGACAACGCTTTGCATCAGGTATGTGACGTTCGCCGGACATCCGGGAAGAGATCCGCGTTCACGAGACGTCGACACTAAAAAGTCATACAGCTTGGGCTCAGGTATTCGCGGCGGGCGGCGACGCGCTCTCTATGAAACGTGCGCGTCAATTGCCGCCACTGCGTGGCAGACGTCGTACCTCACGATGATCCCAGTGTTGATCGGAACTCTGCCAGCGCTTCCGTTGACGGCGACCAGTTCCGTTCGATACCCGCTGATGATCGCAGCCACATGCCATTCGGTGGTGCCTGCTTTGTTGAAGACGACTGGGCCACCCGAGAACCCCGGGTTGTTAATCCCGTCGAAAAACCAAAGGACAACTCCGGCAACCTCGTGATCGAAGGCTGAAACGATGGCCTTCTTCACGAAGGGATAGGTGATCCCGGAGGTCCGCAGACCGAGTCCGTAGGGGAAGCCCAAGAGATACGCATCTTGCGAGAACACGGCGCCATCCGACGACGGATGCAGATCGAGGTTCGGCACCACTTCAGCGTCGAGCGAGAACACGGCAATGTCAGCGCCAGGCTGCTGAGAGGCCACTAGTCTAGCTAGGAGGCTGGTGTCACAGAAACCGGTCCGTCGCGACGAACTACCTCGATATCCGTGAGGCCAACCCCATCAACAACGTGTTGGGCGATGATCAGCCACTGGCGTCCATGGCGGTTGATCGTGAACGCGGACCCGTGGCCACCTGGGACATTCAGTGCTACCACCCTCTCGTAGCACTGTGCTGGGACCATCAAGGCAAGTATCGCAGTTCCAAGCCGCCGCGCTGGGCACCGAACCGCACGTTCCACCGGACCAGGGTTCACTTGCGCTTCATCAGTGTTGGATGAGGTGGACAGCCAGGGCGGGGGCTTGTGTTCGCGCCGAGCAGGATCTGTTTCGCCCGGACCCTGATGACTGGTGGTTGGAGGCTACGAGCACCCGGGCAAGTGCCGGATAGACTCCAGGCCATGTCCCGTCTTGACCGGATCACCAGCGACATGGCGGTCTGCCATGGCCAGCCGACGGTGCGCGGACTGCGCTACCCCGTTGAGATGTTGCTGGAGCTGCTGGCGTCCGGGATGTCCATGGAAGACGTGCTGGGGGACTACGAAGATCTGGAGCGTGACGACCTCTTGGCTGCTTTGGAGTTCGGGGCTCTTGCAGCGGGGTCGCGTCGCGTGGTGCCGCTCATCGCTGGATGAAGTTTCTGGTCGACGCGCAACTTCCGCGCCGGCTGGCGGCGCTACTCAACGATCACGGGTACGACACGATCCACACCCACGATCTACCCGACGGGAACCGGAGCAGTGACCGCGACGTTTCGGCGGCCGCAGACGACGAGGACCGCGTCGTCGTGACCAAGGATCGCGACTTCCGCGACAGCCACTTGCTCACAGGCAGACCCGGACGTCTGCTGGTGGTCAGCACCGGCAACATCCGCAACCGTGAGCTCATGGCCATCTTCGAGGATCATCTGAGCGCGATCCTCGACCTCTTCACCGAGTCTGAGTTCCTTGAGCTCACGGCGGATCAGCTGATCGCTCACTGACCTGGCCCACAGCGATCTCGGGGTTCGAGAGCTGCCCCGTAAGGGCCACAAGATCGTTGTCAATCTGACAACAACCTCGCGTGCGTCACACGTAGATTGCTATCGGTGTGAGGACGATCCCCGGTCCCTTGAAATCTAGCTAGCGCATCGGAGCTTGAGCGAAGCTGGCGTGTCGAGGTCCGGGCAGCATCGCTCGATGTACTTGGCCGGTGAGCCAGACCTACTCAGGACCCTGTACGCAGCATTCAAAGAAGCCGAATCTGAAGAGGACCCACTCCTCCTTGATGCCGACCCTCGATTGACGATGCTGCTTCTGACAAGTGCACGAAGCGAGGGCCGTAGCCAGGCGATGGGAACGATCTGTTCGACGCAAGCCACGTCTCGCATGAGACGTGCTGATTGAGCTCTACGGCGACGAGGAACAGCTCAAGTCCAGGATCGACGCGTTCAGGCAGTCGGATACCGAGGTCAACTCGGATCTTCTGAGCTTGGCAGACAAGTATCTCAGCGACTGGAGGCCTGATCAGTTCGAGGACTGAGTTCGAGGTCGAAGGTTGCCTACGAAGGGCACTATGGTTTCCCGGGGCTCAGCGGTCGCCCTGCCCCCTGACCCTCACGGGCCTCAAGGGTTCGAGAGCTGTCCCATAAGGGCCGCTCCGCCGTTACATACGGTCCGGCTCACCGTCCACGCAGCCGTGTTCTGTGACCGAGGCGGGGGGCTAAATGTCACACCCTCCTTGTATGATGTGGATATGTCAGTTCAGGTTGAGAACGCGCAGGTCAACACGGGTTTTGAGCCCGCGGACCCGAGTGCTGGGCTGGATCGGGAACTGACCGGGGATACCGATTGGGGCGGGCCAGACTTTGGCTGGGAACCCACCGACGCCGATGTCCCCTTCGACCCCTACTACCTGCCCATGCCGACCGATCCGTTGGATGTAGCGGTGGCGGCGATGCGCGATGCCGACCGGGCGATGGCTACCGTGCTGCGGGCGGTCGCTGAGGCAGGGCCACGTGATGGCCTGTCAGCCCGACGTCACCTGGCCCTACAGGCCAGCGCCACCGGAGTCGACGTCGGGTTCCTCGACCGGGCCGTCCAAACCCTGTCAGCCATGCCCAACGTCTGGGAGGCCTTTGACGAGGGCAGCCTGTCGTGGTCCCAACTGCGCGGGATCGTCTTGGAGGCCCGCCGGCTGAGTGTGGCCCAACGGCAGATCCTGGATGAGGCGTTGGCCGGGCTGTTGGAGTCGGGGTTGGGTGAGCCCGACCGGATCGTTGACACCACCGCCGACCTTGCCGCCCGACTTGACCGTGAAGGTCTGGAGAACAACGAAGACAGCCAGGAACGCTCCCAACGGCTGGTCCTGCAACCAGACTTTGACGGGTGGACAGAGATCCACGGCACCCTCGCCCCTGAGGTCGGCGCGACGCTCGGCGAAGCACTTGACGCCGCCGCTGACCCGCCC
>JBPCKA010000042.1:0-16941 GCA_051004735.1 Euzebya sp. | reverse complement strand
GGGTCTACGCGATCAAACGTGGTGAGCGGCCTCTGATGTGCGCGGTTGGTTGATCTTGCCAGTCAATGCCGCCGCAGAACAGCAGCAGCCGCAGTCGGTAGTTTCGAATGTTGCGGAACCCGTGCCCGATGCGCTTCACGCGCTTACATAGCGCGTTGACGGCCTCGGTTTTGCCGTTTGAGAGACCGTCGCACTTCCAATAGGCCATGACCTCGGTCTCCCAGCGGCGGATCGTCTTGCCGAGGCGGCGGACCTCAGGGATGTCGCAGTCCTCCACATCGGTGAAGAAGCCCTCCAGGGCCTGGCCGGCCGCCTTGGCGTCAGCGGCGCGGTACACCCCCCGCAGGGCTTCTTTGACCATGTGGGCATACCAGACCTCCGCGTCGGGGTCGCCGGCGTCCAGTCCGGCCGCCATCCGACCGCGGCCGTGGTCTGACAGCCGCTCAGCGCCGGTGAGCAGGAGTCGGCGGATGCCGTACAGCGGGTCGCCCGAGCGGCCGCGATGGCCCAGTTCCTGCTGCTGGACCCGGCGGCGCACCTCATCCACGACCTTGTTGCCGAGCTGGATGATGTGGAAAGCGTCCACGACGACTTCGGGGGCGTTGAGCCCGCCGACCAGGGCGTTGTAGTAGCCCCGGTGCGGGTCCAGCGCGACCCTTTCCACCGCCGACAGCCAGCCGTCGTCGCGCGACTGCAGCCAGGCGGTGACTGATGATCCGGCCCGGCCAGCCACGATGTCCAGTAGCCGACCACGGTGCAGGTCGACCAGGCCGGTCACGAACTGGGTGCGGCGTTTCCGTAGGTAGGAGGCCTTGAGGAACGACGTCTCGTCCACACCCAGCGCACTGACCCCTGCGGTGCGGGCGGGGTCCTCGACCTTGGGGGTGCCATGGTCGATGACGGCATTCATAATCGTCTGCCAGCCCACCCCGTAGGTGGCGGCCAGATCGGCCACCGTCCGGCCCGCGCCGACCTGCCGGCAGGCGTGCGCCCGGGCCCGTTCCGTCATCACCCGCCGGGGCCCGGCGACGTCCTCGCGACGTTCGGTCCACGTCGCCACCGGACAGGCGGCCTCCCGGCATCGCCACACCCGCTTGGACCACACCAGCCGGGCTGGCCGGCCCATGATCGGCATGTCCCGAACCTGGGCGACCCGACGGTCATGCAGCATCGCCACCACACCGCAGTCGTGGCATCCGACACGACTGGCGGTGGTCTCCACCTCCAGCCACACCTCACCGTCGATCAGCGTGGCCTGGCGCAGCGCGAAGCCTTCCAAGCCGAGCACCACAGTTCCCAGCGTCGTATCGTCATCCATCCCTGAGGTCTCCGTTGTCGCAGTCGTAAGAACACCGCGATCATCGCGAGACCTCAGGGACTCACGGCTGAACCGTCACCACCCGTCACCACGCTCCATCGTGAAGACCCTGTTTAGGGCCGGTGAGAAGGTCTGAGATCTGGTCTGTGGGTGGGTTGATCTGGGTGGCGCCGGGATGGTGGGGCCGTCCAGGGGTGCCGGCTGGGATTCAGGCGTCCCCGGTGGAGGTCGCGACTCGTCCCTGGGCGCGGAGGTCCAGATAGCGGGTCAGGCCCATGGCGTTGGACTGGATGCCGCTCATCAACTCGACTCGTGAGGCAGATTCGTCATCGCCGTCGATGGTGGGGACCTCATCGTTGAAACGGTGCCCCAATGTTTCGGCCACGTGGTCAAGGTCGGCGTTGTCCGACCATGCCTCCTCGGCCGCCTGTAACCACACACCCAAGCGTTCGCTGGCTTCCGCTAGGGACTCCTGCGGAGGGTCGACCAACCCGTAGTGGGCCAGATAGACGCGCGCAGGGTTCAGGTCCTGATACCGGGTGAGGGTGTCTTGTGCCAGCACGTAGTCAAAATCCGGGGGAGGGGTGGCGGGGCGGATGACGTTCATCCCGGGCAACTTCACACCGACCGAGTCGCCCACGAACAGGTCGCCTGAGTCCGGCTCGAAGATGCCGATGTGATGCTTGGCGTGTCCGGGGGCGTGGAACAGATCCAGTCGACGACCGCCACCAAGGTCCAGGGAATCGCGCTGACCGACCGCCCGGATGCGCCCGGCCTCGATGGGTGTGCAGGCGCCGTACACCAGGTCATAGAGCGGACCGTAAACCCGCTTGGAACTGCTATTCAGACGCTGGGGATCGACCATATGCCGGGCGCCCAGTTCGCTGCACACGATCGTGGCATTGGGGAACGCCTGGGCCACGTCCCCGGCACCGCCCGCATGGTCCAGGTGGATGTGGCTGACCACCAGATAGGCCAGGTCATCAGCTTGCATACCGATTGCCTGCAGACCGGCGATGACGCCGCCGATCGACAGGGCCGGGCCGCACTCGACCAGTGTGGGCCGAGGCGCCTGGATCAGATACCCGGCTGTCACCTTCGACATCCCTGCCGTCATCGTGTCGATGGCGAGAACGCCATCGTCAAGCTGCTCCGTGGGGGCGGGAGTGTCGGGCTGAGTGGTCACGGTGCAGCCTGTCCAACGTTCGGGGGCAGACCCATGGTCACGCGACCTTGGGAGAGGGGCCGCCGTCCGGTCGTCCCGACACCGCCAGTCCGGGAGACCCTGACGGCAATGTGTCATCCAGCTGGCTTGATGCCTCTATCAGCTCATCGATCAGGGCATTGCGGTGCAGGTACGTCGACGCGACCGCCTGGATGATGGCGGTGGCGGGCAAAGCCAGCAGAGCCCCGACCGCACCCAGCAGCGTGGCGCCGACGATGACGCTGACAAATGCGACCGCAGGATGGATATCCATGGTCGCTGACTGCAGGCGGGGGCCAAGCAGATAGTTCTCGACCTGCTGGTAGACGATCAGGAACCCGATGACCCACAGTGCCTCGACCGGCTCATTCGTCAGGGCGACCAGGATGACCAGTAACCCGCCCAGATAGGTCCCGACCACAGGGATGAACGCTCCGGTCACGCCCACCCACAACCCCAACGGCAGGGGGTAGGGAACGCCCAGGACACTCAGGAAGGCTGCGGTGGCTGCTGCGGCAACCCCGGCAAGCAGAACACGTGAATAGATGTAGCCGCCGGTCTTGGCCACGGCGATCTCCCATATGGCCAGCAGTTCCCGCTGGCGATGCGGGCGCAGTGGCCGGGCCAGGGTGGCCCGAAACCGGGGCCCGTCCGCCACCATGTAAAACGAGATCAACAACACGGTCAGCGCTTGGAACAGCAGGCCGATCGCCGTGGCGCCTATTCCCACGACACTGCCAGCGGCGCCCAGGGCGTTGCCGGTGGCGATCTCGGCCAGCCCTCCGGAGCCCAGTTGACGACCCAGGCGCAGCAACTCCTGATTCAAGTCCCCTGAGGGGTTGAGTTGCAGATCGACCAGGGGAATGCGGGCCAGCAGATCGTTCAGTTCCCCCACAGACCGGGGCAGGCTGCGGATCAGCTCGGCGACCTGATCGATCAGCAAAGGCACGATCGAGCCGAATGCGGCGATCAACACCAGGAACGTCCCCGCAAACACCGCAGCGGTTGCGGCCCCCCTGCGCCAGCCGTGACGTCCCAGCCACTGCACGGCTGGCTCGACGGCGAAGGAGATGAACAGGCTGACCAGGACAATGACGAGGACAGTGCGCAACGACCGGATGATCACCAGGGTGGCGTAGGACAGCACCACGACCGCGATCAGCCCCAGCATCTGTTTGGGATGGGGAAGGAATCGCTGATCTTTGGGCCCCGGCGGGGATGGCAGCATCATAGTCACGGTGTGGTCCCCAGCGGTCGGCGGTACCTCAGCATGTCCGGGGGCCTCCTGCCCCTGATCCGGTGCGCCGTCAGCGTCTGCACTCATCACCTCTCACGCTACCCCGCCGGGGTGCCTGCGATGTCGTCATGCTCCATCCCTTCCAGCAGGCGCATGATCAGACCCGCCCGTGGCTTGGGCCGAAACGACGTGGTCTTGGCCGGCATCCGCAGTCCAGCCCGGGCGACCTGCATGACCTGTTCAGGGGTCGGGGGTGACACCACGATCAGCGTTCCCGGTAGTCCCTGCGCCAACTGAGCAGCGATCTGGTCTGCATCGATCACGGCAGTGACCGTTGCACCGCTCGCGATGGCCGGCAACACGACCGAGGAGACCACTTGCGCGTCCAGAGCCTGCAACGCGGGGTGCTCGGCGACCTCGCGTCGTAACTCCGTGGGGTTGATCGCGCTGAGCAGCCAACTGCCCTGGCCCGTGATGACTCCGACAACGACGCCCGGCTGGCTGATCACCTCCTTCTGCAATGCGGTGCTGCCGCCGTGCCAGGGTGACGCCTGAAATCCCGGGACCGAGGGCATGCCTGCAGATGAGACGCGGACCTGATCGTGGACCAAGCGATGAATCGGCCGAAGCCTGGGTCCGTGACTGGTGGCGTCGACCGCCATGACCGTCGTCTGCTCCCACCTGGTCGGGGGCAATTGGAGTCGCCGACGTTCCTGACGGATCCGCAGTGCCGCGGCCACGCGATGGTGACCGTCGGCCAAGACGCCCGTGACGCCCTGGAACGCAGCGACGATCCCGGCTATCGCATCCTGGTTGGTGATGCGCCATACCCGATGTTGCATCGCCCCCTCATCCATGAACGCCACGATCGGAGCTAGCTGCTGTGCCTGGGCGATCAGCGGGGCCAACTGCTCTCCGGCGTCACCCAGATAGAGCGCGACGACAGGGGTCAGGTCCACGGGAACCTGACGCAACCGATCGGCCCGGAGGGCGACGCGCTGGTCATCGACCTCCTCGTGCAGCAACAGGTTCCCCTCATCCACATCGGCCAGGTCCACCGCGCCGACGATCCCTCGCTGCACTGTCGCAATGCCATGTCGCATCTCCGACTGTTCATAGACGAACAAGCCCCGCTGGCGGTCCTGCACCACGACACCGCTGCGCCGCCACTGGTCCAGAGTTTTCCTGGCTGCGACAAAGCCTCCCTCCGTCACCGCAGTCTCCGCCGCAAGAAGCTGCAGCACGGTATTGGGGTTGGCGGAGTGGTGGCGGGCGTAGCGTTCGCGGTCGATCGCATCGTAGGGGGGCGCCGACGTCTGAAGCGGGGGCCCTGCGACAGCAGGGTCATACCGCAGCGCGTGGAAGGGGCTGAACCTCATTGCTGCCTCCCTTCGACGTGGTGGTGGCCTGGCCGATCTGCCCGGACGACGTGGAGCCGTTCAGCAGTTGTGAGCGTTATCCTGCACGACGACGCGCCGCAAGTGGGCGGTGAGGCGTCACTCATCGATACCGACCGGAGCGAATCGTGGAAGCTGACTGGAGAAAATATCTCGACATGGCGACCGGCCTGGCCGATGTCCCACGCCGAAAGGCCGAAGATGTCGTCAAAGCGCTTGTCGCCCGTGGCGAGATCGCAGCCAACGCCAGCGAAAACATGGTTGAGGGGTTGCTGGGTCAGGTGGAACGCAATCGCAAGACCATCCAGGAGGTCGTGACCCGGGAAGTCGAACGGGCGCTGGCCAGCGTTGATGTGGTGCGCAAGAGCGCCATTGAGGCACTGGAGAGCCGCATCAGCCTGCTGGAACGCCTCCGCGGTGGCGGCTCGGAAGTACCCGCCTCGACCAGCACCCCCTCGGCGCAGTCGGCCAAGAAGACCGCTGCGAAGTCGACCGCCAAGAAGGCTGCGAAGAAGGCCCCGCCGAAGAAGGCCCCGTCGAAGAAGGCCACCAAGAAGGCCACCAAGAAGGCCACCAAGAAGGCAACAGCCAAGAAGACCGCTGCGAAGACGACTGCAAAGAAAGCCGCTCCCCCTGCCGCCGGTGACAGCTGATGGTCGATCGGGACGATGATCCGATGGTGGCCATCCAGGCGCGGTTGGATGGTCTGGATCAGGAGCCAGTGTCCGATCACGCCGCACTGCTCGGCCATTCACTGGACGCAATCGTCGCCGAACTGGACGAGTTGGCGCGAAGCATCCCCTCGGCCAGGTAGGTATGGCGGGCCGACGCGGCCGACTGGACGCCGAACTGGTGCGCAGACAGTTGGCCCCGTCCCGGACCGCGGCACAGGCGATGATCCTCGCCGGCGAGATTCGCGTGGCCGGGTTGGTCGCACCGAAGGCTGCCAGTCAGGTCACGCCGGAGCAGGCGATCCAGGTGGACAACGCCGAGCCGCGATTCGCCTCGCGTGGTGGCCTGAAGCTGTCAGGGGCGTTGGATGACCTGGGGGTTGACCCCGCCGGCTTGACGGCGCTGGATGCCGGCGCCGCCCACGGTGGATTCAGCGATGTGCTGCTCCGCCGCGGAGCGGACCATGTCATCGCGGTCGACGTCGCCTACGGGCAGTTTGCGTGGACGCTACGGACCGACCCTCGGGTGACCCTGCTGGAACGCACCAACGTGCGAACCCTGGAATCTTCGGATCTGGCTGGAGTGGTTCCCTCACTGATCGTGGCGGACCTCTCGTTCATCTCCCTGGCAAAGGTCCTGCCCGCCCTGGCAGGGCTGTGCGGGCCGGAGGCGGTCATGTTGCCCATGGTCAAGCCCCAGTTCGAGGCGGGACCGGGACGGGTGGGCAAGGGAGGTGTGGTCCGTGATCCCCAGGTGTGGATTCAAACCATGACCGCGGTCACCATGGCGGCGGCCGACCTTGGGTTCCAACTTTTGGGGGCAGCCCCGTCCCAGGCACCTGGCCCGGCGGGCAACATCGAGTTCTTCCTTCACCTTGTGCGTGGGGAAAGCCCACGACCATCCGGTGCGGCGCTGGCCTGCATCAGCACAGCCGCCGACAGCGGACAGGACCTTTCAGCTCGCCTGTGAGTGCTGGTACCGAAGTGGGCGGGTCAGGTAGATTGTCTTCGCAAGCGTTCGCAACAACTCGGGGAGATGTGGTTGACATGACGTCCGCTACGAAGTCAATGGTCGCCGGGGGCGCGGTCCTGACTGTCTTGATCCTGTACGTCTCGATCCTTTTGGCTCAAGGCGATTCAGCCATTCAAGTCGGCACGGTCATGATCGCCGCCGCGGCGGTCACGGCGTTGGTGTCCGCCGGCCGTGCCGACCCGACCAGACGGTGGCTGTTGGCGACCAGCGCCGCGCTGCTGCTGATCTGGGGTGTGCTGGGCCTGGCAAGTATCGGTGTCGCGTTCCTTGTTGCAGGGGCAGTCTGCCTCTGGGCCATGATCACCGTGCGCTCGTCGGCGTCTGTCAGGTGAGTGCTGTCGTCCTGGGGCCAGTCGCTCTTCACGGGCCACGTGGTGCCTCGCCCGTACGATTGATCACCTGATGGAACGTTCGCGACTGACTGCCGACATCGCGCTTCCACGTGAGCCGAAGCAGGAACGCAGTCGACGCAAGCAGCACGCCCTGCTGGAATCAGCCGCCGTGCTGTTTGCTGATCCGGGCTTCGAGGAAGTCACGGCAGACGACATCGCTGCTCACGCCGGCTTCGGCACAGGCACCTTCTACAACTACTTCACGAACAAGACGCAAGCGTTCCTTATGGTGGCGGGTCTGCACGAAACCGCCATCGCGCCCACGATGGAATCCGTCGGCGAGATGCTGAGCGCCGGAGCGGGGTTGTATGAGATCGCGCGCAGCATCGTCTTGACCATGATCGAAGATCGCCAGAAGGTTCCCTGGCTGCGCCGTACGTGGTTGCGACTGGCGCTGACGGACCCCGACGTCGACCAGGTCCAGCGTCGTCTGGATCATGAATGGGATGCCGCACTGGGCGTGGTGGTCGCCGGAATACTACAATCGCAGACCACGGTCATTCCGTTGACGGCATCTGCCCACTCCTTCGCAACAACGATCCGGGTGATGGTCGACTCGGTCGCCGATGAGGTGGTGCTGATCGGTAGCCTCTCACCCGAGGAAGCCGCCTCGGCCTCTGCTTGCCTGATCGTAGGATTGCTCGACAACCCGTGATTGCAGTTCCCCTCCTCGGGCGCGAGGATCAGGCAGCGTGCTGACCGACCTTGAGATCCAGCGACTGGGAATCATCGATCACGTCAGCCTTGCCCTGGCCCCCGGGCTGAACGTACTCAGTGGCGAGACGGGTGCCGGCAAGACCATGGTCGTCACCGGACTTCAGTGGTTGCTGGGGGCGCGGGCCGACAAGGACAAGGTCCGCGTCGGAGCCGACGCCGCAATGGTTCAGGCCCGATTCGACTTCGTGCCGGACTCGGCGCTGGAGTGGTCTGACCCGGACGACGATGAGTTGCTGGTCAGTCGTGAGGTCGGCGGGCGAGGGGAGGACGGCCAGAGCGCCGGGCGGTCGCGGGCCAGGGTTGCGGGTCGATTGGCACCGGTGGCGGCACTGGGCGAGGTGCTGTTGCCAGTGGTCGAGATTCATACCCAGCACGAATCTGTGCGACTGGGTGATGCCGCCGTGCAACGGGGCTTGCTGGACCGCTATGCCGGCGCTGAGGTCCAGGCGCTGCTACCGCCCTACACCGACGCCTACAACGACTGGCGTCAGGCGACCGCGGCCCTGCAGCACGCACAGGAGTCGTCGCAAGACGATGCTCGAGAGGCTGATCGCCTGCGCTTTGAGGTGGCGGAGATCACCGCGGTCGAACCGGCCCAGGGAGAGGAGGACCGCCTGGACTCAGAGATCGGCCGACTACAGCACGCCGAGTCGTTGCGGTCGGGATCCAGCCAGGCAGGGGAGTATCTGACCGGCGAAGGCGGCGCCCGGGACGGGCTGGGATCGGCGGTCGCAGCGATCCGTGAGGTCGCCGCTCACGATCCGGACCTGACACCACCGCTGCAGCGACTGGAAGGGGTGATGGCAGAACTGCAGGACGTCGCCTTCGAACTGGCTGACTACGCCGACAATCTTGACTCTGACCCGGCGAACCTTGACCGCACCCTTGAGCGACGAGCGGCGATCGGCGGTCTGCTCCGTAAATACGGGCCGACCACTGAGGACGTGCTGGCCTACCGCAGGCAGGCTGAGGAACGACTTGACCTGGTCGACGGGGGGGAGGAGCGCCTGGCTCTCCTGCGCGATGCCGTCCAGCAAGCCCAGACCACGATGCTGGGTGTCGGCACGGCGCTTCGCGACGCTCGCCGGGTGGCTGCGCAGCGGCTGGCCGCCATCGTGGACGGGCATCTGGCCGAGCTGTCCATGCCGCATGCCCGCACGACGATCCTGGTCGAGGAGGCTCCGCCGGGACCGCATGGTTGTGACAGGATCGAGTTCCTGCTGGCGGCCAACCGTGGTCAGCCAGCCCTGCCCCTGGGTGGGGCGGCCAGCGGCGGTGAGCGCAGCCGGGTGGCGCTGGCGGTCAAGGTTGCCCTGGCCGATGCCGACGACACGCCGGTGATGGTGTTTGACGAGGTGGATGCCGGCATCGGGGGAGAGACGGCACAGGCAGTCGGGCGCAAACTGGCGCGGCTGGCACGGGGACGTCAGGTGCTGTGCGTGACCCACCTGGCGCAACTGGCGGCGTTCGCCGATGCACATTTCGTGGTCACCAAGCACTCCCAGGCCAACCAGACCGTCACGACCGTGGCACGGCTGGCGCCACAGGAGCGTGTCGCCGAACTGTCACGCATGCTGTCGGGGGACAACCACACCACTGCCGCGCTGTCCCACGCCCAGGAGCTATTGGACATGGCGACGGCCGAACAGGACGGTCCGGGCACAGACACCGCGTCCACATCAGGTCACGGCCCGACTGTCAACCCTGTCCAACAGGCCGGTTGAGCGTCGGTCTGAACACCCCCTACGCCTGTTACCGTGCGGCGTTGATGGGCGGATCCTGCCCCTCAGGCCGCGTGTATACGCAGCCGTGCCTCTCACGACTTGTGTGGCACACCGGGATCCGCACACACCCCTGATCGCCCGTGAGTTCCTCCACCGATTTCACCACGCTAGGCCGTCTTGGCGCCTCCAACGGTGCCAAGCGTCGCCGTGGCGTGCGCGCAGCCACCGCTGGTGTGGGAGCGTCATCGTCCTCCGGATCATCGCGCGCCCGTCGGAGCAAGTCGAGGGGCGGGGGAGGGGATGGAGTCCAGGCAGTCATCGCGGCGGTTCCGCTGTCCAGGCTGATCGGCGTTGGACTGGTGGCACTGCTGGTCGTGCTGTGGCTGGTGGGACGCGTGATCGGCGTGCAGACCGAGGTGCTGTCAGCGGTGACCGTCGCGACCCCCAGCGTTGATCCACAACTGCAGGCTGAACTGGCTCGGGGCGAGATCGGGACCGTTGCGACAGGCAGTATCTCCCTTGTTCCCGGGGGAGGATCGGGCGCCAGGACCGTCCAGGCCCCCGCGGCCTTCGCCGCCGTCGAGGACATCGCCCTGTACCTGCCCCTCAGCAGTGGCAGTGGGGTGGTGTTCATGGAAGCCGACACCGCGGCGGCCTTGCCGTTGGCGCCCGTCGGGACGATGACGGACAACAGCAACCCGGAAGGGTTCACGCCGTCACAGGAGTTTTCGGGTCCTGACTACATGGTTGAGGCACCAATTTCAGGTGTCAGGCCGGCCACGGGAATGGCGGCATTGCTGGCCGCTCCCGGTACCGTGCTGAAAGCGCCGGTGCAGGGCACCGTCGTGGCCGTCACCAGTTACACCACCGAGACGGGCGAACAGGACTGGCGTGTGGTGCTGCAACCCGTCGGCCGCCCGGACCTGCAGGTCGTGGTGCGGCGCATCGAGGCCCCCCTGGTGGCAGCCGGCGATCTGGTCACCGTCGGCGTGACCGACATCGGGACCGTGCGCCCGGGAAGCGTGGTTTCCGAGGAGCACAACCCCTTAGCCCTGCCCTCCCCGCTTCTGTACATCCAACCGGCGCTTGACCCGGTGGGCGTTGATCCCTCCGTACCCGCCGCGCCGGTCGCTCCGGGCGCAAACTGACCAGCGGTACGCCCCAGGTCGTTTGACCCCATTGCCGGGCCTGCTACGGTTGCCCAGGCCGCGCATTTCCCCGGGCCCATCTCGATCCGCTGTGGGTGCCTCGTGGGCGTTCATGGCCCGTGAGGAGGCCCATGATGGCTAAGCACATCCTTGTCACAGGGGGCGTCTCCTCGTCGCTGGGAAAGGGGATCACCGCATCGTCGCTGGGCCGCCTGCTGAAAGCTCGCGGACTGCGCGTGACGATGCAGAAGCTTGATCCCTACGTCAACGTCGATCCGGGAACGATGAACCCGTTCCAACACGGCGAGGTGTTCGTGACCCACGACGGCGGAGAAACCGACCTGGACCTGGGGCATTACGAGCGGTTCATCGACGTGCAGTTGCCCCGCGAGTCCAGTGTGTCGACGGGACAGATCTACTCCACGGTCATCGCCAAGGAACGCCATGGCGATTACATGGGCGAGACGGTCCAGGTCGTCCCCCACATCACCAACGAGATCAAGAAGCGCATCCTGGAACTGGCTGATGAGGCCGATGTCGTCATCACCGAGGTCGGGGGAACCGTTGGCGACATCGAAGGTCTGCCGTTCCTTGAGGCCATCCGCCAGATCCGCTACGACGTAGGGCGGGAGAACATCTGCTATGTGCACTGTGCGCTTGTGCCCTTCATCGGCCCGACCAAGGAACTGAAAACCAAACCAGCGCAGCACTCCGTCCGCGAGTTGCGCTCGATCGGAATCCAGCCCGATGCGCTGGTGTGTCGCGCCGATCGACCCATTCCGTTGGAGCTCAAGCGCAAGATCGCCTTGCTGAGTGACATCGATCTGGACGGGGTGGTCAGCGCCCACGACGCCCATTCGATCTATGCGGTGCCCGGCATACTGCATGATGAGGGACTGGACCGTTTCGTGGTCCGCCGCCTAGGGCTGGATCCTGCCGTGGAACCGGACATGGTCGAGTGGAACGCCATGGTCCACCGGCTGGAGAACCCCAAGGAAACCATCCAGATCGGACTGGTCGGCAAGTATGTCTCCCTGCCGGATGCCTACCTGTCGGTCGTCGAATCCCTGGATCATGCCGGGATCCACCATCAGGTGGATGTCGACATCAAATGGATCCAGTCAGACGAGTTGGCCAAACCGGGTGCGGCCGAGGAGCAACTGTCCGGCTTGGACGGAATCCTGGTTCCCGGAGGATTCGGGATCCGTGGGATCGAGGGAAAGATCAACGCCGGTCGGTACGCGCGGGAGCGGTTGGTGCCATATCTGGGCATCTGCCTGGGACTGCAGACCGCGGTGATCGAGTTCGCCCGACACGTGCTGAACCTGACCGAGGCCCATTCCTCGGAGTTCGATGGCGACACACCTGATCCGGTGATCGACCTGATGGCTGATCAGCGTGAGGTAACCGACATCGGCGGCACCATGCGGCTGGGCGTCTATCCGTGCCGACTGGTGCCCGGAACCTTGGCCGAGGCGGCCTACGGCGAGCCTTTCGTGTATGAGCGTCACCGACACCGTTGGGAGGTGTCAAACCGGTATCGCGGCAGGTTGGAGAGCGCCGGCATGCTGATCAGTGGCATGTCACCCGACGAGCGTCTGGTTGAGATGGTCGAACTGGCCGACCACCCGTGGTTCGTGGCCACACAGGCACACCCGGAGTTCAAATCCAGGCCGAACCGGCCCCATCCGTTGTTCCGTGATTTCGTCGGGGCATCCCTGGACCGGATGTTGGCCCGGCACGGCCGCCTGCCCGAACACGCGTTGAGCTGACCGGTCGGCCCCATTTCGATGACGGTCCCCAGGTCAACCGACGACTATCAGGTCACCGACGCTCAGGTGGCGTATCGATCCCGGTTCACCACCATCAGGGTGGATCAGGTGCTGATGCCAGACGGTCACGTCGGGACCCGCGAGATTGCTGAACATCCCTCAGCCGTGGGTGCGGTCGTGATCGATAGCGATGACACGGTGGTGCTGCTGCGCCACTACCGGCATGCACTGGCTGCGTTCTTCCTGGAGTTACCCGCCGGGAAGCTGGATGTCGATGGCGAACCGGCGGCACAGGCGATGCAACGGGAACTGGCCGAAGAGGTCGAGTTGCAGGCCGACACACTCACCGAGTTGTTGACCTACACCAATTCGGCCGGGTGGACGACGGAGCGGACCACGGTGTACCTGGCCACCGATCTGGTCCCCGCCCCTCGGCCCGAGGATTTTGACCTGCAGCACGAGGAGGCGGACATGGACATCCTGCGAGTCCCGTTTGACCAGGCTGTTGCCATGGTTCATGACGGACAGATCGTTGATTCAAAGACCGTCATCGGGCTGCTGATGGTGGCTGACCGCCGGCGAAGCAGACACTGACCAACCGGGTTATGTCAACCCTGCGATAGACTCCGCCTGTGTCCGGTCGTCTCCTCAAACCGAGAAGTAACAAAGTGGCGCTTCCTGTCCACGCAGAGTCCTACCTTGACTATCTCGCCGCAGAAAAAGGGCTGTCTGTCCACAGCCTGGCGGCCTACCGCCGTGATCTGTCCCTGTACGGCACCTATCTGGATCTGGCGGGCATCGAGTCTCCGGCACATGCTGATGTCCAGGAGGTCTCAGCCTTTGCAGGTTGGCTGCGTTCCCAGCGGACATCGCGGGGCACGCCCTACGCCAAGTCCTCGATTGCGCGGACCCTGGTCGCGGTCCGTGGGCTGCATCGCCATCTGGTCCGTGACGGGATGATGGCCACTGACACCTCTGCGGAGTTGTCATCGCCCAAACCCGGTCGCAAGCTGCCTGACACGCTGAGCCAGGCACAGGTTGAGGCACTGCTCAGTCAGGCAGAGGGCGATGAGCCCGCCCAGCAACGTGACCTGGCAATGCTTGAACTGCTGTATTCCGCAGGCCTACGCATCAGCGAACTGATCGGGTTGGACGTCGATGACGTGGACCTGGTCGACATGACGGTGCGGTGCGTGGGAAAGGGTTCGCGGGAGCGGGTGGTGCCGTTGGGACGCATGGCCACCGCGGCGGTGTCACGGTGGGTGGGGGAGGGCCGGCTACACATGAGTCCAACGACCCCGACGCTATTTTGCAACACCCGTGGAGGGCGACTGAGCCGTCAGGGTGGCTGGAAGATCGTCAAACGTCATGCCGACGCTGCTGATCTGGCCGATTCGGTCAGCCCACACACCCTGCGACATTCCTTCGCCACCCACCTGGTGGAGGGCGGGGCTGACATCAGGGTCGTGCAGGAGTTGCTGGGCCACTCAAGCGTCAACACCACACAGGTCTACACCCACACCAGCCAGGCTCGTCTGCGGGCGCTGTATGACAGAGCCCATCCGCGGGCCACGGTGGCCGATGCCGCTGCCAGCGCCGGATCCTCATAATTCCGCAGGGCCCATCACATAGCCTGTCCGCCATGTCACCGCCGCTGCATCCCGTTGAGTTGATCGAGCGCAAGCGTGATGGCGGTGAGCTTGAGTTGGAGGAGTACCGCGACTTTATCACCGCCTACCTGGCCCAGGACGGTCAGGTGCAGGAGGGGCAGATGGCGGCGTTGCTGATGGCGGGCATGATCCGTGGCTTCAGCCGCGCCGAGGCGCTGTCGTTGACCACGGTCCTGCTTGAATCGGGAGATCAGTTGGACCTGTCGTCCCTGCGCGGTCCGACCGTGGACAAGCACTCCACCGGCGGGGTGGGCGATGGCACCACGCTGGTCGTGGCACCACTGCTGGCGGCCGCCGGCCTTCAGGTGGTGAAGCTGAGCGGCCGTGGACTGGGCCACACCGGCGGGACCCTGGACAAACTGGAGTCGATCCCCGGCATGACGGTGGCGCTGCCGGCGCAGCGCATCCTGCAGATCGCCCAGGAGGTCGGCTGCGTCGTGGCGGCACAAACCGCAGATCTGGTCCCTGCCGACAAGGCGCTGTACGGGCTTCGTGATGTGACCGGGACCGTGTCATCGACCGCGTTGATCGCCTCATCGGTCATGTCGAAGAAGTTGGCCAGTGGGGCGCAGGTCATCGTGCTGGACGTCAAGGCCGGTGATGGCGCGTTCATGGAGACCGTCGAGGCTGCCCGAGATCTGGCCGGGCTGTGTGTCCAGATCGGGCAGGATGCCGGACGACGAACCAGGGCCATCGTCTCGGAGATGAACACACCCCTAGGGGGTGGCATCGGCAACGGCCTTGAGGTGGCGGAGGTGGTCGAGGCGCTGCAGGTTCCCCCCGCCGGACGCTTTGCCGAGGTGTGCCTGACCCTGGCCAGCCTGGCGCACTCCGAGGCCACCGGTCAGCCCGTCGAACACTCGCGCGAGAAGCTCAGTGATCTGTGGTCCACCGGTGCCGCCCTGCAGACCCTGCAGGCCATGATCACCGCGCAGGGTGGTGACCCTGCGGTGTGTGACCGACCACGCGAGGTGCTGCCTGCGGCAGCCCAGATCGCGGACGTCCACGCGACTGGCGCCGGCGTGGTCTCCCGAGTGCCTGCTCGCGCAATCGGGTTGCTGTCAATGAGCCTTGGCGCCGGGCGACAACACTCTGGTGATGCGGTGGATCATTCCGTGGGGATCGACCTGCTGGTGCAGGAAGGCGATACCGTCGAGCAAGGCCAGCCGCTGGCAAGTGTCCACGCCCGCTCAGCTGATGACGTCGGGCGGGTGAGCACGGCACTGATCAGCCAGATCATAGTTGGCGAGCAGGGCCAGGTGGCGCCGACGGTGCTTGACGTCCTGTAGGTCCGGACCATGCTGAGGTGTTGTGGCTGGGGCTTGCAGGCCGGGTGCCTCGGTAGACTCCGACTGACGTCATGACCGCCACCTACCATGTCTCAGTTTCGGCCTTCGAGGGCCCCTTTGACCTGCTGCTGCACCTGATCGCGCGGCGCAAGGTCGACATCTATGAGATCTCGATCGCCGAGATCACCGATGACTACCTGGCCGTCATCGGCGGGCTGGACATCCTGGACTTGGAGGTGACGACCGAGTTCCTGGTCGTGGCCGCGACCCTGATCGAACTGAAGGCCGCCCGGTTGCTGCCGGGCGAGGACGATCCGGAACTGGACGAGTTGGCGCTGGAGGCCCGCGATCTGCTGTACGCGCGGCTGCTGGACTACCGCACCTTCCGTGAGGCGGCCAGCCACATCCGCGAGCGACTCAACACCTTCGACGGCTTCATCCCCCGTGACGTGGCTCTGGAACCGCAGTTCGCACGGCTGCGTCCCGAGGCGTCGTTGGGCATCAGCCCGCAGGACTTCGCCCTGATCGCCGCCCGGGTCTTTGCCGACAAGCCTGCCGACCATCTTGACCTGTCCCACATCCAGCCGTTGCGCATGACCGTGCGTGAAGCGGCGGGCATGATCCTGGACGAACTGTCGCGGTCCCCGGGGCCGCTGACGTTCGACGAACTGACTGCCGGCTGCCGCCACGTGGCCGAGGTCGTAGTCCACTTCCTTGCCTGCCTGGAGCTGTACAAGCTTGACCACGTGGATCTGGACCAGTCGGCCAACTTCGGGTCCCTGCAGGTCAACTGGACACCCGAGGACGTCCAGTTGGCCGCCGGCGTGTTCGACATGGACGCCTATGAGGGCAACCCCACCGATGATGAAGAGGTCACCAACCCGTGAGCGATGTCACCACGCCCGCCCAGGCCGGGCCCGTACAGGAACTGCGGCTTGAGCCCGAGTTGCGCAAGGCGCTTGAGGCGATCCTGCTGGTCGTCGACGAACCGGTCGACGTCACCACCCTGGCCCAGGTCCTCGAAGTCGGGGCTGACGAGGTCGAGGACGCGTTGCTGGCCCTGGCACAGGAGTATTCCGAGCAAGGACGGGGGTTCGTCCTGCGCCGTGTCGGCGGCGGCTGGCGGATGTATACCGACCCGGGCGCAGCGGCGTATGTCGAGCAGTTCGTGCTGCACGGCCGGTCTGGCAAGCTGAGCCAGGCCGCCCTTGAGACCCTGGCCATCATCGCCTACAAGCAGCCGGTGACCAGGAGCAGCATCTCAGAGATCCGGGGTGTCGATGCCGAGGCCGGGGTACGAAACCTGATGAACCGCGGATTGATCGAGGAGGTGGGCCGTCAG
Source organism: Euzebya sp. (assembly GCA_051004735.1). GTDB lineage: Bacteria > Actinomycetota > Nitriliruptoria > Euzebyales > Euzebyaceae > Euzebya. The sequence goes on along the minus strand of JBPCKA010000042.1, from coordinate 27 downwards.
GAGGCGCCCGGCCAGCCTCTGCTGTAC
>JBPCKA010000041.1:0-8865 GCA_051004735.1 Euzebya sp. | reverse complement strand
CCGACACACACACGGCCTATCGACGCGGGCAGGACCCACACGATGCAACGAACCTTGTTCTCGCAAGACCATCAACTGTTTCGCCAGACAGTGGCGGGCTTCGTCGCCGACCACGTGGTGCCACATCACGATCGCTGGGACGATGACGGACTGGTCCCCCGTGAGTTGTTCACCGGCGCGGGAGAACTGGGGCTGCTGGCGTTGCAGGCCGATGAGGAGTTCGGCGGCGGCGGCACTGACGATTTCAGGTTCAATCAAGTGCTGTTGGAGGAGTTCCACTACGCCGGCGTCGCCTCGGCCGGCCTCAGCATCTCCCTGCACAACGACATCATCCTGCCCTACTTCACCCAGCAGACCACCGCTGAGCAGAAACAGCGCTGGTTACCCGGCATCTGCACCGGTGAGACCATCACCGCTGTCGCGATGACCGAACCAGGCACCGGGTCTGACCTGGCGTCGGTGACGACGACCGCGGTGCGCGACGGGGACCACTACGTGGTGAACGGTTCCAAGACCTTCATCTCCAACGGGATCAACGCAGACCTGGTCGTCACGGCCGTGAAGACCGACCCCAGCCAACGGCACACCGGCATGTCCCTGGTCGTCATCGAGCGCGGGATGGAGGGATTTGAGCGTGGCCGCAACCTGGAGAAGATCGGCCTGCACGCCCAGGACACCGCCGAACTGATCTTCAGCGATGTGCGTGTTCCGGTCGACAACCTGCTGGGGGAGGAGGGGAGAGGCTTTGCGATCCTCACCGAGAATCTGGCCCAGGAACGACTGGCCATCGCGATCTCCGGCGTGGCCGCAGCCCGCGCCGCTATCGACTGGACGTTGGCCTACGTGGCTCAGCGAACGGCCTTCGGCAAGCAGGTCGGGGACTTCCAGAACACCAAGTTCGTTCTGGCCGAGTGTGATACCGAGGTGACCCTGGCCGAGTCGTTCACCGACCAGTGCGTCCTGGCTTTGAACGAGGGGACCCTGGCCGCCGCTGATGCCAGTCGGGCGAAGTGGTGGTGCACCGAAATGCAACGGCGGGTCCTTGACCGCTGCCTACAGCTATTCGGCGGATATGGGTTCATGCGGGAGTACCCCATTGCGCGGGCCTACGCGGATTCTCGGATCACCACGATCTACGGCGGAACCACGGAGATCATGAAGACCATCATCGCCAAGGACCTGGGCCTGTAGCCCCGGGGCCCTGGTCTGTCGGAATCCTTCAGGAATCTGTGGACGGCCGCACCTTGAGGCTGACCACCGACGCCGCCTGGGGAAGTGATTGCGGGCCCGCTACCCGTCCTCCTCCGGTGAGGGGTGATGGTGCTCGCGATAGCGATGAATCAATTCGTTGGTCGATGCGTCATGGTCTGCGGGAGTGTCCACGTCGGCGAGTTGGTTTGTGATCGTCATGGCAAGAACCTTGCCCAGCTCGACACCCCATTGGTCGAAGCTGTTGATACCCCAGATCGTGCCCTGGACCAGCACCTTGTGCTCATACAACGCAATCAGCTGTCCTAGGACCGATGGGGTCAGCCGGTCCGCCACAATGGTCGTTGAAGGAATGTTGCCGGGGAAGGTCTTGTGGGCGACCAGTCGTTCCTCGACGCCTTCGGCCCGCACCTCATCCGGTGTCTTGCCGAATGCCAACGCCTCGCCCTGGGCGAACATGTTGGCCAGCAGCAGTTGGTGGTGGGTCTCCTGGGCTCCGTCTGGGAGTTGATAGTCGGGTTGAAGGAAGCCGATGAAGTCACAGGGAATCGTGGTCGTGCCCTGATGGAGCAGCTGATAGAAGGCATGTTGGCCGTTGGTGCCGGGCTCACCCCAGACCACCTCCCCCGTCTTGATCTGTACGGCGGAGCCGTCGCGGTGGACGCGTTTGCCGTTTGACTCCATCTCCAACTGCTGAAGGTAGGCGGGAAAGCGGGACAGGTCGTGGCTGTACGGCAGGACCGCACGAGTGGGAAAGTCGAAGAAGTTGCGGTACCAGACGCCGATCATCGCCATCAGGACCGGCACATTGTCCCGTAGCGGCGTCTGGGCCAGGTGCATGTCGACAGCGTGGAAGCCAGCGAGGAAATCACTGAAGTGGTCAGGCCCGATTGCGATCATCACGGACAGGCCGATCGCGGAATCCACGGAGTAGCGACCACCAACCCAATCCCAGAACTCAAACATGTTGTCGGTGTCGATACCGAAGTCAGCAACACCGGATGCGTTGGTGGACAACGCAACGAAATGTTTGGCCACCGCCTGTTCACCAAGAGCGTCGGTTAGCCACCGACGCGCGGTGCGGGCATTCGTCAGGGTCTCGACCGTGGTAAAGGTCTTTGACGCCACGATGAACAGGGTCGTGTCGGGCTCGATGTCACGCAATGTCCTGGCCAGGTCGGCGCCGTCGACGTTGCTGACGAAGCGACAGTCCAAACCTGGCTGCACGTATGACGCCAGTGCGCGGTAGGCCATCGCGGGCCCAAGGTCAGATCCCCCAATCCCGATATTGACCACCGTCGTGATTGGGCGACCGGTGTGCCCGGTCCATTCGCCCGAGCGGATTCGCTGGGCAAAGTCGACCATCTGCTGAAGGACGTCATGAACCTGCTGCACGACGTCGTGGCCGTCCACGACGATGGAGGCGTCGGCCGGGGCCCGTAGCGCGGTGTGCAGGACCGCACGGTCCTCTGTGGTGTTGATGGCTTCACCAGCCAGCATGGCCGCAATCCGCCCGGCTACGTCGGCGGCCTCGGCCACGTCGACCAGGGCATCCAACACCTCGGGGGTCACGCGATGTTTGGAGAGGTCGATAGTCAGATCCCCCACGGTGTAGGTGAGGTCGACTGCCCGTTGCGGGTCACCGAACAGCTGACGCAGATGGACGTCGCTGAGCCTGGCGTGCAGTGCGGTTACGTTGGCCCATTGGGCTGTCGTCTGTATCTCGGTCACGGCGGCGGACTCTACCCCTCCGCCCCCTCGATACTCTCTCCCGCCCCTCGATCCCTCAGATCTGAGAGATGGACCGGATTGACCCCCCCTAAGGTCAGATCTGATGATTGAGGGATCCACACGGACGGATTGACACCCTCTACAAATGTGAGATTGCGCAGTCGGTCCGTCCATCCGATGCCTGTCCGCGACGGGATTGACCAAGCGAACGCGGTGGACTGGCCCGCTCCCTGGTCAATCCGTGCACCGGTGGGGTATATTCATAGGAAGTCCTACTATTGGATATCCTAGGAGCTAGTCGTGGCCGTCACCTCACCCACCACCCCCGCGGGCCCCCCCGCTCTACACGTTCCCGTCAACCCGGTCCGGATCGTGACCGCCGGCAGCCTGTTCGATGGCCACGACGCCGCTATCAACATCATGCGCCGACTGTTGCAGAGCCAGGGAGCGGAGGTCATCCATCTGGGCCACGACCGGTCGGTTGCCGAGGTCGTGACTGCCGCCATCCAAGAAGACGCCCAAGGCGTTGCGGTGTCCAGCTACCAGGGTGGCCACGTGGAGTATTTCACTTACCTGGTCGAGTCATTGGCCCAGCGGGGTGCCGATCACATTCTGGTCTACGGCGGTGGCGGCGGAGTCATCGTGCAGGACGAAATCGATCTGCTGCACTCACGGGGTGTCAAGCGGATCTTCAGTCCGGAGGACGGCCAGACCTTGGGTTTACCGGGGATGATCAACACCATCATCAAGTCCTGCGACGTGGACCTGACCAGAACCCATGCTGACTGCGACGCGGTGTTGACCGGGGACGAGACGGCCCTGGCCCGCACCATCACCCGTCTTCAGGGCGGTGCCCAGATCGACTGGGTCACGACACCGACCGACCGGGCTGTACCAGTACTGGGAATAACCGGTACCGGCGGCGCCGGCAAGTCATCGCTGACCGACGAACTGGTCCGTCGATTCCGTCGCGACTACCAGGACAAACTGCGGATCGCCGTGCTGGCCATCGACCCCTCCCGCAGGAAGGGCGGTGGTGCGCTGCTCGGCGACCGCATCCGGATGAACACCATCGAACCCGGTCAGGTCTTCTTCCGATCCCTGGCAACTCGCACACCCGGTGCGGAGATGCCCGACAACCTGGCTGGCATCATCGATGCCTGCAAACTGGCCGGTTTCGATCTGGTCATCGTGGAAACCCCGGGAATCGGGCAGGGGGACGCAGCGATCGTCGACCACGCCGACGTCAGGTTGTACGTCATGACGCCAGAGTTCGGTGCGGCCAGCCAGCTTGAGAAGATTGACATGCTGGACTTCGCTGACGCGGTGTCCATTAACAAGTTCGAGCGGCGGGGCGCAGAGGACGCATTGCGGGACGTGGCCCGTCAGATGGTCCGCAACCGCCAGGCCTTCGGCACCGACTTCCGCGAGATGCCGGTGTTCGGGACCTCCGCCGCCCGGTTTGACGACGACGGGGTCACGGCGCTGTACCAGTCCCTGAAAGGCCAGCTGACCTCAAGTGGCCTGTCGCAGGGCGGCGGCGCGCTGCCGCAGGTCGATGTCAGGTTCTCAAGCGGTCTGTCAACGGTTGTCCCGGGCGACCGGGAGCGGTACCTGGCCGACATCGCCGCCACAGTGCGCGACTATCACGCGACCACCGAGGAACAGTGCTCCCGGGTTGGTCGTGCCAAGGCGCTGGAGATCACCAGGGACCTGCTGGTCCAGGCGGGTCAGGACGCCGGCGCGGTCGAAGACCTCCTGGCCGGTGTCGAGATCTCACCCGGGGTGGCCTCCCTGTTGGAGCAGTGGCCAACCGTCGTGGAGGCCTACTCGGGTGAGGAGATCTCCTTTGACGTCCGGGGTAGGACAGTCACGGCCCCGGCCACGAAGGAAACGTTGAGCGGGTCACACGTCAGGCGCGTGGCCCTACCCCGCACCAAGAGTGTCGCGGACCTGGTCAGCTTTCTGCGACGCGAGAACCTGCCCGGTCATTTCCCCTTCACCGCAGGCGTTTTCCCCCTCAAACGCGACGGTGAGGCGCCGGCGCGCATGTTTGCCGGTGAGGGCGATCCGTTCCGCACCAATCGGCGCTTCCATCTGCTGGCCCAGGGGCAACCGGCCACACGGCTGTCCACGGCCTTTGACTCCGTCACCCTGTATGGCCGCGACCCTGAGGAGCGGCCCGACGTGTACGGCAAGGTCGGCACCTCCGGTGTCAGCATCGCCACCCTTGAGGACATGAAGGAGCTCTACGCCGGGTTCGACCTGTGCGATCCCACCACGTCGGTGTCGATGACCATCAACGGACCGGCCCCGACCATCCTGGCGATGTTCCTGAACACGGCCTTGGACCAGCAGATCGAACGCTTCCGCGACGAGCATGACCGTGCACCTGATGACGCCGAACTGGACCGGATCAAGACGCACACCTGGTCAAGCGTGCGAGGCACCGTCCAGGCCGACATCCTCAAGGAGGACCAGGGTCAGAACACCTGCATCTTCTCCACCGAGTTCAGCCTGCGATGCATGGCCGACATCCAGGAGTGGTTCATCGACCATGATGTTCGCAACTTCTATTCGGTGTCGATCAGCGGGTACCACATCGCCGAGGCCGGGGCGAACCCGATCAGCCAACTGGCCTTCACGCTGTCAAACGGCTTCACCTACGTCGAGTCCTACCTGGCTCGCGGGATGGACATCGACGACTTCGCACCCAACCTGTCGTTCTTCTTCTCAAACGGTATGGACGCGGAGTACACCGTCATGGGCAGGGTGGCACGGCGGATCTGGGCCATTGCGATGCGCGAGCGTTACGGCGCAAACGAACGCAGCCAGAAGCTGAAGTACCACGTCCAGACGTCCGGGCGTTCACTGCACGCCCAGGAGATGCACTTCAACGACATCCGCACCACGCTCCAGGCGCTGTGTGCGATCTATGACAACACCAACAGCCTGCACACCAACGCCTACGACGAGGCGGTCACGACGCCCAGTGCCGAGTCGGTCCGGCGAGCCCTGGCCATCCAGATGATCATCGATCAGGAGTGGGGCTTGTCGAAGAACGAGAACCCACTGCAGGGCAGTTACATCGTCGAGGAATTGACCGATCTGGTTGAGGAGGCGGTCCTTAAGGAGTTCGAGGCGATCTCGGGCCGCGGTGGGGTGCTTGGCGCGATGGAGACCGGGTACCAGCGTGGAAAGATCCAGGATGAGTCAATGAAGTACGAGCACCTCAAACACGACGGCAGCCTTCCGCTGATCGGTGTGAACACCTTCCTGCCACCCGAGGGGGATGAGGAAGAGGCGCCGGTGGTCGAGCTGGCCCGTGCCACTGAGGGAGAAAAGCAGTCCCAATTGGACAGGGTCAGGGCCTTCCAGGACAGTCATGCAGGTCAGGCAGAGCAGGCTCTGGACGACCTGCGGCAGATCGCCACGACCGGCGGCAACACCTTCGACGGGCTGATGCAGGCGGTTCGGCACTGCTCGCTGGGCCAGATCACAGGCGCGTTCTTCGAGGTCGGCGGGCAGTACCGCCGCAACGTCTGATGGGGACCGCCGATACCTCAGCCCAGTTGCCCTTCGACCCCATCGTCGAGGCCAAGCGCCAATGGTTGGCCCACGGCTGGAGCGATGCAGCCGATGGGATGGTGCTGGTGACGTCACTCACCCGCGCTCAGGCAATCGTGCAACAGCGCGTGGACGCGGTGCTGAAAGACTTCGATCTGACGTTCGCCCGCTTCGAGATCCTGATGTTGTTGTCGTTCAGTCGCAGTGGTGAGATGCCGTTGGCTGCGATCGGTCGCCGACTGCAGGTACACCCCACCAGCGTGACGTCGGCAATAGATCGCCTGGAGCGCGACGCAATGGTGGAACGGCACGCCCATCCCAGCGACCGCCGCTCGAAACTTGCGCGCCTCACCGAGGAGGGACAGACCACGGCGAAGGCCGCCGCGGCCGCCCTGAACGATCAGGTTTTCACCCAGCCCATGGTCCCGGATGCCGACCTGGATCAGCTCAACAACCTGTTGACACAGATCCGGGCGGCAGCAGGAGACTTCTGAGCGCCTGGTGGCAATCCGTAGGCACCTCGTAACCTCGTCTGCCCTGCTCTATCGTGCGACCGCATGTCCCACCCGCACTACCGGAGAACACATGCAGATCGCCGTTGACGCCTTGACCATCGACAGCCCCGATCCCGACGCCCTCGCAGGTTTCTATGAGGACCTGCTCGGTTGGACCCGAACATTTGAGGATGACGGTGAGATCCTGATCGCCGCGCCGGACGGCTCGGGCTTTCCACTGCTGTTTCTGGAGGTGGATGACCCCAAGTCCGACAAGAACCGCCTTCATCTGGACCTGCGACCTGACGATCAGAAGGCGGCCGTGCGCCGTGCGCTGGAGCTCGGCGCCACCCGCGTGGACGTCGGCCAGGGCCAGGACCCCGATGTGACGTGGGTGGTCATGGCGGACCTCGACGGCAATGAGTTCTGCATCCTGCGGGCAAGCGACGCGCCGGCGGATCCCGAGGCGTTGGTGGCGGCAGAGGATGCGGTGCCCTTCAACGACCTGGCCTACGACGACGGGGCTTTCGACGATGGGGCCTCTGCCGATCATGATGATGATGACGATGAGGAGTGGGACGACGCCGACGACTTCGAATCCGACGAGGAGGAAGAAGAGGACTGACCCGGCAGTGCTGATTGGGAAATCCTCCCCCCCGAGCCGCAGGAGAAGTACGGCCAGACCGTGCTGATGAGTGAGTTCACGCCGAATGCCTCGGCGCAGCTGTCCCAGGATCTGCGGGACTGGTGCTCCACACAGCGGGGTCGTTGCCATGCGGTAGAACACACGCATGAGCACCACGACCCGCCGCCTGCCGTCCTGGTCCGACCTGGCACCGCTGATCGGGTTGGAACCACCCAGGCTGCGGCAGTCCGCCAAGGTCGCCGCGGCCGCCACCATCGCCGATCTACGCCGGCTGGCCCTGCGCCGGGCCCCGCGATCGGTCTTTGACTACGTCGACGGTGCCGCGGAATCCGAGCGATCGCTCTTTCGCGCTCGGCATGCCTATGCACACGTTGAGTTCCGGCCACGTGTGCTGACCGATGTGGCGAACGTGTCAACCGCCCGGATGATCCTGGGCAGATCTGCCGCGCTGCCGCTGGTGTGTGCCCCGACGGGGTTCACCAGGATGATGCACACCGCGGGTGAGCCAGCGGTGGTCCGCGCGGCACATCAGGCGGGCATCCCCTATGCGCTGTCCACCGTGGGGACCACCGACCCTGAGGCTTTGCAGGCTACGGCGCCAGACGCTCGACGTTGGTTCCAGTTGTATGTCTGGCATGACCGCGATGCGTCCGGTTCCCTGGTGCAGCGCGCCCGCGATACCGGTTGTGAAGCCCTGGTGTTCACCGTCGATACACCCGTGGCCGGTCAGCGGTTGCGCGATGTTCGCAATGGCTTGACCGTACCTCCCCAACTGACCCTGTCGACCCTGGCGGACATGGCGATGCACCCGTCATGGTGGTTCGACGTTCTGACCACCCCAGCGTTGGAGTTCGCCACGCTGGCCGGGTTCGACGGCACGGTCGCCGAGTTGATCAACACCATGTTCGATCCCTCAATCAGCTGGGCTGACCTGGCCTGGCTGCGAGAGCAGTGGGATGGACCGCTCATCGTCAAGGGCATCCAGGTGGTGGAGGATGCCAGAGCGTGCCTGGACCACGGTGTCGATGCCATCGTGGTGTCAAACCACGGGGGCCGTCAACTCGACCGCGCACCGACACCACTGTTGGCCTTGCCCGACATCGTCGCTGCGGTGGGGGATCAGGTAGAGGTGATGGTTGACGGCGGGATCCTGCACGGCGCCGACGTCGTGGCTGCGCTGGCCAGCGGAGCCCGGGCGTGCCTGATCGGGCGGGCCTA
>JBPCKA010000040.1:0-25825 GCA_051004735.1 Euzebya sp. | reverse complement strand
GTCCTGACCGGCACGGGGTTTTCCCGTGACATAGGCGTGACATGAGAGCCCGAAAACGCCAGAATCCCCAACCATTCCGGCCGGGGATTCTGTACTGTTTCCGCTGGTCAGCGGTGTTTGTGTCGGCGGAGGGACTTGAACCCTCAAGGCCTAAGCCATACGGCCCTCAACCGTACGCGTCTACCAATTCCGCCACGCCGACGGGAGCGGTGAGTGTAGCGGCTCCGCTGAGGTCAAGCCAGGTTGTGCCGAGGCACCGATTAGCGGAAGAAGCCGTCGGGAACGGGGACGTCGATGACCGCGCCCAACTCGAAGTGCATGCCGTCAGGACGTGACCAGCGGCCGCCCCAGACGAAGCCCCAGCGGTCGAAGATCGCGACGATTCGCGGGTCCATCGTGGGCTGTGCACCCAGTTGGTTGGTCGACACGTTCATGTCCACCGCCAGGCCCCAGCCGTGCATCGAGATGGGCTTGAACGGGTTGAAGTCGATATGGCGGGCAACCCAACAGCCGCCGTACTGGCTGGTGTCGATCAGCGGGGCCAGACCCGCGGCCTGGACCTCGGACAACGCCCCATACATCTGGATCAGCATCTGACGGTGGCAGGTCACCGTGCCGTTCAGCACCGGCATCATGTTGGTCGAGGCGATGTTGCGGCCCACCCACCCCGAATCGATCGTGATCAGGCCATCGCCGTGGTCGATGTAGTCGAATGGCTCGAAGAAGTTCTGGGCTTGGGAACCCACCAGGAAGGCCCCGAAGGTGTTGGTCTGGCTCTGGGGCAAGACGAGTTCTTCGACCTCCGCACCCGTCAACTCTGCCAGGGTCTGTTCGATGGCGGCAAGGTCGGCCCCCTCGTCCAGGGCCACATAGATCTCTGAGGTTCCGGTCAACCCGATTGCCGCGCCCGTGTCGGTGGAAACCAGCGCGTCGGCCACCGGGGGTATGCCGTTGGACGCCAAGGCACCGAGACGGAGTGGGGTTCCATTGGGACCAGGCGCCGACTCTGCGTCGACGGCCGGCCCAAGCAGCTGATCGTCCACCTGCGCAGCGTCCTCGGCCACCTCTTCAGCGCCGGAAGGAATGGTGGGGGTGGTCAGGACCGTGGTGCCCAGCGGGACGCTCAAACGGTTCCCCGAATCATGGGTGAAGGCGGCGTCGCCGGCCACGATCCGCTCCCACACTGCCGGCTCGCCGGCAGTGATCTCGGGGGTGAGCGGCCGGAATGCCTCGGGGTCGACAGCCGCCACGGTGACCGTCTGCGAACCACCCGGCACGGCGACCGTCAGCTCGCCGATGATGGCGCTGGCTGCGGCGGACACCCCTTCCACCTGACCGACCTGCTCGACGGCGGCTGGATCCACACCCCGCACCACCAATGTCGGTCGCAGCGGTGTGACGGTTTGGGCCAGGGGCGGCAGCGCCGCGGTCGTCGGCTGTCCCGATGGAATACCGCCAACCACCGGGATGCTGGGAGGGGCCGAGGCCACCGCGACGGCCCCGCGCCCCTCACCGGAGGTCTCGGGGGCGCTCATCTCCTGAAACAGATCGGCGAAGGTCCGGCTCGGGATCTGGTCGTCGGCGTAGGGGGTGTCAATCGAGGAGACCGACTGGGCGGTGACCTGGTCGGAGGCCGGCGAGGTCCCCAACGCCGCCAGCAGTGCGAGCAGCGCAGCACACACGGCGATGGATGGTCGCGCCGTGCTACCGGGTGCAGAAGAGAGAATGGAGCGGCTCACGGTGGGTTTCGTTGGTCTGGTCCCGCTGTCGACTACGTCATCGACCAGAACTCCACAGACTGTACCGTCGCTGGTCAGGCTCCGGCGCAGATCGCCGACGCCGGCTACTCCGTCACCAGGCTGGCCGGCGCGACTCGGTACGCCACCAGTGTGGCTGTCGCAGAACAGGACCTGAACCTGATCGACGGCGGCGCCTATGATCGCATCGTCCTTGCCGGTCTGGAGTCAGCGATCAGCGGCCCTACGGGTCGACAGCTGTCCGAAGCCGCCGACCGGGGAACCCCGCCGACCCCATAGACCAGCCCCAACGGGTGACGAGGATGGTCGCGCCCCGTAGCATCCACGACCCCATGAAGGTCCGACTGCGCAATCCCGATCAAACCGTTGAGGTGGCCGGCCCCCTCACGGTGTCTGACATGTTGGCCCAACTCGACATCAACCCCGAAACCGTGCTGGTCATCGTGGGCGACGAGCTGGTCACCTCCAAGGCCCGACTGGCCGATGACGCGCTGGTCGAGGTCCGCCCGGTCATCTCGGGGGGCGCCGGCGGGTCCGGACGGTGCCTGATCTGCAAACAGAGCCAGGCCGTCATCGATGTGGCCAGGCACCGCAGTCGCTACTGCGGACCCTGTTTCATCGACCATGTCCGCACCCAGGTCCGCCACGCCATCGATGGCTACCGGATGTTCTCCTATGACGACGACATCCTGGTGGCCGTCAGTGGAGGCAAGGATTCACTGGCCCTGTGGGACATCCTGCTTGACATGGGCTACAGGGCCAGCGGCCTGTATCTGGGCCTGGGGATCGGTGGCTACTCCAGCCGTTCCCTGACCACCGTGCAGGCCTTCGCCGACGCTCGCGACGCCACCCTCCACGTGCACGACCTGGCGGGTGAGTACGGCTTTGACATTCCCGACTCGGTCCGTCACCCCCGGCCCGGTGAACACAAGTCGAAGAACGGCATGGGCCGGGCTGCCTGCGGGACCTGTGGGCTGTCCAAGCGCTACGTCTTCAACAAGGTTGCCCTGCAACTGGGCTACGACGTCATGGCGACCGGGCACAACCTTGACGATGAGGCAGCACAACTGCTGGGCAACGTCCTGCGGTGGCAGACGCCCTTCTTGGCCCGCCAGTCGCCCAGCCTGCCGGCCAAGCAGGAGATGACCCGCAAGGTGAAACCCCTCTACCGCCTGTCCGAGCGGGAAACAGCCGCATATTGCGTGATCAAGGGCCTTGAGTATGTGGTCGAGGAATGCCCACTGGTCGAGGGGAACACGGTCATGCGCTATAAGAACGCACTGAACGAGTTGGAGCGCGCCGCCCCCGGCACCAAGGCCCATTTCCTGTTTGGCTTCCTTGACCGTGTCCGTGACACACATTTCGCCCAAGCCGACCACGCGGGGGCGACGTTGGTTGCCTGTGACGACTGCGGGTTGCCGACCATGGCGCATCGAGAAGGCGAGACACCACGTTGTGCCTTCTGTCGCACGCGGGGCCGACTGTTGAGCGTGATCGGCCAGGACGCGTCTGGCAGGGCCGATCGCGCCGAGAGGACCATCGCGTGACCCGTTACGCCGGACACCCTGATCCCCTGAGCGTGGGTGACACCGTGATTCTGATGGACCGCAAGGGCCGCAGATTCATGTTTCAGTTGGAGCAGTCCAAGGACTACCACTTCCACCGCGGGATCGTCCACCACGACGATTTGATCGGCCAGCCGGAAGGGTGCACGGTCACCTCCACCATGTCGGCCCGTCTGACCGCGGTCCGCCCGACCACGACGGACTGGACGCTGAAGGCCCCGCGGGGAGCACAGGTCGTGTATCCCAAGGACCAGGCCATGATCGTGATGTTGGGAGACATCGTCCCAGGGTCGGTCGTGGTGGAGGCCGGAGCGGGCTCGGGCGCCCTGACCTGCGCACTGCTTAGGGCTGTCGGCCCGCACGGCCGCGTCATCTCCTTCGAGCGCCGCCAGGACCACGCCGATGTGGCGATCGCCAACGTGACCAGACGAATGGGAGCGGAGCCCCAGAACTGGGACCTCACGGTTGGGGATCTGGCCGATGGTCTGTCCGGGCTGCGGTGCGACCGGTTGGTCCTGGACATGCTGGAACCCTGGGCTCATCTGGAGTCCGCCGCGGCATCGCTGCACACGGGCGGCCTGTTGATCGCCTACACCCCTGCCATCACACAGGTCATTCGTTTGCGGGAGGCAATGGCGGCCGATCCGCGCTGGGGTCTGGCGGACACCAGCGAGACCATGCATCGCACCTGGCACGTGGACGGGTTGGCCGTTCGACCCGATCATCGGATGGTGGCCCACACCGCCTTCCTGACCACTGCCCGCCGGATGGTGCCCGATCCCGATCAGCCATAGCCTGGCAGCAACTTCGGACACAGCGATAACGACTGCAGCACCCCGGACGTCTGGGTTCTAGCGTTTGGGCATCCGATCCCGACCAACTGGAGCATCCTTCGTGCCACGAGCATCCAGGCCACGCCAGGCCGTAACCGTCAGCACCGCAGTGGCCGTCCTGGTGTTGTCCCTGTTGACGGCAACGTTGCCGGCAACGGCGAGTGAGCCCGAGCGGATCGCACAATCGCCGACCGCAGCCGCTGCCTTTGCGGCCGACGCCTACCGGGACAGGTTGGCCGCCACCGACTTCACCCACGCCGACAGCGTTACACGTCGGTTCACTGCAGCCACCGTGACAGAAGGTGTGATTCCCGGCGAGCTGCTGGTGACCTATGCCCGAGCTGTTGACATGCGGCGGGCCAGTGGAGGCTCCTGGTTGGCCGCTACCGCCGTGGGTGCCACGGAACAGGTCGCAATCGCAGACCGCGTGGCACGCGTGGTCGCCGCACCCGCGGATATCAACCGGGTGGTTGAGGCCCTGGCCGCAGACCCGACGGTGGTCGCTGTAGAACCCAACATCCAGCGTCATTACGCCGCCGTGCCAAACGACACCAGCTATGGGCGCCAATGGTCGCATCAACAGACCAACGCGCAGGTTGCCTGGGACACCTTCACCGGGGTTGCCCCACAGACGGCACCCCTGATCGCGATCATCGACTCGGGGGTTGACGCGACCCACCCAGACCTGGCCAACGTGGTGGTGTCCAGCATGCGCTCGGCCAACGGTTCGGTGATCGCTGGCACACCCAACAACGACCCCTGTGGCATCGGGCATGGCACGGCTGTGGCCGGATCAGCCGCAGCGCAGGGTGACAACGGGTTTGGCGTGTCCGGCGTGCTGTGGCGGGCACGGATCATCGACGTGGCGCTGACCTCACCGCAGAACGGCTGCCCCAACGGTCCGGCCGACGACGACACCATCACCGCAATGAGCTATGTGGCTGGTCTGGCCGAAAAGCCACTGGCGCTGAACCTGAGCCTGGGTGCCAGCCTTGATGCGTGCACGGCTGCATATCAGGCCGCTGTTGACCAGGCACGGGCAGCCGGGATCGTCGTGGTGGCCGCGGCGGGCAACGACGGCAGCACGGACTCCTCGATACCGGCCTCGTGCGATGGCGCAATCTCGGTGGCGGCCACCACTGCCTCGGGGGGGGACGCCAGTTACTCCCAGTCAAACCCCCAGGTTGACATTGCCGCCCCGGGTGGCGACATCGACGGTCCCATCACCCAGTGCCCCACCTTCCAGGAGTTGGTGGCGCAGTTCGTCATCACCACCAGCCTGACAGACTCCGTCAGGGTCATCTTTGGCTGTCCTGCCTACGTTGATCCCAACGGTCAGCGGTTGCAGGGCATCAGTGGGACGTCGTTCTCCTCGCCCTACATCACCGCGGCAGCGGGCATGTTGCGACAACTTGCGATCAGTTCAGGCAACCCACTGACGGTGGACCAGACCGAGGCGATTCTTGAAAGCTCCGCTCGTGACGTCGGGTCACCAGGTCGGGATTGTGACTTCGGCTGGGGGATCGTCGACCTGGGGGCCGCCGTGGCCGCGGTCAACGCCGGCCAACGACCTGCGCCGCAACCCGACCCCCCCATCGGCACCGGCACGTGTGACGGCACGCCTCCACCGCCTCCACCACCTCCACCACCTCCACCACCAGCAGAGTTCATCCGCATCGCGGCCAACAACCAGTCCACCACGGATCCAATCGACCAGGCCATCGCCGTGTCAGCCAGCCTGCCTGCCGGACAGGTTCCGTATGCCGTCCTGGCACGGGTCGACGACTTCGCCGACGCCCTGGCAGGGTCCGCCGTCGGGTTCGGACTGGGCCCGACCCTGTACACCTCCAACACCGGTCCCTTGGACTCCCGGACAGAAGCTGAACTGCAGAGGGCGCTCGACTTCTCTGCTGGCTCCCCGACGGTGTTCATCATGGGCGGTGAGGCAGCCATCCCCGCCAGCGTCGATCAGCGCCTGACCCAACTGGGCATGTCACCACAACGGATCGCAGGTGCCGGACGTGAAGCCACCGCTGTCCAGGCCTCCATGGTGGTTGAGCAGCTGAAGGATCGGGTGCAGTTCACCACCCGCGACTTCGCCTTCGTGGCGTTCAGTCGCAACTGGCCCGACTCGGTTGCCGCCGGTCAGATGGCGGCCTACTACGGCATCCCGATCCTGCTGACGAACACCGAGACCCTGCACCCCGACACCATCGCCGAACTACAGCGACTGCAGCCGGAGCAGGTCTTCGTTCTGGGTGGCACCGCGGTGATCGCCGACTCGGTCCAGGACCAGATCGCGAGCCTGGATCTGCCCGTCAGTCGCCTGGCTGGTGACACCCGCATCGACACCGCGATCCAGATCGCACGGGCCTACGTGGAGGAACTGCTGGCCGATGCGGCGGGTTCTGGACAGCAGATAGCTCCGCTGCCCATCGCGATCAACATGTTCAGCAACTTCAACGATCTGCTGTCCGCCTCGATCATCGGTGGCAGCGGCAACGTCTACATGCCCCTGTCGGCAGTCGATTCACCGGCGGTCGGGGAGTCGGTGCGTGCGGCGTTCTGCGAGTTTGGCGGACCGCTGCTGGTCATCGGTGGTCGTGATCGGATCAGCGACAACGCTGTCACCGAAGCGGTATCGGTGGTCGAGGGGAGCGACTGCTGAGCAGCCAGCTGGCCACAGGCTGTCATACTGTCGAACCAAGCCATAGTGATGAGGAGGCGCGTGATGTCTGCCGGTGACGAGGCTGAGGACCTACGGGTTCGAGTGCAACTGCTGGAGGAGGAATCCGCCACACTTCGTCGGCGACTAGAGGACTCCCCCAGCCGTGTCAGAGCCCTGGAGGAGCGACTGCTTGAAGCCAAATCGCAGCTGAACGGGGCCATGGCGCAGAACTCGAAGCTGGCTGATGTTCTGCGGGACGCCCGTGAACAGATCGTGGCACTGAAGGAGCAGGTCGAGAAGCTGGCGGCTCCGCCCAGTGGCTACGGTGTGTACCTGGGCCCGGGGCCCGATGACACCACCGTGGAGATCTTCACGCAGGGACGCAAGCTTCGTGTCAACGTCAGTCCGGAGATCGACGTCGAGACCTTGAAACAAGGTCAGGAACTGCTGTTGAACGAGGCGCTCAACGTCGTCGAGGCTGCCACCTTCGAGATCGTCGGCGAGGTCATGGCCCTGAAGGACGTCATGGGGGACGGTCGGCTGCTGGTGATCGGTCACACCGACGACGAGCAGGTCGTGCGGATGGCGGATCAGCTGGCCGGAGTCGCATTGCGGGCAGGTGACCATCTGATGGTCGAAAGCCGTTCTGGCTACGCCCTTGAGAAGCTGGAACGTCCCGAGGTCGAGGAATTGGTGCTGGAGGAGGTTCCCGACATCGCCTACACCGACATCGGCGGCCTTGGCCCACAGATCGAGGCGATCCAGGACGCGGTCGAACTGCCGTTCCTGCACGCCGACCTGTTCGTCGAACACGAACTGCGCCCGCCCAAGGGGATCCTGCTGTACGGCCCGCCGGGCTGCGGGAAGACCATGATCGCCAAAGCGGTGGCCAACTCACTCGCAAAGCGGGTGGCCGAGAAAGAGGGCCGCGCCGACGCAAAGAGCTACTTCCTGAACATCAAGGGCCCCGAACTCCTCAACAAGTACGTCGGCGAGACGGAACGGCAGATTCGGCTGATCTTCCAGCGGGCCCGTGAGAAGGTGGCCGAGGGGCACCCGGTGATCGTGTTCTTCGATGAGATGGACTCGATCTTTCGGACACGGGGTTCGGGTGTCTCCTCTGACGTTGAGACCACGATCGTCCCGCAACTGCTCAGTGAGATCGACGGGGTCGAGACGCTCAAGGACGTGATCGTCATCGGGGCCTCAAACCGCGAGGACATGATCGACCCGGCGATCCTGCGTCCAGGTCGCCTGGATGTGAAGATCAAGATCGAGCGTCCGAACGAGGTGGCGGCCAAGGAGATCTTCAGCATCTACCTGCATGCCGGGCTACCGCTGCACCCCGACCTGGTCAAGGAGTATGGCGGCGAGGAGGAGGCCTGCGAGGCGCTGGTCGCCCAGACCGTTCAACGGATGTATGCCGAGCAGGACTACAACCGCTTCCTTGAGGTCACCTACGCCAATGGCGACAAGGAGATCCTGTACTTCAAGGACTTCAACTCGGGGGCGATGATCGAAAACGTCGTGGCCCGCGCCAAGAAGCTGGCGATCAAGCGCTACCTGGATGAGGGCCAGAAGGGCATCAAGGCCGAAGACCTGCAGGTCGCCATCCGCGATGAGTTCAAGGAGAACGAGGATCTGCCGAATACCACCAACCCCGACGACTGGGCGCGGATCAGCGGCAAGAAGGGCGAACGGATCGTCTACGTCCGCACGCTGATCGGCGACGGCAACGAGCCTGGCAAGTCGATTGAGAGCGTGCAGACCGGTCAGTACCTGTAGGCACTACTTGGGTGCCCTAGGCTGGCCACACGATGGCAATCACCAAGTACATGGGCACCGAGACGGAGTTCGGCATCTCGGTGATCGGCCGGCCGGACTTCAATCCGGTGCTGGCGTCCTCACTGGTGGTCAACGCCTATTCCGCCGATGGACGCAACCGTGCGCGGTGGGACTACGAGGACGAGGATCCCCTGCGGGATGCCCGTGGCTACAGCCAGCCGGGCGCACACGAACCAGCGCCGGAAGACGACATCGGGCTGGCCAACTCCATCCTGACCAACGGTGCTCGCTTCTACGTGGACCACGCCCACCCGGAATACTCCTCGCCGGAGGTCAGCAACCCGTTGGATGCCGTGATCTGGGACAAGGCGGGGGAGCGGATCCTTGAAATCGCGGCGGCCAAGGCGGCCCTGCTGGTCCCCGGAGACCAGGACGGTAGGGCGGGCCGGATCCTCATCACCAAGAACAACACCGACGGCAAGGGTGCCGCCTACGGTATGCATGAGAACTACATCGTGGACCGTGCCACGCCCTTCGGTGAGATCGTCCGTCAGCTCACGCCGTTCTTCATCACCCGTCAGGCCCTGGTTGGTGCCGGGCGTGTCGGCAGCGAGTTCAGCTGGGCCGACGTGGACTATCAGATGACGCAGCGGGCCGACTTCTTTGAGGTGGAGGTAGGGCTTGAGACCACGTTGAAACGTCCGATCATCAACACCCGCGACGAGCCTCACGCGGATCCGGACCGGTTTCGCCGGCTGCATGTGATCATCGGCGACGCCAACATGAGCGAGGTCGGCACCTACCTGAAGCTTGGCACGACAGCGCTGGTGCTCTCGATGATCGAGGACGGGTTTCTACCGACGGCGATGGCGGTCGCCACTCCGGTCAAGACGCTTCACCGGGTCAGTCATGACCTTTCTTGCGTCAAGCCCATTGAACTGGTCGATGGCCGTCTGGTGCGACCCATGGAGATCCAGTGGCACTACCTGGAATGGGCACACAAATGGGTCTCCAGCCGGGACGCCCCTGACTGGGCGGGCGAGGTGATCAGGGTCTGGGAACGATTGATCAGTGCCATCGAAGAGGATCCGATGGGGCTGGACGGCGTGGTCGACTGGGTCACCAAGTACCGCATCATGCAACGATTCGTGGATCGCGACGGGTTGGACTGGGACTCCCAGAAGCTGAAGCTGATAGACATCCAGTACCACGACGTTCGACGGGACAAGGGTCTGTACAACCGACTGGTCGCAGGTGGTCGGATCGAGACGCTGGTCACCGAAGACCAGATCAACGCCGCGATCATGAATCCACCAACCGACACCAGGGCCTACTTCAGGGGTCGTTGCCTGGAGAAGTTTCGCGAGAACGTCACCGCGGCCGGGTGGGATTCGATGATCTTCGACGTCGGCGGCGACACGTTGCAACGGGTGCCGATGATGGACCCTGCACGGGGGACCAAGGCCATGACGGGCGGGCTGATCGACGCCGCGACCACCGCTCGGGAACTGCTGGACGCCCTTCAGGGATAGGTCTCTGCTTCGTGATACCCGCCCTTCGTGCGCCTAGACTAAGGGGGTCAGGCCGACCCCAGGAGGTAGCGATGAGCGACGGCGGACAGGTCCGCAAGCACAAGGGCAAGCAGAGCGAGGAGACCGACGCCAGCGTCGAGACTGAAACCACCGAGGTCGACACCTCCGACGTCGATGATCTGCTTGATGAAATCGATGGCGTCCTTGAGGAAAACGCCGAGGAGTTCGTGAAGAACTACGTCCAGAAGGGAGGCCAGTGAGTCAACACTGGACCTTGGACTCCCACATCGTCTCACCCTTTGACTATCACTTCTCCTCCTTCAGCGAGTTGATGCGAAAGGTGTCACCCAATCCCGCATGGAACCCAGCGGCGGCCCAGTTGCCCGCCCACGTCGAAGGCACCACGATCGTGGCGGTCACGTTCAACGGAGGGGTGATCCTGGCCGGTGACAGACGCGCCACCGCGGGAAACCTGATCTCCAAGCGCGACATGCGCAAGGTCTTTCAGACCGACCGTTTTTCGGCCATCGGCATCTCGGGGTCAGCGGGGCCGGCAGTTGAGATGGCAAAGGTGTTCGCCACCGAACTGGAACACTACGAGAAGGTCGAGGGCAGCCACCTGTCGTTGGAGGGAAAGGCGAACAAGCTTGCCAGCATGGTGCGGGGCAACCTGCCTTTGGCCATGCAGGGACTTGTCGTCGTGCCGTTGTTCGCCGGGTATGACCGTCGGGCGGCGGCCGGCCGCATCTTTGACTTCGACGTCGCCGGGGGCCGCTATGAAGAACGTCGATTCTCCGCCACCGGATCTGGCGGCCTCCACGCCCGCGCATCCTTGAAGGCCCACTGGGATGTCGGTCTCGCAGCCGACGAAGCTGTCGATCTGGCTGTTGCCGCACTGTGGGACGCCGCGGATGAGGACTCTGCGACCGGTGGACCTGACACGGTGCGGGGCCTGTATCCGATCGTGGCCCAGATCGACGTCGATGGGTACGTCGAGCGGGCCGAGGAGGAGGTCGCCGAGCGAGCCAGGGAAGTGGCGGGACGCCGTGGCAGTCGTCTGGGGGGCGGCAGTCCCATAACCGACGAGAATCCGCGGCCAGACGCTGGCCTGTGAGCCACATCCATGGCCACCACTGCGAAACTGAGGAAGCACTGCCATGCCGATGATGCCCTACGTGTCGCCCGAACAGGCGATGAAGGACAAGGCCGACTTCGCCCGCAAGGGCATCAGCAGGGGACGTTCGGTCGTGGCGTTGACGACCGACGACGGGATGTTGTTCGTGGCCGAGAACCCCTCGGTCACATTGCACAAGGTCAGTGAGATCTATGACCGGATCGCCTTCGCGGCCGCGGGCAAGTACAACGAGTTCGAGCAACTGCGGGTGGCTGGGATCCGGTTGGCCGACGTCAAGGGGTACCAGTACAGCCGAGACGACGTGACAGGTCGGGGCTTGGCCAACGCCTATGCCAACTCCGTCGGTGCCTATTTCACCGAGTCACCAAAGCCCCTGGAGGTTGAGCTCCTGGTGGCCGAGGTGTTCCCTGACACCGTCGAGATTTATCACATCCTGTACGACGGGTCGATCAGCGACGAGGATGGATTCGTCGCAATCGGGGGAAATGCCGACGCCATCAACGAAGCTCTGGATGCCAGCTATGAGGCAGGGATGAGCCGTGGGATTGCCGTGAGGACGGCCGTTCAGGCTCTGCAACAGGTTGAGGATCGAGAGATGGATCCTGGCCGCATGGAGGTCGCGGGACTGGATCGAAATCTGGCACGACGAAAGTTCTTCCGGCTGACCGATTCCGAGGTCGCGCAGTTCATGAGCGGTGAGTGAGTTGCGGGGCAGCGTGTTGCGGTTGTATGAGGTGTGCGCATCACTCCGCCCGACGTCTGTAGGCTGTCACGTCGAGGGATGAACGACGACACGGTTGACCTGGGAATTGATGACCTCACCGATGCGGTGGAGGTCGGTGCAGGCGGTTTCGGAACCGTCTATAAAGCCCACCAGGAGTCGCTGCGCCGCGATGTCGCGGTGAAGATCGTGGCCAACACCGTCAAAGAGCGGAAGGTCCGGATCCGCTTTGAACGCGAGATCCAGGCGATGGGCATGCTCAGCGGGCATCCCAACATCGTCACCGTGTACGACTCAGGCTTCACGGCAAGCGGACAGCCCTACATCCTGATGGACTACATGGAGCAGGGGTCCCTGGGCGACAGGCTGGACAAGGATGGGTCGGTGCCCTACACCGACGTCCTTGACATCATGGTCAAGGTTTGTGGCGCCCTGGAGACAGCCCACCAGGCCGGGATCCTGCACCGCGACCTCAAGCCTGAAAACGTCCTGGTCAGCGCCTACGGCGAACCCAAACTGGGTGACTTCGGCATCGCCAGGCTGAAAGGGGGGCCCGAGACTGGGACCTCCAGCCTGACCGCGTCGATCGAGCATGTGGCACCAGAACTGCTGGAGGCCCATCAACCCCACATCGGCAGCGACCTGTACGCCCTGGGCTCGACGATGTACAAGCTGCTCACGGGGGAGGCGGCATTCCTTCGTCCCGGGGACGAATCAATTGTTCCTGCGCTGACCCGGATCAGGGATGAGGCGGTGCCCGACCTGCGGGCGCGGGGGGTCCCTCCGCAGGTCGCCGCGGTGGTCGAAAGGGCGATGGCCAAGGATCCGACGCAGCGATTTGCCTCCGCTGCAGAGATGGGACAGGTCACCCGCAACGCCCAACAGTTGCTGGGCCTGATGCCAACCGCCTTGCCCGTGCGTGAGGAGGAGGCGGCCGTCGCCCGGGAAACCACCCGGACCATCCAGTCCGATGACATCGTGCAGTCCATCGATGACATCCGACAGTCCAACCCCGTTGCCTGGCAGCAGGGACCCACCGGCGGATATCCCCCACAACAACAGCCCTATCAGCCACAGGCCTTCACAGGCGGGGGCTACCCGCAGCAGCCCGTGCCAACCGGTTCCACCACGCCGTGGGGCAAGATCGTCGCCGGTGTCGGCGCGTTGGTCGTGGTCGCCGGCATCGGGACTGCGGTGGCGCTCAGCGCAGGCGGCAATGATCAGCCCACCGAGCCGCCGACAACACCGCCGACGTCCACTCCACCGACCGCGACGGCGTTGCCCGAGTATCCGGCGTATGAGCGGTTGACGGACGACAGCGAGTCCATCACCGTAGACGTGCCAAGGCTGTGGTCCGATGTCGACGGCAGTGCGTGGATGGTTGACGACATGGCCGTGGGCCCACAAATCGAGGCATCCCCCGACATCGAGGGATTTCGGAACACCTGGGCGCAACCGGGGCTGATTTTCGGGTCCAGTGGTTCGCTACGGCAGACGTTTGACCCCGCACAGTTGCTTGACGCCGTGAGCTTCACCGATCAATGCACCTACGATGGTCGCCAGCCCTATTCCGACGCGGCGTACACGGGGTTTCGTGACGATTACTCCAACTGCGGGAACACCGACACGACCTATCACGTGATTGCCGCCGAACCAGCCAGCCATGATCGGATTCTGCTGGTGCAGTTGCAGGCGGTTGAGCACCGCGACGATGCTGCACTGCAGCGAACGTTGGACAGCTTCTTCGTGCTGCCTGATGAGGCGGCGGCCACAGCGGCGGCCACAGAGGACGGACAGTAGCGTTGGGTCACACCGCCAGCCGCCCCACCTGAGCAGGAGGAGAAGGCCATGCACCGCCGAATTTTCGGTCTCGAGTGCGAGTACGGGGTGACCTGCACCTTCCGCGGGCAACGTCGGTTGTCGCCCGATGAGGTCGCTCGGTATCTGTTTCGCAGGGTGGTCTCGTGGGGTCGCAGTTCCAACGTCTTCCTCGAAAACGGTGCCCGGTTGTACCTGGACGTGGGCTCCCACCCGGAATACGCAACAGCTGAATGCGATTCGGTGAAGGCGGTCGTTGCCCATGACAAGGCGGGCGAGCGGATCCTTGAGGGGTTGGTGGAGCAGGCCGAGGAACGACTGCATGAAGAGGGGATCGCAGGAACGATCTACCTGTTCAAGAACAACACCGATTCGGCCGGCAACTCCTACGGCAGCCACGAGAACTACCTGGTCGCCAGGTTCGGGGAGTTCCAGAAGCTTGCCGACACCCTCATTCCCTTCCTGGTCAGTCGCCAGATCTTCGCGGGTGCGGGAAAGGTGCTCCAGACCCCCCGAGGTGCGGTCTATTCGATCAGCCAACGAGCCGAGCACATCTGGGAGGGGTTGAGTTCCGCCACCACCCGGTCGCGTCCGATCATCAACTCCCGCGATGAACCCCACGCGGACGCGGAACGGTTTCGACGTCTGCACGTCATCGTCGGCGATTCCAACATGGGCGAGTACACCACCTGGCTGAAGATTGCCACCTGTGACCTGGTCCTACGGATGATCGAGTCCGGGGCGGTCATGAGGGATCTGTCCCTGGACAACCCGATCAGGGCCATCCGCGAGATCAGCCACGACATGACCTGCAACCGCCGGGTCAAACTGGTCGGCGGGCGCGAACTATCCGCCCTTGAGATTCAGCGCGAGTACTACGCCCGGGTCGCGCAGTTCGTCCAGTCAACGGGTTCTGACCCGGAGACCGACCATGTGCTGTCGGAATGGTGTCGGATCCTGGACACACTGGCCGACGATCCGCTGAAACTGTCCCGTGAGATCGACTGGGTCACCAAGTATCAGCTTATTGAGGATTACCGTCGCCGCGGCGACCTTCCGCTGTCACATCCGCGGGTGGCGATGCTTGACCTGCAGTATCACGACGTCAGCACCTCCAGGGGTCTGTACTACGTCTTGCAGCGCAACAACAAGGTCGACCGCATCACCGATGACCACACCATCTCCGCTGCGATGTCCACACCTCCGCAGACCACCCGAGCCAAGCTGCGCGGCGACTTCATCCGCGAGGCCAAGCGCAAGCGCCGTGATTTCACGGTGGACTGGGTCCACCTCAAGCTGAACGACCAGGCGCAGCGCACCGTGCTGTGCAAGGACCCCTTCCAGTCCGATGACGACCGGGTCGCAAAGCTGATCGCATCGATGTAGCGGTGTACGTCCGACATGGAGAACCCTAGTGCCCTCTGCAATTCAGCTTGCCCGCGCAATGCACGGTGTGATCGAGCCGTTCCATTCGATCCTGTACTTCGCCAAGGAGGCGATGGACGGCTATGAAGGCCTAGGGCTTGAGCCACGGGGACAGGGGTACGTCGCAGGTCGAACAGCCCCGCTGGGAGCCGTCGGGCCGGCAGCCGCCGCGGCGGTCTTCTACAACTTCAATCCGGCGCTGTTCGACTTCGCCCTGCCGGCGGCGTGGGACACCGCCTCGCCCGAACAGGTGCTGAGGGTCCGTGCCCAGGCGATGGAGCAGCTGTATCAGCGAACCGGTGCGCCGACCGAGGGATTGGCGCAGGCAACGGAACTGGCACGCCTAGCAGCAGCCGCCGCCAACACGGCGGGGCGGCCCCTGGCTGCGGCTAACAAGGCCGTTGATCCACCAGGCACCCCATTTGCCGATCTGTGGCAGGCGATGGCCGTGCTGCGGGAGCACCGGGGCGACGGCCACGTCGCCCTGCTGACCACCATGGAGATCGAACCGGTCCAGGCGCTGGTGTTGTATGCCGGGTGGCAGAACACCGTTTCGCGTCGATTCCTGCAATCCACTCGTCTGTGGGACGACGCGGCCTGGGAAGCCGGGATGGCGTCACTGCAGGCGCGAGACTTGATCGGCGAGGAAGGGCTGACGTCCACGGGCCGGCAGCTACGTGAGCAGCTTGAGCTGCGGACCGATGAGCTGGCGGCCCAGCCGTGGCAGGCGTTGGGTGAGCAGGACACGATGCAACTGTTCGACCTGATGCTGCCAATCGTGCAGTCGTTGAACGATGCGGGTGCCTACCCGCGGCCCGTGAAAGTTCCCTCCCGCCCCTAAGCCCCATGTGCCTAGTCGGAGCGCCGGACGCCCCACAGGGGCACACGCCACAGTGCCTCGGCCACTATCCGGCGGCTCATCTTCGACACCCCGTCTCGACGTTCGGTGAAGATGATCGGCACCTCGATGATGTCAAAGCCCAACCGCGATGTCCGCAGGGCCATCTCGATCTGGAAGGCGTACCCCTCCGAGGACACCTCGGCCAGGTCAATCGCCTCGATGACCTCGCGACGGTACAGGCGAAAACCCGCGGTGGCGTCCCGCACCTTCAGACCGGTCCACAGCCGTACGTAGGCGTTGCCGGCGCGCGACAACAGGCGACGTGATAGCGGCCAGTCCTCAACCCCTCCACCATCGACATAGCGCGATCCGATGGCCAGGTCGGCGGTCTGGATCCCTGCCATCAGCCGTGGGATGTCGGCCGGGTCGTGGGACAGATCGGCATCCATCTCGCCCAGCGCGCCGAATCCTCGTCGCAGTGCCCATCTGAACCCGTCGCGGTAGGCCGACCCCAGTCCCAGTTGGCGACCGCGTTGCATCAGGTGAACACCCGGTCTGCTGGCCTGCAGTCGCTCGATGATGTCACAGGTCTGGTCCTGCGACCCGTCATCGACCACCAACACCTGCGCGCCGGCGTCAAGGACGCCGGACACCGCCTTTTCGACCGACGGCTCTTCGTTCAGGGTGGGGACCACGAAGATGGTCGGTCGCTGATCGTAAGCCAATTGCGCTATCCGGTGGTGCTGTCAGACGGCGGTGGCGCTGGGGGAGGGGGAGGCGGAGGAGGCGGCTCCGGCGGAGGTTGGGTTGGGTTAGGCTGGGGCGGAGGTGGTTCCTCGGGACGAGGTTGTGGTGCCGGAGGTTGGGTGGGCTCGGGTTGGGGCTGGGGTTCGGGTCGTGGGAGTGGCGCCGTCGGATCGGGGTTCTCCGTCGGACCACTGGGCGCGTTCGGATCGGGCAAGGCCGGCTCGATCGTGGGCTCAGGCACCGTTTCCGCGGTGCTCGGGACTTCGACAGGCGGCGGTGGCGGCCGTCCGGTTGAGATGCCCAGTCGAATCCGTTCACCGCGGGCGACGATGGTTCCTCCGCGGGGTTGTTGTGAGACCACCGTCCCGGCCGGCCGTTCACTGGCGACCTCGGTGGTGTCACCCGCCAGCCCCTCGTCGGCCAGTTCACGCAGGGCATCAAACTCCTGCAAGCCCTTCACGTCGGGGACCTCCACCTCCCCTTCCTCAGGGGCGGTAGCGATATAGCCTCCCGGGGGTTCGGTGGGGAAGTCGATCGGTTCGATACCTTCCAGGGCTCGCACCATGAAGTCATGCCAGACACGGGCGGGCAGGTTGCCACCCGTCGCGCCGGGCATCCGGATGCGGGCCTCGGGATGTCCGGTCCACACGGCGGTCGAGAGCACCGGCGTGTAGCCGATGAACCAGGCGTCGGCGTTGGACTGCGCGGTCCCGGTCTTACCCCCGGCCTGCCATCCCTGCTGGCTGATGCTGGCGCGACCTGCAGTGCCGCAACAGACAACCTGCTGCATGGTGTCGACCATCACCTCGTTGACCGTCGGGTCAAGCACCTGTGTCGGTGTCAGGTCCCGCTCGAACAGGACGTTGCCCTGCTGGTCAGTGACGCGGTCGATCAGGCTGGGTCGGATGAACGCGCCGGCGTTGGCGAATGCCGAGTAGGCGCCCGCCATCTCCAGAGGGGTCACGCCGACTTCCAAGCCGCCCAAGGCGATGGAGGGGTTGATGATATTGGCCGTCGCGGCACTGGTGTTGATGCCCAGCGACTGTGCCAAGGACACCACGTTTTCAGGTCCGACGATCAGCATCAGCTCGGCAAAGGCGGTGTTGACCGAACGGATCAGGGCCTGCCGCATAGTCAGCGACCCGTATGAACCACCGCCGTAGTTGGACACGCCACGGGTCTCCCATTCATCACCGGTGGGAAACTTGGTGCCACTGGTGCCGGTCAACTGCAGTGAGGGGGAAAAGCCGATCTCAAGTGCGGTGGCCATGACGAATGGCTTCCAGGACGAACCCGGCTGACGTCGTCCCTGCGTGGCGAAGTTGAACTGTTCGGTGTCGAAGTCGGTCCCTCCGAAGATTGCGCGGATCTGCCCGGTCCGCGGGTCAACCGACGCCAATGCCCCTGTTGGTGTGGTCTCGGGGAAGTACTCAAGGACCGACTCCTCGGCGATCTGCTGCAACCGGGGGTCAAAGGAGGTGAATATCTCAAGGCCCCCGTTGAGCAGGGCGTCGCTGCGCTCGAGACGGTCCTCTCCGAACTCCGACAGGGTGTAGAACTCCTGCTTCACCGCCTCGGCGATGTAGGGGTCGGAGGGAACGTCCACGACCTGCGGGACCAGGGTGAGTGGGGCCGTAAGTTCGGCTGGAAGTTGCTCTGGGTCCAGCCACCCCTCCTCCGCCATCGCATTCAACGTCGCGTTTCGGCGGCGAATCGCGATCTCGGGGAAGCTGCGGGGGTTGGTTGATCCAGGGGAGCGGATCTGCCCGGCCAAGGTGGCCGCCTCGGCTGGGGTCAGCTGACCAACCTCCTTGCCGAAGAATTGCTCCGCTGCGGCTGCGATCCCATAGGCCCCGCTGCCGAAGTAGACCTGGTTCAGGTAGCGCTCAAGGATCTGTTCCTTGGTCAACTGTGACTCAAGGGCTCGCGCGAAGGCGATCTCGGCAAGCTTCCGCTGAAGGCTGACCTCGTCGCCGACCTCGCTCTTGGCCAGTTGCTGGGTGATCGTCGAACCGCCCTGGCTGACGCCCCGGGACTGGATGTTTTCCAGCAGGGCACGGCCCAGTCCCTCAACGTCATAGCCGTCGTGGTCGTAGAAGCGACGGTCTTCGGCGGCCAGCACGGCGTTCTGCACGTGCGGTGGGACCTGGTCCAACGAGACGACGGTGCGGTCAACCTCGTCGTGAAGGATCGCCAGGACGGTTCCGTCGGCTGCGTAGACCGTCGAGGTTTGGTCCAAGCCCGCAAGATCGACCGCGGGCGGGACCTGGATCCCGAACCCCACGCTGTTGGCCACCCCCTCAACCGCGGGGGTCAGCAACAGGGATGCCACCCAGCCAATGACGAGGAACCCGACCAGCAGGCCCAGGAAGAGGCCGCTGGTGCGGAGCAGAATCAATGCACCACCCTTGGCCGCACGGGCCGCGCGGAGGCGTGAGTGGTCAGTACCAGAGGGAGACGACATCTCCACCAGTCAGGGTCGTGGGCGTGGATTGGATCAGGGCACGGCGCAGCGGACCCGATGCCAGTCTCGCACGCCTGCGCCGACCTGCCGAACATGCGCGGTACATGCTGCGGTCACGGGCGGTCGGCGGCGACTACGCTTCGCTGCCGTGGTGAATCGACTTGAGCGCCTGGTCAACCTGGTGATCGCGCTGCGCGAGACCAGGCGTCCCCTGACGGTGGACCAGATCAACGACCGGGTGGCTGGTTACGGGGGCGAGCGAAACGACGCGTGGCGGCGGATGTTCGAACGCGACAAATCCGACCTACGCGATCTGGGCGTGCCGCTACGGACCGAGAGGTTGGACCGTTTTGATGAGACCTTGGGTTACCGCATCGCGCCCGCTGACTACGATCTGCCGGCGGTGTCGCTGACTCCGGCAGAGTTGACCGCCCTGGCCCTGGCGGTTCAGTTGACCGGACTGGCCGATGATGCGGCACCTGCCCTTGACAAGTTGGCCGTAGATGCCGACCTGGCCGGCGAGCAACGGGCCGTCCGCCGCCTGCCGTTGGAACTTGGGCTGGACGCCCCGAACCGGACCCTGCTGTCTGAAGCGCTGGTCAATCGCCAACGCGTGAGCTTCTCCTATCGCAAGTCCAGCACCCAGTCGCCATCCAAGCGACGGGTTGAGCCACATGCTCTGCTGCATTGGCATGGCCAGTGGTACCTGCGGGGTTTTGATCGTGACCGCGTGGCGGACCGGACCTTTCGCCTGGACCGGATCGAGGGTCGGGTGCGTCCCACAGGTGAGCATGGGGCGGTGACCATTCCCGTGCAGCCACCCGACCCCAGGGATGTGGTGCCTGGGGCGTCACAGCAGGTGGTTGAGGCTGTGGTCGAGGCCGATGATCAGTCGGCGTGGGCGGTCGCCCGGCGGGCGCGGGGGCCCGGAACACCGGTCGGGGACTCCGCAGACGTCAAAGGTACGGTCCGCCGTCGCTTCACCGTGCGAACCTCCGACCCCGACGAGCTGATCGGCTGGTTGGTCGAGTTGGGGCCAGGAGTTGAGCTGATCAGTCCCACCGGGCTGCGCACGCGGTTGGTCGAACATCTGCGCGCCATTGCGGGTTCGCGGTGAACCAGACCCTGACACGGTTGCGAAGAATCCTGGTCATGGTGCCATGGCTGCTTGAGCACCCCGGGGTCAGCGTTGATGAGGTGGCGCAGCGTTTCGCCGTGACACCCTCCGATGTCATCGATGACCTTGACGTGTTGGGCTACTGCGGCCTGCCCGGCTATGGGGGTGGCGATCTCATCGACGCTTCGGTCAGTGGCGGGCAGGTGGTGGTGCGCATGGCAGAGTTCTTCTCCCGCCCGTTGGCCTTGTCGATGCGCGAGGGCTTGTCGCTGCTGCTGGCCGCTCGGGCGACCCGCCAGAGCGGGGTTCTGGGCGCCGGCGTCAGCGACGGCCCGCTGACCACGGCGATCGCCAAGTTGGAGGCACACCTGGGCGCCCAGGCCGAGGCGCCTGTGGCCATGGATGTCCAGGCAGAAGGCTCAGATCACCTGGCCACCGTGTGGAACGCACTCAGCGACCGCAAAGTCGTGCGGTTGTCGTACTGGTCAGCATCCAAGGACGAGATGACCGACCGCCTGGTCGAGCCGTGGGCAGTCCGGTCTGTGGGAGGATCGTGGTACCTCCAGGGTCACTGCCGCCTGGCGGGGGATCATCGGGTCTTTCGCATGGACCGGATCCGGCATCTGCAGATCACCGACGAGATCGCCCCGGATCCGCCCGATCACGAGGTCCGTTCACCCATCTATCGACCCGGACCAGACGATCCCACCGTGATCGTTGAGGTGGCGCCTGGGGCGGCGTGGTTGGCAGACCGGGTGGTACTGAGTGACCGTCGGGAGGTGGAGGACGGCTGGGTCAGACTGGAGTTCCAGGCCGCAACACTTCACTGGGCCGCCCGACTGCTGCTGCGTCTGGGCGATCAGGTGCGGATCATCCAACCCTCAGCATTGGCGGAACTCAGGCGTCAGCGCGCCAGTTCCGCACTAGCCCGTTATGGGTAGCAGTCCTCATCCCAATGAGGGGTTCGCCCGCAAAATGGGCAATGGATTGTCAAGGTTGGCCTGGCAGCCGCCGATCACACCGTGTGTAAGGTAAGAAGGCACACAGTCCACAGAAACGGCGAGAATCCCATGACGACGATCAAGGCAACCTGCCCCACCTGCGGCGCCTAACATGAGGTGGCGCTGACCCCCGACGACATCGAACTGCGGGTCAACAGTCACAACGAGGCCGGGTCGTTTTACGGGTTCAGCTGTCCCCGCTGCGACAGCGATGTGCGCAAGCCCGCTGATGAGCGTGTCGTGCGACTGCTGGTCAGCGGAGGGGTGCCCGCCCTGCCGGTGAAAACGGGTCCCGTCCCCGTCCGGCTGCGCGACCGCTTCGACCATCCAGCACTGACTCCCGACGATCTGCTTGACTTTCACCAAACCCTGGCCTCTGAGCACTGGTTTGACTGTCTGCTGGACCAGGTGGCCTGATCGCTGCCACCGCAACCACCTTTGGACCGGCGCCTGTCCCCAGTCACAGAACCTCACGTACACTCGGGGGCAGTCGCCTTTCTCGCGCCTCGCGCCAGATCCAAAGGACAACGTCATGAGCCTAGGCCCCGCAGAGATCATCGGTATCGTCGTACTCGCCTTGTTGCTGTTCGGCAGCCGCAAGTTGCCGGAGTTGGGCAGTTCGGTCGGCAAGACCATCACCAACTTCAAGAAGGGGATGTCGGAAGCCAAGGAAGAAGAAGCCGCTGAGGCAGGGAACTCCCAGGCAGGGGACTCCGAGGTACCTCGCGCCGGGGCAGCGCACTCCGAGGCAGGGGACTCCAAGGCAGCCACCCAAGCCGAATCGGCTGACCAGGCCTGAGGCCACCTCGCCAGGCCCGCCGGCAGGCCCGCGCGGCCCGCCGGGACCAGACCCGCACCCGATGACTGCGACTGCAGACCCACCGATCTCCGCCGATGACGACTACGCCGGTGATGAGATGACCCTGTGGGAACATCTGACCGAGTTGCGTTCGCGCCTGTTCAAGGCCGTGCTCGGTTTCGGCGTGTTCTTCATCGTTGGGTTCGTATTCAACGACGCGATCTCGGCGGTTTTGACCCAGCCCTACTGTTCGCTGCCGACAGAGATTCGCAGTGCCCTGGACAACGGTGAGGAATGCCAGTTGATCTTCACCAATGTTTTGGGTGCCTTCGTGGTGCGGATCAAGGCGGCGATGGTCGTGGCGGTGACCTTCGGCGGACCGGTCATCTTCTATCAGCTCTGGGCATTCATCGTGCCGGGGTTGAAGGCAAAGGAGAAGAAGTACGCGGCTCCCTTCGTCATCCTGAGCCAGTTGCTGTTCCTCAGCGGAGCAGTCTTCAGCCTGGTGATCATTCCCAAGGGCCTTGAGTTCCTGTTGGCATTCGGCGGCGACCAGTATGTGCCACTACTGGATGCCGATGCCTATCTGACGTTCCTGCTGCGGACCATGGTGGCGTTCGGCATTGCGTTTGAGTATCCCCTGATCATCGCCATCCTGGTGTTGATGGGTGTGGTCAGTCACGCCACGCTGAAGCAGTACCGCCGACATGCGTTCTTCGGCGCGTTCGTCGCCGCGGCGGTGATCACCCCATCCCAGGACCCGTTCACGATGGCCGTGATGGGGTTGCCGTTGGCCTTGTTCTATGAGATCTGTATCGTGTTCGCCCGCTTCATCGAGCGAGGTCGACGCAACAACCTGGGAGATGGTGCGCCCGCGTGAGCGGTGAGCAGACAGCCTCCGTCGAACGCTTCGAAGCCAGCATCGACTTTCCGTTGGACTCCTTCCAACGGATCGCTATAGATGCGCTGGCCAGGGGGCGCAGTGTCCTTGTGGCTGCGCCGACCGGGGCGGGCAAGACACTGGTGGGGGAGTTCGCATTGTGGCTGGCCCTGGACCGGGGCCAAAAGGCGTTCTACACCACCCCCATCAAAGCCCTGTCCAACCAGAAGTACGGTGACCTGTGTGCCCTTCACGGTGAGGCAAACGTCGGGCTGCTGACCGGCGACAACGTCATCAACGGTGAGGCACCACTGGTGGTGATGACCACCGAGGTACTGCGCAACATGCTGTATGAGCAGTCCTCGACCCTGCACGGGTTGGCTGCCGTCGTGCTGGATGAGGTTCACTACCTGGGCGACCGTTCCCGTGGAGCGGTATGGGAGGAGGTCATCATCCAACTTCCCTCCGTAGTGTCGGTCGCCGCCTTGTCGGCCACGGTCAGCAACGCCGAGGAATTCGGCGCCTGGCTGGCGCAAGTCCGTGGTGGCTGTGATGTTGTCATCTCGGAGTTGCGGCCGGTTCCGCTGGAACATCACTACGCCGTGGGCGAGAAGTTGTATCCGGTGTTTCGCAAGGGATCTGCGGGCGCCGGGGGTAAGAAGACAGATCCCGAGGACCAAGCAGAGGCAGTGCAAGCCCGTGGGGGGCGTCCAAACCCTGAGATCCTGATGATGGAGAGGCGCTCAAACACCCGTAACCGGGTCACTCGCAGCGGCCGCCGGGTGCATTCCGGCGAGCGTCTTCGGGCACCCCGTCGCAGTGACCTGACCCGGACCCTGGCTGAACGCAAGTGGCTGCCGGCCATCACCTTCATCTTCAGTCGGCAGGCATGCAACGACGCGGTGGACCAGGTGGTCGAGTCGGGGCTGGTCCTGACGACGGTGGAGGAGCGTCGGCTGATTCGTCAGATCGTGGACCGTCGCACAGTCGAACTTCCTGCCGAGGACCTTCAGGTGCTGGGCTATGGGCCGTGGGCGCATGCGCTGGAGCGGGGAGTCGCCGCCCACCACGCCGGTTTGGTGCCCGCGTTCAAGGAGACCGTGGAGGAGTTGTTCGCAGCGGGCCTGGTCAAAATGGTGTTCGCCACCGAGACCCTGGCACTGGGGATCAACATGCCCGCGAGGACGGTGGTGATCGAACGGCTGGAGAAGTGGAACGGGCAGCGTCACGAGCTGCTGACCCCCGGCCAGTTCACCCAACTGACCGGCCGCGCTGGACGGCGGGGCAAGGACAAGATCGGCCACGCGGTGGTGGCCTATCAGCGTGATGTCGAGTTCGAGGTCGTCGCCGGCCTTGTCGGGCGACGCACCGAGCCGCTGATCAGCAGGTTCGCCCCCTCCTACAACATGGCTGTCAACCTGTTGCGCAGGCCGGCGCCGTCCGCTGCGGGTAGGACGCGGGTCGATGACGCCGTTGACCTGTTGGAGCAGTCATTCGCCCAGTTCCAGGCCGACGGGCAATCCTCAGGTCGGTCCGAGGAGATCAGCAAGAACCGGGCAGCGCTGGTGGGCTACGCCCGTCACCTCCACTCCGATCACGGTGACTTCGCAGAGTACTGGGCGATTCGTCGGGAGCTGTCGCGTATCGAGTCGGAGGGTGCGAAAAACCGTCGGGCTAGACGGGGCCGGGCAATCGAGGACGCCATCGATGCGTTGCGTCCGGGTGACGTGATCAGTCTTGACGGGGGTCGCAGGGGCTCGACCCGGCTGGCTGCGGTGGTCGAGACGTCCAACTCGAAGTCAGGGACGCCGCTGGCCACCGTTGTCACCGACGACCGTCGCCACAACCGGGTCGGCCCGCGTGAGTTCGAGCGTCCACCCGTGCCCGTGGGGAACGTGCCGCTGCCGAAGGGCGGCAGCTACCGCCAGCAGGCCTACCGCAAGCAGGTCCAGCGCCTGCTGTTTGACGTGACACCAACCTCAGATGGACAAGGCAAGGATCAGGCGGCTGACAGCGGGCTGGCCCAGCAGGTGTCGCAGTTACGGGAACAGATGAAAGCCCATCCCGTCCACCGGGATCCGGTACGGGGCGAAGTCGAGGTCTGGGCCAGACGCCACGATGAACTGCAGGACAAGACCGACCGGCTGGAATTCTCCCTCCGCCGACGGACCCGGACACTGGTGACACGCTTCACCGCCATCGTCGAACTGCTGCAGGAACTGTCCTATCTGGACGATGAACCCTCGCCGACCCCGCAGGGTTTGTGTCTGGCGTCGGTGTACACCGAGACCGACCTGGTCCTGGCGGAGAGCATGCGCTGGGGTGTGTTCGAGGGATTGGATCCTGCCGAGATTGCGGCTCTGGCCAGCGTCTTCACGTTCGAGTCTCGGTCCCCTGAGGCCCAGGCGGTGCGGATTCCCACGACCAGGCTTGAGGACGCCGTGGACCAGGTGGAACGTCACCTGGGGAGGGTCGTTGAGTTGGAGACACGCTATGGACTGCCCAACACGCGCGATCTGGATGCGACCCTGATGGCCGTGGTCCACCGCTGGGCCTCCGGCGCGGACCTGGACCGCGCGCTGGGAACGGCCGAACTGACCCCGGGCGACTTCGTCCGGTCGGTGAAGATGGTCGCGGACCTGGTCCGCCAGATCCGTGATGCGTCTGAGGGAAGCGTCCAGTCCGCGGCACGTGAAGCCAACCGGATGCTGGTTCGCGGGGTGGTTGCCTACTAACA
>JBPCKA010000039.1:0-31263 GCA_051004735.1 Euzebya sp. | reverse complement strand
AAAGCAACCCTCGTGTGCCGCGCGGCGCCTTCCAGCACGAGGTGGAGGGGTGCTGGGGTGGGCTAACGCGCCCCACCCAGGTCGGACGTCCCGGCAGCTATCTGCGGGTCATCACCGGCGGTGATGTCGCGGCAGGAGACACCGTCACGCTCCTCAGTCGCCCGGCGCACGGCGTGTCGATCGGACGGTGGTTCACCACCAACGATCCCGATGACGCGCGGGCACTGTTGGCTGCGGAGTCAGACGAGTGGCACATGGGCCAGGCGTTGCGACGCCACGTCGATCGCGTCGTGGCGCGATCGACTACAGGGCGTTGACCAGGGGTTCCAGGACCTCTGGTTGCATCGTCCCCAGGATCAGCGTCCCGACCCGTGAATCCTTCCAGGCCTGCAGACGATCGGTGATCCTGTCGATGGGCCCGACCAGTGCACATTCGTCCACCAATTCGTCGGGTACCAGGGCGGCTGCGTCCTGCTTCTTGCCGTCCAGGTACAGATCCTGGATCTGTCCCGCGGCTTCCTCGAAGCCATAGCGGCACGCCAGATCGAAGTAGAAGTTCTTGCCCCGGGCGCCCATGCCACCGATGTACAAGGCGTACATCGGGCGCAACATGTCCCGGCAGGCGTCCACGTCGTCGCCCATTGCGACGTACACGGTGGGCGCGATGTCGAAGTCGGTCCCGTCGCGCCCGGCCTGTGCCATGCCCGCGTCGAGGTTTGCGTTGAAGATGTCCTCCCGTTCGGGGGAGTAGAAGATCGGCAACCAGCCATCGGCTATCTCGGCGGTCAACTCCACGTTCTTGGGTCCGATGGCGGCCAGATAGATCGGAATAGCGTTGCGGACGGGGTGCAGGATGGACTTCAGGGGCTTGCCCAAGCCCGTGGCACCGGGCCCGGTGTAGGGGATCTGGTACTCCTCGCCGTCATAGGCCAGTGGCTGCTCACGGGCAATCGCCATCCGCACGATCTCGACGTACTCGCGAGTTCGCGTCAGTGGCTTGCCATAGGCAACGCCATGCCACCCCTCGACCACCTGCGGCCCTGACAAGCCCAGTCCCAGCATGAATCGCTTGTCACTGAGGGCATCCAACGTCATGGCCGTCATCGCGGTGTTGGCCGGCGTTCTGGCTGGCATCTGGAAGATGGCCGACCCGATCTTCAGGCGCGAAGTCCTAGCGGCGATATAGGCCAGGACCGTCGCCGCGTCCGAGCCGTAGGCCTCAGCGGTCCAGACCGAGTCGATGCCGACCTCCTCGGCGTGCTCGATCAACGGCATCACGTTGCCGATCGATGAGCCGGAGTAGCCGACGTTCAGGCCGAGACGCATTGTTGCTCCTGTGGTTGTGCACCTGAGGTGAGTCAGGTTCTACCAGTCAGCCATCTGTGCGACCAAGGCCGGCTCTGCCGCGCAGGTCTGTAACACGTTGGTCCACAGCTGTTCTTCGGTGATACCCCGTGCCGTTGCCACGGCGTATTCGAGCCCCAGATCCGTGCCGAACATCGCGGGGTCATCGGTGTTGATGGAGAAGGCGACCCCTGCGTCCCGCAATACCTCAAGTGGCACCTCATCGGTGTGGCTGACGGCGCCCGTGCGGACGTTTGAGGTGGGGCAGACATCCAGGCCGATTCCACGGGAGGACAGTTCGTCCAACAGGGCTGGGTCACCGGCGGCACCGATGCCGTGACGTATCCGGCTGGGTTTCAACGCCTCTACCACTGCCCTGATGGTGTCGGGGCCGCTCACCTCACCGGCGTGGGGGACCGCCGCCAGACCCCCGTCACGGGCAATCTGGAAGGCTCGGCGGTACTCCTGTGGCTTGGCCCATGCCTCGTTGCCACCGATGCCCAGGCCCACCACCCCCCGGTCGGCGTAGGACACGGCCCAGGTCGCTGTTTCCTCTGCCAGATCGGGTGGCACGGACCAGAACAGGTCCGGGGTCAGACGAACGGTGACCCCATGGGCTGCTTGGGCCTCCATCGCGCCGGCACAGTACCCCTCGAACAGTGTCTGGAAGGGGACCCCACGGATCACACGCTCGGCAGGCGAGAAGATTGCCTCGACGTATCGCGCGCCGTGACTGGCAGCCTGGGCGGCGTAGTCCAGGGTGATCTCACGAAAGTCCTCAGCGGTCTGCAGGCAGTTCGTGGTCAGGTTCCAGATGTCCAGGAAGTGGTCGAAATTGGAGAAGGCGTACAGGGCGGCGACACCCTCCACCGTGTCGGCGGGAAGGGGTTGGCCGTTACGCCTTGCGATCCTCAGAAGCGTGCCGGGCAGGATGGTGCCTTCCAGGTGAACATGAAGTTCGCCCCGAGGGATCGGCGATGGGTGGTTCATCGGGTGGCACACTATCGCCCGACCGCCGCCAACCAGCGCAG
Organism: Euzebya sp.; assembly: GCA_051004735.1. Classification (GTDB taxonomy): domain Bacteria; phylum Actinomycetota; class Nitriliruptoria; order Euzebyales; family Euzebyaceae; genus Euzebya. The sequence goes on along the minus strand of JBPCKA010000039.1, from coordinate 28,888 downwards.
GGTGGCAACGGCGTCGACGTACCCTGGTGGCGATGCTCGGTCTGATCGCTTTGGGGGTGGCGCTGCTCGCCTTGGTCCTGGCGGCAGTACTCACGGCTGACAAACCCCTGGTCGCAATCCCCGATCGTGAGGGGTACTTCGACAAGTGGCAGCCGTTGCACGGTGGTGTGGACCCGCGGGAGAACGCCTGGCTGCGTGGTTGGCTGGCGCTGGGCTATGCGGTCGCACGACCACTGGCCCGCTTTGGGGTGAAACCCGATGTGCTCACCTTCACCTCGACCTGGATCGCCCTGGGCGCGATCGTGGTGGCCACCTACGGCGGACGGTGGCAGATGCTGGCAGGCTGGATGATCGTGTTCAGTGGTCTGGGCGACACGTTGGATGGCGCCGTGGCCGTGGCCACCGAGCGGACGACCCGCTGGGGATATGTGCTTGATTCCACCGTCGATCGCCTGAACGACGTGCTGTACCTGATCGCGGTGTGGATCGTCGGCGGTCCGGCATGGATCGTTCTGACAGCCGGAGTTGCGTTCTTCCTGCTGGAGTACGTTCGCGCCAGAGGCCGCAACGCCGGTGGTAGTGAGGTCGGCACCGTGACCATCGGGGAGCGGGCCCTGCGGGTGATCTGTTGTTCGATCGCGGTGCACTGGGGCGGGGTGTTTCTGTCACTGGACGTGTTCATCGCGACCGTGGCAATCAGCATCCTGGCGGTGCTCAGCGTCATCGGCCTGATCCAGGTCGTACTCGCCGTTCGCCGGGACCTGTTGGCTCTTGGGTCCACACCCTCCGCATGACACGACCAAGCCGGTTGAGGTCAGCTGTAAATGGATAGGTCGTGCCTGTCGGGGTATAACCGCTGCGGCGGTTCAGCGAATCACCGGGTGCCGGCCGTGGAGGGTGCGAGATGAGACAGGATCAGGCCGGAACAATCGCCATCAGGCTGTGTGGTGTCACCAAGCAGTTCGAGGGTGCGCAACGTCCCGCCGTTGATGCGCTGGATCTTGACATCCCACGCGGTGCGATCATTGCGCTGATCGGACCCTCTGGTTGTGGCAAGACGACGACGCTGCGCATGATCAACCGCCTGATCGAACCCACGGCCGGGGTCATCGAGATCAATGGTGAGGATGTGCTGCATCAGTCTGTGGTCGAGTTGCGACGCGAGATCGGCTATGTGATCCAGCAGGTCGGCCTGTTCCCGCATCGCACGATCGCACAGAACATCGCCACGGTGCCTCGGACCCTGGGCTGGGGCGCAGACCGGATCCGCGAACGAACACAGCATCTGGTCGAGCTGGTTGGGCTGGATCACTCGATGCTCGACCGCTATCCCGATGAACTGTCGGGGGGCCAGCAGCAACGCGTCGGCGTGGCTCGTGCCCTGGCGGCTGATCCACCGGTGTTGTTGATGGACGAACCGTTCGGTGCGGTGGACCCAATCGTCAGGGGTCGCCTGCAGGACGAACTGTTGGATCTGCAGCAGGAGGTCAACAAGACCATCGTGCTGGTCACCCATGACATCGATGAGGCGTTGAAGCTGGCCGACAAGATCGCGTTGATGAACGTCGGTGGGGTGCTGGAGCAGTTCGCCAGCCCCGATGAACTGCTGAGGCAACCAGCAAACGTCTTCGTAGAGCAATTTGTCGGTGAGGACCGCGTCATGAAACGCCTGCAGTTGGCCACCGTCGCCGACCTGCCGTTTCACCAGGGTCCCGTCGTCGAATCGACGGCGATGCCGGCCGAGGCACGCGCGGCCATGGATGCCTTCGGCAGTGATTGGGTCGGTCTGACTGAGGATGGTGTGTTTCTGGGTTGGGTTCGACGTCAGGATCTGGTGCCCACCGATTTGGCCGAGCACAACATCCTCCGCAGCGCAACCCGCAGCCTTCCCGCCGCTCAGGTTCGTCCGGACTCGACATTGCGAAACGCGATGGAGGTGATCATGACCTCGCGGACCTCGGTGGCCGTGATTGATGACAACGGTCGCTTTGGCGGTGTCGTCACATTGGAGCAGATCCGAGCCGGGTTGGATCGCAGTCGTGAGGTCGTCGCGGCGTGATGGTGCTGGCACAATCGAACCGGCCGTTGTTCCGGTGGTCCTATCTGGTCAACGAATGGGACCAGATCCAGGCCGCGTTGTTGCAACATCTACAACTCACATTGTTGTCGGTCCTGGCAGGATTGGTCATCTCAAGCCTGCTGGCGGCAATTGCACTGCGGTTTCGCTGGACGATGAATCCGATTACCAGCTTCACCAGCATCCTCTACACCCTGCCGAGCGTTGCGCTGTTCGCGTTGTTGGCGCCCGTCTTCGGATCGCAGGCGGTGGTCACAGCGGTGATCCCGTTGACGTTGTTCACCCTGTTGATTCTGGTGGCAAACATCGTCGCTGGATTTCAGGGCGTGCCGTGGGCGGTGACCGACGCTGCTGACGGCATGGGCCTGACGCCCGTCACCCGTATCCTGACCGTGCAGTTACCGCTTGCCATGCCGCTCATCCTTGCCGGAATCCGTATCGCCACCGTCTCAACCATTGGACTTGTCACCGTCGCCGGCATCATCGGTCAAGGTGGGTTGGGACGACTTATTTTCAACGGATTGAACCGGCGGTTTGACACCCCATTGATCATCGGTGCGGTGTTTTCTATACTCCTGGCGCTGCTGATGGATGCGCTGCTGTTGTTCGTGGGTCGCCTGGCCACCCCGTGGACACGACGGGTCACCTCGTGACCGGCAGCGTGGCATTGGCACAGGGCGCCCTTCCGCGTGACATCACCTTGTCGGAGTTCCTGCTGGATGCCGGCCGCTGGACCAGCCCGGACGGAATCCTTGACACGCTGCTGGACACCATCGTGCTGTGTGGTGCGGTGATGCTTGTCGCCACGGCCATAGCCGTGCCGCTGGCCGCCTATCTGGCTCATCACCGTCGTGGCGAGATCACCGTGACGTGGCTGGTCACGCTAAGTCGAGCTGTTCCCACGTTGGCCGTGGCCGCGCTACTGGTTCCCTTCTCGTTGCGTGCAGGCCTGGGGTTTCAACCGTGGCCGATCTTTGCTGGCCTGCTGTTACTGGCCCTGCCGCAGATCTATATCAACACGTATGCGGCCGTGCGTGATATCGACCGAGGTGTCATCGGAGCCGCCCGCGGGATGGGATTCTCCGAGTCGTCGGTGATGTGGCGGGTGGAGTTGGCGCTAGCAGCGGGTGTCATCATGACCTCGATTCGCGTGGCCGCTGTGCAGGTCATCGCCACCGAGCCATTGCGCGCGTTCCTGGGCGGGGATGGATTGGGGCGCTACGTCCGTGATGGGATCGGCCAGAACAACACCAATCAAATCATCGGAGGGGCGATACTGATCGGTCTGCTGGCTGCATCCACGGGTGTGGTCTTTCGGCTCATCGAACGGCTCGCCCTACCTCGCGGTGTGACCCGCCTGGCGCAGAGTTCAACCTGACCACACCTCGATACGACAGGAACACAGCATGAAAATCATCCGATCCCGCCACTTCGCCACAATGGGGTTTGTGCTGGCACTGGCCTTGTTGGCCGCCGCCTGCTCGAACTCTGATGACCCCGCCGCCACCGGCGGTGCCAGTGATACCCCTGCAGTGCAAGGCAGCGACGCCGCCGCGCCGGAGGGGCCGACGATCCGCCTACGCGGCCAGGACTTCAGTGAGTCGGCAACCATCGCCCAGGTCTATGGCCAGTATCTGCAGGCAAAGGGATATGACGTTGAGATCATCGCCCCGGCTGGCTTCCGTGACGAGGCCGTCGCCGGTCTGCAAAACGATGAACTGGATCTGATCGTGGACTACATCGGGGGCTCCCAGACCCAGTTGGCCCCCGACGCCGAGACCTCTGCAGAACCCGACGACATCATGGCAGTCATCGTCCCTGCCTATGAGGAGATCGGCGCGACGGTGCTTGACTACTCACCAGCCGTGGATGGTGACGCGATGGTGGTACGTGGTGACAGCGAGGCCGACACCATCTCTGACCTGGCCGGCATGGACGTGGTCCTGGGGGCCTCGGCCCAGTGCTTCGAGCGCCCACAGTGCTTCCTGGGTTTCACCGATCCAGACATCTACGCGATCGAGTTCGCCGACACGGTGACACTGGAGTTCGGTCCCCTCCTGGGCGAGGGCCTGGCCGCCGGTGAGGTCGATGTCGTGGTTTGGAACACCACCGCCCCCCAGATCGATGAGGAAGGCTTCAAGGTTCTGGAGGACGACCAGGGTCTGTTCCCCGCCCAAAATATCGCCCCGATCATCACCACCGAGGTGCTGGATGCCTACGGCGACGGGTTGCGGGACGATCTGAACGCGCTGAGCGAGATGATCAGCACCGAGGACCTGGTGGCATGGAACGTCCAAACCGATATCGAGCAGCGCGAGCCTGACGATGTTGCCAGCGAGTGGTTGCAGGAGAAGGGTCTGAACTAAAGCCTGCTCATCACTGCATCGGCGACAATGGCGGCGGACAGCAAGACCAACGGCAGTCCGCCGCCGGGATGAGCCGACCCGCCGACCAGGTACAGGCCGGGAACAGGGCCAATGTTGGCTGGCCGCAAGAAGGCTGCCCAGCGACCATTGGAGGACGTGCCGTAGATGGCGCCCCCCGGCGTCATGGTCTCGTGCTCAAGGTCGGATGGGGTCCGTTGCCGTTGAAAGGTCACGGCGCCACGCACATCGACACCCCGGCGGGCCATCAACTCAAGTATCCGGTCGGCGTAGCCACGCGGCGGGGGCGCTACCTGGTCGCTCCTGGGTGCGTTGACCAATACGAACCAGGACTGGTGTCCCACGGGTGCGACCGCGGGGTCGCGAGGCACCGACACGTAGATGGTCGGATCAACGATGTAGCGGGGATTTCGACCGAATAGCGAGTCGAACTCTTGGTCATAATCGTCCGGGAACAGCACCGTGTGATGTGCCATCTCGGCCGCAGGTCCTCGCAACCGGTCGGTCCTGACCCCCAACAGCAGGACATACCCGCCCAGCGAGCGCGGCGCGAGCTTCAATCGTCGGCGCAGTGGTCCGGCCACTGCGGTCGGCAGCAGGCTGTGGGCCACTGTCGCAGCGTCGGCGTTTGCGACGACGGCATCCGCCGACACAAGGCTGCCATCAGCAAGGCGGACCCCGGACACACCTCCGCGAGTGACCTCAATGCCCACGGCCGTGGAACGGGTTCGGATCACCCCACCGCACGCGATGACCCGGGCGGCCAAGACGTCTGCGATCTGACGCAGTCCGCCGTCCAGGTACCACCCGCCCCAGCGGCGCTCGGCGTATGGCACGGTGATCAGGGCCGCTGGTGCACGCCGCGGATCCGAGCCCGAGTAGGTCGCGTAGCGGTCCAGCAGCATGCGCAACCGCGGGTCGCTGAGGTACTCCTGACCGATCGATCGCAGGGTGCGGTGGGGGGCGACCGCTGCGACCGCTGCCGGGTCGGCCAGTAACGGCAACAGGTCGCGGGGTCCGCGCAACGCTGACTGCAGGATTGGGCCAGAGGAGACTCCCCAGATGTGTGCCGCGCGGGCCATCAATGCCGACCACTGCGCGCCCGCCCCTGCCCCGAACGTGGTCTCCAACTCGGCGGTGAACGCATCATCGTCGGCGTGTGCGTCCAACCAGGTCCCGTCGACGAAGCGATAGCGGGCGATGGGATCAAGCCGTCGTGACGTCACCACCCGGTCCATGTCGACTCCCGTGGCGGCAAGGGTGTCACGTAGCGTCCAGGGCAGTGTCAGCAAAGACGGGCCGGTGTCGAAGCGGAAGCCCTCGACCTGAGTCAGCCCCAGCTTTCCGCCCACGGTGTCGGCCTGTTCGACCACAACGACCCGCTGACCGGCGGCGGCCAGTCGGGCGGCGCAGGCCAGACCCCCGACCCCCGCACCGATGACGACCGTGTCGCCCCAGCGCTTCTGGCCCATCATGGGATCCGACGTCCCTTCCACGACAACCCACCCTGGCTCTTTGCTCGCCATGACCGCCACGTCAAGTAGCTCAATAGGCCTATCGAGACAGGATGGGCGGGGGCATCGCTCACCCGTCCGCCCGTGCGCCAGGCGGCGTGGGCCCGGCCGGCCACGCCCGCTGCGTAGCCCCACGCGCCCAGGGCAACGACCGGTCGCCGCCCCCGAGCAATGCCCCACACCGCACCCACCGGGGGCAGCATGTACAGCAGCCACAGCGCCAGCATCGTGCCCGCCGCGCCGGTCCGACTGCCGAACGCGCTCCACAACGACTTGCTGTACCCCTCACGCAATTCCGTCCAGCCGTCATACATTCGGCACGACGCCAACTCTGTCCCATTCGCCATGCCGACGCGGAATCCGGTCTGCTTGAACGACCGGGCCAGCGCCACATCTTCGATGACCTCCCCAGCGACCCGTTGGTGGCCACCTGCGACCCAGTAGCTGTGGGCACGGCAGACCTGCAACTGTCCGTTACCGGCGCTGAGCGATGGCGCAGAGGTGCGCTCGGCCAGCCGCAGCGGCAAGAACGTCAACCAGGACCACTGCAATAGCGGCTGGATCAACCGCGCGGCCAGCCCGTCGCCGTACTGGCGTGGATAGGGGCTGACCATGTCCATCTCGCCGTGCTGCAGCAGGTCCACACACGCCGCCAGCGCTCCGTGACGCAGGTGGACGTCGCAGTCCATGAAGACCAACACATCGCCGCGTGCCTGCCCTGCCAACTGCCAACACGCATGCGGTTTGCCCAACCATCCCGGGGGCAGGGGCGACCCCGTCACGACGCGGAAGCGATCGTCGCCCCCGGCCACGGTCGTTGCGACCCCCGACGTGTCGTCGTCCGATCCGTCATCCAGCAGGATCACCTCGAAGTCGACGCCTGTCTGCCGCAGAACGGCCACCAATGTGGGTCCCACCCGCTGTGCCTCGTTGCGGGCAGGGATCAGCACCGACACCGCCAGGTGGGGCTCAGCCGGGGACACCCCCGTCGGGGGTTGTCGCAACAGACGCCAGTTCACCAGCGAGTGCACCGTGGCAACCGTGGCTGCCACAGCACTTCCGGCCAGCAACCAGATCACAGCCGGGCACGCTTGGACGGCACGGGCTGACCCTCAGATCCCATGCGGGAGGACCGCAGCAACGAGCAGGTCAGCCACACCACGAACACACCCATGCCCACGCCGCCATACAGCCCGGACTGCGGCAGCCCCAGGTAGGCCACATGCCCGATCACGCTGCCGAACCAGGTCCACACGTACAGGGCAACCGGGACGCGGTGGTCGGCCGTAGCCACCGACCAGGTAGTGGTTGCCGGCCAGACAACCGTCATCATCACCCCTGCCACTGCGAGCCAGGCCAGGTAGTTGGTCGCCGGGATGGAACCGATCAGATGCGGGCCTGCGCCCTGCCATGTCCAGTACCCCTCCGCGACCATCTGCGGGTCAAGGAACAGATCCCAGGTGGCAAGTGCTCCCGCGCCGATGATGGCACCAAGCCATCGCCGCGGCGTGATCAGGCGTGCCACGACCGCAGCGGGATAGCCCATCATCACCCATGCCAGTGGAATGATCATCGGCACGCCGATCAACGCGGGGCCAATTCGCTGGGAGTAGGCGTAGTCACCGAAGGGAAAGCCCGTGGCGACCCCGAGGGCCTCGACCAGCATTCCGCCTCCTGCGAACACGCCGAAGAGCCACAGCGTGGTCCGTCGTCCGTGCGCGATCAGGGCATGGGACAACGATGCGCTGGCGAAGAGCACGACGGTCAGGATGGTCAGCCGATCACGGGTGTCACCGGCGGTGTGGGGATAGCTGATCTGCGCCGCGACCAGGCACACGCCCAGGACCGCCGGGGCCAGGTGGCGCGGCTGCGATCGACCCGACGGACCCAGGCGTCTGAGCAGCTGCGTCATGAGCCGAACCGCTGGCTGATCCCCGAGCGGATTCGCCTCCAGGGGCGTGAGCTTTTGGCCCGGTCAGCCAGCACCACTCTGGCGGCGGAGCGGCCGCTGGCACCGAACACGCCACCGCCAGGATGGGTCGATGCCCCGGTCAGGTACAGCCCGTCTGCCGGCATCCGGTAGCCCGAGAGTTCGGGCATCGGGCGCCACGCGAACATCTGGTCCAGCGACATGTCCAGGTGCATCACCTGGCCGCGGACCAATCCCAGTTCACGCTGCAGGTCAAGTGGTGTCTGGATGTAGACGTGTTCGACGGAGTCGGAGAAGCCCGGTGCGACGGCCTCGACCGCCGCGATCAACTTCTCGCCCTCCCGTTGCCTGATGTCGTCCCAGTTCAGGCCATCGGCCAGATCGAAGGGATGCCATTGTCCCCACACCGTCACGTTGTGCTTCCCCGCCGGGGCAATGCTTGGGTCGATGGCCGAAAATGCCATCACCAGTGCTGCCGGTTTGGTGGGAGGGGAGCCCGCGACGTACTCCCCGTGTGCCCGGCGCAGGAACCGGCGAGTCGGGGCCAGAAGCTGCAGTGCGTGGTGCTCGGCCCCGCCCAGTGACCCTGGGTAGGCGGGTAGGGCTGTCGTGGCCAGTCGCACGACCATTCCGATCCCGTTGCCTGTGCGGATCGTCGCCCGTGCCCGGTCCATGAATTCCGCTGGCATCGCATCATTGCCGAGGAGGTCCAGGGTTGTCAGCACATGACACCCCGCCACGACGGTTGAGGCGGCGATCCGCTCGCCCGACTCCGTCGCCACCCCCCGCGCCTTCCCATCCCGAACAACGATCCTGGCCGCTCCGTCGCCTAGACGGATGGTGCCTCCCAGACGCGAGAATCGCTGGGCCAGCGCCACGCTCAGTGCCCCCGAGCCGCCGACTGCACGGCCGGGCGCCAGTCGATGCATCACCATGTTCCAGCCCACCAGGTCGGCCGTGGCGGGTTCGTGCGTGGCTGGCCCCGACTGGGCACCCAGCCAGGCAAGGGCGCTCTTCAGTCGCTCATCTCCAAAGTGCTGGTCCAATAGCGCATCGCCTGAGGTCAGGAACTGGCGCGACAACTCCAGGCCGTCAAGGCCCGCCGCCCGACCGACGCCCAACAACCGTCGACCCATGTTGAGCATGCTGGGGGGTTCCTGGAACAGCTCGAAGATCCTGGCGTTGCGCTCGCCCCAGTCGCGGGCGAAATCGTGGTAGGCCTGCGCATCGCGGTCCCCGCAGACCGCCGCGATGGACTGGCACGTTTGATCCAGGTCCAGATGGAAGCTGAGAGCCTGGGTTGCCGGACCCTCACCGTCAGATGAGCCGCTGACCGGCGCGAATCCCCACGGATCCAGATCCACATAGCGCAGCCCGCAGTCCCCCAGGGCCAACTCCTCGATGATTCCGGTGTGGCGGACCATGATGTGTGCGCTTGACCCCACATCCATCTTGTAACCGTCGAATCGATCGACCGTTGACACCGCGCCACCCACGATGTCACGCCGTTCCACAACCTCAACGTCAAGGCCTTCACGGGCCAGGTAGCAGGCGGCGACCAGGGCGTTGTGACCGGCGCCAACCACGATCACGTCACGCACCGTTGACTCCTGTCAGACCGACAGTGGGGTCGCCGAACAGGGTTCCACGCGTCTGCAGGACGGCGAAGCGCGCAAACAACTCCTCGGCATACCAGCCCAGCCGGCCTGTGTCGGTGATGGCTTGGCGGTGCGCCGGGTGTCGGTAGGCAAAGCGGGTCAGCGCGGCCGCGTCCTGCCACACGGTGAGAGTGCCCTGCAGGCCGAGTGGTGCCTCGCCGATCCCGACGCGGGCCTCCAGACCATCGTGGGTGTCCAGATCAGCCACCACTGGGGGCACCGCACGCCAAAACGTCGGCGTCAGGGAGGGTTTCAGGCGGGCGCGGGTGATCGCGGCGACCGGTCCGTCCCAGTCCGCCAGGTCATCACGAACCGTGAACGGCTGCCGTCCGCTCCACCTGCCCTTGGTTCGAAGAGTCGCGAGATCTGCGCGCCACTCCTGTGAGGCAATACGCCGCCACCCCCGGGGTGTCGCGTGTCCCTCGAAGGACAGGGAATCGGCGCGGCTGTCCCACGCGCACAGCAGCCCCCACGTCCGCAGGTCGGCGTCACGCGGGCTGAAGGTCCGGCCGTCGCCGGTACCCAACAGCTTGCGAAATCTCAAACCGTCAACTCCCCGCAACAGCTGGCGGTCAAGGCCCATGCGGGCGATTGCCAGCGGGACACGGCTGGCATGAACGCGCCACAAGTGCACCGTCACATGGGTCATCGAGGTAGATAACCTACCTGCCCACACTCCTGGGGTCGCTGGCGCGAGTCCCCGTGATCCGTGCCCGTGACTAGCGATTGTCCTGCCCGCCACGGCAGGCCTCAGACTGCCCGCCAACCGCCCGCACCCTCAAGGACGCACCAATGAACACAGTCGCCAACCTGCAGACTCCCGTTCGTTTGGCCGCCCGTGCGGTCGGGGTTGAGAAGGTATATGGGCAACAAGACACCGCCGTACGTGCCCTGGACGGGGTGTCAGTCGATTTCCCGGCCGGTCAGTTCACCGCCGTGATGGGACCCTCCGGGTCGGGCAAGTCGACGTTGATGCATTGCCTGGCCGCCTTGGACCGTCCCACCGCCGGACAGATCTTCCTGGGGGACACCGACCTGACGGGCATGAAGGACAAGCAGTTGACTCTGCTGCGTCGGGATCGGATCGGATTCGTCTTCCAGGCGTTCAACCTGTTGCCCCAACTGAACGCGCAGGAAAACATGCTGCTGCCCCTTCGCCTGGCGGGGCGCAAACCCGATCAGGACTGGCTGGACCAGGTCGTTGCGACCGTCGGACTGGGTGACACCGTCGATGCGGTAGCGCACGGTGGTGCGGCGGCTGCCCGGTCTCGATGTGGATGTCGGAGGCGTCGCCGTGTAGGGCCTCGGCGATGATGTTCTCCGCCAGCCGGATCACCGGCGCGTCCTGGTCGACGTCCTCCTCGGACTCGTAGGCCGACGCGTCGAAGTCGGCCTCCTCCTCGAGCAGCTCCAGGATCTCGCCGGCTTGACCCTCGTGGGTGTAGATGATCTTGAGGGCCTGGTCCAGCTGGTTTGCCGAGGTCACGATCGGCCGCAGCCGGCAAGCGCCGGCGACCAGCCGCACGTCGTGAATGGCCACGATGTCGGTCGGGTCCGAGCACAGCACGACCAACGTGCCGTCCGGCTCGTGCCACAGCGTCGCGACCTGATGGCGGCGGGCCAGGGACTCCGGCAAAATGTCCACGGCGCCCCGATGCGGTGACGGCGGGTTGTTGCCCGCGTACTCCAGCCCCAGCTGCTTGGCGACGACCCGCGCGATGTCGTCGTCGGTGACGAAGCTCAGGCGCCGGCGCCGCCCTGGTCGCGGCGAAGTCCGGTGTCAGCTCGTACAGGGTGCAGTGGCGGCGCCAGCGTTCCAGCGCACCCTCGCCGTCGGGCAGGTTGAGTCGCCGGTCCAGCCTCGCCTGCCCGGGCCACCGCCTGCCACGTCCCCGAACGGTGGGCCGAGGTCTGGGCCGCACGGCGCCACCGCGTCTGCGACACCGTGACGTACAATGTGCGGCCTACGCGATTGCGATGTGTTGGCTTGTTAGCCTCGTCCAGGGTCATTGTGACCGATACCGCAAGTTGTCCCTCTCTGAGTTGAAAGCTGAGGACGGTGCTGATGAACCGATCGAGCAACCAATCGCTGCAGCGCCCGTTCACGAGGGCCACGGCGTGGGATGCCGCGATCGTTCTGTCGATGGTCGTGGCAGTGCTGATCATGGCCGCGACGGGGGCACGCGCCCAACCAGCGACGGTCAACCTCGGCACAGCCGGCAGCTTCGCGGTCCTCGCCGGATCGACGGTCACCAACACCGGACCGTCCGTGGTGAACGGCGACCTGGGAGTCAGCCCCGGCAACGCCGTGACGGGCTTTGATCCCGTGACCGGACCTGGAACGGTGAACGGGACGATCCACGCCGGTGACGCCACGGCCGCCCAAGCCCAGTCCGACCTGACCACGGCGTACAACAGCGCGGCGGGCCGGCCATGCAACACCGACCTGACCGGACAGGACCTCGGCGGCCTGACGCTGACGACGAACGTCTACTGCTTCTCAAGCTCCGCGCAGCTGACGGGCACGGTGACGCTGGACGCCCAGGGTGACCCGACGGCGGTGTTCATCTTCCAGATCGGGACGACGCTCACGACGGCGTCCGCCAGCAGCGTCAGCCTCATCAATGGCGCCCAGGCCTGCAACGTCTTCCGGCAGGTCGGCAGCTCGGCGACGCTTGGGACCCAGACCGCGTTCACGGGCAACATCCTGGCGACGGAGTCCATCACGCTGAACACCGGCGCCAACATCAACGGTCGCGCGCTCGCGCGCAACGCCGCAGTGACGATGGACACCAACAACGTGACCCGCGCGTTCTGTGCGCAGCCGCCACCGCCGCCACCACCGCAGCCGACACCGACACCGACACCCACGTCGACACCGACACCGATACCCACGGCGACACCCACGGCGACCGAGACCCCCACCGCCACGGAGACCCCGACCACGCCACCCGATTCGCCGTCGCCGTCGCCGTCGCCGTCGCCGTCGCCGTCTCCCAGTCCCTCACCGTCTCCCAGTCCCTCAACGCCCGAGACGCCCGCCACGCCTGGGACCCCGAGTACGCCTGGGACCCCCAGTACGCCTGGCGGATCCGATGGCCCATCAGTCTCGGATGGGCCCCAGACGGGCGGAGGATCAACGGCGGCGGCGCGTCGTGTCACCGCGGCGCTCTCCGGCCTCGCCCTGCTCGCAGGCGCCGGGACGATCTCCATCCAGCGGCGGCTGACCACCAGGCGGTAGGCGTCGGCGATGGCGTCTCGGTTGGAGAGGACAAGGCGGCTCGCGCAACGGCGCCGTGAGCTCCGTCTCAAGATCCTGACCCGGTTCCTGGCGGCCGCCGGCGTGGCCCTCATCGCGATGTCCGCGGCTGCCCCGGGGGCACCCCCACAACCTCCGCCGTCTGCAGCCGGCTCGGTGGGCCCAGTGCAGGTGCCAACGGCCGTCCCCACCGCGCGCCCGGCTCTCGACCCGCACGCGACGGCGATCCCAGCTGCTCCTCCCGTGCCGGATCCGGTCGCGATCGACATCGAGGCAATCGGTGTCCACTCGCCGTTGCAGCACCTGGGCCGCACGGCCCAGAACACCCTGCAGGTGCCGACGGGCCCGCGCTACGACGAGGCTGCGTGGTATGACGGCTCGTCTGCGCCAGGTGCCGTGGGGACCGCGGTGATCCTCGGGCATGTCGATTCTGTGGAGGATGGCCCCTCTGTGTTCTATGAGCTGGGGCGCCTGCGCCCTGGGGACGAGATCTCTGTCGACCGCGCCGACGGCTCCGAGGTGGTCTTCGCCGTCGAGGGGGTACGACGCTACCCGAAGGATGAGTTCCCCGCGTTGCTGGTGTACGGCGAGACCGACCACCCTTCCCTGCGACTGATCACCTGTGGCGGGGCGTTTGACCAGTCGACGGGCCGCTACGAGGACAACGTCGTTGTGTTCGCCTCATCAGCCGATGCCCAACCTGGTGCCGCCGCCCAACTGGCTGGTGGTTCCCGGTTGAAATGACATCCATATGATGTGCTGTCATTGGGCCGAGCGGGATGTCAAAAAGCCGGGGTATGGAGGTCGGAACGTGTGGATGGTGTGGCACGAAACTTCAGAGTTTCGTCTGCCTGGCCTTGTCGGGCAAAGACCGGCCGGATAAGCCGATGGTGAAACCGGGCGGAGGGCAGCGGCCGTGTTGTCAAACCCCAGTCGACGGGGTCGTAGTACCGATTGGACCGGTGGGACAACACAACCCGCCGGGGGGGGGGAAGGGCCCTGACTTTGATGATGCATCCGAGGTGGGAACGCGCAAGGGCATGGCCGGGACCGCCCGGTCCAACAACCCCCGCAGACCTCAGTTTGCGGTCAACCTGAATCGGTTTCCTCCGGTGCGGGATGACGTGCGACGCCTGCAACGGATGCTATCGGCTTCGGCCAAGCAATCTGATGATCGGCGTTTCCATGCCCTGTATGACCGCATCGGCAGGCGTGACGTCTTGTTGGCGGCGTGGAACCTATCGGCCGGCCCCAAGCCGGCGGGTGGAGATCCCAAAGCCAGCCGGTGGGATCAGAGGATTGGGTATCCCCACGGTGAAAGACCGGATCGTGCAAGCAGCCGCAAAGATCGTGTGTGAGCCGATCTTTGAGACCGACTTCCCTGACCCGCCGCGCCCGATGCCATGCTGATATCCGGGAGGTCATCAGAGATCTCAATTGGATGTTGCGTGGTAGGGGTAACTTTCGGACTGGCAACTCTGCGGTGAAGTTTGTCCAGCTCGATCGACACGTCGTGTGGCGGCTCACCCGCTTGCTTGTCAAGCGGTACGGCCGCAACCTGCAATGGTCATCAACGCTGGGACCGCGACTTCTTTGAAGCACACGGCCTGCATCGTCTGCGAGGCACGATCCGATACCCCAATCAGAAGGCAGCGTAACTATGCCAAGAACATCGTCGGGAAGCCGTATGCGGGAGAACCGCACGTACGGATTGAAAGGGGGATGGGGAAACACGGCCGCGCTGCGGTGCGTGCGCCCTGATTACCAATGATCAATGTCGAAACCGATGGCCCGATCACGATCGTGGAGATCGATCGTCCCCAGACACGCAACGCCATCGATGGCCCCACCGCCGAAGCGTTGCGTGTGGCCTTTCGGATGTTTGACCACGACGACTCGCAGTTGGTCGCGGTGCTGACCGGCGCAGGCGACCATTTCTGTGCGGGGGCCGACCTGACGACGCTGGCCCAGGATCAGGGGTATGGACTGAAGATCGACCCTCCACCGGCGCCAGGTCCGCTGGGCTGCACCAGGATGATGCTGAAAAAACCAGTCATCGCCGCGGTCGAGGGCTATGCCGTTGCCGGAGGGCTGGAGTTGGCGCTGTGGGCGGATATGCGGGTTGCAGGGACCTCAGCCGTATTCGGCGTGTTCTGCCGGCGTTTCGGCGTGCCGCTGATCGACCTTGGGGCAGTGCGTCTGCCACGTCTGGTCGGGCACTCCCATGCGATGGACATGATCCTGACCGGCCGACCCGTCGACGCCACCGAAGCTCAGATGATGGGCCTGGCCAATCGGGTGGTCCCAGATGGCCAGGCTCGTACCGCAGCGATCGAACTGGCCCGCACCATCGCCTCGTTCCCCCAGTTGACGATGCGCTCGGACCGCCGGGTGGCCATCGAACAATGGGACCTCGACAACGAGCGCTGGCACATGCGTGAGTTCATGCTGGGCCGAAACGTCCTTCACTCGGGTGAGGCCGTCGAGGGTGCAGCCCGCTTCGTTGCAGGTGCCGGTCGGCACGGTCAGTTCGGCAGCTAGGACCAACAGCACTACTCCGGGTTGTCGCCTCGACCTCGGATAGTGTGTATGATGTGTGTATGCCCCGTGTGAACGTGACCATTCCCGATCAAGTGATCGCTGCGGCGCGTGAGCGCGGCCTGAACGTCTCCGCCATCGCAGCGGCAGCCCTGGCGGCTGAGCTGGAGCGTCAGGACAAGATCGATCGGTTGCGCGCTGACTTGGACGCGCTCGATGCCGGGCTTGGGCCGGTGCCGCGGGAGGCGGCGGAGGCAGCAGCCGCTTGGGTTGCGGGCATGATGTCCCCAGACCGGTCAGACTCCCCTGCATGAGGATCATCCTTGATTCCGGGGGTGTATCGGCGCTCTCGGGGGAAACAACGACAGCTCGTGCCCGCAGGCGTGCGCTACTTGACGCGGGTGTGTGGCCTCCGCTGGTTCCGGCCCCAGTGCTGGTCGAGTCGCTGACCGGGGACCATCGGCGTGACCACGCTCCCAACCGACTGCTTCGGGATTGCGAGATTGTGGTGGCCGACGAGGTTGTCGCGCGCTCGGCCGCGGCCCTGCGCTCGCGCACAGGGCGGTCCGATGCCATCTCAGCGGTGGATGCCATGGTGGTCGCCGTGGCAGCAGATGCTCTTGGGCAGACAAGGGTTGTGACGTCTGATTTCCGCGACATCGATGCCCTGATCGCTGCGAGCGGCAGAGCGGACATACTCGCCTCCCGAGTGTGAACCGCGGCACTATCATTTCGCCCAGAAGGTCAGTTGAGCGGGTTCAGCAGGGCGTCCACGTCGGCCCGGCGGGGAAGGGACGGTTCGGCGCCACGAATGGTGGTGGCATATGCGCCCGCGGCGGCGGCGAATCGCAGAGCGTCGGGGTAGGAACACCCCTCACTCAGTGCCACGGCCAGACCAGCGGTGAAGGAATCACCGGCCGCGGTGGCGTCGATGGCCGCCACGGTAGGCGGAGCGATGGTCCCCGCACCGGCCGTGGTAGCCCACGATGCTCCCCGTGCCCCCAGCGTCACCACCGCGTCGCGGGTCGGGGTGCGAAGGGACTCCGCCGCCGAACGACCGTCCAGGTTGTCGGCGGGCACACCAAGCAGTGCGGCTGCCTCGACCTCGTTGGGGGTGATCAGGGTGGCCAACTGTGTCAGTTCGGGGGAGATGTGATGGATCGGGGCGGGGTTCAGCACGACCCGTCCACCGCGGCTGGCGATGCTTCGTGCAGCTGCCAGGTTGACGTCGGTCGGAACCTCCCCCTGCAGCAACAACGAGTCGCAATCGGGTAGGCGTGCAACAGCCGAAGGGTCCAGCCGAGAAGCCGCCCCGGGGTAGTGGACGAACCCCACGTCCCCATCGGGTGTGATCAGCGGAATCGCCACCGCGGTGGGCACACCTTTCATGACCATCACGCGTGAGGCGTCGATGCCTTCACGCTCGAAGGCCTCGAGAAATGCCTCGCCGAAATCGTCGTCGCCGATCGCACCCACCATGGTCACCCGCGCACCAAGACGGGCGGCTGCCACCGCCTGGTTGTAGCCCTTCCCACCCCGATGACGCCCGAATGAGGTGGCCAGGATCACCTCGCCGGGTCGAGGTCGGCTGGGAATCTCGAAGGCCAGGTCGGTCACGATCGACCCGACCACGACCAGATGGGGAGGGATCACGTGAGGGTCTCCTTGTGTGTTCGGCAGGGCGCCTCACTACGATTGCACGGCCTGACAAGGCATGCCCTCGTAGCTCAGGGGATAGAGCATTGGTTTCCTAAACCATGTGCCGCAGGTTCGAATCCTGCCGAGGGCGCTCCCCAGTCCACCGTGATAGAGGAGGATCATCAGTCTTGGCACGGTGAATTCGTTGGCGGTCCGGTATACCTCTGCGCATGTCCACGGATCATCACCTACCTGTCTCCGATGAATTGTTGGCCCATAACCGGGCCTTTGCCGAACGGTTCGGCGACGCCGACCTGCAGGTGGCGCCCACTCGCCACCTGGCCGTCGTGGCCTGCATGGACTCACGGATTGACGTCTTTGCGATACTCGGTCTGCGCAACGGCGAGGCGCACATCATCCGCAACGCCGGTGGCGTGATCACCGACGACGTCATCCGCTCGCTGTGCCTGTCCCAGCGCCTGCTCGGAACCCGTGAGATCCTGCTTGTCCACCACACCGACTGTGGTCTGCAAAAGGTGCGCGAGGACACCTTCAAACAGGAGCTGCTGGAGGAGTTGGGCGTCACGCCACGGTGGTCCCTTGAGTCGTTCACCGACCCCGAAGCCGACGTCCGACAATCAACCCAGCGTCTGCACTTGTCGCCGTTCGTTCAGCACACCGACCACATCCGGGGGTTCGTCTATGACGTGACGACCGGACGGCTGAACGAGGTTGACCCTGTGCGATGATCGCGTGAAATCAGACGGTGCTGACCGGCCCGATCATGGCGTAACCGATCAACCCGATGACAGAGGCGGCGACGCAGTAGTACGCAAAGCCGGTCAGCCGTGCGCGCGAGACCAACGCCACCAGGTAGCGGATCGCGAGGTAACCCGACACAAACGCCGCCACCACGCCCACTGCCAGTTCCGCGGCGCTCTCGCCACCGTCAGCCAGATCGGGCAGGCTCAGAACGGTGGCGCCCAACAACGCCGGGATCACCAGCAGGAACGAGAAGCGTGTCGCGGCTTCACGGGTCAGACCCGAGAAGACCCCACCCGCGATCGTTGACCCCGATCTGCTGATGCCCGGCAGCACCGCCACACACTGCAGCAGACCAGCGGTCATTGCCTGGCGCAGGGTAAGTCCAGCCAGTGACGTCCCCGTCGGATCCTCGGCGTCCACCCCCAGGGGTAGCGTGACGTCGGGGCCGTCCGCCACCGTGGCCGCGGCGCCGTCGGTCGCCCGCCAATCACCTGACCAGGGCCCGACCTGGGCCGAGGATGATGGTTCGACCGCCGTAACCGCCACCGCCGTCGCGGTTGCCACCCGACGAGCGCGAACAGCTTCCAGTGACAACAGCAACCCCGCCGTCACCAACAGCAGCACCGATGCCGCAACGGGTGATTCGAACACGCTCTCGACCTGGTCGGCGAACAGGATCCCGACCAGTCCGATGGGGACGCTGGCCGGCAGGATGAACAGCCCGACGCGGCGGTAGATCTGTCCCTGCGGCGAGGTGTCCAGTCGCATGATCCCCCGAACGATGGCCAGCAGCTCTGCGCGGAAGTACAGCAGCACCGCAAACATCGTGCCTACATGGAGCATCACGTCGAAGGCCAGGCTGTGTCGCTCCCAGCCCAGCAGATAGGGCACCAGCACAAGGTGGCCCGAGCTTGACACCGGGATGAACTCGGTCAGCCCTTGGACGACTCCGAGGATGAGGGCTTGGATCCAGGCAGCGATCATGATCGCCGATGGTAGGTCGCGCCTCAGCCGCCGGACCCACCGGCCCGCAGGGTCAGCAGGACACGTCCCCGCGCCAGGCTGGCGGTCGTAGCCGCCACGTCATCCTGATGCAGCGAGACCAGCGCGACCGGTCGCGGGCCATCCTGGCTCAGTTGCAGCACCGGCCTGGCCTGGGCCAGTGGCTCCGGCGTGGCATCACGGTCGAGCACTGCCCACACATCCACCACGACCCCCGGTTCAATCCCCCAACTGCGTTCCACCGGGATAGGGACCGCGCGCTGGTCGGCGGGCAGGGCGACGGCTGGCCCCACCGGCGAGAGGTGCACCTGGGTCAGCAAGGCTCCCTCGACCAGGGGAACGCTGAGGACCATCACACGATCCACCGGCCCGGTCACGGCCGACTGGGGTATCGCCGCCCGCGGCAGACGGACCGGCTGCACCCTGGTTCCCAACGCTTCACCGGCAGCGATGGTCTGCGTGGCCCGCCACACGCGCTCGCCTGCCCCGCCCCACTGGGCTTGCGCGGCGGTCAACCGGTTCGCCTGCCAGGCCACAAAGGCCATCATCAGCATGATGACCAGCACGATCCTCAGGCGCGGAGGCAGGCGCGCCCATCGATCGGCCAGGAGATCTAGGCGACGGGGCAGAGCCGGTGGCGGTCCCTGGAGCGGTGATGGCACGGCACAACCATGCCGCACTCACCGTCCCCAGCGGACCACCACTAGCCCTCACCTGTGGACAACCCGCACGGCCCTGCGATCAACGCCGGGAATTGGCAACAATCGCATCCCGGAACCACACCGCCAGCCCTTCGGCGTGCTGGTCGTAGTACTTGGTGAAACGCGGGTCATCCACATACATCTGCCCTAGGTGAACGTGCATCTCCTTGGGGCAGTCATAGAATTGTCGGTCGATGCTCAACCGGGCCTCTTCGGCCAGGTCCATGCCTTGGGCAGAGTCGGCGGCCACACCGGAGGTCATGGCGTCAGCCAGGCGCCGGGCATGCTCGATGCCCTCGCGGGCGATTCGGGCCTTGTCCTGATCGGTCAGGTTCTTGGTGCGCTCCTGGGATTGACGCCACGCGTCGGTCTCGCCCCAGCGGGCTTCGGCTTCCTCGGCATACTCGGCATTGTCGAACGCCTCGAACATTTCGCTCTCGCTCACGGTCTTACCTCCTTGCGCTTCCTCAAGCGCGGCATCAACGGCCTTCAGCATCCTGGAGGCCTGGCCAACTTGTTCTGCTAGGACCGCTCGTTGCCGGGTCAGCACCTGGACCCGGTCATAGGCCGGGTCGTCCAGGACCGCCTGGATTTCAGTCAGGGGCGTCCCCAGAGCCCGCCAGAACAGGATCTGCTGTAGCCGTCTGAGATCTTCACGGTCATACATCCGGTAGCCAGCGGGGGTGCGGTTGCTGGGGATCAGCAGACCGATCTCGTCGTAGTGGTGCAGCGTCCGTATCGTGACGCCTGCCAGCTCGGCCACTTCGGACACGGTGCGCATGACCACGTACTCCTGGGTAGTCGGGGCGGCCAGACGTTCTGGCCACAAACCCCACTGTGACCCCTCTCCCAACGTGAGGGTCAACCGTTGCGCCAAAGTATTTTGCGTGTGACTCGCTGAGGCTCGTCAGCCCTGTTGGTCAGACCTGGGTTGGTCAGCCCTGTGTCTGCGACAGTGCCTGCAGGGCGGGGCGTCCCGGCGAGAGCGGGAGCGCGGGAACCACGGCCAGCAGCAAGTCACGCAGTTTGTGGGTATTTTCGGCCATGACGGTCAGGACCTCAGCATGTGTCACCTCGCCGATGTCCGGATCTTTGGTCAGGCCGACGTCGTAGTCGGTGATCAGGGTGATGTTCAGCGCCGCCATCTCCAACTCGCGGCACAGGATGACTTCGGGGTATTGGGTCATGTTGATCACGTCCCAGCCCTGTCGGGAGAAGTACTGGGATTCGGCGCGGGTTGAGAACCGTGGGCCATTGACGACCACGATCGTGCCGTGCTCGTGGACGGTGAGGCCCATGCGTTGCGCCTGATTGATTCCCACCTGTCGCATCTCCTCGTCATAGGGGTCGGCGAAGGAGATGTGAACGGTCTGAGGACCGTCGTAGAAGGTGTCGGGGCGCCCCTGGGTCCGGTCCACCACCTGATCGGCGATGACGAAGGAGCCGGGGGCGATTGACCGTGCCAGGCTGCCGGCCGCGCAGGTCAGGATCATGTCACTGGCGCCCAGATGCTTCATCGCCCAGATGTTGGCCCGGTAGTTGACACGGTGCGGCGGCAGGCTGTGGTCCGTCCCGTGGCGTGGTAGGAATCCGACGTCGCGACCGTCGATCTTGCCGACGAACACGGGAGCTGACGGCGGACCGTACGGGGTGTCGATCTCCACTTGGGTGGTGTCGGTCAGAAATTCATAAAAGCCCGAGCCTCCGACGATGCCCACATCGACGTGGGCCTGTGGATGGCGCGCAACCACAACTCAATCCGAGTTGGAGGACTTGGATGATGCCGTCTGAGAGGACTTCTGAGAGGAGCCCTTCTGAGATGACGACCCGTTCGTGGAGGGCCCCGACGAGGTATCCGACTTCGACGAACCGGACGAGGCGTCCTTCGTCCCGCCCGACTTGGAATCGGCCTTCGAGGAGTCCTTGGCTTCTGACTTTTCCGACCCTGACTTTTCCGACCCTGACTTTTCCGACTTGGCCTTCTTCCGCGTGTCGGTGACGTAGTACCCCGACCCCTTGAAGACGATTCCGGCGGCGCTGTAGATCTTGCGTACCGGCTCGTCGCAGTCCTGACAGACGGTGATGGCGTCGTCGGTGAAGGACTGCTTCACCTCGAAGCGGTGCCCATTAGGCAGACATTCGTACTCATAGGTGGGCATTGCCCTCAACGGTACACCGCGTTCTCGGTAACGACCGCGTCGACACCCACGTCGTGGGGCATGGTGGGTACCTCAGCCATCAGCATCCGCCCGTGGCACACCCCGATCGTGATGACCTGGACGCCCGGGGCCAAGTAGCGGTCGTAGTAGCCCCGGCCGTACCCCAGGCGTCGTCCCGTTGGATCAAACGCCAGTGCCGGAACCACGATGACGTCGGGTTTGACGAGGGGGGCGTTGGCGTCAGGCTCACGGATCGGCGGGCGACCACGTGCGGTGTTCGGGGGCTCATCGCAGCGGTGGAATGTCATGGTGCTGACGTCTTGGATTCGGGGATAGGCCACCTCCAGTCCGCGTCGTGACAGTGGCGCGGACAGGGCATCGACATCAACCTCCTGGCCAATGGCTGCATACAGACCCACACACCGCACGTTCCCCAGCGCGTCGATCAGATCCGCAACACTCGCCACGATGGCCGCGTCGGCCTGCTGACGATAGATCGTCGGCAGTTCGCTGCGATCCCGCAGGGCGCCAGCACGCAGTGCGGCCTTTTCGGCTGAACGCGTAGTGGGGGTGTTGGGCAGGTGGTCGTGACCACCGCAGGTCGGTGTCTGGGCCATCAGTGACCACTAGCATGCCGGTCAAGCCCGATCGTGACCCGAGAGTGAGGCAATTGACGTGCGTGCTCGAAAGGCGGTAATTCCGGCAGCGGGACTTGGCACCAGGTTCCTGCCGGCCACGAAGGCTCAACCCAAGGAGATGCTGCCCCTGGTCGACAAGCCCGCCATCCAGTACGTGGTGGAGGAGGCCGTCAGAGCGGGCCTGGACGACATCCTGCTGGTCACCGGACGAGGCAAGCGAGCGCTGGAGGACCATTTCGACCACGCCGTTGAGTTGGAACGGCAGTTGGCTGCCACCGGCAAGGAGGATCTGCTGGCCGCGGTCCAGGCCGTCACGAACCTGGCCCTGATCCACTACGTCCGTCAGGGCAGGCCCCTGGGACTGGGACACGCCATCGGGTGCGCCCGCCATCACGTCGGCAATGAATCGTTTGCGGTGTTGTTGGGCGATGACCTGATCGGTGAGGACGAACGGCTGTTGCAACGCATGGTCGAGGTGTCTGAGGAATCGGCGCGAACCGTCATCGCGGTGATGGAGTTCGGCGACGAGGACCTGTCGCGCTACGGCGTTGTGGCCGCGGAGCCCGACCCCGACCGTGAGGGCGTGTACCGGGTCACCGACCTGGTCGAGAAACCGGGCAAGGCCAACGCCCCATCCAACCTGTGCATCATCGGGCGGTACGTCCTGACGCCAGACATCTTCGACCACATCGGCCAGACCAAACCCGGGCGAGGTGGTGAGATCCAGTTGACCGATGCCATGCGGGTGCAGGCACGCGAAGAACCGATCCGTGCCATCAAGTTCGAGGGCATTCGCTACGACGTCGGACAGAAGATCGACTACCTGCAGGCCACGGTGAAACTCGCCGCAGCCCGTGATGACCTGGGTCCGGAGTTCCGTCAGTTCCTGAAGTCCTTCGTCGCCGGTCTGGACTAGGAGTTCCGATGGGACACCGCCACCACGTAGACCCGGCCGAGTTGATCTCTTTGGGGGAGTACCGCCGCCGCATCCTGGCCCGGATCGCGCCGCTGGAGCCCACATCGTCATCACTGCTTGAGGCCCGCGGTCTGGTGTTGGCCCACGATGTCACGGCGCCCGGAAACATCCCGCCGTTCGCCAACTCGGCCATGGACGGGTTCGCGGTCCGGGCCGCCGAGGTGGACCAGGGCACCCGACTGCGCGTCGCAGGAGAGATCGCTGCGGGGGCAGCCGACCTACCCTCCCCTCAGCAGGGTCAGGCGATCAGGATCATGACCGGGGCACCGATGCCCGCCGGCGCCACCGCGGTTGTTCCCCTGGAACTGGTCACCGAGGAGGACGGCGACATCGTGTTGTCCCTCCGACCTGACAGTGGTGAGAATATCCGGGCAGTGGGGGAGAGTGTTCGGGCCGGCGAGACGGTCATGACGGCCGGGCGGGTGCTGGGGCCCTCGGAGATCGGGATGTTGGCCGCGATGGGCATCGGCCGCGTGGAGGTGCATCCGCGGGTCAGGGTGGCGACCCTGGCCACCGGGGATGAACTGGTGGAACCCGGCCAGCCACTGCGACCCGGTCAGATCCACGAATCCAACTCCTACGGTGTCGCCGCCCAAATCGCCGAGACCGGCGCGATGGCCTACCGCCAGCCGATCGTCCCGGATGATCGGGCTTCCCTGCGCAAGGCCTTCCGCGATGCGCTGGCCACCGCCGATGTTTTAGTCACCAGCGGAGGCGTCAGCGCCGGACGCTACGACCTGTCCAAGCAGGTGATGGCCGAGATGGGTGACGTGGCGTTCTGCAAGGTCGCCATGCAGCCCGGCATGCCGCAGGCGTTTGGGATGATCGAGGGGATTCCGGTCTTCGGGCTACCGGGCAACCCGGTGTCGTGTGCGGTGAGCTTTGAGATTCACGTGCGTCCGGCCATACGCCGGATGCAGGGCCGGGTCGACTTGAACCGCCCCCGGGTGACTGCTCGTCTGGCTGAGGACATTCGCAGCCCTGAGCACAAGGTTTCCTTCCTGCGGGTGATGCTGGAACGTGGTTCCTCGGAGTGGCTGGCCCGCACCACCGGGGCACAGGGCTCTGGGATCTTGCGGTCGATGGTCCTGGCGGACGGCCTGGCCGAGATACCTGCCGACCGGACCTCCATGGACGCGGGTGAGGCAGTGGTGGTCCATCTGCTGGTCGATCCGTCATGAGGTGGCTCGCATGACTGATTCCGGTCAACGTCTGACCCACCTCGACCAACGCGGTCACGCTCGGATGGTTGACGTGGCTGAAAAGTCAGTCACGACCCGGGTGGCTGTGGCCTCGGCGGTCCTGCGGTTGCGTCCCCAGACCGCGACCATGCTGGTTGAGGGACGGTTGCCAAAGGGCGACGCCCTGGCCACCGCCCGCCTGGCGGGGATCATGGCGGCCAAGCGCACACCGGACCTGATCCCGCTGTGTCATGTCATCGCGCTCGCAGGGGTGGAGGTGGAGATCACGGTGGATGTCGATCAGGGACGGGTCGACATCCTGGCCACCGCGCGCGCAGCGGACCGCACGGGCGTGGAGATGGAGGCGTTGGTGGCGGCTTCGACGGCGGCACTCACGCTGTACGACATGACCAAGGCAGTGGAGAAGGGGGCCGTCATCGAGCATGTTCGGCTTGAGACCAAGACTGGTGGCAAGAGCGGCGACTGGTCTCGTGCCGATTTGGAGGAGTCGACATGAACCCCACAGACGTGACCATCGCGATCATCACGGTCTCGACGCGCGCCAGTGCCGGGGTGTATTCCGACACCGCTGGCCCGGCTGTTGCCGAGGTTTTGACGGCGGCGGGGTTCACCGTGTCGGGCATCACGGTAGTGCCCGATGGACGCGAAGGCGTGTCTGCCGCGATCATCGCCGCGTGCGTGGAGGCGGATGTGGTCATCACCAACGGCGGGACCGGGTTGCACCCCAAGGACACGACCCCTGAGGCCACCCTGGATGTCATCGACCGCGAGGTGCCGGGTATGGCCCAGGCGATCAGGGCGGTATCCCTGCAGATCACGCCCATGGCGATGTTGTCGCGAGCAGTCGCAGGAATCCGCGGAAGCACCCTGGTCATCAACGTTCCCGGCTCCCCCAAGGGTGCGCGGGAATCCATTGAGGTGGTGGTCCCGGTTCTGGCCCACGCGGTTGACCAACTGGCAGCCGGCGATCACGTCCGGTGATGAGCCGGTCATCTGGTCAGGTGGACAACCGGGATTTTCTGGTACACCTGATGTCCCTCATGTCACCACTTACTCAGCGCCAGCCTGGACGGCGATTGATGGTCCTCGACGATGCCGAGACCATCGCGCGCCAAGCTCGACGCCGCGCCGTGCTGCGGCGTCGTCGTCGCGAGGTGCTGCAGCGAGTCGGGATCCTCAGCGTGGTGTTGGCCCTGGCGGCCGTCATCATGGAGGTCCCGATCATGACGGTGGGCATCACGATCGTGGGTTTGTGGGTCATCATGGGCGTCGCTTTGCACCAGTTGCGGGAACGCCAACAGCAGGTCCGTCGCCGTCGCCGCCGGGCCAGTCCGGGCGCCGGGATCGGCACCCCCCGCCCCAAGGGCGGCTTTTCGACCACACGGCATCGCTCGGGCTCCCCGGTCTGGATCAACGACCACGCAGCCTGACCTCAGCCGGTCGCGCGGCTCGGTGAACCGCACGGACACCGACACCCCCTCCAACCGCACGGATTGAACAGGGAGCGGGTGTGGCCCCTGTGCGGGACTGGTCAATGTGTGAGGAGTGGTGCCAGTGACCTGCGTGTATGACTCTGCGTGCGGCACATTACGCACAGGGATGTGCAATCTGTGCGAGGAAACGGGAGCGGGCGGGTCGATGTCGGTTCCGCGCGAGTGTGATCGCGGCCTCCGCTAGCCGCCGCTATCATTGTGCGTTGTATTCGTAGGGGGCTGTAGCTCAGTTGGTAGAGCGCCTCGGTCGCATCGAGGAGGCCTGGGGTTCGATTCCCCACAGCTCCACAACATTCGTATTCGGTTCCCTGTATAACTTCGGAACCTTCAACGCCGACCCGCTCCCCGGCAACTACCTGTTCCACGATGACGGCACCGTCACTTTCCTCGACTTCGGCTGCGTGAACCGGTTCTCGCCTGAGCCGGTCGACGTTATGCACCGCATCTCCCAGTCGGTATCGAGGACGTCGACGCCGAGGCGATGTTCCGATGCTTCCAGGACCTCCGGTGCATCCCGCGCCGGAGCAAGCTCGACCGCAGCGGGTCTTCGACTGGCGGGCTCCCATCTGGGACCCGGGCGCGGCGCAGAGCCGTCCACTTCACGCCCGAGTTCGCAGCCGGTGTGATGGAACGCAACTTCGGTCCACTCGGTGGGTGGGGCGACGTGTCGCGCGGCAGTTGTGGCCGGCATCAGCTGGCTCCTGGTCGGCCGAGCGCTCCGACCGGTCGACAAGATCCGAGCCGAGGTCGACACCATCGCGGCAGATGACCTCCATCGCCGCGTCTCCCCCGGCGCGTCGAGCGACGAGCTCGGGCGGCTCGCCTCGACCATGAACCGGATGCTCGAACGAATCGAGGGCGGCCACGCACGGCAGCAGCAGTTCGTCGCCGACGCCTCACACGAACTCCGCAGCCCCCTCACTCGCATGCCAGGACACCTCGAAGTCGACCTCCGCACCGACGCCAAACCCGAGCAACTCCTCGCCACCCATCAGCGAGTCCTGCATGACATCGACCACCTCCAGCACCTCGTCGCCGACCTGCTCGAACTCGCCTGCCACGACGAACACCGCGTGCCCAGCCGCCAGGACCCCGTCGACCTCGACGACCTCGTCCACGACCAAACCCGCCACCTCCGCAACCACGAACGAATCACCCTCGACCTCTCCGGCGTCTCCCCCATCCAGGTCACCGGAGATTCTCGCCAACTCGCCCGCGCCGTGCGAAACCTCATCGACAACGCCGAACGACACGCCGACCACACCATCACCATCGACATACACGAGACCGACAGCAGCGCGCAGGTCCGAATCACCGACGACGGCCCCGGCATCCCACCATCGACCCGAGACCGCATCTTCGAACGCTTCGGACGAACCGACCAAGCCCGAATCAGCAGCGGCGCCAGCACCGGCCTAGGGCTCGCCATCACCAAAGCCATCATCGAACGCCACAACGGCACCATCGCCCTCGACACCAACTACACCGGCGGCGCTCGATTCCTCGTCGAACTGCCGAGTCACGGACCCAGCGACGACCAGCAGATCCAGCAGTCCAGCACCCCGCCACCGGACCAGCGGCCATAGCCGCTGTCGGCGGAGCGTAAGACCGTGCCGACGACGGCCAGGTCCGACCTACGGCACGGATGACATGTTCGACATCCGATCCCATAACCCACAGACGTCTGTGGACGACCACGGACACTGCCTCCGAAGCGACGAAACGGAGCACGCGTCCACCGACGTCCACCAAGACCCACGACCGTCCGTGGCGTACAGCCAGACGAAGGCTCGGTACAGGTCGGGTGCGGTAACTCCCGCGGTAACTCCCACCAGCCGCAATCTCGGCCGCCGCAACGCTCTGACCAGGACTTTCGCGACCCCTCTGAGGCCGGGGTTCGATTCCCCCCAGCTCCACTTTTGACATGTGCAGACGTGCCGGTGTCCTGACGTCCCCAGACGTCTCTCCTCTACAGAATGTTGCGGCGGTAACTCCCACCGGTTACTCCCGCGGAGCCGGGCTGGCAACGCGCCGCGTCGCCCGCGCTAACGCCGGTTCTCATGCATGGCGGCGTGCCCGAATCGGGTGGTGTGAGCGTCGGTCGGCGCGGATCGCGTGGACCGCTCGGTGCGGCTGGTGCGTAGCCTTAGGGTATGGCGTTCACGCGCATCACGATCGACCCCGCCCAGATGGGCGGTCGACCCTGCATCCGGGGGATGCGAGTCACCGTAGGGACGGTGCTTGGTCAGCTCGCCGGCGGGCGGACGATCGACGAGGTTCTCGTCGACTACCCGTATCTAGAGCGCGACGACATCCTCGCAGTTCTCGAGTACGCGGCGGCCATGGCCGATGAACGGGAACTGCCCGTGACTCGCCCTGCGTGAGGTTTCTTCTCGACGCCAACCTGTCTCCGACGATCCGGGCCGGTCTCGGAGAAGCTGGTCGACATAGCCCCGTGCCGAAGCACCCCGGGACCACTCGAGATCGGCGCGTATGGGGCGCCAAGGTTCGGTGCTCCCTCTTCGGAGATTGGGAGTTCAACCGGGGGTCACGCCATCCGAGGCGCCCGATAATGCGCGCACCGAACGTCACTCGGGGGGCGGCGATGTCGACGTCAGCTCCCCACCCCGTAACGGCACGAGGCGGGCGCACGGTAGCAGTCGGATCTGCGAGCTGCCATTGTTCATGGCCGCCGTATCGGACGGGTCAGATGCGATTGCACGACGCCCGGGCCGTAGGGCTATCGGGTCCTCTCTAGGATGTGCGCCGTGGGCATGCTGCGGTCCTCCTACCCCCCGTCGGCGTTCGTGCTCCTCGACGTTCGCCTGGGTTTCCTCGTTCCTCGTCGCGTTGGCGACTAAGGATGAGCTCGTTCAAAGATCATTTTCCTCGGAGGCTTGGCAATCCCGCAGATGTGGCGACACCGGCTGTGGGGTCACCGCCCCCGTGGGTTC
>JBPCKA010000038.1:0-59165 GCA_051004735.1 Euzebya sp. | reverse complement strand
CCTCGACGCCGTCGGGCTTACGGGTGCGGTTCGCTACCGACACCTCACCGCCGCAGGCGTCGCAGACCGCGATGCCCAGGCTCAGCAGGTGCTTGCGGGTGTTGCCCCGGCTGACCTTGCGCGAGGGGTCGGTCAGGATGCTGCGGACCGACCGGTGCACGTCCTCAGTCAGCAGTGCCGGGTAGGTGGCGACGCCGATCACCTCCCCCTGGTGGACCACCCGGCCGGCGTTTGACTCCCGCAGCAGCAGGGCGCGGACGGTGCCGCCGGTCCACTCACCCCGGCGTGGTGGTGGTACCCCGCGGGCGTTGAGGTCAGCAGCGATGCCGTGCAGCCCGTCCCCGCCGATGACGCGGGCGGCGCACTCCCGCACGACAGCACCCTGCACGGGGTGCACGCCATCGGTCCAGCCGGTCCCCTTCCACTGGTCGCCGTGGGTGTAGGTCCGTTCCCATCCATACGCCACGCGGTTTGCCTTCCCCTGCTCGGCCCGTTCGCGGATCGCCCGGCTGACCCGCTCACTCTTGATCGCCGATTCTGCGGTGTCGAACTCCCCGAGGATGCCCGCCAGCATCCTGCCCGATGCCGAGGACAGGTCCAGGTCGGGACCGGACACGGCGGTGACGTTGACCCGGTGGGCGGCGAGACGGTCGATGTCGCCCGCACGTTCAGTCCTTGACCGCCACAGCCGCGAGGACTGGTAGACCACGATCCGGTCGATGCCCCCGGCGGCGACGTCGCGCATCAGCCGCTGGTACTCCGGTCGCGCCTTCCCCGAGTAGGCGCTGATGTCGTTGTCGGTGTAGCGGTCCACGACGGTCCAGCCGTTGCGCTCAGCCAGCGCCTCAGCGTCGGTGAGCTGTCGGCCGACCCCTCGGGCGTCGCCGCGGTCGTCGTGGCTGATGCGGGCGTACAGCGCCACCCGCTCGGTTCTTGTGGTGGTGGTGGTCATGGTGGTGTACGGTACCGCATGCGGACACAACTACGTCATATCGGTAACACGGCATTGATCTGCCGTCCCGACCACACCCCCCTCACCCGTGGACGCTGGCGAATGCGCATGGACCCTGACGGGACCCTGTACACCACCATCGGCCGACACACCTACACCACCCGACCACGCCTGAACGCCCCACCCCCACTGGGCCGGCCGCCACCCCGCGATCATCCGGCAAACCCTGCCGACGATGAATCATCGGCGGACCAGCGGGCAGCTGAACATCGCCAGGTGCCGTTCTAGGACTCCTCACTCGGGCTGTGAGCGACCACGTCGGGGTGGAGGTGCCGGTGGGAGCAGCTTGCCCGCCACCATGTTCACCTCGGCCACCTCGACCACCCTGTCGTCACGCCGGCGTACCCGCAAGGTCCCCTCATCCCAACTCAGCAGGACTCCCAGCGTGTCGGTGAAGCGCGGACCGCCGGAGTCCTCGCCAGTCCGGGCCCTGATGCTCACGCGCCTGCCCACGTCGGCCGGCGTGATGCGCACGACGTACCGACCGCCCAGATGAGGGGTCATGCAGCGCCCTCGTACAGGGGCCGTTCCACTGCCTCACACACCTTGCGGGCCACCTCCGGATCTCGGTCGAACATGAAATGGTCCGCGCCGGGGACCACGACCACCTGGTGTGCCTCGATGACGTCAACGGTGGAGGGAGGAAAGAACTGATCATGCTCGCCCACGATGACCGTGCGGCGCGGCGGCAGTTCATCCGGGATCAGCGTGCCCTCAAGCGGCACCTGTGGAATCCGGCGTGTGGGAGGACCGATCCCGACCCAGCAGTCCACCAGAAGTCCCAGCCGCAAGCCGATCATCGCCCCGAATGACCAGCCGACGACTGCCAGCGGCACGTCCGGCACCTCCCGGCGCAGCCACTCCAGCGCGCCCTCCGCGTCACGATTCTCGTCACGACCACCGGACTGGACACCCTGTGAACCCTCGACGCCTCTGAAGTTGATCCGCAACGACGCCCACCCCTGCTCGGCCAACGCCTGCGCGATCGACGGCAGCAGCCAGACATCCATGTGACCACCGAAAGCGGGATGGGGATGCAGGATCAACGCGCCACCGAGAACAGATGTCTGGGGTCGTTGGAAACGCCCCTCCAGCGTCAAATCGTCAGTCGACGTCGTGAGTACATTCATGACCACGACACAGGGTAGAGTGTCGGCAACGGTTCCCAGCCCTACAGTTGGGTACCGACGGTACCGACGCAACAGACATCGACACCGGATCGCTGATGATCCAGCACACAGGAGTAGCGCCAGAATGACCTACACGATCGCCGAACCATGCATCGACGTGAAGGACAAGGCCTGCATCGAAGAATGCCCGGTCGACTGCATCTACGAGGGTGACCGGATGCTGTACATCCATCCGGACGAGTGCGTCGACTGTGGCGCGTGCGAGCCGGCCTGTCCCGTCGAGGCAATCTTTTATGAGGACGATGTTCCCGACGAATGGAAGGAGTTCACGCCAGTGAACGCGGAGTACTTCGATGACTCCGTGTCAGGTGTGGGATCCCCAGGAGGAGCAGCCAAGGTCGGCGCGTCGGGTGTGGATCATCCCAAGGTGGCTGCCTGGGAGTAAGGCAGACACGACTAAACCATCGATGGACTCGCCTCGGCGGGTCCATCGATCGTTTTGACCGAGGACCGGTGTCAGGCGCTGATTGCTGAGAGGTCCTGAGCCTCGACGTCAATCAGGCGGTACAGCACGGGACGCTCGGGCACACCCTTGGCCACCAGCGTTCCTGCTGGTCGCGCGACCAATCGTTGCGACAGCAGGACCGAATCGTGCAGTGCCTGGGTGATCAACGTGGTCCCGCCGCTGGCCTGTTCGGCCACACGGGCTGCGACGTTGACGTGGTAGCCGATCAGATCATCGCCCCTGCGACGGACCACCCCGCGGTGCGCTCCCACCCGCAGTCGCAGGGCGAAGGGCTCACTGCGGAGTGCGTCGGCGAATTCGCCCGAGAGACTTGCGGCGGTGCTCACTCCGTCCCCGGGGTCTGTGGTGGCAATCATCACGCCATCGCCCAGACGCTTCACCACGCGGCAGGTGGTGTGACTGATCGCTGCCTCCACTGCACAGTCCAAGGCGTCCAGGACGCGCGTGGCCACGTCGTCTCCCTCAGTTGCCACAAGGTCGGAGAAGTTCTCGATGTCGGCAAAGATGATCGTGGCATCCACCGACTCGTCAGTGTCGCGTGGGGGCAGGGTGTCATCTGAACACATTTCGGCCAACAACCGCAGGGCGCTCTCACCTGCACGGCGGATACCGATGATTTCACGCACAGGGACCTCCTCTCTCATGGATTCCTTGGTGATTGCTGTTCTTAGCGGTTTGCGGTGTGTAGCTAACACTCTACCCGGCTGACAGCGCCCTATCCGCCCATCGGCCACCACCAATGTCGAGCGAGATGTCTAGTCACGGATGACCATTTGCCGCGTCGAATGTCCCATGTGGTCGACTGTGTGGGGTGCAGTCCAGTACTCTGATCGACAATATGCTGGATCTGACGGGCGCCTCCGAGCGCCGTACGACGACATTGCTCGCCCTGCTGGTGTTGGCTGCCATGGTCTTCCCGGTGGGGGTTTCTGCTGAGGAGGCCCCTCAGCCAATGGCTCGAGCAAGCGGTGCTCCCATGGCGACGCCGACCCCGACCCCGACGCCGACACCGACTCCTGAGGCCACCGAAGAACCCGGGCCACTGGAGCGTGTGGAGACCCTGATCCCGGTACCGCTCGGTCCCGACAGCGAGCCGTCCGAGGCCCCGACCGCAGAGCCAGGCCAGGTTGAGGCCGAGGGCGGGGGCGCCGAGGAGGTTGCCGCTCCGCCGGTCGCACCGCAGCCCGAGCCGCGCTCACCCGAGGGCGAGGATGTCGCAATCGCTGGGGATGTGCCGGAAGAGGCACCCGTTGAGGGCGAACTTCCACTGGACGAGGGTGTGCAGCCACCGCCGATTTCGGTGTATGGACCCCAGATTGTGCCGTCTCTTGGCACCGCCACATCTCCCTTGACCAACGACCTGGCGAACTTTGACGCCAACGCGCCACTGGTCCTGGCACCGCAGATCGCCGGCCAGCAGGTTGCCCCCAATGGTCCCGTCGGGTCCAGTACCACCCCACCGGGTGGGCTGGCAGCAGCGGTTTCCCCGGTTCAGGATCTGGCTGCTGCCACGCTATCGGTGGTGCAGCCGTCGTGGTACGCAACCACTCTTGCCCTGGTGCTGATGCTGGCTGCGGCCAGTTATGGCGCGGTACTGCGCCGTCGGGGCATGGAAGTCCCTCGCGCCGTAGCGGTCATGTCGGCGATCCGCCCCCATGACAGCGGTATCCGCGCTGGACGATCGATCCGTCCAGCCGATCTAGCCGGGATGCAGGCTCGCTCCATCCGTCCCTGAGCCAATGGCCACCATCAGCTGTGAACCTCGATGGGTGAGGCGTAGTCGGCCACGTAGCTGTCCAGAGCGTCCAGATCCAGGGCATCGCAGTGTTGTAGCGCGCCCCACGAGGTGAACGCGATCGAACCGGGCTCGATCGCGTCGTAAGACGTCAGCGCAACCCTGTCGGCATACCTCGTTCTCACCATGTCCTGCAGCATCTGCAGGTCCTCATCGGCCAGATCGTGGTAGGTGACGACAACACCGCCGGCCTCAAGCGTGCTGACCTGCGCCGGTTCGGGCAAAGGTTCGGAGAATACACCCGCGGGCGGGGCGCCGGAGCGATGCCAACCACTGGTGGGCGGAGTGGAGTTGTAGGGCACCGGGGGCTCAATGTCGCCGATCAGGTGACTGCCCGACTGCAGACCCGGGAAGTCCACCTGACCGCAGTCGGCGGTGGCCGCAGGAGCAGTGGGCCCGCCCTGACCACAGCCCGACAACGCCACCGCGGTTGTCCCGCAAACCCACAGCATTCCCAGGCGTCGCACCCGGCCACGGTAGCGCTCCCAGGCGACATCTCAGGCCGCAGATCGCCGACGCAACACACCCCAGGGTCCCAACAACAGGGCTGCCGCTCCCGCAATCACCGGCAGATGACCTGCCTCTGCCAACGGGCTGATGGTTGCTGCTCCCACGCCGGTCGCGCTGGGCAGGACCAGCAGCGCTGCAGCGATCACGGCCACGGGCGCCAGGCCTCTGGCGTAGCGGTCCGGGCGCCAGGCAGCCACCAGCAACCCGGCGGCCAGGGCGACATGCAGCACGGCCACGTCCTGCGTGGTGTGGGTGGCGCTGCCCAGCACGACCGGTAGGTCCAGGACCAGTCCTGCGATGCCAGCCACGACCAGCAGCACACGGGCCAGGGTCCACGCGCGGTGTGCGGCACGTTGTGATCGGAACGCCGCCACCGCACTGTCGGTGATGGCCGGCGGCGCGTGGCCCAGCCTGCCGCGGTAACGCTGGACCGCGTCGCGTTCGAGGTCATCGGCTTGGGGATCGTGTGGCGTCATGCTCTAACCCTCCTGTGCGGCGTGGATTGCGGCGACGAGGTGGCCCCGAGCCCGGGACACGCGCGATCGGATTGTCCCGACCGCTACTCCCGCGACCTCGGCGGATTCGTCATAGGTCAGTCCCAGAACCTGGGTCAGGACGAACGCCTGACGCTGTGCGGGATCCAGATCGTTCACCAACGCGACCACCTCGATGGTCCCCGTACCTGGGACAGTCGGCGCCGGTTGGGCCCGGGAGACCTCATCCATCCGCCGCCGACGTTGTTCGGTGCGGATGAGATCGGCGACCGCCCTGCGGGCCAGGACCAGGACGAAGACCCGGATGGGCGCGTCCCCTCGCCAGCGACCAATGGCCTTGACCAGCCGCAGGAAGGTGTCCTGAGCCGCATCAAATGCCTGCTCACGGTCACCGAGCAGGGCCGCGCAGTATCGCCACACGTCATCACGCAGCAAGCGGCAGAGTGTTTCGAATGCGTCACTGTCACCCTCGCGGGCGAGGGCGGCGAGACGGTTGGTTTCGGCATCCCTGGTCTCCGGGGTCATGGCGGTCGTACCTCAAGGGTCGCCCATAGTCCGTCCGAAGTTCCCCGCACGACTTCTACCCCCAACCGTCGGGGAGTCGCGCCGCGTCCACGTGCCAACGCGAGGTGCGGTAGGCCAGGGCCAGGTAGGACGCCACGACCTCGTGGTCGGAGTTGCACACCTGCAGGCGGTAACTGGCGGTGCGGTTGCCACGGGAGATCTCCCAGGCATCCCCGGTCAACAGGGTGCCCGTCACTGCGGGCCGGTGGTAATGGCAGGTGGTCTCAAGCGCGACGGCGACGCGGCCGTAGGAGTTGCAGGCGATCTCAAACGCTGCGTCGGCCAGGGTGAAGATGGCGCCGCCGTGGACCGACCCGGCCAGGTTCAGCATCGCGGCCGTCGGTGACAGGTCCAACTGTGCCCATCCCGGACCCCAGTCCTGCAGCGTGATCCCAAGGGTCGCATACATCGGGGTGGCCGTGAAAACGGCATCAAGGTCACGCTTCACCTCGCGTAATTCTGCGGGGAACCGTGATCGATCGGCGCGAGGTGGGGGCGTGTCCAAAGCTGGCATCGAATGACCTTAGGCACTTGGGCGGCACCACGCATTGGGTGGGGGCGCAGCCCCGTTAGTGGTTAGCGCGCAGATGAAGCACCATAGGAGGTCGTGCACTTCCCCGAAGAACAGCTCATCACCTACCTGCGGGTCTTCTTGCCGCAGGATCAGATCGAAGCGGTGCTGGACGAAGTCGCTGAAGCAGCACTGAAATCCGATGTCGATGACGAGATCGGGTTCTTCTCCCTGGCGCACTGGTTGATGCAGACCGACGATCGCCGGACTGACGAGATGGAGGCCGTCGTGCTGGTCGAGGAGGTGGGCTTTCCCGCCGGTGACGTGGCCATCATTTTGGACATGACCCTTGAGGTCGTGCAGCAGGCCGTGCAGCAGGCATGGGTCGAGGCCGTCGGCATGGAGGAGGGGGAAACAGACCAACCAACCGACTCCATCGAACCTGAGCCCGCCCGGGAGCAAGGCCCAGATCCTGATCCTGATGAACCCGAGCACGGTCAGGACCAGAAAGGGGTCCGTGTCACATGCGAGCCCCTCGTGGTCGCGACCCCTGTGGATGATTCAGTTCCGCGAGGAATCTGTAAGGGCAGGATCACGATCGGGCGGGTGCTGGCCGCGATCGGGGTGGTGGGGTTGATCGTCCTTGGTATTGCGGTCTTCAGCGTCGCCGGGCAGGCCCGACTGCTGGCACAGGGATTCAACCCGAAGGTGGCCTTCCTGGTTGTCAGCGGGCTGGTGGTGGCTGGTGGTGCGTTGCTGCTGGCAGGCGGATCAGACCGCGATGAGTCAGCCACCTCAGCGAAGCAGACCCCAACGTCGGGCCAATAGCAGCATCAGCGCGATCAGCGTCGCGGATCCGGCCGTCATCGCCAGCGTGATCATGGCTGCGTAGCCAAAGCCGGAGAACTCAAAGGCCTGGTCATAGATGTACAGCGGCAGGTACAACGTCGCGTTGCCGGGTTTGCCGTCTGTCAACAAGTAGCCGGGCACGAAGTTGACCTGCAGGGTCAGGATGACATCCCGGATCGCCAGCAGGACCAGGATCGGGCTGAGTTGCGGCAGCGTGACGTGCCACAGCCGCCTGACCGGCCCATAGCCTTCCAGCGCGGCTGCCTCATACAACGACGCGGGAATCTGGCGCCGGGTGGCCAGCACGATCAGGAACGCCTCCCCAATTGGCAGCACCAGCATCAACACCACTGCCCACCGGGCGCCCCAGGGCGTTGACAGCCATACGGGCTGGGGCAGACCCACTGCGCCCAGTACCTGGTTGACCGGTCCGAACAACGGGTTGAAGGCCCACAGGGCAAGCAGTGCCAGGGCCACATCCGGGATGACCGTCGGGGTGTACACCGCCACCCGGTACCACCGACCGCCTCGGCGTGGGGCGGCCAGCAACAGGCCGAGGCCGGTCGCCGTGAGCAGGCGCAGTGGCACGGCCAGTCCGACATGGATCGCCGAGGCCCGCAGGGCATCGGGTAGGAACGGGTCCGCCAGCATCCGATGGAAGTTCGCAAGCCCGTTCGGGCTGGGTGAGTTCAGCCCGGTCGCGTTGGTGAAGGCGAAATATCCGCTCAGCAGTGCCGGGACAAGGATCAGGACCACGACGCCGACCATGTAGGGACCCAGAAACCGGATCGACGCGGCCTTCATCCCCGACGAGCCCCGTCGCCGCGTGCAAACACATGCACCCGCCCGCCGTGGGCGAGCCCGACGGTGACTCGTTGCCCGACCGATGTGGTGTCAGCCGTACTGCGCCGCACTGCCAACGCTCCCGCAGGGCTGTCCACCTGCAGGATCACCTCACTGCCAAGGTCCTCGCGCAGAACCACGTGCCCCTCCAGCCCCGCCTGACCCTCCTCGACCAGCGCCAGATCCTCGGCACGTACACCCACCACGCAGTCATCTCCCGCGCGTCGCAGTGGCGTGTCGCCCGGCAGAATGCTCATCGGTGGGGCGCCCAGGAAGGTGGCGACGAACCGGGTTGCCGGCTGGTCATAGATCTGTCGAGGCGTGCCGACCTGCTGGACGCGGCCGTCGCGCAACACGGCAATACGGTGACCCATCGTCATCGCCTCGTGCTGGTCGTGGGTGACGAAGACCATCGTGGTCGACAGGCGACGTTGCAGGGCCACGATCTCCGAGCGGGCATCCAACCGCAACCGGGCATCAAGATTCGCCAGTGGCTCGTCCAGCAGGAACACCGCCGGATCTCGCACCATGGCCCGGGCCAGCGCGACACGCTGCCGCTGGCCGCCGGACAGTTCCGCCGGCCGGCGTTCCAACAACTCCTCGATGCCCAACTGGCCCGCCACGTCCGCCAAGCGCCCGTCACGCTGTGCCGCGGGCATGGATCTGACCGCCATTCCGAACAGGATGTTGCCCCTTACCGACAGATGGGGGAACAGTGCCAGATCCTGAAACACCATCGCCACGTCGCGCTGGTGCGGGGGCGCTGCCGTCACGTCGCTGCCGTTGATGTGGACGGTTCCCGCCTGCAACGTTTCGATACCCGCCATCACCCTCAGCGCGGTGGACTTCCCCGACCCGGACGGGCCCACCACCACCAGCAGTTCACCAGGCAGCCCAGCCAGGGTGAAGGCGTCCAACGCCGTGACGGCCGGGGCTCGGCGCGTCGCGGCATGGATCCGGCGAACGCCGTTCCACGCCAGTGCCGCGCCCGTGCCGGGTGAGCAGGCCGAGGTCACTCCGGCGTCTCCAGGGCGAACAGGGATTCGGCGGTGCTGATCATTGCCTGGATGCCCTCCTCACGGTCCACCCGGCCATAGAAGACATCCTCGAAGACGTCGTCGACCTCGTTCTGCATCTGCGACCAGGTCGCGGTGTGCGGCAGCGAACGAATCGTGGGAATCGCGTCCAGAAACACCTCGGCATGTGCAGGCGGTTGGTCGGGTTCCAGGAAGGCTGGTGAGTCGGCGACGTCCAGCCGTGACGGCACTGTCCGACCGCTGCGGGCCAGAATCTCCTGTCCCTGCCTGCCCATAGCGAACTCCACCAGTCGCCACGCCAGGTCGGGATTACCCGCGGCGGAAAGGCAGTAGGCATCGCCGTGAAGGACGGTCGCCGGGGTGCCACCGGGTGCGGTCGGCAGGGGGGCCACGTCCCAGGTGAAGTCGCTGATGCCCTCACGCAACGTCGGCACCGACTTGCGGCTGTTGAGATACATCCCCAGATCCCCGGCGATGAAGCGTTCCTCGGACTCAAGGGATTGTTCCTCGACATCAGGCGGGGCCACGCCATGCACCAGTTGCAGGTCCAAGAGGAAATCCAGGCCGGAGCGCGTCGCCGGATCATCCAGTGTCAAGGTCGTCGGACGTTGTTGGTCATCGACCAGATCTCCGCCGGCGGACCACACAAACGGTGCCAGGCGCTGCAGTGATGCCTCGACCCCGACCCCGTAGCGCCCCGCGTCGGGATCGGTCAGTGCCTGGGCATCAGCCAGGAACTCCTGCCAGGTCCACCCAGCCTGCGGACGGTCCAATCCCGCCTCTTCGAAGGCGTCAACGTTGTAGTAGACCTCCAGGGAGGAGATGTTTTGCGGCATGCAGGTCAGGCGTTGGCCGTCGAAGCGGAAGGCGTCCAGGGGAGGCTCGGCGAAGTCGTCCAGGCTGATGGCGTCACTGTCGTCGACGTAGTCCTGCACGTCGGCCAGGACCCCCTGGGCGGCGAACTGGCCGTACTTCAGATAGTTGACCAGGAACACATCGGGGGGCTGGCCGCCAGCAAACGACGTTGTCAGGTTGGCCAACAGATCATCCTGCTTGGCCACCGGCGTCAACGTCACCTGGACGTCGGGGTTGGCTGCCTCAAACGCCTGGATCATCTCGTTGTATCCGGCGATCTCGCCGGGCCCCCCGAACAGGGTGATCTGTATGGATCCCCCCTCGGTTTCGTTGCCCTGCGCCGAGGGGTCGCCAGCGCCGCCGCAGGCGACAAGGATCAGACAGGACACCACCGCTAAGGCGGTCACACGCACACGACTCATGGACAATTTCCTGATTCATCAATGGTCGCCACGGAGTGCGGCGGCCGGATCGTCGGTGAACAGTCGGTTGGCCAACAGGAAGACGCCGATGCTCGGCAGGGTGAAGACCACCGCCCCGGCCATCAGCAGGGGAAACTCGGTTGGTCGAAGTAGCTTCAGCGTGTCAAGGCCCAGTGGGAGGGTGAAGTTGCGCTGCCCACGCAGGTACAGCAGGGCGTCGATGAAGTTGCCCCAATGGAAGGTGAAGGCCAGCACCGACACCGCCAACGTTGCAGAGCGGACCTGTGGTACCGCGATACGCCACCACACGGTGGCGGGCGTAGCGCCTTCCAGACGGGCGGCAGCAAGTTGGGAGTCGCTGATCCCGTGGAAGGACCAGGCGTAGATCAGAACCAGCAGAGGGGTGGTACCCAGCAGCGCTGGGGCGACCAATGGCAGCACGGATCCGATCAGTCCCAGGCCGGCGTACACGCGAAACCGTGTGATCCACAGTGCGCTGGTGGGGACCAGCATGATGAGGATGCTGCCCAGGATGACGGCACGTTTGGCCTTGCCGTCCAACAGTCTGATTCCGAAGCCCGCCAGCGAGGTCACCAGAACGGTCAGTGGCACAGCCAGAACCGTCACGACGACGGAGTTGCGCAGGTAGATCCCGATGGGCAACAGCGTGCTCAGGCGCCGAAACGACTCGCTGGTGATGCCCGAGGGAAGCAACTCGATGCCGGTCGGTGGTGCCGCCCCAACCGGACGTAGGCTGCCGATGACCATGGCAATCAGGGGCAGCACGAACATCACGGCCAGCACCGCCGGAAGCAGGTGCCGACCCAGCACAATGCTGCGGGATCGCATGACGTTTGAGGCTTTCGAATGGTTGGGGTCGTGGGGCGTGATGACGCCCACTCGTAGGCTTGCGGGGTGAGCGCCGACCGACCGCAGCCTGTAAAGCCGGATTATGCCGGCGCTTGGATCGGAGGGGTGATCCCCGCACTACAGGCTGCCGTGACCCCGGCGTGGATGCCGGAGATCGCCTCCTATGCCAACCGTGTCGTGGTCCTGGTGGTGGATGGACTCGGTTGGGAGATTCGACAGAACCAGGCCAAACACCTGCCCACGATCGCCGCGATGCAGGGCGGTGCGATCACCTGCGCGGTGCCATCGACGACCGCCACCGGCCTGCCTTGCATCACGACCGGGCTGACACCCTCAGAACATGGGTTGCTGGGTTATCGGGTCGGCCTTGAACAGGGGGTGTTGAACGTCCTGCGCTGGCGTCTGGATGGCGGTCGGAAAGGACCGGTGGCCACGGACCTTCAACCCGTCCCCGCGTTTGCGGGTCGTCCGGTGCCCATCGTGGTCAAGGCAGAATTCGCTGGGACCGGCTTCACCGATGCCCATCTGGGCGGCGCACCATTTCACGGCTGGCAGACCCCGGCAGTGTTACGGGCACAGGTCGGCGCTGCCCTGGCCACCGACGCCAGGGTGATCTACGTCTACTACGACGGCGTCGACAAGGTTGCCCACGCCCACGGCCTGTCCGGACCGGCCTTAGAGATGGAACTGGCTGACACCGACCGGTTGGTGGCCGAACTACTGGCGATCATCCCCACAGACGGAGCCCTGGTGATCACCGCGGACCACGGCCATGTGGCTGTGGGCCCCGGCGGGATCGTCTCGACAGAACCGGTCAGTCAACTCGTGCGCAGGACGGCTGGGGAGAGCAGGTTCCGCTCGCTGTATGCAACACCGAACAAGCAGAAGGAGTTGTTGACGGCCTGCACCGACAGTTTTGGCGACCAAGCCTGGATTTTCAGTCGTGAGGAGTTGTTCGATGACGGCTGGCTTGGTCCGGGCGGCCCTGCCCACCACCGACGCCGCATTGGTGATGTCGTCCTGGCACCGTTCGCCGACATCGGCTTTGCCGACCCTGCCACCCCACGGGAAGACGACATGCTCAGCCGCCACGGCAGCCTCACGCCCGCCGAGATGATGGTTCCCCTGTTGGCGGCTTTTGGTTCGGCGTAGAACGGCTGCTCAGAACCCTGCCGCATCGGCCAGAGCAAGCGCGGCGGTGGACGTGACCGCAGCGGGACCACCGGCGACCCGCAGGACCTGCAGCGGACCTTCGGTTATGAACCGTCGGGTTGCGTCACTGGCACGGTCCCTGTTGGTCAGCAGCAGCACACCCCCCAACGCCGTCGCCGTGGGACCCGCGGCGAGTGCGTCGGGGAAGGAATCACCGCTTGCCACCACCACGACGTCGCGTCGGGCCCCGACGTCAAACGCCCCCGATCCGCTTAGCCCGTTGGTGGAGGCAAGCGAACCCCACCCTGGATTGTCCGGGGTGTTGTTGGACGGATCAGCGTCGACGTCCCAGAACAGCTGGGCGCTGCCGACCAGTCCGGGGTTGCTGAAGGAGACATCAACCACCTCACCCGGTTCGTGCAGCCTCATCCAGTCGAACTCAAAGGTGCGCTGGTCGCTGCCGCCGATGGTGATGGCCAGTGCATAGATGGGTCCGGACCACGGGTTCCCCTGACCGTCGGTCAGATCCAGGGTGAAGGTGTCCCAACCATCCCCGGAGAAGGTGAAGGGAACCGAGCCGGTGCAGCCGGCATCAACCTCGGTACAGGTCTGGTATGACACCGACCCCACCGTTGCGATTGGTGAGCGGGCGCGAAACGACAGTTGACGGTAGCGAGCCGAGTCGACCGGGTGAGCAGGGCCGTCACGACCCAGCCGAAGACCGCCGGGCCAGACCCACCACCGACATGACCAGGCAGAGGAGGCTGGCAACTGACCTGCGTGAGACTGCAAAACCCATTGCTCACAGGGTCGGCGCACACACAGGGTAACTCAAGACTACTTTATGCTGTTTTTCTGACTAGTCCTGGGAGGTGATGACCCGCTGGGGATGGGTGTAGACCGTGAAGTCCTCACCGCGGGCGAACCCGACCAGCGTCAGGCCGGCGGCCTCAGCGGTCTGGACCGCCAGTGAGGTCGGGGCGGAGACGGCGACGATC
Source organism: Euzebya sp. (assembly GCA_051004735.1). Lineage (GTDB taxonomy): Bacteria > Actinomycetota > Nitriliruptoria > Euzebyales > Euzebyaceae > Euzebya. Next base: position 45,597 of record JBPCKA010000038.1, on the reverse strand, counting down.
ATGGCAAAGCGTGCGATCAGCGCTTTGGCGACGATCTCGAAGGCCACCCTGCCTGAGGTGAACAACACCATGGAGGTGGCGGGCAGTGCCTGCTCGGATGCCAGAGCACCGATGACCTTGTCCACCGCGTTGTGGCGGCCGACGTCCTCACGCAGCACCGTCAGGGCACCGTCGCTGGTAAAGGCCGCGGCGGCATGGGTGGCGCCGGTGGCCTCAAATCCCTGCTGCGATGCCCGGGCCACCTGGGGGATCGCAACGACGGTGGAGTCACGGACCTGCATCCTGTCCTCTGCGACCGATCCAGCGCGTTGTGTCAGATCGGCGATCACATCGGCCCCACAAATCCCGCAGGCACTTGAGATGGGAGCGATCCGGTGGCGGTGGACGGTGGCTCCACCCGCCTGGTGGGTGGCCACGTTGACGATGTTGAAGTCACCTCGATAGGGACCCGACAGGTCGGCTGCGGCACCACTGATGGTGACCTCGCCTGCCTCGTTGCCGCAGTAGCTCATTCCGGCAACGACGTCGGGGTCCAGCGCCGCGTCGGTGATGGCAAACCCCAGGGCCAGATCGAAGTCGTTGCCCGGCGTGCGCATCGTGGTCGCCACGACAGCCCCGTCGATACGGATCTCCAGCGGCTCCTCGACGGCCAGGGTCGCCCGTCCGCCGATGGTGTCAGCCGGGGAGTAGCGACGGACCTTGGTCCGACTGGTTGAGGTCCTGGCGGGGGTCATGGCGAGTCGGTCATCGCGAGTCGGTGGCTGCAGAGCGGTCGGTGATGGTGGCGATCGCCCGCTGCAAACGGGTGAGCCGGTCGGTCGGGTCGGTGTCGGCACCCAGTGACAGGCCCAGCGCGTAGGCGGTGATGGGGCCGAACTTCCGCTGCCCGGAGTGTGCGACGACCCGGGTCAGATCCAAGACGGCCGTGCACTCCTCAGCGGTCAGCTCCACCAGATCCAGTTGTGCGACCAGTTGGGCCAGCTCGGCATCGTCGACATCCATGCCCACAGCGTAGAAGGGATCCGCAAGACGGCCACCCGGTGACTACAGTCAGTGGATGCCGCTCAGCACCGCGATGCCCTTTGAGAAGACGACCGTTGACGTCGACGGAATTGGAATGGCGGTGGTCGATGAGGGTGAGGGACCCCCGATCGTCTTCCTGCACGGCAATCCGACCTCCAGCTATCTGTGGCGAAACGTCATGCCCCATGTGGCCGATCTGGGGCGCCTGATCGCTCCTGATCTGGTCGGGATGGGCGACTCGGGAAAGCTGGACCAACCGGGTCCCGACTCCTATTCCTTCGTCGAGCACCGACGCTATCTGGACGGGCTGTTGGAGGAGTTGGGAGTCACTCGCGACGTGACGCTGGTGATCCACGACTGGGGCAGCGGGCTGGGCTTTGACTGGGCGAACCGCCATCGGGATGCGATTGCGGGGATCTGTTACATGGAGGCGATCTGCGGGCCGGCATCGTTCTCGGACTGGCCAGAGGGCGGCCAACGCATGTTCGCCGGCTTCCGCTCGGAGGCGGGCGAGGAGATGGTGCTGGACAAGAACGTCTTCGTCGAGCGGGTGCTGCCAGGCTCGGTCATGCGCGATCTGACGGAGGAGGAGATGGCGGTGTACCGGGCGCCATACACCGAGGCGGGGGAGAGCCGCCGCCCGACCCTGACCTGGCCCCGCCAGATCCCCTTTGACGGCGAACCGGCCGACGTCCACCAGATCGTGACCGACTACGCCCAGTGGCTGCCGACCACTGCCGACCTACCCAAGCTCTACATCCACGCCGAGCCGGGCTTTCTCAGCCAGGTCTTTGCCGACACCTGCCGAACCTGGCCCAACCAGACCGAGGTCACCGTCGACGGCATCCACTTCATCCAGGAGGACTCCCCGGATGAGATCGGGGCGGCGCTGCGGGCGTGGATGCTGGCGTTTCGCTAAGGGGCCAGGCGTTGGATGGTCCACGCGCCCTGCGGTCCGGCGACGTAGGTGAAGCGGTCGTGCAGGCGGCTGGTTCGACCCTGCCAGAATTCAAACGATGAGGGAGTGATGGCATAGCCACCCCAGTCATCGGGGCGGGGGACCTCCAGGCCGTTGAAGCGGGCTGTCACCTCCTCAACCATGTGGTCAAGCGTGGCACGATCGGCCAGCGGTCGTGATTGGGGTGAGACGTGCGCACCGATCTGGGAACCTCGGGGGCGCGAGGCGAAGTAGTCGTCGGACTCCTGGGGCGTCGCCCGTGCCACCCGGCCACGGACTTCCACCTGCCGGGCCGGGTTGGCCCAGCGAAACAGCCCGGCCACGAAAGGGTTCCCCGCCAGGTGGTCTGCCTTGCGCGAGCCATAGTTGGTGAAGAACAGCAACCGCCCCTGGGCGATCCGGCGCAGCAGGACGGTCCGCAGTGCTGGTTGTCCATCGGGGTCGACGGTTGCCAGGGCCATTGCGCTGGGCTCGGCCAGCTGGTCAGTCTGTGCCGCGGTGTCAAGCCAGCTTTGCAGCTGCGTAAGCGGGTCAGGGTCTAAGTGGTCGGCAGTCAGTTCGTGCTGGCCGTAGTCGATACGGACGCTCACTGGTTTTGTACCCATAGGCCCTATCGTTGCCCACGTGGAGTCCTGTCTCACCTTCCTTGAGGGATCGCGCAGTCATGCTCGCTATGACGCCGACGTCCTGCAGACCCTTGACCCTGTCGACGGCGCACCGTTGCTGGCGCGCTATGACCTGCGACGGGTGGCACGGACGCTGACGCCCCGCAGCCTGGCCGAGAGGCAGGGGATGGGCATGTGGCGCTGGACCGAGTTGCTGCCGGTTCGTGACGAAAGCAACATCATCTACCTGGGTGAGGGGTCAACACCACTGCTGCTCCTCAGGCGTCTGGGCGCTGCGTTGGGCGTTGACAACCTGATGGTCAAGGCCGAGGGGTTGAATCCGACCGGGGCATTCAAGGCCCGTGGTATGGCGGCGGCGGTGTCGCGGGCCAAGGAGTTGGGGGCGCGGTCCCTCATCGTGCCCTCCGCCGGCAATGCTGGTGGGGCGCTGGCGGCCTACGGTGCCGCGGCGGGACTGCCCGTCACGGTCGTGGTACCCGCCGACACACCCACGGTCAACATCGTCGAGGCGCAGATGAACGGCGCCCGCGTGATCCTGGTCAACGGCGTGATCTCAGATTGCGGGCGGGTGTCCAAGGCGATTGCCCAGATCACCGGCGCCTTCGACCTGTCGACGCTGAAAGAGCCCTATCGGGTCGAGGGCAAGAAGACGATGGGCCTTGAACTGGCCGAACAGCTGGGCTGGGAGGTCCCCGACGTGATCGTCTACCCGACCGGAGGTGGCACCGGCCTGGTCGGCATGTGGAAGGCATTTGAGGAGCTTGAGATCCTGGGCTTCATCGGCTCGGGACGTCCCCGTATGGTGGCCGCCCAGGCACAGGGCTGCGCCCCCATGGTGCGGGCATTTCACGACGGGGCCGAGACCGCCACTCCGTGGGAGAACCCGACGACGCGCGCCAGCGGTCTGCGCGTTCCCAGCGCCGTGGGCGACCGGCTGATCCTGCAGGCCCTGCGGGAATCGGCCGGGACCGCGGTGGCGGTACCCGAGCAGGACATCGACAGGGTCCAGCGGCTGGTCGGCAAGCGTGGTGGGGGCTATGTGTCACCCGAGAGCGCCACCGCCTTCGCCGCGATCGCCGAGTTGGCCGATGAGGGATGGGTGTCGGCCAACGAACGTGTGGTCGTCTTTGACTGCGGGGTCGGGCACAAGTATCCACCGCCACCGTTGGATGCCCCCCCGGTGGTGGACACCTCGATCGCTCTGGATCCCGAGGCACTGAAGCGCCTGATCGGTGGGCCCTCCTCTGACGGCCACCGACGGGTGATGTCACCACCAACCGCAGCGGGACCCCTGGCGGACCGATCGGACTCAGCGGACTCGCCATCGCCGCTGGTCGGATTGATCGCCCGCCGCCAGGCCGAGCGGCGTTTGGTCCAGGCCGAGGCGCAGGCCGACGCGTTGGCCGTGGACGGGAACGTCGTCCTGCCGCGACCACCCTTCCGCGAGATCTTGGTCCCACCCCTGCCCCTGCCGCCCAGGCACTGACCGCTCCTGCGCGGACGTGCCCCTCTGCCCATTTTGTGGCGCGATCGGAGCTTGACGCGGCCATAGCGGCCGCAGGCCCCGATCGCGCCCGAAAAAGCTGGCACCCGATAGGCTGACCGCCCGCCGTGACGCCGACCGACAACAGCCGAGGCCCGACACATGGAATATCGCTCCCAGGCGCTGGCCTGGCTGGCCGAGGACCCCGACCCGCAGACCCGTGAGGAACTCCAGCGCCTACTGGACATCGGCGACGAGGTGGGCATCGAGGACCGGTTCAGCCAGCGACTCGAGTTCGGCACAGCCGGGATTCGCGGGGCACTGGGGGCAGGACCGAACCGGATGAACCGTGCGTTGGTCCGCCGGGTCACCGCCGGGCTGGCCGACCGCCTGAACCAGGCCGCCGGCGCCGCCGGCGCACGAGGAGTGGTGGTCGGACGCGACGCCAGGCACGGCAGCGATGCCTTCGCCGCCGACACCGCCCTGGTACTGGCAGGTGCAGGTCTTGGGGTGTGGCAGTTTCCGCAGATCGTGCCGACCCCCGTGCTCGCCTATGCCGTGAACTACCTCGAGGCCGCCGCCGGCGTCATGATCACCGCCAGCCACAACCCCCCCGCTGACAACGGCTACAAGCTGTTTGGGCCCGGCGGCCGTCAGGTCGTGCCGCCACTGGACGTCGAGATCTCCGCAGCGATCGATCAGGTGCATTCACTTGACGATGTGCCACTGGCCTCCGCCGACTCTGAGCTGATCTGGACGGTGTCGGAGGAGGTGACACACCACTACGGCCAACAAGTCCGGGCACTGATCGATCCTGAGGGGCCCAGGGCGATCCGCATCGTCTACACCGCTCTGCATGGCGTTGCCGGGTCACTGTGCACCACCGTTCTGCGTGACGCCGGCTTTGCCGACGTGCACCCCGTGGCGGCGCAGCAACAGCCTGATCCGGACTTTCCGACCGTGTCGTTCCCCAACCCCGAAGAACCGGGGGCCATGGATGCCGCCATCGCCCTGGCCAGCCAGGTGCAGGCCGACCTGATCCTGGCCAACGATCCCGACGGTGACCGGATCGCGGTCGGAGTTCCGGCCGGGGATGGCTGGCGTCTGCTGAGCGGAGATGAGATCGGCACGCTGCTGGCCGATGACATCCTGGCCCGCGGGGCCTTGACCCGGGGTGGCCGACCCCATGTCGCCACCACCGTGGTCTCTTCCTCGCTGCTGGCCAAAATCGCCGCACAGCACCAGGCCGGCTACGTCGAGACGTTGACCGGGTTCAAGTGGCTGTCCCAGCGGGCTGAGGAGTTGGCTGCCGACGGTGGAACGCTGGTCCTTTCCTACGAACAGGCCCTGGGCGTGTCCGTTGGCGACCTGGTGCGTGACAAGGACGGGATCAGTGCGGCCCTGGTGGTCGCCGATCTGGCCGCGCGACTGCAGTCGCAGGGACGCACGATCGATGACGCCCTGGACGATCTGGCTCGTCGCCACGGCGCCCATGTCACCTTGGGACGCTCGGTGATGCTTGATCCGACTGACGGAGAGGCGGTGGTCCAGCAGGCGCTGGACCGACTCCGGGCCTCACCTCCCGCCGAATTGGGCGGCTCGGCAATAGTCCAGGTGTGGGACCACGACGCGGGCGTGATGACCACGGCAGAAGGGACCATCGAGCAGATCGACCTTCCCCCAACCCCGCTGCTGCGGCTGGTCGCCAAGGACGGCACCAGGGTCATGGTTCGGCCCAGCGGCACAGAACCGAAGCTGAAGTTCTACGCCGAGGCGGTCCAGCATGTTGAGGACCCCGATGTCGCGCGGGACAGGGCCAAGACCCATGTCGTCGAGGTGTTGGAGGCGTTCATGGGACACACGATGTCCGGCGTCAAATCCTGACGATGGTGTTATGACCATTGCGGGAACGGCTTTCGGCAGGGCACGGTAGGCCACCGCAGTCACTCACCCGGGCCAGCCCGGTCCGATGAACCTTCTTGGGGAGAACCAGTCATGCGTCACCGTTTGTCGCTCATCACTGCCCTGCTCCTGGTGGTGGGTTCCCTGCTTGCGGGGCCGGCCCAGGCCCAGACCGAGGTTCAGCCCGCGCTGCTGGGTACCGTCAGCGATAACGGTCACAGCACCTCCTCGTTCCAGGTCAACGGCTGCTTTGCCGACCCGCAGAACGACACCACCCGCGGACCCGATGGGCCCCGGGAGGTCGCGCCCCAAGCCGACATCGTGCAGTTCTGCGTCGATTACAACCCGGCCAGTCTGGGATTGAGCATGACCGTGCCCGGCGGCACCGACCCGGCCACGGATCCGGTGTGGGATGACTTCGGCGCAGCCGTGGCCTACCTGTACACCGCGGCCAACGGGACCACGCGGGAGATCCAACTCAGCACGCAACGAGGTGACGGTGCCTTTGAGTACTTCGTGCTGGAGGGCACCTCTCCAGCGACGCTGGTCTGCTCCGGGCAGGCGGTGTTTTCGGCAGGGGAGTACCTGGCGTCAATTCCCTCTGACTGCGTTCAGGGTCCTGACACCATCAGACTGCTGGCCACCATGGGCTATGACTCAAGCGGCGGACGTGACAACGCACTGACGGACTTTGCCCCCGGTGACGGCGGCTTCGTCGCGGTGCCATTGAACCCACCACCAGGGGCAGATCGGGTGACCCGTCTGGCTGGGGACAACCGCATCACCACCGCCATTGCCACCTCACAGCAGTCCTTTGGCCCCGGCGGCGCAGGTGCGGTCCTGCTGGCGGACGCGGGCAACTTCCCCGACGCTGTCGTGGGGGCTCCGCTGGCAGCCGCGCGTCAGGCCCCCGTCCTGCTGACCCCCAAGGACACCATTCCGCAGGCGGTGCGGGATGAGATCACGCGTGCGTTGGGAGGCTCTGGTGATGTGATCCTCCTGGGCGGTACCGCCGCGTTGTCCGATGCGGTCCGCACGACGCTTGAAGCCGATGGTCACACGGTCAGTCGGATCGCGGGGGACAGCCGCTTCGCCACCTCGGTGGCCGTTGCCCAGGCCGCCAACCCTGACCCGAATGTCATCTTCCTGGCGGGTGGTGGCGAGTTCGCCGACGCACTGCTGGCCGGCGCAACCGCCCCGTCGTTTCGGGGGGTGGCCGTCCTGGTCGATTCCAGTGGAATCCCCGCCGTGGTGCAGGACTACCTGGCCGCCCACCCCGACGCCACCACCTTCGTCCTGGGCGCAGTGGCAGTTGACGTGATGCCTGACGCGGATTCCCGCGTGGCCGGCAGCAACCCGGCGATCACGTCCGCCGCGCTACTGGACCTCTATCCCGAGGGAGGCGAAGTGGCCTTCGCCACCTACGAGAACTTCCCGGATGGGCTATCCGGCGGGGCCTACGCGGCCAGCCGACTGATCCCGATGGTGCTCAGTGCCAAGGATGGTATGGATTCCACCGTGCTTGATGGGTTGCAGGAGCATGGCCCCTACTCCCAGATCACCTTCTTCGGCGGCACCGCTGCGCTGTCTGACACGGTGGCCGGGCAGGCTGCGGCCTTCCTCGGCTGACCGTGTTCAGCTGACCGGGCCCCAGCTGACCGGTTCACAGGTTGCCGCGAAGGTCCTGTTCGCGTTCGATGGCTTCGAACAGGGCCTTGAAGTTGCCCTCCCCGAACCCCTTGGCGCCGTGCCGCTCGATGATCTCATAAAAGACCGTGGGGCGGTCCTGCACCGGCTCGGTGAAGATCTGTAGCAGGTAGCCCTCCTCATCGGTGTCGATCAGGATGTTCTGTTTGGCCAGGGCCTCCAGAGGCTCGGCAATCTTGTCCCAATCCAGCTTGGCCTTCTGCTCGGCGTAATAGGTCTCGGGCACACGCATGAACCGCACCCCGTTGGCGCGAAGCTGCGTGACCGTGGCCACGATGTCATCGGTGTGCAGGGCCATGTGTTGCACCCCCGGGCTGCCGTAATAGTCCAGGTACTCCTCGATCTGGGATTTCTTCTTGCCCTCGGCCGGCTCGTTGATCGGCAGCTTGATCCGCCCGTCGCCGTCCCACAGCACCTTTGACATCAGCGCGGAGTACTCCGTGGAGATCGCCTCGTCGTCGTAGTGCACCAACTGGCTGAACCCCATGATCGAGGAGTAGAAGCCCGCCAACTCATCCATCCCTCCCAGATGGGTGTTGGCCACGATGTGGTCGACGAAGTCGATGCCGATCCCCGCACTGGCGGGGGCGTACAGCGGCGTCGTCGTGCCCGTGGAGTCAACCGGCTCGTGTGCCACCGGCGAATAGCCGGGCAGGAAGTCTCCCGAATAGTTGGACACGTCGATGAAGGAATGCACGGTGTCGCCGTACGCCGCGATCTTGGCGATGATCACCTTGCCGTTGTCATCGGTGAGGACGGTGGGATCCAGCACGCTGGTCGCCCCCCGTTGCAGGGCGGTGGCGTGGGCCACCTCGGCGTCTGGTACCTGGAAGGCGATGTCTTTGACCCCGTCGCCGTGCGCCAGATGATGGCGGGTGATATCGGAATCCGGGCCAAGCCCCGCCGTCAGCACCCAGGTGATGCGACCCTGCCGCATGACCCACGACGCACGATCGCGAATGCCGGTCTCGGGACCCGCATAGGCCACTGGTGTGAAGCCGAACGCGGTCCGGTAGTAGTGCATGGCCTGCTTGGCGTTGCCGACGTAGAACTCGACGTGGTGGTAGCCCTCGATAGGCATGAGATCTGCGGTCATGACACTGGACTCCTTTTGAATTGCAAAGTAGAACTGCCATACAGCTTAACAAGAGAGAAGTCCAGTGGGAACGATTGATGAGGGGTCGAAAGGCCCCCGATTGGACCAGACCGACCGCAGAATCCTGTCCTTGCTGCAGGACAATGCCCGCATGTCCAACGCCGCAGTCGCCCGGGAGGTGGGCTTGACCCCGCCGGCGACGTTGGAGCGGACCCGCCGTCTGGAGGAAGCCCGGATCATCCGCGGGTACCTGGCAGATCTTGATCCTGAACCTCTTGGCTACGGCATGACCGTGCTGTTGCTGATCCGACTGGACCATCATGGCCGTGACGCGGTGCATGCCTTCCGACAGGCGATCGCGTCAGTCGACGCCGTGTCGGAATGCCATTATCTGACAGGCACCGCCGACTTCCTGCTGAAGATCCGTGTTGCCGATGTGGCGGACTACCGGCATCTGCTGGAGAACGAGGTGTCAGGCCTGCCGGGGTTGGCCCATGTCGAGTCAGCTGTGGTGCTGGAGACGTTCAAGGACGACCGACGACTACGGCTGTGACCGGGGCCGCGCAACAGGTGTTACCAATGGTATCATTTGGCGGCATGGCTCCTGACACCGCCACGGTCCAACGACGCCAGGCGCGGCGGCAGGCTCGGCGTGAGAGCTTCCTGGATGCCGCAGACCAGGCCATCCGTCGCGACGGTCCGGGTGTGACCATGGCCGATGTCGCAGCGGCCGCCGGGGTCACCAAGCCCGTGCTGTACCGCTACGTCACTGACAAGGGTGATCTGGTCCAGGCACTGGCGGTTCGCTACGCCCGGCGGATCGAAAGGCTGGTCGAGTCCGCCACCAGCGGCGCCAGCGATCCGCGAGCGATGATCCGCGAGACCATCGACGCCTATCTGACCTTCGTCGAATCGGAGCCGGACATCTACGCCTTCCTGGTCCGGCGCGCGGCGACCGAGTCGCCCGGCGCAGCGGAGTACCTCCAGCGGTTCACGGCGCAGTTGGCCGGACGGATCAGCGGGATCGTCGCGGCGGAGTTACGAGCGGCCAGCAAGGAGACCTCCGGCGCCGAGGCATTCGCACACGGGATGGTCGGCATGGTCCAGGCCACCGGGGAATGGTGGCTGTCCACGTATGGCCAGCGTGGAGCCATCAGCCGTGAGGAACTGGTCGGTCACATGGTGCGGGTGCTGTGGTCGGGCCTGGCTGGGCTGCCAGCGGTTGCTCAACCCTTGTAGCGGAAGTCATCCTCGCCGAGTTGCAGGAACTTGACCGGTTCGCCACCTTCCAGGTGATCCATGATGGCCGGAACGTCCTCCTCGGTGACCCCTCCGTAATAGACGTCGTCGGGGTACACGCCGACGATCGGCCCCACCCGACAGGCCTCCAGGCACAGTGCGGCCACGACCTTGACGTCCTCGTTGCGCCGGCGTCCCTGTTCTTCCCGCAGGGCGTTGAAGATGTCGGCGCCGCCCAACGGGTAACAGGAGGGGCGGGGATGTTCGGGATCGCGCTCGTTGATGCAGACGAACACGAACTTCGTTGGCTTGGACATGTTGCCTCCGTCGGGGGTCGCAGCCGAGGGTAGGTCCGTTGAACTGCCCCTGCGACCCAGCGGTCCGTATCACACGCAAGTCCTAGACTGGACAGCCGATGGAACAGGACGGTCGGGTGGATGCGTTTGACCCTCGCTTCGCAACACGCGGCAGCGAGGTCGACGATGTCGACCGGCAACGTCAGTTGGTCGCCAGCAGCGGTCCGGGCAGGAACCCCGATGTCCGCATGGTCCGCATCCTGCGGGTGGCCGTCCCGGCGCTCTTTGCCGGGGCACTGGTGGCGATGGTGCTGGTGTTTTTCAGCGGGCTGAGCCCAGGTGAATCCTCGGTGGTGGTGGGGCCGGCGTCGGAGGTCCGGCAGGCGGTCGCGGAGCGTCCCTATCGGTACTGCTTTCACGGAACCAATCCGTGCGCCTGGCTGACCGTGGTGGATCAGGAGTTGGTGGCCTTCAACACCAACGGTCCCATGGCTGAGGAGTACGGCCGCCAGGGTGTCGGCTGGTGCCCGTCCAGCGGATACTTCGGGTCCAACTCCACGGGTTCGCGTTGGGATCAGGACGGACGGATCGTTACGGGCCCCTCCCCACGGTCGTTGGACCGCTTCACCACAGCCATCGACGCCGGCGGCAATCTGGTTGTCCGCTTCGCCTCCTTGACTGCAGGTCTGGCGAACTGGCAGGTCGATGGTGAGGTGTCACCTCCCGACGGACCCGATTGTGACGAGGTTCCCTTCGACAGAGACCCCGACCTGCACCTCCGTGGAGGGTCAGCAACAGGCCCATGACCGCGTGCGGTAGCGTCACGGACATGGATCTGGGACTACAGGGCAGGGTCGTGGCGGTGGCCGGTGGAACGTCGGGGTTGGGGCGGGCCACGGCGGCCGCCCTTCAGGCCGAGGGGGCGACGGTCGCGGTGTGCGGTCGCGATCAGGATCGTGTCACGCAGGCGTCACAGGACGGCCTGGATGCCAGCGCCGTTGATGTGACCGACCATGATGCTGCCCGGGCGTGGATCGATCGGGTGGCCGACAGGCACGGCGGGCTTCACGTCCTGCTGGCCAACGCGGGTGGGCCACCACAGGGGATGGCAACCGCGTTTGATGTCCAGGCATACGCCGATGCCCTCAACCTCAGTCTGCTGAGCCAGATCAACCTGGTCCAGGCGGCGCTGCCACATCTGCAGCAGGCCGGCTGGGGCCGGATCTTGTTCGTGACCTCCAAGTCGGTCAAGCAGCCGATCCCGGGACTGGCCCTGTCCAACACCGCCCGGGTCGGGGTCCTGGGCTATGCCAAATCGCTGGTCGCCGACCTTGCGGCCCAGGACCGGGCGGCGGATCGTACGGGCCAGATCACGGTGAACGTCCTGGCTCCCGGCTCCACGCGAACCGGGAGGCTTGAATCCCTGGCCGGCCCGGATGTGGAGGCGGGCCTGGCGGGAATGGCCGCACAGATCCCCTTGGGCCGGGTCGGCAGACCGGAGGAGTTCGCGGCGGCCGCCGCCTTCCTGGCCAGCGACGCCGCCTCGTTCATCACCGGCGTGGTGCTGCCCATCGATGGGGGCGAAATCCAGGGCTTGTGAGGTCCGGGTGAGCCGGGTTGGGTGGTCCGGTGGGGTGGTCTGGCTGTGGGTGGTCTGGCTGGGTGCCCGGGTTTGGTGGCGTGGGGCACCGTGGAACCCGGGCACCGGTGAAGAACCTGGGGACCGGTGCAAACCGTGGGTGGTCTGATCCAACGTGGCTCAGCTGTCGCGCAGCCCCCTGCCAAGCGCGGTCCACCCCGTCACGGCGATCAGGCCGACGCCAACCAGTGCCACCGCGACCACCACCGCGACCACCACCGCGACGTGTCAGCCAGGCAGGATCGCCTGGACCATCCGTCTTAGACCTGTCCGGACCCGTGACAGCAGACTGTCTGAGTCCGCTGCTGGCAGCGATCGGGCAATGGTGATGATCTCGTCGTGGGGAGCATCACCGACCAGCGTGAACACCTGGTCAGGGCCGGCCCACACCATGCGAGAAGGCAGTTGCCCGGACCATTCAACGGCCCGTCGATCACTCAGCTCACCGACCTCCTGCGCACCGGGTGGAAGATGTCCCAGGTCGGGACGACCCGACTGGATGAACAGTGACACGCTGTACAACCCGTCGCTGTAGACCGCTTGCAACGGCATCCCGACGATTCCTGCGTGGGCATACACCCGGCGCAATTCGTAGGAGCCAGGCAGTTCAGCAGGCACCAACCATCCCGCGGACCGTAACGCAGCCAACTGCTGAGGCGAACTCACCTCACGACCCTCGTCCATGCGGGACGGTTGGGTGCCGGGAGCATCGATGTCCAGCGAGAGATAGGCAACAGACCTGCTGGGCTGACCGTTCTCAAACGTCTCGCGCCGCAGGAAGACTCCCGAGAGATCGTCCACCCAGACCTGCTCCCGCAGTTGCTGGCTTCCAGCCAGTCGTACGTCGATGCGGATGCACAGGCGGTCCATGATGTGCTCGGTGGCGCCCACCGTGATGTCGTACTTGCCGGATGGATCCACCCCGGTCACCACTGCTGGCACGGGCGAAGATGACACCACCTCACGGCTTGTGCGCGACGGCTGACCGGGACCGTCCGGCCACTCCATCACCAGTGTCTGCCCAGCCAACGCGGTGGCCGCGCTACGGATTGCCGACTGTTGCAACAGTGCGGTTGCGTCGCGCGAACTCTCGGCGGTCTCTGAAGCCATTACCGAACCTGTTGGGGGCAACCACACGGTCAACAGGACCGTCATCATGGCGATGACGGCCTTTGGCCGGCGGCGCCGGCTCATGGGTGCTCCGCGATCAGTACCGGGGCTGGAATCGCCTGTCCGCCCACGACGCTGCCATGCTGTTGGACGAAGGTCTGGACGTCGACACGGACGGTGGGGGCGGCCACCGGACCTCCGCCGACGCCGAAGGCGACAACCATCACGGCGATTGTCGTGACCGCGGCTGTGCCGACCAGCCGACGAGTGCTCAGCAGAGGGGATGCGTGGGATTCAGCAACCTGCTCGGTGCTGCGGGCAGTAACCACTGAGGAGGTGTACAGCCCGGCCGGGACCTCCCGTACGGGCAACGAACGCAACAGACTCCGGGCGCGCCGCAGCCCCTCCAGTTCGGCCAGACAGCCGGGGCAGTCGACCAGGTGTGCCCGGAGCCGTGCCGCGGCATGGCCGCTGAGCCTGCCATCCAGTAGCGCCGAAAGTTCCGGTTCGTGATCGGCACACGTGTGACGTTCAGTCATCCAGTTCACCGGCCGCGTGCTCTGCTCGCCGAGCGATGACGACGTCCTCGGGGTGCCCGCCGTCGGCCGCCATCTGCTCGATGTAGGTCTTCAACCCCCGTCGTCCCCGGTGGATGCGCGACCTGACCGTACCCAGGGGCCAGCCGGTAATGTCGGCCACCTCCTCATAGGTCAGTCCCTCGACGTCACACAGCACCACGGCCAGCCGAAAGTCTGGTGAGAGCGCCAGCAGTCCCTGCTCCAGGCTGGATTCAAGCGTCCGGCGTTCGATCAGGTCGGCCGGGCCTGGCTCCTCGCAGGTGGGCTCTTTCCAGTCATCCTGATCAAGGGGCTGCAACCTGATCCGCTGCGTGCGCCGGACCTGATCCAAAAACAGGTTCTTGGTGATGCGGTACAGCCACCCGTCGAAGGTGCCCGGTTGGTAGCGGTGGAGATTGCGATACACCCGCACGAACACGTCCTGGGCCAGATCCGCAGCGTCGTGTGGATCGCCGGTCAACCGGTAGGCCATGTTGTAGATGGTCCGGCCGTACTGGTCGGCGACATCTCCCCAACTGGGTCGTGGATCGCTCGCGACCGCGGGCGCGTGCACGTCGTGACGCCTGTGGTCACGATTGCGACGTGCCATACGGATGCTCCTTGCCGGTGGCCGAAGATCTTGGGTGGTGTTGCGAACCCTCCAACGCGAGCACGACCGTTGATGTTCCGTAGTCGGCACGCGTGGTGCGGGTAGGCTGCCTCCAATGCTCAATGATCAGCGCATCGCGACCTATCTGCGAGGGCTCGCTGAGGGAGAAGACGAACCTCTGCGGGCGGCTCGGGCCAGGAGTGAAGAAGCCGACATTTCGGCCGTGCCGGCCGAGAACGGAGCGGTTCTGCGATTCCTGGCCCGGGCGACCGCGGCGCGGACGGTCGTGGAGATCGGGACGGGTGGCGGGTACAGCGGCCTGTGGTTCCTCGGAGGGATGGACCCGAAGGGCATCCTCACCACCATCGAAATCGATTCGGCCAACCAATCCCTGGCGCAGCAGGCGTTTGCCGAGGCAGGTCTGAGCGGCCGGGTTCGCTCGCTACTCGGTCCCGCCACGCAGATGTTGCCCAAACTGGCTGACGCTGCCTACGACATCGTGTTCATCGACGGGCAGAAATCTGAGTACGCCGAGTATCTGGAACACGCCAAACGGCTGCTGCGCCCGGGCGGGGTCCTGATCGCCGACAACGTGCTGTCCGGCGGCCGGGTTGCCGATCCTCTGGTTGATGACGAACAGACCGAGGGCCTGCGCAGATTCAATGACGCGGTCACCGACGATCCAGCCCTGGCGGGACTGATCCTGCCACTGGGCGATGGGATCCTGGTGGCCGTGTACCAGCCTCAGATCTGAGGAAATCCTTGACCTGAGGTACCCAGGTCACGTTGGGTACATGCTCCTGACTTCAAGGAGCACGATGACAGCCGATGATCCCGCGGACGACTTGCCGACGAATCTCGACGACTCCCCGCCGCCCGAGTTCCCCCTCTGGGCAAGGTTCTTGAACGGCTTTCGCGTGGGTGTGGACCAGATCGCCGAAGCAGGGGGTTGGCTGGCGGCGCGTCTGGTGGCCGTCATCTTCGTCATCGGCATCCTCAACGTCGTGTTGCGCTACTACGGGCGGGAAAGCAGTCAGACGTTGGTCAGCAATCTCTACATCGATTCACAGTGGCAGATATACGCCGTGGTGTTTCTGATCGGCTTCCCCTACGCCATGAAGCACCAGTTGAACCCGCGGGTCGACTTCTGGCACGTCAACTACTCCAAACGCCGCAAGGCGGCCATCGATCTGGTGCTGCACACCGTGTTGTTTCTGCCCTTCACCATCCTGGCCATCCGGTTGACCTGGCCGTTCGCTGCCACCGCAATGGGACGCGGCTTCGACGGGACCTGGAGTACCTGGCGGGTGTGGGAGATCTGGGAGACCTCAGCCAGCCCCGACGGGTTGGCCTTGGGGCCGGTCAAGTTTCTGATGGTGGTCGGCTTCACGCTGCTGGCCCTGCAGACCCTGGCCGAGATGATCCGGAATCTGCTGATCCTGCAGGGTCACGACGAGGTCATGGTGGCCGACTTCGACCCGACGATCAGGGTGGAGTAGCGATGGACGTCGGCGTCATCCTGTCCTTCGTCATGTTCTTGGTGTTCCTGGCATTGCTCCTCATCGGCTACAACGTGGCCTACTGCTTTGCCGGGACCGCTCTGCTGTTCACGTTCGTTGGCGACCTGCTGGGGGTATTCGATCCAGCGTCGCTGACGTTGTTGCCATCCCGGTGGTTCCCGACGCTGTCCAACCAGACCCTGCTGGCGATCCCGTTCTTCGTCCTGATGGGTGCCGTCCTTGAGCAATCGGGCGTGGCTGAACGGTTGCTGCGATCCATCGGCCTGGTCATGGGCAAACTGCGGGGCGGCGTCGCCATCGCGGTGGTCGTGGTCGGCACCCTGCTGGCGGCCGCCACGGGCGTGGTTGCCGCCACCGTCATCGTCATGGGCCTGCTGTCACTGCCGACCATGATCAAGTACGGTTATGACCACAAGCTGGCGACCGGGGTCATCGTGGCCTCTGGAACCTTGGCCCAACTGCTGCCTCCCAGCCTGGTGCTGATCCTGCTGGCACAGCAGATGAACATCTCGGTCCTGGGACTGTTCCGTGGCGCCTTGCTGCCAGGCGTGTTGCTGGCCGGGATGTATGCCGGGTATGTGGCCTACGTTGCCTGGCGGCATCCCGAGAAGGCCCCGGCCATGCCGGAGTCGGAGCGGATTTTCAAGGGGATGGCACTGGTGCGGGAGGTGCTGGTCGCCCTGCTGCCACCGCTGCTGCTCATCGCCGCGGTTCTGTATGCGATCTTCGGAGGAATTGCCACCCCCTCGGAGTCGGGTGCCGTCGGGGCACTGGGGGCATTGATCCTGGCAGCGGCGAACCGACGCTTGACGTGGGAGATGATGCGCAAGTCGCTACGGGCCACGGCCAACATCGTGATCCTGGTCATGACCCTGTTGTTCTCCTCCACCTTCTTCGCCCAGGTGTTCGAGCGGTTGGGTGGCCAGCAGCAGGCCACGGAATGGCTGTCAGGCATCGGCGGGGGCAAGTGGGGCTTTGTGATCGTGGCGATGATCGCGGTGTTCCTGCTGGGCATCAATCTTGAGTTCCTGGAAATCACCTTCATCGTGGTGCCCATCTTCGTGCCGGCCATGCTCGCCCTTGGCTTCACCGAGGCCGAGTTCATCTGGTTCACCGTGTTGATGGCCATCAACCTCAACATCGCCTTCATTTCCCCTCCCGTCGGCTTCTCCTTGTTCTACCTCCAAGGAGTCAAACCGCCGGAGGTCAAGACCTCTAGCATCCACAAAGGCGCGTTGCCGTTCATGGTCCTGCAGTGCGCTGCGCTGATCATGGTCATGGCCGTGCCCTCAATCGTGACCGTATTGCTGTGAGTCCGTCCATCCGCCCACCGTCCATCACACAACAAGGGAGTATCACCATGACAGAACCAATCGACACCGAAGAGCCCGGCCCAATCACCCTGCCCGGGGCTGACCGCCGTCGCTTTCTGACCATGGCCGGCATGGCCGGCACAGCAGCCCTGCTCAGCGCCTGCTCAGGAGCCGGGGACGGTGATTCAACCGCCAGTGAGGCCGGCAGCGAGACCGGCAGTGATCCGACCGAGACGGCCGACGCGCCAGCCGGGGGCGGCGAACCAGAAACTGTTGACCTGACCGGCGGCGGTGACCTACCAGAGGTCAACTGGGAGATGACGACCAGTTGGCCCGCCGGGCTTGCGACCCTGTTCGGCACCGAGGAGAACGGGGTCGGCGCCGTCGGCTTCGCCCAGGTGGTCGGCGCACTGTCCGGTGGTCGGTTCACCATCGAAGCCAAGCAGGCAGGTGAACTGGCTGGGGCACTGGAGGTCATCGACGTGCTGCAGTCCGGTGCCGTCCCTGCCGGTCACACCGCCTCCTACTACTACATCGGCAAGAGCCCGGTGTTCGCCTTCGGCACGGCCGTACCCTTCGGTCTGACCTACCGCCAACAGCACGCCTGGCTGTACAGCTACCGGGATGAGAATGGCATGCGTGGTCTTGACGTCCTACGTGAGGCCTATCGCGAGTTCGGTGTCATCAACTTCCCCGCGGGCAACACCGGTTGTCAGATGGGCGGGTTCTTCAACGTCGAGATCAACAGCCTGGCTGACCTACAGGGAATCGTCATGCGGATCCCCGGTCAGGGCGGCGAGGTCCTGTCGCGTCTGGGTGTGACCACCCAGAACCTCCCCGGCGGGGAGATCGCCCAGGCACTGCAGACCGGTGCCATCGACGCAGCCGAGTTCGTCGGGCCCTTCGACGACAACACGCTGGGGCTTGGTGAGGCCGGCGACTTCTACTACTACCCGGGCTTCTGGGAGCCAGGCGCCACGCTGGATGTCTTTGCAAGCCTTGAGGCCTACGACGCCCTGCCAGATGAGTACAAGAGCATCCTGGACATCGCCGCGGAGTTGTCCCACTCCCGGTTGATGGGCTACTACGACTCGATCCAGCCAGCTGCCCTGCAGGCCATCCGTGATGACGGCGCCGATGTGCGGCCGTTCCCCGACGACATGCTGGCCGCGGCCAAAGAGGAGTCGGAGAACCTGCTGAACGAGCTGGCTGAGCAGGACGAGGCCTTCGCCACCGTCCTGGCACACTGGCGCCCATTCCGCGATGCCACGCGGGAATGGCACGGCACCTGCGAACTGGCCTACGAGAACGCCGCGTTTACGGCGTCCTAGTGCGCGGCGTGCGGCCGGTGTGGCTCGCGGTGACCGCACTGTTGCTGGTCACCGGATCCGCTCCGGCCGCCCCCCTACCCTTGAACCACCGGCAGTTGCCACCGGTGGTCATGGTGAACACCAGTGGGTGCGGCTTCGGTCGCGCCAACGATGGCACGGCCGTGCCGGTGGGAGGCGATCTGGCGGTCACCGCCGCCCACGTCGTGCTTGAGGCCGACCAGGTGTGGGCTTCCTGGGGCCTAGGGGCCCACCGGGTGGCCCAGGTCATCGCGGTGGACACCCGCTCGGATCTGGCGCTGCTCCGTGTGGCCGGTCTGGACCAGCCGCCCGTGCGCCGGGCTCAAGTGGACGCCGGCGAGTCGCTGACCCTCGCAACCGCAGTTTCAGGACCCCTACCCGCGACCGTGCGGCGACGGGTGCGCATCAGGATGGAGCGACTGCGGGAGAAGGCCCGTGACACCCGCATGGGATATGAACTCACCGCCACGGTGGCCACCGGCGACAGTGGCGCCGGCGGGTTCACCGCCGATGGCCGCCTGGCCGGCATTGTCTTTGCGGCCGGTGAGGACGACCGGGCATGGCTGACCAGCAGCCAGGAGGTCGCTGCGCTGTTGTCCGCCGCCGACCCCGACGCAGTCCTCTGGGGCTGCCAGGCCGAGCGGTCCCGGCTGCTGCCCTCCCCGTCGTAGGAGTCCGCGCTCAGGCGGTGAGGCGGGCCAACTCCTGGGCGTCCTCCTGGGCGAAGGTGTCTTCGAGTTCCGCCGGGGTGTAGTCCAGGTCGATCGCGGCGACGTCACGCCCGACGGCGGACTGGATGGTGCCAAGCCGTCTGGTGCCCTTGTCAAAGGCGTACTGCACCACCTCATCCATGTCGCCCAGGATGTTGGTCGCCTGGATCTTCTCCGGATAGCGCTCGTAGGGGTCCTTCACGATGTCCAGGGCCGGTTGCAGCATTGCCTGCATCTGGTCCTGCACCACGTCCCACATACCCGCATCCGCAGCCACGTGCCGACGGCAGGTGAAGGTGCCCCAGGCCATGTGCCGGCGCTCGTCATCACCGATGCGGGCCACGATGGTCTGCATGCCTGGCAGGATGCCGCGCTCGGTGATGATGCGATTCCAGATGTAGTAGCCGGTCAGCGCCAGCGTCCCCTCGACGATGTGGTTGTAGGTCACCGACGCGCGGACTTGCGCCTCGGGCGAATGGTCGCTGCGCAAGGCCCCCAGTCGCTTGGGCAACTCGTCATAGAAGATCCGCTGATAGCCCTGGTTCTGCTCGACGTAGGGATGCAGATCCTCGGTCACGCCGATGGCATCAAGCCACAGTCGGAAGGCCTGGCAGTGCTTCGCCTCCTCGAAGGCGAACTGGGTCAGATACATCTCATCGCCCAGCCGACCCTCGGCGCTCATGGCCTGCATGAACGGTTGGATGTCCTCGGTCACGGCTTCCTCTCCGGCCATGAACAGTGAGGTGAGCGTCTTGATCAGAAACTGTTCATCCGGTCCCAGCGCCGCCCAATCCTTGGCGTCCTGGGTGAAATCGATGTCAGCCGGATTCCAGAACCTCGCGTTGCCACCCATGAACAGTTTCATCGGCAGGGAATCCCAGTTCAGCCCTGATGAGGACAGGGATCCAAATCCCGTGCGTGTGCCGTCGTCGTTGCGATTTGCCGTCATGACGTTCCTGTCGGGACGATGGTTGAAGTGTTACATATGAAGCTGATTTGTAACATCCTAGGATATGACCGGGTTCATGTAAAGCCCTCCGATCGCGAGCGCAGCGAGCGGCACCATGCATTGGGCTGGGGCGCAGCCCCGGTAGCGTGTCACCCATGAGAGTCGAACCGTTCAGCCCGGAGCACGACGAACTCCGTGCCACGATCCGCCGCTGGGTACAGACCGAGATCGTCCCTCACATCGAGGAATGGGAGCAGGACGGCTTCCCCTCATCCATCATCCGCCGGGCCGGGGAACTGGGTTTCCTGGGACTGTCGGTTGCCACCGAGTTCGGCGGTTCCGGTGGCGACTACTGGGCTACAGCAGTGATGGGTGAGGAGTTGGGACGCTGCGGCTTCGGCGGCCTGCCGATGGCCCTGGGTGTGCAGACCGACATGGCCACACCCCCGATCGCAAAGTTCGGCACGGCTGAGCAGAAGAAGACCTACCTGGTTCCGGCGCTGGCGGGTGAGAAGATCGCGGCCATCGGGATCTCCGAGCCCGGTGCGGGTTCCGACGTTGCCGGGGTGCGGACCCGTGCGGTGGCCGCTGGCGACGGCTGGATACTGAACGGTGCCAAGACCTACATCACCAATGGCACGCGCGCGGACTTCATCACCATGGTGGTCCGCACCGGCGGGCAGCCTGGTGAGCACGCCGGCCTGTCACTGATGCTGGTCGACACCGACCTGCCCGGTTTCAGCGTGACGAAGAAGTTGGACAAGCTCGGGATGCGGTCCTCTGACACCGCCGAACTGTCGCTGGTCGATGTCCGCCTGCCCGCCGGTGCGCTGCTGGGCCAGGAGGGCAAAGGCTTTGAGCAGATCATGTGGCAGTTGCAGGGCGAGCGGCTGATCAGCGGATTCACCAGCGTCGGCGCCGCGGAGCACCTGCTTGAGCGGGCGGTGATCTACGCGCGTGAGCGGCACGCGTTCGGACATCCAATCGGAACCTTCCAGGTCCAACGCCACCGTCTGGCCCAGATCGCCACCAGGATCCAGGCGTTCAAACGGCTGCTCTACGTCGTCGCCGATGCGTGGAACAACGGCGAGTACCCCACCATGCTGGTGGCCCAGGTCAAGCTTGCCGGTGCCCGACTGTCGTTCTGGGTGGCCGATGAGGTCATGCAACTCTTCGGCGGGTTCGGCTACGCCGAGGAGTCGGGCATCCCCCGGATGTGGCGTGACATGCGGCTTCCCCGGATCGGCGGCGGTGCCGACGAGGTGCAACTGGAGATCATCGGCAAGCTGCTGGAGTCGACCCCCACACCGTTGCGGTTGGGAACCCCCGACCGCAACGGTCGACGCGATCCAGACCGGTTCGCGCGTTCCGGAGCGCTACCCAGCCAAGCGGAATCAGGTTTGCAACCGGTGTTCACCGAGGAGCACCAGGCGCTGCGCCAATCCGCGCGATCCTTCGTGGACCGCGAGATCGCCCCCAATGTGGAGGAGTGGGAGCAAGACCGTGACTTCCCCCGCGAACTGTTTGCCAAGGTCGGGCGGGCAGGCTTGTTCGGGATGAAGTTCGACCCGGCCTACGGCGGTTCGGGGCCGGATCTGGCCGCGCAGGCGGTATGGGTTGAGGAGTTGGCACGCTCGGGGTCGGCAGGGATGGCCGCTGACCTTGGCGCCCATAGCGACCTGGCCGCCCTGTACGTGGATCGTGCGGGCACCGAAGACCAGAAGCAACGCTGGCTGGTTCCCTCGGTCCAGGGCGAGATCATCGGGGGGTTGGGTGTGACCGAACCCGATGCGGGGTCGGATGTGGGCGGCATCACCACCCGGGCCGTGCGCGATGGCGATGACTGGATCATCAACGGGTCAAAGACCTACATCACCAACGGGTCCTGGGCGGACTACGTCGTGGTGCTGGCCACCACGGATGCCGAGGCAAAGGCCGGTGGCAAGTCCCTGTTCATCATCCAGGCGGGAATGCCGGGCTTTGAACGTCGCCGTCTGAGCATGCTGGGCTGGCACACCTCACACACGGGCGAGTTGAGCTTCAGCGACGTTCGGGTGCCCGACGAGAACAGGTTGGGCGAGATCGGCGACGGGTTCTACCAGGTGATGCGCAACTTCGCGTGGGAGCGGGTGATGATGTCGCTGGGGGCCGTCATCGGCGCCGAAACCGCCTTGGCAGGTGCCATGCAGTACGGCCGAGAGCGAGAGGCCTTCGGCCGTCCCATCGGAACCTTTCAGACCTGGCGGCACACCTTCGCCCGCCTGGCCACCGACATCGCCCAGGGCCGGGCCCTGACCGAGCACGCCTTGCGGGTGCTGATCGCGGGACGCAATGACGCCCCCGTGGAGGCCGCCAAGGCCAAGCTGTTCACCCAGCGCCTGGCCGTGGAGGTCGCCGACGCCGCAGTGCAGATCCACGGCGGCGCAGGCTATATGCGCGAGTACCCGGCCCAACGCTGGCTACGGGATGCCCGCCTGGGACCAATCGGTGGAGGCACCGATGAGATCATGGCCGAGATCATCGGGCGTTCGATGGGCTTCTAGCCCTGTTCGGCCAACAGTGCCAGAACCTCATCGACCACTGACTGGTTGATGGTGGCCTCATCACCGACCACCAGGACCGAATCGATCTGGCCAGCCCGTTCGCGGATCAGTTCGGCGACCTCATCAGGCAGTCGATCCGGCGGGACCAGCAGCATCACGCCGCCGGCCCGTACCGAGGCGGGGGCTGCCACCAGGGGTCCCTGGAATGACTCCCCGGAAGCCAGCACCAGCAGATTGGCCGACGCACCTTGGGCCAGGGCCTCCCGGACGATGGCCACGGCTGTGCCGTAGCGATCGGCGCCGGCCAGGCGTCGCACGGTGAATCCCGCCTCGGTCAGGTCCTGCTCGGCGTCGGCACCGACCGCGTCCACACCGCCGGCCACGATCACCTCGCCGCCCTCGCCCACCAGATCGGTCAGCGCCTGGATGGTCACCTGAGGCACCCCTGTTGGGGTCGCCAACAACACTGGGATGGGCCGTCGGGCCGAGAGCACGCCGGATGCCAGCGCGTCGGGCCAGGGGTCACGGTCGTCCGGGCGCACGCCCAGAGCGACGATGGCGGTCGCTGCGGTGCGTGAACCCACCGCGCGTCGGCTGATCAGATCGGCGGTGGAGAACCGTTCGGGCCCACCGATCCGATCCACGGTGATCCCGAGGTCGGTCACGTCATCTGCCACCTGATCGCTCAAGGCCGCAGTGCCTCCCAGGAGGACCACCTGGCTGACCTCAAGCCGCTGGAGTTCCTCGGCGACCTGGGGGTCAAGCCCGGCCGTCGGGGTCAGCATGATCGGGGCGTCAAGGGAGCCTGCCAGGCCACTACCGGCCAGCGCATCGGCAAAGACGTCATCACGGGCCAGCAGGACCGTGTCGCTTGACTCAAAGCAGGCCTGGTCCAACGCCACCGATAATCCAGCGGCGGTGGCAGCCTGGACCCGCCGCACGCTGGCTCCGTCGGCCGCATCAGTCACGCCACAGCCGTTGATGACACCGCCCACGGGATCAAGGAAGTTGTCGCCGCCGGTCTGGCGGACCACCAGGGGCAGCGACACGCCGCCGCCCTGCCTGGTGTCAGACACCGAGATGTAGACGTTGCCCTGCCCATCGATCTCGTTGGCGAAGTAGTCGCCCAGTCGGCGATCAACGGCCATGGTCTGGCACAACGTGCCGCCTTGGCAGATGGTGCCGAAGTGGATCGGCTCGCTGGTCGAGGTGGTGTATTGGAAGCCGGGGATGTCAGAGCCACCGCAGCCCAGACCGTTGCCGGTGTGGGCCGTGACGACGTTCCAGCCCTGGTCTTCTGCGGCCAGTTCGGCGTTGTTATTTTCGAGTTCGGCGTCAACCTGCAGGTAGCTGATGGCCACCTGTCCAGGTGCGCCCACCGCGATCCACGGCCAGATGTCGGTGCGCGGGTCGATGTCCACACGGATGGCCGGTTGTGCCCAGGTGGCACCCCGGTCGGTTGAGTAGGAGTAGTAGATGCCTGGCGGTCGTTCTGCCGCACCGGTGCCGTTCTCGGTCCAGACCGTGTACAGGTTGCCCTCGTCGTCCATGTCGAACGTGGGGTCGATCAGGCGGCCGATGCCGGTGTAGCCAGCGCCGGTGGTGATCTCCCCCAACTCCATCCCGTCGACAAAATCTGCGTCACGATCGCGGATGTCACGGAACGCGGCCATGCTGATGTTGCCGTCACCGGAGGTGCTGAGCTCGTACAGGGTTCCGTCGCTGGGGTCGACCTGGATGTCGGCGACGCCGTCGGGATTGGGTGCCTCGGCGGCGATGAAGCTGACACCGCCGTCGACCGACTTGGCGATGAAGTGCCCATTGAACGTCCCGTTCAATGGGAAGGCCGAGGCCCCTCCCACACCATTGGCGGTCATGTAGACCACGTCTTCCTCGTCTGCCGCCATCCACTGACGATCAGAGTTGGTGAAGCTGAGCACGTTCTGCAACTGGTAGTTGCGACCGCCGTCGGTGGACTTTGAGATGGCCACGTTGGCAAGGTTGATCTCGGAGATGAAGACATTGCCGGCTGCGTCAACGGTGAAGGCCGGGTCACTGAACCCGCTGGCCGGCACTCCGGCGAGGGGGTCCCCGTTGATCGGGGTCCGCTGGCTGAACTCCCAGGTCTCGCCATCATCCTCGGAGAAGTACTGATAGGTCTGGCCCTGATAGTTCTCGATGAACGCGGCGGTGTCGGGGTCAGGCGCTGCTGGTCCGAAGAAGTGCGTCGTCCCGGCGTGGGAGCCCCACAACAGGGTGCCGTCGTCCAGTGTCTCAACGATCGGTTCACCTCCTGCCCGGGTGGTGTCGATGTAGTCCATCTCGAACTTCAGCGTCTGCTCGGGCGCAAGGCAGCTCGGGCCGGACGCGACCGCATCACCCGGCGCCGCAGCCTCGGCCGTCAGCGTCATCTTGCCGTCGTAGGCCTGTGGGGCGGCACCAAGGAAGGCGCAGACCAGGACCGTGTAGGTGCCGGTCATCGGCGTTCCGAAGGAGACGCTTTCGTCGGTGTCGACAAACCCGCTGTCGCCGCTGGTCGTGGTCCCGTCCGGCTGCATCAGCGTCACGATGAGATCGGTCGCCGGCCCGTCATAGGTGATGTCGACCAGCCCGGTCACCCGGATGCCCTCAAGGGCTCCGGCGGGAACGGTGAGGTTGACGTCATGGCCATCAGACGTCGCCGGTTGACAGTTCCCGCTCTGCTCAGCACCCGGCAATGTGGTGCCGGTCCAGGTCAGTTCGACGACCTCACCTGGGCTTGTGGGTACCGTGGCGTCCTGCGTCGCGGGATCCGAAGCCAAGGAGGGGATCGCCACAGCGACCACCATCAACAGGCTCAGGAAACCGATGCCGATGCGACTCTTGCTGTTCATGCGATGCTCCCGCTCATACCTGCATTACGTGCCGATGGCTTGCTACCTTACGCTGATTGTTCTGCTGGCCGGCTGTGAGGTTGGCAGCGCTCCGGTTGCCACGTCGGCCACCCCCACCAGCATTGACCCCGCACTGCTGCAACCCTTGACCGCGCTGGGTGAGTGCACCGACGCCCCTGCGTCCACCGCCCAGGACGACGACGTCCCGGGGTTGGTCCTTCCCGTCGGTGCGGTCCTGACCAACGTGACCCGCACCGACCCCGTCATCAGCGTGGAAGGCTGGGTGCCGCTGACCCCGATCCAGCTGCGCGTGTTCTACGCCGAGGACACCGACCTTGAGATCGTGCAGACCGAGGATGAGATCTGGGAAGCCGAGATCCTGGCCATAAACGGGGACCGCCGGGTATTCGTCAAGGCCCAGGCGATCTGTCAGGACGCATCGCTGTTCGTGGCGGTGGTGGCACCCGAGGACGCCGCTAGCGCGGTCCCGGTCCCCGCGGGCACGCCCGGTTCCTGAGCGGTGTTGCTCCTGCCGTCAGCGGTTGCTGCCCCGCTGGCTGCCCACCATCGGTGCGGCCACGTCATACAGCACGCAGGAGATGTCCCGGTCGCCCTCAGCCCAACTCGTCTCCGTGGGCACCAGTGGGTAGACGAAGAATCGTGAACTGGGCTCTCCGGCATATGGCAGGCCCACATAGGACTCAAACGCCGGGCCCTGGCACAAAAAACGGCTGTCCTCCTCAAGCGCGTCCTGGCCGGGATAGGGCGTCCCGTCCGGCTGGGTCAGCACCACGCTGATGAACACCTCACCCGTGTGCTCCTGGTCACAGGAGATCGGGGTGACCGACGCCACCGTCGTCGACTGGGAGGTCTCGGTGAGGCAGGTCCCTGCGGGCAGGACCGCGCCGGCACTGTCCGCCAGGTCAGTGGGCTGTGGAATGGGGACCGAGGAGGGCTCAGCTGTGGGTAGGACCGGCGACGGTGCGGCCAACGGAGTCGGGCTGGTCTGCCCCGCGCCCGCCGCGGGGGCATCGTCGCCTTCGGCCTGCCGCAACACCACGGTGCCCAGGCCCAGCAGCAGCAGGATCACCACGATCAGCGCGAATGTGACCGGGGTTAGGCGTAGTCGGTCAGGTGCGGTAAGGGTCATGGGTCAGACGAAAAAACGGAACTTGCTGGCCAGTTCAGCACTGAAGGCCATGATGACGGCCAGGTAGAAGTACCCCGTCGCTGCCTGGATCGACCGGCCCCCCTCACCTGCCAGTTTGATCAGGAAACCCGCGATCACCACACAGATCCCCACCAGCCCGCCCGCCAGCAGGACGGTGAAGTTCTGGGTCTGCAGGAACGGGGAGAACTGGGTGGCGTCGGTCGGGATCGGGTTCAGGGCACTCAAGGCGGCGGCACCCATCGCGGCCACGGTCCCGCCGGCGAACCAGCGTGCGCTGCGGATCATGTAGCTGTTGCTCAGTCGGCGTTCGACCAGGTACCAGTGGCCCAGCAGCAGGCCGTAGAAGGCCGATCCCAGGAAGACCGAGCCCAGGACCAACTCGGCCACACCCCGGGCAATGGCGCCATCCCGCAGCGTGGCGAACAGCGGAAGTGTCACCAACCCGGCGACCGCGGCTGCCAGACCGACCCAACGGCTGGCCGCTTCCTGCCCGAGCATCAGCAACAGTTGCCACAGCGCCAGCGCGGTGGTGAAGACTGCCAGCGCGGTCCACACGGCGGTGGCATCGCGTCCGGTCAACGCCCAGGCACCAGCGGCGCACAGGGCCAGGAACACCCCGGTCAGCACGAAGAAGCCTCGACGAACCCTGCCCCACACCCCCCCGGCCCACAGCACGACCGCGCCACCGACAGCGGTTTCGAGCAGGATTACCGACATCACACCGGCGGGGCCGGACATGGGCGAGCACCAACCTTGACAGAGGGAATGGTTCCCGGTGGCATGCAGGACTTCGGGCCAGCCGGGGCAGTGACACCCCATACTGCCTTGAATGAGCGATTCACACCCCATCGGACCCGGACTGGCAGGATCGGTCACCCTGACGGTGACAGCGGATGACACCGCCGTGGCGCTACGGTCAGGCGACGTCAATGTCCTTGGCACTCCCCGCGTGCTTGCCCTGGCCGAGGAGGCGGCATGCGCTGCGCTGAAGGGCAACCTGGACCCCGGCATGACCTCGGTGGGAGTCCATGTGGAACTGCACCATTCGCAGGCCACGGCGGTGGGCGGATTGGTGATCGCCACGGCGACTCTTGAAGCTGTAGATGGACGCAAACTGGACTTCGCGTTCTCGATCCGCGAGGACGGCGTCGAAGTGGCACACGGCACCCATCGCCGGGTGATCGCACGACGTGATGCCTTCGGTGTGAGGGATCGCTGAGGAAGCACCGACCGTCACATGGTGCGCAGGTAGGAAAGCAGCGTGCGCACACCGAACCCGGTGCCACCCGCCGACAGATAGTTGTCGTTGGCGTCATCGGCGAAGGCCGGCCCTGCGATGTCCAGGTGAGCCCAGGGACGACCATCGGTGAAATGGCGTAGGAACAGGGCTGCCGTGATGGTTCCGGCGTGACCGGCCTTACCGATGTTCTTGAGGTCGGCCACCGGTGAGGACAGGGTCTCGACGTACCGCTCGACCAGCGGCAGTGGCCAGATCTGCTCGCCTGCCGCCACCGCCGCCCTCTGAAGATCGTTGATCAGCCCCTCATCGGTGCCGAGCAATGCCGCGACGTCATCACCCAGCGCCACGACCTGCGCACCGGTCAGCGTGGCCAGATCGATGATGACATCGGGCTCCGATTCTGCGCCGTAGGCCAGCGCATCGGCCAGGACCAGGCGCCCTTCCGCGTCGGTGTTCAACACCTCGACCGTGGTACCCCCGCGGTGCACCAACACATCGCTGGGACGTGTCGCGGTACCCGACGGCATGTTCTCGGCTAGGGCACACAGGCCGGTCACCTTGACCGTGACACCGACGGCCTGACAGGCAGACAAGGCCGCGGCCACGGCAGCCGCGCCGGCCATGTCGGCCTTCATGGTCAGCATCGACTTCCATCCCTTCAGCGACAGCCCGCCCGAATCGAAGGTGATGCCTTTGCCGACCAGCACGACATGGGTGGACCAGCCCTGGGGCTCGTAGGTCAACTCCACCAGTCGAGGCGGTTCGGATGAGCCCTGCCCCACCCCCAGGATCCCGCCGAAGCCACCCTCCTGCAGTTCGGCTTCGTCAAAGATCCGCACCGTGACGCCGCGGTCCTGCATCAGGTCGGCCATCCGCTGCGCCAGGGCAGGGGGCCGCTTGTCCGCCGGAGGTGTGTTGACCATGTCACGTGCCACGCACACGGCGTCGATGATCGTCTTCGCGCGAGTTATCGCGTCCGCGGCGCCGTCCTCGTCGCTGACCACCGTCACACCGGTGATCGTGGGGACCTCATGCGGCTTCTTGCGGTGCTCGGTGTAGGCGTAGGCACCCAACCCCGCACCCTCGGCGATGGCCTGCACGCGGTCAGGGTCACCGGTGGCCAGGACAGCCACCGAGGCGTTCTTCGGTGCGGTGCGTACCGCGGTCGCGGCCGCCTTGCGGTAGGCCTCGGCGTCCTCACTGCTAGCGACACCCGCGACGATGACAAGGCGACCATCGACGGGGATCCTGGCCACCTCGCCTGCCTCGCCGGTGACATCGACTGCTGCGGCCGCGGCCTGCAGGTCGATGCCCAGGGCCTGGCCCAACGGGCCAAGCACGGCCGCACGCGCCGACTCCTCGGCACCCACCAAGACAGCCAGTGCATCGGCGGTGACGTCCTGAATCGGACCGGTCGAATGCTGGATGGAGATGCTCACCGGCCGCAGGCTACCGCGCCAACGCCCGGCAATCCGCCCCATCGGCAGGTCCTGCCGGGTGCATAGACTGCGGCCAGGATGAGTGATCCGGATCACAACCCGACCCCACCCGATGAGAACGAGGGATTCCTGCCACTGGCAGTGGACCTGCGGGACTACGTCGTGTTCGACCTTGACGCGCCAGCCGGTCGCCGGGTGCTGTCCACCGACGTCCTCGCCCTGGACGTCATCTGCCTTGAACCTCAGCAGACCTTGGACGCCCGGACCTTCGCCACCGCTGATGCGGTCTACACCGTCCTGGCGGGCACCGCCTGGGTGGTGACCGATGAGGTGGAGGTGACCCTTTCTGCCCTGCAAGCAGTCATGATCCCGGCAGGCGAACCCCATGGGCTGCGCAACTCAAGTGCTGATCCGCTGATCCTTCAGGTGATCACCAGCCCGCCGGAGGAGGTCGGCGTGGTCCCCCTCGGCCCGGCACCTGCTGCCGTTGCCGAACACGACGCGACCACTGCCAGGCCCAGCCTGTTGGATCGGTTGCGGCGAACCCTGGGCAGTGGCTGAGCGGCCGTGCGGGCTGGTCAGGACAGTTCCTCGGGCCGAGGGACGACATCGAAGGTGGCTGACAGGGCACTGCCGTCAGGTAGTCGGATGTCGAAATCACCCCGGTAGCGGCGCAATGGTTCGATCACCTCCATCGTGACCTGCCCGGAGACCGCGCGGACACGATCGGTGACACCAACCTGCACGTCGATCAAGGCCGCCTCGGTCACCTGATCGCACGCCGGCGGATCGGCGCAGTCGACATCGGCCACGGCCAGACGTTCGCCCTGCATCAGCGCATCGGGGTTCTCAAAGACGATGACGATCAGCTCGCCATTGATGTCGCGGGTGATGATGCAGAAGTCACGGTCATTGCCCGTGTTCAGGTCACAGTCGCCGAAGTTCAGTTCTGGCAGTCCGTCGCTGAAGGCCACCTGGCGATCCTGCAGCGTGCCGGACAGCCGTATGCCGCTGCGCCCATCACGTGGGTCGGGCAGGACGTCGCCCGGGGTGCTGCCACAAGCCGAGAGGAGCAGCACGGCCAGGGTCAAAGCGGCAGGAAGTCGAGTCACGAGGCCCTGTTGTACCCGTCGGAGCGAAATGCAGCCCCAAGCCACCTGTTACATGGATGCCATCCCCAGGCGATAGCCTGTAACACGTCATCGATGGTGAGGAGAAGGATCGTGATGGTGCGGTGAAAGCCAGATCTGCACTGTTCACGTTGTTCGGTGACGTGGTGCGACCCGCCGGCGGTGAGGCCTGGCTGTCCACCATCTCGGCGTGCATGGCGACCGTCGGCTTTAGCAGCCAGGCTGTTCGAACGGCACTGCACCGCATGAGTGCCGAGGGGTGGGTCGAACCTCGACGCGAGGGCAGGTACGCCGCCTACGGGCTGACCAAGCGCGGTCTGGAGCGACTAGAGGAGGCGGCCAAGCGCATCTACCGTCTGCGATCCCTGGAATGGGATGGCTGCTGGCGACTGCTGCTGGCCCCTGGATTATCCGCCGCGGCCGCGATCGCCGAACTGGAGTGGATCGGTTACGGCCAGGTGCAGCCGGGGGTCTGGGCTTACCCCCATCCTCATCCTTCGGCTGCCCGCGCGGTGATCCGTCGTTGCGAGGTCCCCTCAACCTGGGTCGATCACGCACGAGTCGCTGATGACCGAGCGCTGGCGGCAACGGCGTGGGCATTGCCCGAGCTGCGCCAACACCATCTGGCGTTCCTTCAGGACTGGGGCCAGGTGGCCATCCCGAGCGCGCCAGCTGACATTTTCGCCATGCGGCTCAGGCTGGTGCACCAGTGGCGGTCGTTTCTGTTCCTTGACCCCGGTTTGCCCCCGGAAGTCCTGCCGACCGCATGGGCTGGTTTTACCGCCGCCACGACCTTCGCCACGGTGTATGAGCAACTGCGGGAACCCTCCTGGGCGTTCTTCGCCGCCGTCCAGCGCCAGGCGGCCACCCCGGTGTCAGCGAATCGGATCATCCAGTCCGCCAGTCCTTTCGCCCAGGGTCTTGCCGCCTTGCATCAGGACTGAGGATCAGGACTGACTGTCCCTTGGGCAGTTGCGGGCGAAATTCAGTACGGCTGTCGTCACGGTGTGGGGGCGACTGAGATGCAGGAAATGTCCGGCGTCCTGGACGATCTGCACCGATCCCGGGGGAAGGTATGCGGCCGCCGTGCCCGCGGTCGCCGACGTGAAGCACGTGTCGTCGCTGCCGTGCAGGTACCTGACCGGTATCACCGGGTCCGCCGTGCGACCGCGCGGATGGCGACCGGTCAGGGCTGCAAAGATCATCCAGCGGTAGTAACCGGCCGCGGCGCGAGCCACGTCGGGATCCGACAGCGACCGTCAAGGTCCCCCACCGGTCTGGCAGCGCCACGACCCGTCCTGCGGGGATCGACGTGGACCGATAGCCGCGCAGGTAGGGGCGGATGACCCTGTAGCCGGCGTCGGCGAACGCGGCTGCCATGTGGTCGAAGGTCCAGGGCCCATCGGGGAATCCATGCACCATCACCACCGGCCACCCATCGGAGACCTGGACCTGTCGCACCGGTCCAACCCTGCCAGCCGCCGGTGGTGACTGCTCCTCCGAGGCGGTAGCATGCCCCTCCCTTGGCCCCAGTAGCTCAGGGGATAGAGCACTGGTTTCCGGAACCAGGTGCCGGCGGTTCGAATCCGTCCTGGGGCGCACAGCGAAAAGTCCTCTGACCAGGCAGTTTAGGGCGATTGGTGGGAACGGGGTGTGACCACTGATGACCGCGAATACCCCTCATTTGCCTCCAAAATTGGGAGGAGTGTGGGAGGAGATCGCCTTCCTCCCACGAAATTGGGGTCGTCTACGAGTGTTCATCGTCTCTCAACCGAATCCTCGCGGTGCTCGTCAATCAAGGCCTGGACGTCGGCGGGGTCAAAGCGCAGGAGGTGGCTCCACTTAACGACCTTGATCCGCCGTTCTTGTCTGAGCCGGCGGACGTGTCTGACACTGACACCCAGGATGTCGGCCACCTCGTTGATGGTCAGGAGTCGTTTGACAGGATTCTTCTCTTCGGTGTTGTTGATGGCGCTCATCCTCCGGTCCTCTCTCTTCAAACTGGGAGTGCAGCCGCTTAGACGAGATGGGGCCCTCGTTTGTGACAACTTTCTTCCGCGGCACCCGAATTTTCCTCGCGCAGCGTCCGAGAGCACCTGCCGAACGCGACCGACAGCTGCCCTGTCTGTTACCGTGATTGTCCGCCATTGACCAGTCCCGAAAATATTTCAAAACTCATCTGACTAGTCATTCGGTCTGTCCGCCATTGACCACTGTTGACCTCCGTGTCATCCCAGTTTCCGGTCACATCTCAGAACGTTCGTTCACACGTCTGGCAGATCGAGGATCCCGCTTGACACGTCTCGGAAAGCGCGCATCGTGGGGGCATGGGGAACGGGTGTGAGGGCGTGTTCGGGTGACGGTGTCTATGCGCGTGATGTCGGCCGGCGAGGGTTACCGCTACCTGCTCAACTCCGTTGTTGCGGGCGATGGGAATCGGGCGCTGGGCACGCCGTTGGCCGACTACTACACCGCGCAGGGCACCCCACCGGGGTTCTGGCTCGGCAGCGGCATCGCCGACCTCGGCGACGGTCAACTCCGACCCGGCGGCGTCGTGAGCGAAGCGCAGTTGCGGCTGTTGCTCGGCCACGGCCGCGACCCGCTGACCGGTGAAGCGCTGGGCCGGGCCTACCCCAACTATCCGACTCGGGCCGAGCGGGTCCGAACACGAGTCGACGCGCTCGACCCCGAACTCAGTGAGTTGGAACACGCGGCAGCGGTCGTGGCGACCGAGGTGGAGGAGGCCGACCGGCCCACCCGACGTGCGGTGGCCGGCTACGACTACACCTTTTCCGTACCCAAGAGCGTCTCCGTGCTGTGGGCACTGGCCGACCCCGACACCCAAGCCAAGGTTGTGGCAGCACATCATGCCGCGATCGCCGACGTGATCGGCCTGATGGAACGAGAAGTCGCCGCCACCCGCACTGGTAGCACGGCGACTGACGGGGCGGTCGCGCAGGTCGAGGTAGCCGGTCTGATCGCCACCGCATATGACCACTACGACTCCCGCGCCGGCGACCCGCAACTCCATACCCATGTGGTTATCTCCAACAAGGTAAAGACGGTGTGGGACGGCAAGTGGCGCAGCCTTGACAGCAGGCCCATGCACGCCGCCACCGTGGCCATGTCGGAGCACTACAACGCCGTGTTGGCCGACCACCTCACCGCCGAGTTGGGTGTCGACTGGGAGCGGCGGGCCCGTGGGCGTGACCGAAACCCCGGCTGGGAGATCGCCAGCATCCCCGACCCTTTGATCGAGACGTTCTCGTCACGATCGGCTGACATTGATGTGGAGAAGGACCGTCTGATCGCCAACTACGTCGACCGGCACGGCCACCGGCCAGCGGCGACGACGATGATCAAGCTCCGTCAGCAGGCCACCCTGGCGACCCGGCCGGACAAGACCGTGCGGTCCCTCGCCGACCTCACGGCCCAGTGGCGGGAACGCGCTGCGGTGGTCGGGAGGAGCCCCGGTGGTCTGGGCGGTCATGTGGAACCAGGTACGACCCGGCAGCCCGTCGTGACGTCTGACGTGCCCAACGCGGTCGTGGAGCGGATCGCCAGGCAAGTTGTGGCCGTGGTGGGAGAGAAGCGGTCGACCTGGCGACGTTGGAACCTGCACGCCGAAGCCTCCCGCCAGACCATCGGCCTGCGGTTCGCCACCACCCGAGATCGTGAAGCTCTCGTTGACCGGGTGGTTGATGCTGCCGAAGGCGTGTCACTGCGGCTCACCCCGCCTGACCTTGCCGCAGTGCCGGCCACGTTCACCAGGGCCGACGGCACCAGCATGTTCCGCCCCAAACACTCCACCGTCTTCACGTCCGCCGAACTACTCGACGCAGAAGACCGACTGCTCAACCTCGGCCGACAGACCACCGGCCCCACAGTGCCGCTCCGCAATCTCGAACTTGCCGCCACGATGGCCGGCCAGGACGGCCACACGCTGGGAGAGGACCAAGTCGCCGCATTGACCTCAGTGGGGACGTCGGGGCAGGTGGTGGATGTACTGGTCGGCCCGGCCGGGGCCGGCAAGACCACTGCCATGCACGCGCTGCGCAACGCCTGGGAACTCTCCCACGGCCCTCACACCGTCATCGGGCTCGCGCCATCGTCCGCTGCCGCGGAGGTGCTGGCCGCCGATCTTCAGATCGCCACGGAGAACACGGCCAAGTGGTCCCATGACCACCAGGCAGAACGCACCGAGTTGCGGGACGGCCAACTGGTCATCATCGATGAAGCATCGCTGGCCGGCACCCGAACGCTTGACCGCATCACCAGCCACGCCGCCGAGGTCGGCGCCAAGGTGCTGCTCGTTGGCGATTGGGCCCAGCTCGCGGCGGTCGAAGCCGGCGGGGCGTTCGGGATGCTGGTCCGCGACCGAACCAACCCGCCCGAACTCGGAGATGTCCACCGGTTCAACCACGACTGGGAGAAGCAAGCCTCGCTGCAACTTCGTCACGGCGACACCAACGTGGTCGACACCTACCAGTCCCATGACCGGATCCGCGAAGGCGACACCGACACGATGATCGACAGCGTCCTCCAGGCCTGGCGAGACGACGTCACGGCGGGCCGCTCGAGCCTGATGATCGCTCAAACCCGCGACATCGTGGCGGCGTTGAACAGCCGGGCTCGGGACGGCCGCATCGCCGCAGGACATACGGATCCAGCACGGGCGGTCCGGCTGCACGACCACACCCTTGCGTCAACAGGCGACACCATCGTCACCCGCCACAACAACCGCCGACTCCAAACGGGCCGAGGTTGGGTGAAGAACGGCGACCGCTGGACTATCACCGCCATCAACGACGATGCCTCCCTCACCGTCAGCCGAACGGGCGGACGGGGACCCTCGGTTCGGCTGCCGGCCGAGTACGTGACCGGCCACGTCGAACTGGGCTACGCCGTCACTGCCCACCGCGCCCAGGGCGCCACGGTCGACACCGCCCACGCAGTGGTCCAGCCCGGAATGACCCGCGAAACGTTGTATGTCGCCATGACCCGAGGACGCCACGCCAACACGGCCTACATCACCACCGACCGGCCAGACCACGAAGCCCACCACTCCCCCTCCGCCGCGACTGGCCGGTCGATCCTCGCCAACGTGCTCCAGCACGTCGGCGCCGACCGATCCGCCCACGAGATCCTCGCCGCCCAGCACGACCGCTGGTCGACCATCGCCCAACTCGCCGCCGAGTACGACACCATCGCCGCCGCCGCCCAACACGACCGCTGGGCCAACCTGATTCACCGGTCAGGACTCACCGGCAGGCAGGCGGAAGACGTGATCGGTTCAGACGCCTTCGGCCCACTCGCCGCAGAACTTCGCCGAGCCGGCGCCACCCATATCGATGTGGCCCAACTACTCCCCCGTCTTGTTGCGGCCCGACCCCTCGGCGACGTCGATGACATCGCCGCGATCCTCCGGCATCGACTCGAAGTGGCCGTGCAGCGCACCAGAATCAGCCCTAAAGCTCGCGTACCCCGCCTGATCGCAGGACTCATTGTGGAAGCAACCGGCCCGATGAGTCCTGAGATGCGCCACGCCTTGGCTGAACGTAAGCACCTGATCGAACAACGAGCCCAAGCGCTGGCCGAACGCGCTATCGCGAATCGCGAACCATGGACACGAGTCGGCCCGAATTCAGCAGCAAGCGCATCGCGCGAAACTGACGCCAGCCGCTCGCGTATCGCCGCCGCTTACGCACGACGTCTCTCGATGCTCGACCATCGCCCTTCTACTTCTTCCGAACGCCGCAGCGATGGGCGGCCGACACGCCCATCGATGTAAGTGCGACTCGGCCGAGTGCCAAGAGCACAGCAGGTTCCGCACCGACATCTTCGTGCGGCGTTGTGAGAACCATCAGGGGGATATCTTAGTTAGCTAAAGTATCAACTGGGGTCAGACCCCAGTTGATACAACTAGTGTGGCTGCCAGGCGCCACATGCGAGGAGGCCGACATGGCTGTCCCGAAGTTCACCAGGGAGAACGGGATCTCCGTCGAGCCACGGGGGTTCGCTGAAGCAAGCGACGAGCTTCTCCGTCTGACGCGCAAGCTCGACGTCGCCGCCCTCGCGACATCCACACCCGATGGACGGCCCTCGGTCGCGCCGCTCCGCTACGCCGTCACCGACGAGTTCGAGTTCGTGATGGGCACGCTGCGGACCTCCCGGAAATCCGCGAACCTGCGACACAGCCCCGCCGTGGCGGTCGTGATCTGGGGCTACGAATTCTCGATCCAGATCGAGGGCACGTTCGACGAACCGGTCGGTGCC
Organism: Euzebya sp.; assembly: GCA_051004735.1. GTDB lineage: Bacteria > Actinomycetota > Nitriliruptoria > Euzebyales > Euzebyaceae > Euzebya. Next base: position 8,838 of record JBPCKA010000038.1, on the reverse strand, counting down.
GACCAGGACCGCTTGGGGAGCTTCTTCGCGGCAGAGTTTCCGAACGAAGCACGACTGCGCGCCGGTCGGCCGGCTCACTTCTTCTTCCGGGTCACCCCGGCGTGGGCGCGCTACAGCGACTTCACCGACGAACCTCCCCGAGTGTTGACTCTCGACTTCACGACCGAGACCGAGACCCGAGCGTTCTGGCCCATCATCTCGGACGACTGAGCCATCCCGACAGGTGGGTGAACGCGACCGCTGACGGAACGAGGACCGAACTAGGACAGATACTTCGGATTGGCGACAGCCAGCCGTGCATCGACATCTGCTCGGACGGCGCGGGCATGGGATCCTGAGACCGATCCACGTAGGGACCATCGGTGTTCCGGCGACACATGCCTCGCCCACCAGGGTGGAGGGACCCAAACTGTGGTCCGCGTGCATTCCCTAGGCTCTTGCAGCCACCGCCATAGACCACAGGAAGATTCATGCCCAACTCTGACGCACGCGAATACGACACGACCGGGATCTCCACACCATTCGTACTCGGCCTTCATCACACCCAGATCTCGCTGCCTCAGGGCGGAGAGGACGACGCCCGAGCGTTCTACGTGGGTGTGCTCGGGATGGTCGAGATCAGCAAGCCCAGCGCGGGAGCTATCGCGTCGCCTCAGACGTCCCATCAGTGATACTACCGGACGCCAAAACCTCGGCCCATCAGTAGGGAGGGAATCAGCACACCACCCTTGGACGGTTCTGGGGGGCGGGTCGGAACGACGGGAGTCCATCCCCGAACGTGCGAGTGATACCGCCCGACGTCCCTGACGACCAACGTCGCCGCCAATTCTCAAGCAAGCTCGGCAATGGGCGCGCCATCAGCGCGTGAGGATGGTCTTCAGAAGATCATGGTCACTTCACTGCGTGCTCGCGTGAGGATGACGTTGAGCAGACGTGATCCCTCGAGGAACGGTTCGCTCTCGTACCCGTGGAAGTCATCGTCAGCGCTGAGTATGACGACAGCGTCTACCTCTCGGCCCTTGGTCTGGTGCAAGTTCATCACTGAACCGACGGAAGTCGGCGACGCTGGCTGTCAAACATCGCTCTGGTTCGAACTTGGGTGATTGCCCGGGCGAGGTTGGCAGTCTGTGTGGCCGGATCGCTGACCCAGGGTGCTGCGGGGATGCAGTCGCTCGTGAAAGCGGTCGAGCTCAGGGCGGTCGTTGATCGCCACGGAGGGTGGGTCGGTGAGCGTTTCGATGTAGCCGGGCTGCTTGAGGCCAGTGAACTGCAGTTTGGGGGTTTGGTGGTGTGCGGAGGCGGGGCGAGCCGACGAGGTTTCCCCATAGCGTGCTTGTCCCACCTGGGTGTGACGTCGCCTCGGATGGGACGATGATTTCGGACCCAAGTTTCGGGAAGTCCCGACCGCGTCGTCCGCCCTCCATGAGGGACGGCCGGGTCCGTGTGCCACAAACGGCAGCTGATTCAACTGGTGGGTGCAACAGCACGGGGTGTGTACCTTGGATGGTGTAGTGAAGCCAAGGGTCTTGCGAGGTCGATTGTCAGACTCCCGCGGTCGGTGACCTCGGACCAACGCCATCTCCGGCGCCCGCGTCCGTCCCACGTCCACTCCATGAGAAGTCATCTGACCTCCATCTGAACTAACCGGGCCATCATGTACGGGGTGTGTCAGGATTGCTGTGTTGGCGACATTGAGTAAAGTGCGGCCGCCCTTCGGGGGATGGCGTTCGCCTGCGGCGTTGACGATTGGGGTAGGCGGGGCTGTCTTGTTGGCGCTGATGTTGCGGGTGATGAACATCTTTGATGCGCCGATCCGGACTGATGAGCCGACGATCACATTGCGGGCTGTGGCTGCGGCACAGGGGCAGTTGGTCCCCTCGGGGTTTGACTATCCTCCGTTTGCCGCCTATGTCCTCGCGGTGGTGCTTCGGCTTGTCGCTGTTGTAGACCCTGATGTGTTGGTTGATCCGTACCCGGTCAGTCGTCTGGTGTTCTTGGTGCTGTCCTGTGTGGGAGTGGGGTTGGTGGGCTGGTTGGGCGTGCTGGTGGGAGGCGAGGATCCCCGTAGGCGGCTGTTGTTTGGTGTCGGCTCGGCGGTGGCGTTGGCGGTCAGCTTTTCCAATGTCCGTTTGGGCGCTCATGCACGACCCGATCAGGTCCAGCTGCTGACGACCGTGTTCGCTCTGATCGCAACGATTCTGTGGAGCAGAATACGATCGATGCGATGGCTCGTTCTGGCTGGTGTCGGAGCTGGCTTGGCGGCCGCAACAAAGTATGTCGGCGGCGTTGTCGTGCTCACAACGGTTGCGGCGATCCTTGCTGCACATGGCCGGGATTGGCGGACATCGGTACGTGACACCACCTTGTTTGGTGCTGTGTCGATGGTGTTCTTCGTCATCGGGACTGCAGGGACGGTCATTATTGACACCCCAGGGTTCATCGCCGGGTTCACCGGTGAGTTCAGCCACCAGGCCGGCCGACACCTCGGATATGAACCGAACGGCAACGCCTTGGTGTTTCATCTGACACAGTCCTTACCGGGGAACTGGGGATGGCCGATGACCATCGCCGCGCTAGCCGGTATCGGCCTGTCGGTATGGCAAGGCAGCAGGGCGGAACGACTGATCGTGATCTTTGCCGTCACGGGGATGGGGTTTGCGATCCTCTCCCAAGTCAGGTTCCCCCACTACGTCCTGTTGGCACTGCCTGCTCTCGCAATTCTTGCGATGGTCACTGTGGACAGGCTGTGGCGGCTCGACATGCGGGCAGGCGTGGCGGTCTTGCTCCTTCTGGTCGTTTCGTTGGTGCCCGTGAGCTTTAACGCCATCCGGTCGGGACGGGTCTTGGGCGCTCCCAGTACCCAAGACTTGGCGATCCCGCTGGAGAACGTGTATAGTGACGAGTTGGTCATTGAGGCCTACACCGCTCGTGGCGTTGATCGGGTCGCCACTCTCTATACCGTCGCCGACGATCCTTCCCTGGTGACGTGTGGGTGTGTGGTGGCAATCAGCAGCTATCAAGAGGACCGGTACCGCAACCGCCCGGACCTCTACCCAGACCAGATCGCGGCATATGACCAGATCCGCGACGTCGGAGAGCAGATCGGCGGTGTGAGCCCCGGCCGTCCCCTCGCGTACAACTGGGACCTGCTCCCGCAGTGGGGCATCGGAGACATCCCTCTGACCGGCGATATCGGTCCGGTTGGCCCCGCCATCAGCTTGTGGCGGATGCCCGCTGCTTCGGGCGGCTAGATCGGAAGTCGGCGGAGCACTCCCCAGGGCAACACCGTGAGCACGCCGGCGACCAGCCCCATTGCCTTTGGGACGTAGATGATTCGTTTGTGATGTTGCAGACCATCCACGATGGCGTCGGCAACGGTGCCCGGGTCCACGCTGAGTGGGGCGGCGGGGAGGTGCGCGGTCATGCGTGTCGTCACAAAGCCGGGCCGCACGATAAGGATGTGGCCGCCGTGGAGACGCAGTTGCGCGTCAAGGCCTTGGGCGAACCAGTCAAGTCCTGCTTTGGAGGCGCCGTAGGCGAAGTTGCTCGGTCGTGGCCGCACCGCAGCAACAGAAGACAACACCACGATGCTGCCGTGCCCTTGGTGGCGGATCTGTTCCGCTGCGACACCTAGGACTGACCATCCACCCACGGTGTTGGTCTTGACGAGTTCGAGAGCGGCCTCCGGGCGAGTGGCATGCACGGCTGCATCACCGAGTTGACCGAAGGCGACCAGGGTCACGTCAATGTCGCCTAGGACCGCTGTTGCGTTGTTGAACATTTGACGGTGTGTTGCCACCGGATCGGTGGCGTCGAACTTGACCACGGTGGTTGTGACCCCGAGTTGCTCGCACTCTTTGACCAGCGGGGTTGCCTGAGCGGGGTCGCGAACCGCAAGCACGACGTTCGTCGTACGTCGACGGGCCAGGGCCAGAACCGTGGCAGCAGCGATCTCTGAGGTTGCACCCAGCACCAACGCAGTGTCAGTGTCGCCTAGGGCGTCACGCATTCGAGGTGCCCTCTCGGTCCGTCAGGCCAAGCCTGCGTCCAAGGTCGGACTGGAATTGACCGGCCGGGTCGAGTTCGTCACGAACGGACTTCCACTCCTGCACGCGTGGGTACATCTGCGCAAAGGTAGCCTGACTCAGACGGCCGTCTTTGGCCAGGTACACACGCCCACCTGCGTTCACCACAAACTCATCGAGCTGTTCAAACAGTTGGCGGAGCCTTGGGTCGGCAGGAAAGTCAACGGCCAGCGTCCACCCGGGCATGGGGAACGACAACATTCCTCCACTCTCAGTTCCCAGCCGTTTCAACACCCCTAGGAAGGCAGGCACTGGCTGCTGGGTGATGGCATCCACCGCTTCCAATATTGGATCTGGAGTCGGGCTTACGAACTGGTATTGGACCATTCCTGCGGGCCCGTAGGCTGCCTCCCAACCCTCGACCCGATCCAACGGGAACAGCGCATCCCAGACCGGCATCCTGTGAAGGTCAGGCCGACTACGCGCGTACTTCGCCGCTCCAAAGGCCCGAACGGTCAGCGGGGTGACCAGTCGGGGGAGCTTCGGTGGCACCGCACGTCGCCTCCGGTCATCCAAGTCCAGCCCGTCGGGCGATGTTGCGAAGGTAGATCGGGTCAGGATCCCTCGACCGCCTCGGTGAGCCAGATCGATCCAGGCAGCAAGATGTTCGCCGTCCTCGGCCACGGCCATGGCCTCCATCACCTCCTGGAGGGTGGAGTGCCTGCTGTCCTGTACGTTCATCCATGTCGTCGGGATAGACATCAACGAAAGCTGGGCTCCTTCGATCAGACCGGTCAACCCCATGCCGCCAATAGTTGCCCAAAACGCTGCCGGGCTCCCTGCCGCGGTCAAATGACGCGTCGATCCGGAGCCGTCGTTCAATGTGAGGGAACGCACGTGCGTGCCAAAGCCGCCGACCGACAGATGATTCTTCCCATGTACGTCGGCAGCGATCGCGCCCCCCACCGTGACGCTCAGGCTCCCCGGAAGCACCGCCGGGAGCAGGCCAGATGGCACTGTTGCGGCACATAGATCCCGCAACGACACCCCCGCGGCAACGTCCGCTAAACCAGCACGGGCATTAATGGTGATCCTGTCGGCCGGACAAACAAATAAGGCGCCCCCACTATTCAAGGCAGCATCGCCATAGCTCTGACCGCCACCGCGCGCCAACACCCCCCTCCCAGTGATGGCCTCTGGTAGATGGTCGACCAGGTCGGTGTGGGACCGTATCGATCTTCCCCATCCCGAGATCACAGATCCGGTCATGACAGGATCACCCCGACGCAAAACACCACTGCCCACACGGCCGCGGACAACCGCAGCAACGGGTCGCGAAGCACTAGACGTTCCGGTGCACCTCCGTGCCCAGCAAACACCAAATTCAGATATCGAACGAGCGCCAGCAGAAATACCGCGGATGACATCTGGAACCAGACTGCCCCACCAGGGTGTAGCGATGTCGATTCGATCGACCAAAGGATGTAGGTGACCGTTGCCGCACCGGCCGTGGTTGCCAACACCGCGTGTAGGAACCCAAGGGTGTACTCGGCCAACACCCCACGATGCTCAACGGCGTGCGGAAGCGAGATCTCTGACGCCCGTTTGCCCGCCACGATCATCAGCGCCACAAGCGACGTCACCGACAGGAACCAGCCTGAGACCGGGACCCCAGTCACCACCGCTCCACCGATCGCACGGAACACAAACCCCGCTGCCACGACGAACAGCTCGAGTGTGGCGACACGTTTCAGCCAGAGGCTGTAGGCCAGCGTGGATGTCACGTACCCGGCCAGCACCAAGAGGAAAGGGGCGCTCAACAACGCCGCGGACACCATCGCGGCCACAAACCCGATCGCCGCGACAGTGCAGGCAACATGAACACTCAACGTCCCAGCAGCGATGGGCCGTCGCCGCTTGTCGCGGTGCAGCCGATCTGCGTCGCGGTCCATCACGTCATTGGCCAAGTAGGTGCTGGAGCTCACGAGGCAGAACAGCCCGAACGCAACCAGCGTTCGCACCACACTTCTGGTGTCGAACGCGCCTGCAGCGATCGGTGCCGCAGCCACAAGCAGGTTCTTGGTCCACTGCACCGGCCGGGCCCCCACCCATAATGTCTTGAGCAAGATCAGACCGTCACAGCGCCGCAGATCCCATCACCAAACCATAGAGGGGCCGATACGCACCGGCACCAACCGTCGCGGACCCATCTCTCGTTGTCCACAGCGAAGACCCTGGATCTCGGGCGGTTCTCGAGCTCTCTGGTCTTGCGTCTTCCATCGCAGGTACCTATGTCCGTGGGATCACGGCAACGCACCAGCAGCGTCAGGTGCTCGACCTTGCAATCGATGACCCACTCGGGGAATTGGTCGTGACTCTGGAGCCATGTCGAGCATGATGTGCTGAAGGTGCTGTATGAGTCAGTCATCGGTGCTGATCAACGCAAACAGATGGGGGAGTACTACACCCCTGACTGGTTGGCCCAACGGGTTGTCGATGAGGTTGTGACCGACCCGTTGCAGCAACGGGTGCTGGACCCGGCCTGTGGATCAGGCACCTTTGTGTTTCACGCCATCCGCAAACATCTTGCCGCGGCGGAGGATGCGGGGATGGATCTGACCGCATCCATCGACTCAGTCACCAGTCATGTGATGGGCCTAGAAGTACACCCGGTTGCGGTGGCGTTTGCCCGGGTCACCTATCTCCTGGCGATCGGCACCGACCGGCTGACCGACCCGACCAGACCCGCAATGACCGTCCCAGTCTATTTGGGCGACAGCTTGCAGCGTGGCCAGCACGCCAATCTGTTCACCGCCAACGCGCTGACCATCCAAACCGATCAAGACCAGCAACTGTTCACCGAACTGCTGACCTTCCCCGAAAAGACCATGGAGGACGTCGGCCGTTTTGATGAACTGGTTGAAGAACTGTCAGTCGCAGCCACCAACCGCGGCCGGGGATCGGCGGTCCCGTCCCTGGCAGGGGTGTTCGCCAGGTACGGGTTACATCCTGATGACCAGACGATAATCACCGCCACGTTCGCGGTGATGTGCAAACTGCACGATGAGGACCGAGACCACATCTGGGGCTACTACGTCAGAAACCTGGCACGGCCTGCGTGGCTGGCCCGACCAGACAACCGGGTTGATGTGCTCATCGGCAACCCGCCATGGCTGGCCTACCGGTTCATGACTGAAGATCAGCAGGCGGACTTCCGGCAGATGTCTGAAGACCGCAACCTGTGGGCCGGCGCCAGCGTTGCCACCAACCAGGATCTTTCCACCCTGTTCCTAGTCCGGGCGGCCGAGCTGTACCTCAAACGTGACGGCCGGTTCGCCATGGTGCTGCCCGAAGCAACCCTGTCACGCACCCAATACACGGGGTTTAGGGCCGGCCGCTACAACATCCTGCGGTTCGCCTTTGATCATGCCTGGGAACTCCACGATGTCAAACCCGACTTCTTCCCAGTCCCCGGCGCTGTGGTCACCGGGCAGCGAGCCGCACAACTCCAGGCACTTGAAGGACCAACCCATACGGTGAGCGGACGGCTTCTAGGCGTAAACGTGGATTGGGAGGCAGCCAAGGACAAACTGAGTTTCGCCGGAGCGGCACCGATGGTGCCGTTGGGCGATGAATCGTTGTACGCGTCACGGTTCAGTTAAGGCGCATCCATGATGCCGCGAGTGCTGTTCTTTGTTGAAGACACCAGCGGTACCGCCCCACTGGGCACCGCCGGACGGGTGCACGTCCGAAGCCTTCGGAGTTCGCGTGAGAAGCCACCGTGGAAGGATTTGCCATCGTCTACCGGGTCGGTTGAACGCCAGTTTGTGCGCAAGGTGCATCTGGGGAGCACCCTGCTGCCCTTCCGGTTGCTACCCCCTGTTGCGGCGGTGATCCCTCACGACGGGACAAAAGTACTGGATGGCACCGACGCAAGGCTTGACCGCTACCCAGGGCTCGCCCAATGGTGGCGTGCCGTCGAAAGCCAGTGGATGGCGAACCGTCCCTCGGATCGCCTGGCCTTGGTGGAGCAACTCGATTACATGTCGAAATTGACCCGACAGCTGCCCGCTGGTTCCCATCGGGTCCTGTACACCAAGGCGGGCGCCCACCTTGCGGCTGCCCGCATCGACGATCCCACCGTAATCATCGACACCAACCTGTACTGGGGCACCACGACCACGATCGCTGAGGCCCGCTACCTGACTGCCATCCTCAACGCCCCGGTGCTCACCGAACTTGTCCAGCCATTGCAGGCGCGCGGGCTGTTTGGGCCACGCCACTTCGACAAGTACGTGTGGAAGCTGCCCATCCCGATTTACAACGCCAACATCGAGGTCCACCAACAACTCGTGGACCTTGTCAGCCAAGCTGAACAACTCGTCGCCGACTTTGACCTTCCCGACAGCGGCTTCCAACATCAACGCCGCAAAGTACGAGACCTGCTCGCCGCCTCCGAGGTCGGAATAGCAATCAACCACCGAGTCACCACGTTGATGACCAACGGTGCATGACCAGCCAACGCTCGACTAGGGCTTAGGGGCCACAGGTAGAGGCGACACCGGGTCCCACGATGGTGGGCCACGGTGATGGACCCTGCTGATTGTTCCACCAATCTGCAAAAGGACATCACCGTGACCCCCACCGAGGTTATCTACCAGCGGCGTGCCGCAGCACTTGCCCACGCCGCCAGAACCACCATCACCGAAGCCGCCGGCGTCTTCGCCGTGTCACGCCAGACCATCCACATCTGGCGCAAGACCGCTGAGCAGCACGGCATTTCCGCGCTGCTGCCCAAGACCCGCCGGCCACC
>JBPCKA010000037.1:0-10714 GCA_051004735.1 Euzebya sp. | reverse complement strand
CAGGGTTTGTCGGCGAGCCAGCGATGACCTTCATGGCGGCCACCGTCGTCGCTGATGCTGGCCTTGGCTGGCTGCAGGTGGGTAGCCAACGGCTTCGCGTTCCCGGTGGCCTACCGGGTCCGCTGCGCCAACGTGCGGGCATGGTCGTGACCCTGGGCGCGCGACCCGACATGGTCCAAGCACGCTGCGGTGAGGACCCGGTCGATCTGTGTCTGGACGGGGTGGCGGGCGAGGTTCGCCGACTGGGCCCTCACGACCTGGTGGAGGGGTCGCTGCCACAGGGCAGCTGGATGGCCACCTTCCCGGCCGGGTCGGGCCTGCATCGCGGCGACAGGGTCAGCGTCACGGTGGCGGTCCGACGGCTCAGCGTGTTCGACCCGGTCGACGGCACCGCCGTGTGGCACGGGGACTGACCCGGATCGGTCGCCTGTGGGCTGGGCCGGTCAACCATTCCCGGTGTGATCAGTCGGCACGTCGGGGAGAATCGGGGCCATGACGCGATTTCGCACCACCGTCCGCACCGATGACATCCTGCAGGTCGACCCGGACAGGATCTGGTCGGTCCTGCACGACCCGGACCTGCTGGCTGAGTTGACACCTGCGGTGGCTCAGATCACCACCGACGGGGACCGCTGGTGCTGGCGACTGGTCGGCATCAACGCCATGGGCGTGTCCGCTGCGCCGTCGTTCACCGAACGGATGAGCTTCGCCGAGGACGCACGACGCATCGATTTCCGTCACGATCCCCCCGCCGGCAAATCCGAGGCAGCCGGGGCCACCGGCACCTATCACCTGATCGCGATTGATGACGGCACCTATGACGGCACCTATGTGGGCATCGAGTTGACCGCGCATGTCGATCTGCCGCTGCCCAAGTTGGCTGGCGGCGCGGTCAGGAGGGTGATGGAGCGAACCATCGTGGCCGGTGGACAGCGATTTGCCGACAGGTTGATGGCCCACCTGCACATCACCCACAGCCGTGGGATCCAAGTGGTCCCTTCCGACGCCGCGTGGCCGCGGGTCAAGCAGGTTCCCAACAGCCCGTGACCTGCGGTTCTGGTCCACAGCGGTGACCCCCGTCATGACGCCGTCCAGACCTGCACCACCTCATCACCCAGTGCTTCGGCGTCCAGGTCATCAACGTTGCAGGTGAGCGCGACTGCCAGGCCGTCTGCCGGTTGCACCTGCAGATAGCTGGCAACACCGATCCACGCCCCGCCGTGGTACAGGACCTGCTGGCCATCGATCTGGTACAGACCGATGCCTCCGCCATATTCTGACCCGTCGTCGTCGGGAATCGGACCCGGCGTGAGCATGAGGTCAAGCCACTGCTGCGAACCCAGGCCGTGGTCCCGTGGCGCGTCCAGGAACAGCCTGGCCCATAGCAGCAGATCCGCCACGGTCGTGTGCACCGCGCCATCGCCGGTCTGCCGCCAGCGGGCAACGGCCGGCGAGTACGTCCCATCATCGTTGTCGTAGTAGCCGACAGCCTGTTCGTCGGTAAACGTGCCCTGATCGTCGCGATAGCTGGAATGGGTCATCCCCAGTGGCGTGAAGATCTCGTCTGCGGCGTACTCGACCAGGGTCTGGCCCGTGACGGCCTGGACGATCTGGCCCAGCAGGAAGTAGTTGGTGTTGGAGTACTTTTGCACCGTCCCGGGATCCTCGGGCTGCACCGCGGCGAGGGTGTCCAGCGCATCCTGGGCGGTGGTGACCTCCTCGTAATCGACATCCAACAGGTCGGTGTAGTCAGGCAGTCCACTGGTGTGGTGGATCCCCAACACCATGATGGTCCCGGCCGTGATCTGTTTGGAGACCGAGGCCACATCGAAGATCGTGTCGGGCGTGATGGCCCGATCGGAGGCCAGATCCGCCGTGCCATAGCCGGCCGCCAGGACTGCCTGGTCGAGGAAACCTCAGTGATCCCAGATGCTGCGCACGCGGTCAGCAGCAGGGCTGTCAGCCCCGCCGCTGACCACTGGCGAATCTGGTTGACCCTGAACCGCTCAGACCTGTGTCAGCTTCCCGGGGAAGAACAGGGTGAACCACGGTGCACGGTAGTTGAGGCCTACCGTGCCACCGGCGCTGACCGACACCATGGTCGTGGCCTTGCCCACAGAGATGAAGCCGTACCACTTGGTGCGCACGGCGATTTCGTGCTCGCCTTCGGGCAACTGCAGGCTGTTGTCGCCCCAGCTGATCTGGCTCTCCTCACCACCATCAATGCGGACGCGTGGCTTGAACAGCGCGTAGTAGAACTGGATGATCGGGAAAGAGGCCATCAAGTGCAGGGTGCCCGTGCGGGTACCGGCGGCCAGATCGGACATGTGCGGTGTGCTCCTTGGTCAAACAATGGGGTGATGCGCCCCTATCGGCCTGATCGGCCACAAACTGGAGCACGAAGCGGACGGTACCCCACTCCTTTCAGCGGCGTGAGAACCCGTCCCAACGAGTGTGCCTACGGGTCAGGGAACTGCGCACGGTCCGCCACGCTAGTCTTGCCGCAGCGGCATCGATCCGGCCATCACCGGGGAGCCGCCGGAAGAACAGGCCAGCGCCTCAGTAGAACCGGTCGGGTAGGCCCGTCACAGCCGTCATGAGTGGCCCCGATACTTCGGTGGCAATCGAGGTGGTACCGCGGTGGCCCTTCACGGCCCATCGTCCTCGGCGAAATCTCTTTCGACGCCCAGGACTCCCGCCATGACCGCTTCTGACCACCCCGACACCGCCTATCCCCGACATGGCGGTCAGATCCCCGCAACGCCAAGCTTTCCGACGCTCGAGACGGGCGTGTTGGACTACTGGCACACCGATCACACCTTCGAGGCATCTGTGCAGGCCCGCCCCGCCGGTCCCGACGGTGACAACGAGTACGTGTTCTATGACGGCCCGCCATTCGCCAACGGCCTGCCCCACTACGGCCACCTGTTGACCGGCTACGTCAAGGATGTCGTCCCCCGTTATCGGACCATGCAGGGACGCCGTGTCGAGCGGCGCTTCGGCTGGGACTGCCACGGCCTGCCAGCCGAGGTTGAGGCCGAGAAGCAGTTGGGCATCACCCATAAGTCTGAGATCGAGGACATGGGCATCGAGGTGTTCAACGAGGCCTGCCGAACCTCCGTCCTGCGCTACACCGCCGATTGGCAGGACTACGTCACCCGCCAGGCCCGTTGGGTCGACTTCGAGGGTGACTACAAGACCCTGGACACCGACTACATGGAGTCGGTCATGTGGGCCTTCAAGGCGTTGTACGACAAGGGCCTGATCTATGAGGGGTTCCGCGTCCTGGCCTACTGCTGGCGTTGTGAGACCCCCCTGTCCAACACCGAAACCCGGATGGACGATGTCTACCGGCCTCGCCAGGATCCGGCCGTCACGGTCGGGCTGCGTCTGGGAACCTCTGCTCATCAGGTCGACAGCTTGGACGACGCGCTGGACGGAGCGTTGGCGCTGATCTGGACCACCACGCCATGGACCCTGCCCTCCAACCTGGCCGCAGCCGTCCACCCCGACCTCGACTACGTCGTCGTCGAACCCAGCGAGGGCGACTTCGCCGGGCAGCGTCTGCTGCTGGCCGCCGCAGCGGTGCCGCGATACGCCCGTGAGCTGGGGTCTGAGCCACCGGTGATCGCCCACCTGAGGGGCGCGGAACTGTTGGGACGGCGCTACACCCCTCCCTTCGATTATTTTGCGGGCGCCGAGAACGCCCATGTCGTGCTGGCCGCGGACTACGTCAGCGCGGAGGACGGCACGGGACTTGTCCACATCGCTCCGGCCTTTGGTGAGGAGGACAAACTGGTCACCGACGCCGCCGGGATCACGCCGGTGGTTCCCGTTGACTCCCAGGGTCTGTTCACCGACGCCGTCACCGATTTCGCCGGCATGCACGTCTTTGAGGCCAACACCCCGATCACCCGGGCCCTGCGCGAAGACGGGGTCCTGATCCGCCATGAGACCTATGAGCACCCCTATCCCCACTGCTGGCGGTGCGACAACCCGCTGATCTACCGGGCGGTGTCCAGTTGGTTTGTCGAGGTCACGAAGATCCGCGACCGGATGGTTGAACTGAACCAGCAGATCACCTGGGTCCCCGAGCACATCAAGGACGGTTCGTTTGGCCAGTGGCTGGCCGGCGCCCGGGACTGGTCGATCAGTCGCAACCGCTTTTGGGGCTCACCGATCCCCGTGTGGTGCTCAGATGACCCTGCCTATCCGCGGACCGATGTGTATGGGTCCCTCGATCAGTTGGAAGCCGATTTCGGGGTCCGCCTGACCGATCTGCATCGCCCGGCAATCGATCAGCTGACACGCCCAAACCCCGACGATCCCACCGGCACGGCGACCATGCGCCGGGTACCCGAGGTACTGGACTGCTGGTTTGAGTCCGGGTCGATGCCGTTCGCGCAGGTCCACTATCCCTTCGAGAACGCCTCCTGGTATGACGACCATTTCCCAGGCGATTTTATCGTTGAGTACAACGGCCAGACCCGCGGGTGGTTCTACACCCTGCACGTCCTGGCCACGGCGTTGTTTGACCGGCCTGCCTTCACGACCTGTCTGGCCCACGGCATCCTGCTCGGCGAAGACGGTCGCAAGATGAGCAAATCGCTGCAGAACTACCCTGATGTGCGGGAGGTGTTCGACCGGGACGGCGCCGATGCGATGCGGTGGTTCCTGATGTCCTCGCCGGTCCTGCGGGGTGGCAACCTGATCGTCACCGAACAGGGGATCCGTGACAGCGTCCGCCAGGTCCTGCTGCCCCTGTGGAGCACCTGGTACTTCCTCAGCCTGTACGCCTCCGCTGCGGGGACCTCCGGGGCCGTGCGAACCGATTCGACGGCACTGCTGGACCGCTACATCCTGGCCCGGGTGGGCTCGGCGGTGCAGACGGTCACGGTTGCGATGGAAAGCGGCGACATCGCGGGGGCCTGCGCGACGGTGCAGGACACTCTGGACAGCCTGACCAATTGGTATGTCCGGCGCTCGCGTGACCGCTTCTGGAACGCAGAGACCCCCGACGGGCAGGCAGCAGTCGACACACTGCACACGGTCCTTGAGGTGCTGTGCCGGCTGGCAGCGCCGCTGCTACCACTGATCAGTGAGGAGATCTGGCGGGGCCTGACAGGTGGACGGTCGGTTCATCTGACGGATTGGCCGACCGCAGACGAATTGCCCATCGACGATGACCTTGTGACCGGCATGGATGCGATCCGGTCGGTCGCATCGACCGTCCTTGGTCTGCGGACCGCTGCCAGCCTGCGCGTCCGGCTGCCCCTGTCCACGGTGACGGTGGCGGTGGATGACCCCAGGGTCCTTGAGCCCTTCACCGACCTGCTGTCCGATGAGGTCAACGTCAAGCAGGTGCGGCTGATCTCGATCGAGCAGGCCGAGCAGTCCGGCGTCAGCGTCAGCACCCAACTGACCATCAACGCCCGGGCGGCCGGTCCGCGACTGGGAGCCGCGGTGCAGGGTGTCATCCAGGCGTCAAAGACCGGCGACTGGGCCATCACCGCCGAGGGTCTGGTGTGTGGCGGAGTGCCACTGGCCGCCACGGAGTACGACCTGTCGACGGTGGTCCAGGGGTCAGGTGACGGGACGGTCGTGGCTCAATTGCCTGGCGGCGGTTTCGTCCTGCTGGACACGACCGTGACCGAGGAGTTGGAGGCCGAAGGCTGGGCGCGTGACGTCATCCGCAAGGTCGCGGATGCGCGTCGTCAGGCTGATCTGCACGTCAGCGACAGGATCACCCTGACCCTTGGCATTCCGCCGGTCCGCAGCCTGGCGCTGCGGACCCACCGGGACCTGATCACCGAGGAGACCCTGACGACGACGCTGGACGTGACCCTCGACGCCAGCCTTGACGCAGATGACCTGACCGCGAAGGTGGTCCGGGCCTGAACCTGCCGGGGGACATACGGTGGCCGGGATGTCCAGCAACGACTTCCCCACCGTCATCTATGCCGCCCCGCGAAACAGGCGGATCTGGTGGGTCGTCGGGGTTATGGCGCTGCTGCTGCTGATCGTCCTGTTGATCGCCCTGCGGATCGCCTTCACCGCCCTGCCACCGGGAACGACGATCGCCGGGGTGACTGTCCGAATGCCTGCAGAGGTGGTGGTGGGCGCCGAGGACATCGCCGACCGGATTGCGAATCTGCCAGTGCAGATCACCACACCGGCAGGATCCACCACGGTTCGCGCCAGCCAACTGGGGGCCAACCTGGTCACCGATGGGCTGCGGCAGATGGCTCAGGACGCCACCGGCGGTGACGCGTGGATCGAACGTTTCACCGGAGGCGGCACGACCCAACTGCCCATCGACGTCACCGTGTCCGGTGGTGAACTGCCCGAAGTCGTCAACGTAGTCTCGCGAGCACCGGTGGACGGTGTGGTCACCATCACCGCCGAACGTGTCCAGGTCACCGACCCCGTCGTCGGCGTGCAGGTCACCGCGCAAGAGATCCGTGAGGCCGTGTCGGCACCCGTCATGGAACTGGCCGAACTGCCCGCCGAGGAGTGGCCCGACCCGCTGATGATCGACCTGGAGGGCACCGAGATCAAGCCGGTGATCACCCAGGAATCGGTCGATGCAGCGCTCGCCGAGATCGACCGCATCACCTCGACACCAATCGAGCTGACGGCGGCTGTGGTGCCAGAGGATGCCCAGACGATCGACGGTCAGGGGTTGCCCCACCGCGAGCAGATCACCTTGAGCCTCAGCGGCGCAGAGTTGAGAACCCTTCTGGCCACCGAAACCTTGCCCGACGCGATCCAGCGGCAACGCATCCGGATCGTGGCAGACACCTCCAAGCCACCGGGGCCCCTGGTGGAGTTCCTGGACGACGCCGATGTGCCACCTGACATGACGGTCTCTGTACAGAACCGGTCTCCGACCCCGCCACGAACGCCACCGGCCGGGTCTGGGGAGGTCGGTCCCGGCGGGCCGGCGGACCAGCCACGTCTGGCCGATGTCTCCGGTATCACCGGGGATCTGGTGGCCGAGGTGCAGACACCGGGGCTGGAACCCGACATCGAGGCCACCATCCGCAGCATCGTTGATGCAGCCGTCGCGGGTCAGACCACGGCAGAGGTCCGGGGTACACCGATCAACGCCGCCGACCCGGCGCTGCTGGGGATCACAACACCGATCAGCACCTACACCACCTACTACACGGCCGGTGAAGGGCGGGTGACCAACATCCACCGCATCGCCGAGTTGGTCGATGGGACGCTGATCCCGCCTGGTGCCAACTACGACGTGAACCATGCCGTGGGGGCGCGCACGCCGGCCGGCGGGTTCGTGCCTGCCGGGGCGATCTTGGAGGGTGAGTTCATCACCGATGTAGGCGGCGGGGTCAGCCAGTTCGGGACCACGTTCTTCAACGCGATGTGGTTCGCCGGCGTGGACATCATCACCCATACCCCGCACAGTTTCTGGTTCGACCGCTACCCGGCGGGCCGGGAGGCCACCATCGACTACCCGGGCGTCAACCTGGAACTGAACAACAACACGCCGTACTGGATCCTGATCGACACCGCCGTGACCGCCGATTCGGTGACGGTCACGTTCTGGTCGACCGCCTACTTCCAGGTCCAGCAGTCAATCGGCCCGCGAGAGGCCGTCCCCGGCGAGGACTTCCGGATCACCATCGAGCGGGTCGCCACAGCCCCTGCCCTGCCCGACCTGGGCCTGGACGGCTTCGTCGACAACGACCGTTTCACCCACACCTACGGCGCCAACTGAGCCTCCCACCGTGCCGGACCCAGACGCTGGGGCACCCGCCCGGATGTGTGTCGGACATCATCACCCGAGTTGGCCGTACACCCGGCGCGGTGTCAGACGAAGGACCAGACGGTTGGCATCCACCATGGACTGCAGGAAGTCCTCTGGCGCGGAGTCCCCTCCACGGATGTCTTCGTACAGGTCGCGCAACTCCTCACCGACGGCATCTCCAGCCCTGGTCGTCACCGGGGTGAGTTCGGCGTCACACTCCACCGCAACCCACTTCCAGAAGTCGGCGCTGGTCAGGTGTAGGACCGCGAGCGGCCGCCGCTGGAGGTTGTGGGTCTTGACCCGATCGCTGGTCAATGACACGCGAAAGATCTCCCCGTCGAAGTGGGTCATGACATTGGATGCGTGAGGCACCTCCTCCTGGCCCACCGTGACGATCACGGCCTGGTTGTGCTCGGTCAGAAATGGCGTCGCGTCGCTGAGGTCCATACCGCTCACGCTAGCTCAGTCGCGGCCGGACAGGGCGCGAGCGATGAAGGCGGGCAACGACCTCAGACCGATACACTGCCGACGCCCCAGCCGCACCGACAGGTGGACCTTTGTGACTTCGCCCCCACACCTCGCCCCCATCAAACACCAACTGTTGAGCATCGTGCGGGAGCACGGCTATCGCTACAGTCCCGAGCCGTTCCAGCTGGCCTCAGGTGAGATGAGCCACGACTTCATCGATGCCAAGGCAGCCCTGGCCAACGGCGCCGATCTGTTGCTGGCCTGTGAGTTCATGCTGGCGTGTGTGGCGGACGCCGGCGTCGACTTCGACGCGGCCGGTGGGCTGACGATGGGCGCTGACCAGTTCGCGCACGGCCTGGCGGTGATATCGGGAAAGGACTGGTTCGTGGTCCGCAAGGAACGCAAAGGGCGGGGCACAAACGAACTGGTTGAGGGGACCCGAATCACTAAGGGAACCCGGGTGCTGCTGGTGGATGACATCGTCACCACGGGTGGGTCGATGATGAAGGCGCACCAGGCCATCATCGACACCGGCGCGCAGATCGTCGCGGCCGCAACGCTGGTGGACCGCGGCGAGGTGGCCACTGCGGACATGGACCGGCTCGGGATCCCCTACTTCCCGCTGATCACCTACCGCGATCTGGACATCGCCCCGGTCGGCCGTTCACTGGTCACCTAAGGGCGTCGAGCAGGCGACACCCGCGAGCGCCTTCTCCACTAAGGGCCTGCGGGTGAATAACGTGGTCATTCGGCAGGGGCCTTCTCGGCCTTCCGCTCGACCTCTGGTGGTCTGCCCTGTGTGGGGTGCGGTTCCGGTTTCGCAGGTCCTCGTTCCACCAGACCCGAAGGGGTCTGGCCAGCGCGTAGGTCCTCCACCAGCGTTTGACGTCTCCCACTACCCGCAGGCGACGTGACCCGAAGGTCAAGCGGCTTGTTGCACTCCTTCATCTAGCGGCCGCCACCTGGCAAGGTTGACCGCCGCGTTCACATCCCGGTCATGCACCACACCGCAACCCGGACACGTCCACCGGATCTGTCCCCGACCAAGATCAGCGTTGACATCCCCGCAGCCCGAACAGGTCTTGGACGACGGGAACCACCGGTCAGCAACGGTCACGGTGCTGCCGTACCAGTCGGCCTTGTAGACGAGCTGACGCCGGAACTCCCCGAATGTCTGGTCGGACACACCGCGGGCCCCACGGCCAGAACGCAACATCGCTGCCACAGCCAGATCCTCCACCACCAGCAGATCATGTCCCTGCGCCAGTTCGGTGGTGATCTGGTGAAGCGCATCGCGTCTGAGATGGTGGATGCGAGCATGCGCCCGTGCCACCTTGGCTACGGCCTTGCGTCGGCCAGCTGAGCCCTTCTTGGTTCTCGATAGGGCCTTGTTGGCACGACGCAACTTCTTCAACTGGGTTTGTAGCGCCTTCACGCCGGGGATCTCGGCCAGTACCTGACCGTTGGCATCGGCGATGGTGGCTTGGGTGCGGACGCCCAGGTCGATGCCGACCGGCACGGTGTTGCGTGCCCGGCCAGCCTTGGTGTGCCGCTGCCGGTCACAGTGGAACGTTGCGGCCTTCCCACAGATCGAGATCTGCCAGCGGCCCTGCCGAAACGACACCGTGACCGCAGAGATGACGAACCTGCCCCTGGCGAGCAGCCTTCGTATCCGTTTCGGCGACTGGGCCAGGCGCACCTCACCGAACACCGGCAGGCGCAAGCCACAGCCATCATCGGTGAGACGGATCCCACGGCCGGAGCTGTCCTGACGGAGTCGGAACGACGGTGTCGCCCGGTTCTTCTTCTTGAACTTCGGCCGGCCGACCTTCCGACCCTTCCTGCGTCGGGCCATCGAATCAAACCAGTTGCCCAGCGCTCTGGCCGCATCGACCACTGCTTCTTCACGGACGAACTTGGAGCAGTCATCCAGCCAGGAGAAGTCCCGGGTGTCGGGGTCAGCCTGCGTCTGCTTCTTCCAGCTGTTGAACGCCGGGATGAGGCTGTTGCGCGACGTCAGACCTTTCAGGTCGGTCCTGCCGTGTTCGGCGATCTCGGCCTGCCGTGCCTTGTGGCGGTCCTGGGATAGTGCCAGCGTCTGGTTGTAAACGAACCGGGAGGTGCCCGCCCATCGCCAACATGTCTGGGTCTGTGCAGCCGTCAAGTCCAGCGGGAACACGAACGCCACATCACGCGTCAGCTCGGCAGACACCCGACTGGAAGTTGGTGTAGGTGCGTGAGCGATCGTGACGGCAGGCATCTGAACTGAAAGGGTGACACCTGGGTGTGACAACAGGCCACGGGCCCACCGCTCCAAGTGACCACGTTATTTACCCCCAAGCCCTAAGCGCCTCCCGCTTCGCCACCGAATAGGCGTCCCTCGCGTCTGGACTGGAACGGAGTGCGTCCCGGAATGTCAGCAGTCGGCCAAGATGAGGGTCGCCCGTGTCCATCACTTGGAGGTGGGTGTGTCGT
>JBPCKA010000036.1:0-3050 GCA_051004735.1 Euzebya sp. | reverse complement strand
TCGTTCGTCGAGGTGTCCAGCTCGTCAGCGAGACGCTCGGCGGCCTCTACGACATCTGGGGGGAGCGTGAGCGTCGTGCGGCGACCGCTCCTGGCCGGTCCACGACGTGCACGTCCAACCCGCTCTTCAGTGTCTTGAGGGGCCATACGACCGAAGGCTAACGCATCAGGATGATGCATTAGCGCCGGGAGCCCGGACGGAAGTGCCCCCGGAAGGATTCCAACCTTCACCTCATCGCTTAAAAGGCGAGTGCGCTAGCTTTACGCCACGGGGGCGGGCCGTCCGGAGGGTAACCGTGTCAGGCCGCCCGACCGCGGCGAGCGGCGCGCCGGTCGAGCTCCTTGAGCAGGAGGTCGATGGAGGCCTGGAGCTGGGCGAGGGACGCGTCGTCGACGCGGGTTATGGAGGTGGCGCGGTTGAGCCAGGCGTTGATCTCGCGGTGGGAGCGGCCGTCCTCGCGGCGTAGCTGGCCGACAAGGGCGTGGCGCTTGTAGCGCAGGCGGGCGCGGCGCTCGTAGGCGGGGAGCTGCGCGTCGTCGGGCTCGGGCGACGGCGCGACCGCCGAGGGGAACGCGGTCGCCGGCTTGGGTGGGGGCGGGCCGCCGCCGAAGAGCGCGAGCTGGGGCACGACATCGGCGGCCACGGGCTGGAAGTCGAGCTGCTCGGCGGGCTCGGTCGCGCGGCGCTCCACGGGCTCGTCGAGGGCCAGCGGGTCGGCGTCGTCGGGTGGCCGCAGGACGTGGCGCAGCTCGGTCTCGACCTCGGCCGCGAGGCTGCGCAGGTGCGGGTCGGCGGGCAGGAAGAGGAAGCCCGGCTCGCCGGCGGGCCGGCCCGCGATGACGCGCACGAAGCGGCCCACGATCTGGCGGAATATGAGCGGCGTACGCGCGGCGGTGGCGTAGACGCCGACGCGCAGGCGGGGGATGTCGACGCCCTCGCTGACCATGTTGACGGCGACGATCCAGCGGTCGCGCGCGTCGCGGAAGGCGGCCAGCCTGGCGTGCGCGCGGCTGTCGGTGTGCAGGACCACCGTGGGCGCCTCGCCGGCGATCTCTCCCAGCACCTTGGCGATGGCACGCGCGTGGGCGGCGTCGGCGGCCACGACGAGCCCGCCGGCGTCGCGGTGACCCTGCGCTCTGACCTCCTCCAGCCGTGCGTGCGCCGCCCGCAGGATGCGGGGCAGGCCGTCGGGCAGCTCGACGGAGATCGCCGTGCGGTAACGGCGGCCGGCCTCGCGGCCGGCCAGCGCGTCGGTGAACGAGCTCTCGACCACGTCGTCGCCGCTGCGCCACTGCAGCGCGCCGTCATAGGGGATGAACGAGACCGGGCGGCAGACCCCGTCGCGCACCGCGTCGGCGTAGGTGTACGTCACGTCGGGCACGCAGACGCCGTCCTCGTAGCGCACACCGGGGATCGCGGTCTGGTCGGAGCGAAACGGCGTGCCCGAGAGCAGCAGCCAGCGCCGGCTGGGGCGAAAGGCGGTGGCGAAGCCCTCGCCCCACGCTAGATCCTCGCCGAGGTGATGGGCCTCGTCGGCGATGACCAGCGTGCTCGCCGTGCCCTCGCGAGCCCAGCGCTTCGCCGCCGCCGCCGCGCGTGCGTAGGTGACCGATACGCCGTCGAAGCCCGCAGGCGGGCGCAGGTGCTCGGCGTCGGGAGCGAGCTGCACGCCCATCGCCGCGGCGGCCTGGGCCCACTGGCGCGTCAACGGCGTGGTCGGGCAGACCACGACGACGCGACGCACGACGCGCGTGCGCAGGAGGTCGCGTGCGAGCACCAGCGCTGGGCGCGTCTTGCCCGCGCCGGGGGCGGCGGAGACGAGGAACGGCGCGGCGCCGTCCCACCCCGCCAGGCGCTCGAGCGCCCGCTGCTGCCAATCGCGCAGGGCCGTCATGCGACGGCGCACGAGGCGCTTGGCCAGCGGATCGCGGGGCGCGCGCGGGCGGCGCGAAGCGTGGATCGACGGTGCAGCGGGACCTTCATCGAGCGCCGCAGTGTGCGCGACGGACCGGACGGAGCAATGGGGCGCGGCCCCCGCCGCGGGCGTGCCGCCACGAGCATGGAACATCGGGGCCGCTATCCGGCCCCGATCTTCCGCGTCAGCCCTCCCGGTAGGCCGTCGCCTCGATCTCGACGAGCAGCCGCGGATCGAGGAGGCGGCTGACCTCGACCATCGTGGCCGCCGGGCGCACCTGGCCCAAGGCCTCGCGGTGCGCGCGGGCGACCTCCTCCCAGTGGTCGGCGTCGGTGAGGTAGATCCGCGTGCGGACCACGTCACTCAGGGTGGCGCCCACGCGCGACAGGGCGTCGGCGACGCCCTCCAGGGCGTAGCGCGCCTGGTCGTAGGGGCTCGCACCGCCCTGCACGGCGCCCTCGGCGGTCACCGCGGTCGTGCCGGCCACGAACAGGAACGGGCCCGCGCGCACGACACGGCTGTAGCCGACGATGTCCTCCCAGGGTCCGCCCGAGCCGAGGCGCTCGACGCCCATGGGCCTCTCAGTGGCGGAAGTGGCGGCGATTGGTGAAGACCATCGCCACGCCGGCCTCGTCGGCCGCCTCAACGACCTCGGGGTCGCGCTTGGAGCCGCCCGGCTGGATGATCGCCGTCACGCCGGCGGCGACGGCGATCTGCGGCCCGTCGGCGAAGGGGAAGAACGCATCGGAGGCCAGGACGGTTCCCTGCACGGTCTCCAGGCGCGACTTGTCGACGGCCAGGCGCACAGAGTCGACCCGGCTCATCTGCCCCGCGCCGATGCCCGCGGTGGCCCCGTCGCGCGCGAGAACGATCGCGTTGGACTTCACGTGACGGCACACCCGCCACGCGAAGCGCAGTGCCGCCCACTCGTCGTCGCCGGGGGGGCGGCCGGTGACGACCTCCATCTCGGTGCGGTCCTCGACGATGTCGCGGTCCTGCACGAGCAGGCCGCCCTCCACCTGGCGCACCGCTCGCTCCCTGCCGGGGCGGTGGCGGCGCTCCTCGTCGTACAGCACCCGTACGTCGGGCTTCTGACACAGCACCTCGAGCGCGCCGTCCTCATAGCCGGGCGCGA
>JBPCKA010000035.1:0-4796 GCA_051004735.1 Euzebya sp. | reverse complement strand
TCGGGTGACGGGTGCTTTGCCGGCGTAGCATTGCAACGCGTTCGGCGTGTCGAACGTGGTGATGTCGCCGATTTCTCCGGCGATCCTGGCGGCGAGGCGATCCCCGAGCCCGGCAAAGCTGAGGTAGATCTCGCCGCCAGGGACCACCGGCCCCCGGTCGTGTCCGGGCTGTCTGGCTCGGCCCTGGCGCGGGGCGCCCAGCAGGAGTGCGCCCATGCGTTTCTCCCACGCTCGTCGTTGGCTGTGGATCAGCAGCAGCTGAGCGGCAGCGAGGCGGATGGTGTCGGCCTTGGCGCGGACCAGGTAGGCCTTGGGGGTCAGGTAGTCCCCGGCGAGTGCGGCCGCGACGGTGTCGGCGAAGCGGTGGGGCCAGCCGTGACGACACGACCGGGCGAACGCCTCGACGTCGTCACGCGAGGCTGCGGACAACGCGTCGGCGGTCGGCCAGCGTTCCAACAGTTTGAGGAACGTCGGGGACGCCATGTCGTCACCGGCGATGACCATCGCGGCGGGAAACACCGCGAGCAGGTCGGCGCGCAGCCGGTTGAGCAGCCGTCTGGCGTCACGCTGGGCGCGGACGTCGTCACGAGCGATGGCGCGCAGCTCCCCGGCCGCCTCACCGTGAGGGACCAACGTGCGCAGGTCGGTGAACCGGTCAAGCGCCAGCAGACACGCGATGCGGGCATCTCGGCGTCGTCCTTCTTCTTCGCCGGGCCGCGTCGTCTGGCGATCAGGTCAGGGTTGACGGGCAACACCGTGAACCCCGCGTCGACGAGCCGCTCCACGAGCAGCCCGTGGCGCGTCTCGATCACCACACGGACCTCGGCCGGATCGGGCTCCAACGCCACGATCTGAGCGATCAGCGCGTCCAGCGCCGCGGGCGTATGGGTGACGTGAATTTCGGCGAACACCCCCTCACCGGGTCGGCCAAGCGCCACATCGTGGAACTCCTCGGCCCAGTCGATTCCCACTCCAAGCATAAACAGCCTCCTTACCATCTGTCACGGACAGTGCAGGTGAAGGCGCGGCGCCGTGCTGATGGACCAGTCCTCAAAGGACAACACCCTTGTAGGCGTCAGGCCTTCGGGGCCGTCCTGCAGGGACGCCGTCTCATGTCAGTCCTCACGGGACAAGCAACAAAAGCGTTCCCCACAGGAGACCCCTGTGCCAATGAAAGTTAGTCCCATCAGCATCACGGCAACCGAAACCGATACGGCCCTTGGCCCGAAGGTCCGCACTCGGCTCGGCGGTCCGTCTGCGTCTGTCCTGATGGCCCTACGAGATCCCCGGCTATCCAATTGCTCGCCAATCGTGCAGTTCTGGGCGTCGTCCGAGTCGGAGTGGGCGGCGTTTGGTAGCGTTCTCGTTGATGAACGTGTCCATGTTGTTCGTGCACAGCCCGCTCGTTGGGCCGTCCTCGTGGTTGGCCGTGTCGGACCTGATGGCCAGGGACGGGTTCGACGTGAGCGTACCCGACCTGACTGGGGTGGCGCAGGCACCGCCTCCGATGTGGAGGACTGTCGTCGATACGGCGGTCGAGGCTGCGGGGGTGCTCGCCGGTCCACTCGCGATTGTGGGCCACTCGGGTGCAGGGGCGTTCCTGCCCGCCATTGCCGACCGGGTCGGGCAAGGCGTGGTCTCGCTCATCTTCGTCGATGCGGTGATCCCACCATCCGACGGTTCCCACCAGACCTCCGCAGCGATGCATACGCTGCTGGACGAGCAGACCGACGAAGGGCACTTGCGGCGATGGCTCGAGTGGTGGCCTGAGGAGGTCGTCGGCGACTTGCTTCCCGACACCGACGACCGTCTTGCGCTGCTTGCCGACATGCCGTCGCTTCCCCGTGCCTTCTACGACGAGGCGGTGCCGGTGCCGGATGGCTGGAGACGTGATCGGTGCTGCTACCTGAAGCTGAGCGACGCCTACGACCAAGAGTTCATCCAGGCCGGTGACCTAGGCTGGACGCGTGTGGAACTCGACGCCGACCACCTGGCGATCCACACGCAACCATCCAGGGTCGCCGCAGCCCTGAGGTCACTCCTCGACGAACCGAGGTGATGCCACAGCCTCGGGAAGGAACCTCAAGGTTCAGACGCTCAGAAACCCACGGGATCCCCGGATATCCGATGCCCGCGCTCCCCGGCACCCTGTCTTGAGCGACCGATCTAGGCAGATCTAGGCAGGAGGCGGGCTGCCGGCGGCGAGGTCGCAGGGGGCGGCCGCATGCACATGGCCCAGTCCCTCGCTTGCGATCTTGGTCAGCTACGAGTGACGATGCAGAAACGGCTGTCTGTGATACCGTTCGGGCCGCCAACCAGTCTGGAGTTGAGGATGGCACTGGGAGCGCCATGACCCGACGGCTTGACCTGAGTCGGGTCGCTAGGGTGTCATGGGTGCGCCAGCGCCCGCGGTCATCCGCCGCGGAGCCCGGGTGGGCCTGAGGAGTGCGCGATGACCGGTCGTTGGTGGCCGTGGGCCGCCGCTGTACGCTGGTCGGGATCGCCGTGCTCGCGGCAAGAGTGTCGCCGTTGGGCGGGGCGCTGGGCGTAGGTGTCGTAGGGGCGGCGTACCTATTGTCGTGGCTGGTCGGCGCGGTGGTCCGCGAGACACGCCGGCCGGATCCGCTGCTGCTACCTGCTGCCGGTCCGTGCCCGCCTGTGGAGGGGCTGCGGGCCGGATGTCATGAGGGTCGTATGAGCAGGATCATCAACGGTGCGCCGACTTGTGCCCCGTCGTTTCGCGGCGTCCATCCATCGTCGCCGTCTACTCATGCGTCGAGCATCAGCCGAGATGAGCGTCGCCCCACCACAGTCGCACTCGAGCGCTCCGTCGACAGCCTGCGAAACGACTCACCTGTCGTGGGCCCTGGCCCCGGCTCCAAACCCGTAGGCAGCTTTCACGACCTATGATTCGACGCTCGGCGAAATCCCTAGACCATATGGAGCGGCGGGCCGGTTGGGGTGTTGACCGGCCGGCACCCCGCGCATGAAATGTGCGGGGACTGGTAGTCGGAAGATGAGCTTCCGACTTTACCCCAGTCATGGGAGGTGCCGACCGTGGCGCACAGTGTGATCTTTGTAGGTCTTGATGTCCATGCTGCACAAACCCACGCCGCACAATTGGACGTGACCACCGGGGAGTTGGCAATGACGAAACTCACCGGGGATTCGCAGCCGGTAATCGAGTGGCTGGGTCGTTTGGGCCCGGGTGTTCGAGCCGTGTACGAGGCGGGCCCGACCGGCTTCGGGCTCGCCCGTGCAGCGGCGGCATCGGGGCTCGATGTGCGGGTGGTGTCCCCGGGGCTGATCCCGAAACGCCCGACCGATCGGGTCAAGACCGACCGTCGTGACGCGATCCGCCTGGCGCGGCTGCTGGCGGCCGGGGAGTTGTCGTTCGTGCGGGTGCCCACCGTGGCCGAGGAACAGTTCCGCGACCTGATCCGCGCCAGGGAGGATCTGCGCACCGACCTGATGCGCGCCCGTCACCGGCTGTCGAAGTTTCTGCTGCGCCGCGAGCTGGTGTTTCCCGGCCCGGGCGGCACATGGACCCAGGCGCACATGACCTGGCTGGCGCGCCTGTCGTTTGACGACGTCGCCTCGCAGACAACAATGATCGACTACCTCGCCGCAGTTCAGGCGTTGGTGCAACGCCGCGGCGTGTTGGAAACCACCCTGGAACGCCTCGTCCCCGACAGCCCCTACGCCGACACCATCGCCGCGCTGCGCTGCTTTCGTGGCATCGACACACTCTCTGCGGCGGGGTTGTGCGCCGAGATCGGCTCGTTTGCCCGCTTCGACCATCCCAAACGGCTCGCCGGGTTTCTTGGGATCGTCCCCAGCGAGCACACCAGCGACACCAAACGCCGGCAGGGCGCGATCACCAAAGCCGGTCCCGGGCACGCGCGCAGGCTGCTGGTCGAGGCCGCGCACCACTACCGGCGTCAACCCCGCGTCGGGGTGAGCTTGCAACGCCGCCAAACCGGTCAAGACCCACGTGTGTGCGACATCGCCTGGCACGCGCAACAGCGGCTGTACCAGCGCTGGCAACGACTGCACTATCAGCGTCGCAAACCCTCAGGGGTCGTAGCGATCGCCTGCGCCCGTGAACTGTCCACCTTCTTGTGGGAGGCCGCCACCCAACCGTAGACCACACATTCCCGGTCGATGCTGCCGGGACGCGCACGAGCACCACCAAGGCCCAGACCGTCGCATCCAAGGGTTCGCGAGCTAGCTATGGGCAACCGGCCAACAGCCCGGCGGCGCCCGATCCTAGACGGCGAACCCGCGACGTATCACCGGTCGTGAGGTACCCAGCCCTCGCATATCAGCCTGACAGGACCGTCGTTCGGCTGGACCTTCGCCCGTGCCGTCCCGACATCACCGAGCGCGGACAACCCCAACGCCACTCGCCACACACGACGAGAATATTTCAACATTGCCCTTGACAACAGTGGCTCCATATCAGCTTAGGCGTGATGGACAGCACCGCGCACAAGCATCGGAGATCCCCGGATCCCATACGGCTGCGCGTTGGCTTCGCTGCCGCGCCAACCACAGGCGACCGCCTGTGGTTGTGGCTCGTAAATCGCTGGATGGCTCAAGTCGCGTCCACTGTCGCTCCGGCAGGGTCAGAGGAACGGAGCGCAGCCCCGCTGGATACTGGCGCTACGACGTGGGTGCGGTGGGGGCCGCGCATGTCCCAGCCACCGTCGCCGAGATCCTGCCTCGCGTCAGGCCGTCGGAGTCTTGGAACGGATCGGCGTTGGCGACCTCGACGCTGCGGAGCAGACCCAGCT
>JBPCKA010000034.1:0-5861 GCA_051004735.1 Euzebya sp. | reverse complement strand
GTGCTGGCTGAGTTTGGCGAGGACCCCAACCGCTACACCGATGCCAAATCCCGAAAAAACTATGCAGCCACATCACCGGTGACCAGTGCGTCGGGCAAGTCCTCGATCGTGCACGCACGCTATGCCCGAAACGGTCGGATCGCCGACGCCTGCCGTCAGTGGGCGTTCTGCTCCCTGACGTCCTCACCGGGAGCGCGCACCTACCACCGGGCGCTGCGCGCCCGCGGCAAGACTCACGAACAGGCCCTGCGACAACTCGCCAACCGGTGGGTCGGCATCCTCCACGGATGCCTCACCCACCAAGCGGCCTATGACGAAGACATCGCCTGGGCCCACCACGCCAGCGACAACCAAGAATCTGCCATCGCGGCTTGACAACTAGAGCCGTGGGATGTCTGTCAACCGTTTCGGGACAACTATTTCGATGAATTAGTGGGCGTCGGGGTCGGGTGGCTGGTTGATCCAGGCCGGCCCGGGCAACGCTGGTGGATGTGGAGGTTGGCGGACGAAGCGTTCGGGATGGTCGCGGTAGGCAGCCTGCAAGACCTGGGCGCGGGCCCGGCGGACCTCGGGCGCACGGCCGTGGTGGACATCTGAGGGGGTATGCAGGCCGATAATTCCTGGTCAGACACCTTTTGAGGCCAATCTGATTGTCTTTGGACTTCTAGGTTCTGTGCGGGAAACTGGTCGTCTCCGCGCCTTGGATCATAGCCAACGATTCGGTCGGCTGTGGATACCTCTGGCTGTATCTGATGGTGAAGTGGTGGGGAACTGAGGGCTAGAACTCAACGCGGACTGGATCCCTGGGCAGCCTCGAGCTCGGCCAGCGTTTCGGCCGGAGTGAAGATCCGGATCTCGTGACAGTTCGACGACGTTCGCACTGACCTGCTCCCGCGTTGCCTGGCGGGAGATTCCTAGAGCCACACCTATCTCGGCCCAAGACCGGTCCTGCAGGCGTGCTTGCGCAACCGCCTGGTGGCGCCAACGGGTTATCTGCTCAGTTGTCCTACTGAGTACCCCGAGAACGGCAGCCCTTCTCTATGGATGGTCAATCATCGAAACTCGGCTGCGATTTCTGGGCAATCGCGCAACCCGGCTTTCCGTTCCAGAGGTATCAGCCGTCAACAGAGGTCCCCGGAATCGGGGTCCCCATCATCCCTAGGCTTGACGCGGATCGGTGCCCACATGATGTCCACGAGTTGGGTGAAGGCTCACCGTTCAGCAAGTGCCTGCTGAAATGCGTCCCACTCTTCGTCGGTGAGGTCCTCCAACGCGAGGTCCTCGCCGCTGGGGAGGGGCCGAGCGCGGCGAGCGGCCTCGTCGGGTGGCAGCACCACCACATGCGGCTCGGGAGTCTACTCAGCTACGGACACGACAACAGCGTACGCCTATCGGGCGCTCCGAGCATCCGTCTGCCCTCTCTGTCAACATGGGGTAGGTCAGCGGGCAGTCCTTCGTGATGGCGGACCTCCGGTCGTCTAAAGCACGCCAGTTCGGCATAACGGCAGCCATTCACAGCACTGAGAACTACGAGCTTTGCAGGCTGTGGGCGGAGTCCCTTCACGACCACAAACTACGCGCCGTCGCTGGACTCGCGCGTCACGACCCGTCAGGGGTTGAAGGAACTGTCTCGCTGTTCGATCGGACCGGGCAACACCCACCGTGGGACCTTGAGTGGGAGGTCTCCACAACTGGGCTGGCCGAAGAGGACCTCCTCCATCGAGAGGTCCGGGACCGTTTCGGTCTTCGAGTGGAGCAAATCCCTCGATCGGTAGAGACCGTAGACGGACCGTAGTCACTGACCGCGACTCCTATGCATGGAGGTCGATGACGGAGCGACCTCGGCGAGCTTGCTGCTCGCGGAACGGGGTCCGGAGAATCGGCCGTTATTGGACTGGTCGGGCCGGCCACGCACGGTGACCGATGCCAGCCGCCGGGGTCCACGTGTGCCCACCGATGACCTCGTGTGGGACCACACTTTCCCATCTCCCGTGGTCACGGCGTGGTCACGAGATGAGCCTGAACTACCCCTAGTCCTTAGTCACCGTACTCGCAGTAAAAGACCAGGTCAGGGGTGGTGCGCGAGGGGGGATTTGAACCCCCACACCCTTTCGGGCACCAGGACCTAAACCTGGCGTGTCTGCCGATTCCACCACTCGCGCATGCGGGGGAGCCTACGACCTGGGCGTGACCAGGTCACCAGGCGGATCAGTCTCCGGTTGGGGCAACTGCAACGGGCACCACAGACCGTCGGCGGCCAGTGTGCGCACCTCCTGAACAGTTGAGGGGATCGGTGGGGCCAACGACACGGCCACCGTGACCGCGACCACCAACGTCGCCACCAGGGCGCCCGCCATCCAGCGCCGCCCAGATGCAAGAGCCACCCAGCCGGCGACTGCCAGCACCATGAACGCCCACGACACCCACAACGCTGCAGGGACCATGTGGATGCGGATGTGTATGGCGAAGACGTCCATCCAGCGGACATGCAGTGCGCCCGCCGCCAGAAACACGATGTCTGGCACCGCGGCATACATGTGCCCGGCAAAGCCGGCTGCCAGCGCACCTTCCCGCTGAGCTGCCACCGTCAACGCTCGCCTGCGGACGACGTTGACCGCCACCCACGCGCCCAACCCGAAGGCCACCCCGTGGAGAAGGTGTAGCCAGTAGTGCAGTTCGGTGCCCAGGGACGCATAGCGCCACAGGAAATAGGCCTCGGCGGCCACGATCATGCCGAGGCCGATTCGCGCTCGGACGCTCACGGCAGTCCCGCCACAAGAATGTCGATCTCACGTGCGTGCTGCGACAGACCGGGGTCAAAGGTGCGGTAGCGCAGGACGCCCGAGCGGTCAATCAGGGCGTAGCCAGGACCGACGCTGCCGTCAGCGCGACGCAAGCCGTAGGCAGCGGCGACCTCCGGGTCGTTCGTCACGGTTGTCGTCACGGACACCGAGGGTGCTGAACAGTCCTGGCACACCACCAAGAGGGTCGGCCCCGACGTCGTGAAACCGAGTTCCCCCGCCAGCGGGGCGGGCTGATCCAGATACAGCAGATCCAACTGCTGCAAGCCATGCACCGGATCGTGGTCGTCGTGTGCATCGGACAGCAGCACCTGGGCGATGCCGGCTAATCCGATCACAATGACCAGGAAAGCCACCACGACGTCCGTACGCCCAACCATCCCTGTGGTTATACGCCCGATGGGTATAGGCTGACGATTCAGCGCCAGGCGAAAACCGGCTCCTCGACCATGGAGACACGGGTATGACGGTCGTGCAGCACGACCTCGGCGAACTGATACATCACGGCCGCGGTGGGCGCGTGGATCAGGTGATCGCCGATCGGCAGTTGCAGGACCTCCCGGTCGCTCTCGGGGATGACCAGCCATCGCGGCGAGTCAGACCGCAGCAGTTCTGCCAGCGGCGCGCGGTTGACCGAGTGGATCTCGGCAGGGCTCGCAACCCGAGGGGACTGGTCCACACACCAGACCACGAACGGTGTCAGGTGATAGCCGGACCGGGTGACATAGTCATCCAGTCGCCCCAGCACATCGGACCCGTCAAGATCAACCTCCTCCGTCAGCTCACGCAAGGCCGCCTGCTGCGGGGTTTCACCCGTATCGACCCGACCGCCTGGCAGTCCCCACTGGTTGCGATGGCTGCCCACCCGGCCGCGTCGGCACAACACCAGCTCGGCTGGTTCATCCGACCGACCCGTCAGCGCCACGCATACGGCGGCGCGACGCAGCCCGGTATCGGGCTCGGGTAGCACCTCGAATGACGCCAACCTGTCGCGCACCAGGTCCCTGAAGGCACTGTCCATCCGCGGTGCCAGGGCGCTCATGACAAGACCCCTGACCGAATGCACATTGCCGCACTGTACCCAGCAGGAATTGCGGCGCCGACGTCGAACTGTCGTGTGACCACACTCGACCCAAAGGCCCCAGATCAATGCGTGTTGTGATCAGCGTCGTCGCTGCCCTGACCATGTTGCTGACCGCTCTGGCCGTCCCGGCCGTTGCCCAGGCGAATGTCGTCGCACCGCCGACTTTTGACTATGCCGCGCATCCTTGAGGCAAGTGTCTATCACGGCACCCTGCACCAGCGGATCGGGGAGCGGGTCTTTCCTAACCCGCTTGACGCTGCGGGCAACCGGACCGGCCTGGTGGGCTACTTCGCACCGCGCTGATACGCCGTTGCCGCAACCCAGAACGTGGCAGCTGCGTAGAACCCGCAGGGTCTGGTCACCATCGTCCCCTCGGCCGGCCTGGCCTCGATTATGAGCACCAGTTCCAGTTCGGTGTGCCGTACTACCTGCAGTACGCCGGGCCGATCTTCGCCCTCGCTCCGCCATGGCGTCGCGACACCCCACCATGTGGCGGCTGCGGCCGACGCCCAGGTCACTGTCTACAGCGCACCGTCCAACCCAGCGCGATCAACGCGCCGATCATGCCCCAGGGGAGCTACCAGTTGCTGTCTGACGTGTCGATCTCGTTGAACTGATCGTTGGTCCGACGGTCAGGCGCCAGTCAGTGGCGTGGTGTCTGACCGGGGTCGTCGGTTCCGGCCAACTGGGAGTAGCCGTTGACGTGCACTGACAGCGCGGTCCACATGGCCCGATGGACCGCCGGATTGTCGGTGACCTGGGCCAGGGCAAGGAAGGTCTGGTCAAACCCGAACTCGGCGACAAGGACCTCGACGGCGTGGTCAACGTCGACGGCGTACTGCACGACGACGGTGACGGTGCGCTGGACGCGCTCGGAGCGGGGTGTGTGATCCATCACTGTCGACAACGACAGTGGGCAGGCATCGTGATGTCCTGCCGAAAAGTTTTTTCCGATGGTATGAACCGAAATGGGGGTTCGTGCGTCAGACTGAATGACACGGGGCAACCTTCCTCAGCGCCCCCGACCCGCCGAGCGAGCCTTCCCCACCCATGAAACGTACGATCCTCATAGCCCTGGCCCTGGTGCTGATTGCCGTCGGTATCGGCTCGGCCGCCGTCATCAACGGTGGCCTGCGCTCAACTCAGCCCACACCGTCAGCCGATGTGGCCGCGCCAGATCCGGTCCCACAGACCGAGCCCGACCTTTTCCCGTCGCCCACGGCCGCGCCCACTGAGGTGCCCACCACGGCTGTGACACCGACCCCGACGGCGTCCCCCACCCCGACCCCGGGCGGAGACGTCGAGATGGTCCAGCGTCGACTTACGGACCTGCACTACTACGTCGGACCGATCGACGGGGAAGCGGGACCCGCCACAGCCAGCGCGGTCCAGGCGTTCCAGAAGGTCCAACGGTTGGGTGCCGACGGTGTCGTGGGTCCCAACACGCTTGCCGCGTTGGCGGACCCGGCCATCCCGACCTTGCGGGGAGGCGCGGGCAACAGGATCGAGGTGGACCTGGATACGCAGGTTATGTATCTGGTGCAGGGAGGGGAGTTGACCCGGATCCTGCCGATTTCATCGGGTTCGGGTGGGACCTATTCCAACCCGGGCGGTGGTACCGCAAGGTCCCTGACCCCGGTGGGCAACTTCACCGTCGAGCGTCACATCAGCGGCGTGCGGGAAGCGGCGCTCGGAACGCTGTATGACCCGATGTACTTTCACGGGGGGTGGGCGATCCACGGCTCAAACTCCGTGCCGGCATACCCGGCCTCGCACGGGTGTATCCGGGTTACCCGGGCCGACGCCAAGTGGCTGTTCGATCGTGTGCCGATCGGCCTGAGCGTCCAGGTCTACGGCAATCTCAACGCCTTCAGCCCCGCTCTCGGCGAATCGGCCGGCACCAATGCCCCCGCTGGTGACACCCCCGATACAACACCCGATGACGGAATTCAGACCGAGGCTCCGACACCCTCGCC
>JBPCKA010000033.1:0-37243 GCA_051004735.1 Euzebya sp. | reverse complement strand
TACCCGATCGGGATCAGCTACCCACCCGACTGGGGCGAGAGGACCATCAGCCTCCGCACCAGCGACACCTCGATCCTGAAGCCCGGCATGACGTTTCACTTCATGCCGGGATTGTGGATGGATGACTGGGGCATGGAGATCACCGAGAGCATCCTGATCCGCGAGGACGGGCCGGCCGAGCCCCTGGCCGACGTGCCACGCGGACTGTTCGTGACCGGATGAGCGACCAACGGGCGGCTGCCACAATGCCGGATTCGGATGCCGCAGCACTCCAAGAGCAGGCACTGCAGATCCTGACCGATCTGGTCGCCTTCCCCACCGTGACGTCGGATTCCAACCTGGACCTCATCGCCTACGCCGAGGCGCTGCTGCGCGACATCGGCGCCGACATCGTCATCACCCACGACCCGCATCAACCCAAGGCCAATCTGTTCGCGACCATCGGCCCGACGTGCGACGGGGGTGTGGTGTTATCCGGCCACACCGACGTCGTCCCGGCCGAAGGCGAGTGGAGCACTCCACCGTTCCTCGCCGATCTGCGCGACGGTGCCATCTACGGACGAGGGACCGCCGACATGAAGGGCTTCATCGCCTGCGTGCTGGCCATGGCCCCGCGGTTCGCCGCTGCTCCACTGCGCCTACCGGTCCACATCGCGCTGACCTATGACGAGGAGGTCGGCTTCCTCGGTGCCCCGGTGCTGCTGGCCGAACTGCTCCGCACGGGCCCACGCCCCGGTGCGGCGATCATCGGTGAACCGACGGAGTTCGGCGTGGTCGCGGGCCACAAGGGCTGCCACGAGTTCACGACCACGATCACGGGCCTGGAAGGCCATGCCTCCGCCCCTGCCAAGGGTGTCAACGCCGTGGAGGAGGCCAGCCGCTACATCGCACAGTTGCTGCAGTTGCGCGACGAACTTGATGCCCGGGCGTCGGCCGACAGCCCCTATGTCCCCCCTGGCACCACCCTCAACGTCGGCACCATCAATGGAGGGTCGGCCCGCAACATCGTGGCGGGTGCCTGCAGCCTGGAGTGGGACCTGCGACCGGTCAGTCGCGACGACGTCGACCTCGTCGCCTCAACCATGGCGGTCTATGAGGCGCAGGCCATCGGCAGGATGCGGCTGCGTGCCCCCGACGCCACGATCACCACCACGACCATCGCTGCAGTAGACGGGCTCGAACCGCTTGATGGCTCCCCCGCGGTCGCGTTGGCACAGGTGCTGCTGGATGAGGTGACCGTCGATGTGGTGGCGTTTGGGACCGAGGCCGGGCTGTTCCAGCAGGCGGGCATCCCCGCCATCGTGTGCGGGCCGGGCAGCATCGACGTCGCCCACAAGCCCGATGAGTACCTGCCGCTAGAACAACTGGACCGCTGCCTGCAGATGCTGACCCGACTGACGGCCCACCTGAGCACGCGCGCCCCCGAACCAGGAACTCCACATGGCCAACCCACACCGCCCCGGACGGACCCACACCTCGCGAACCTTCCCGGTGGTCCCGCCGATCTACCAGACCACGACCTTTGAGCTGGACGACCAGGCCTATGCCGACGTCCAGGGCACCGGCGGGCTGCACCAGACCTGGTACTCACGGTTCTCAAACCCGACGGTCTCTGCGGCGGCGGAGGAGATCGCGCGGGTTGAAGGCGCCTCGCACGCGCTGATGACGGCCAGCGGCATGGCTGCCATCGCCACGACCCTGGTGACGCTGCTGGGCACGGGGGACACCGTCGTCGCCTCACGTCAGGTGTATGGCGATACCGGCGATCTGTTGGAACGCGACCTGCCGACGTTGGGCGTCAAGGTCCAGCGGGTCGACGCCTTCGACACGCGAGGGTGGTGCCAGGCGATCGCCGCACACCGCCCCACCGTGGTGTATGGCGAGACGCTGTCCAACCCGCAGTTGCGGCTGATGGACATCCCCGCGGTGGCCCAGGCCGCTCACGAAGTCGGTGCCCGTCTGGTTGTCGACAACACCTTCGCCACGCCGTATTGCACGCGGCCGCTGCAGTTGGGTGCCGACGTGGTCGTGGAATCCGCGACGAAGTTCCTTGCCGGCCACTCCGACGTCATTGCCGGGTCGATCAGCTGCAACGACGCGGAGCTG
The DNA here is from genome assembly GCA_051004735.1 of Euzebya sp. GTDB lineage: Bacteria > Actinomycetota > Nitriliruptoria > Euzebyales > Euzebyaceae > Euzebya. The sequence goes on along the minus strand of JBPCKA010000033.1, from coordinate 35,137 downwards.
CGCGACGAGATCCAGCGACGCATCATCACCTTCGGCGGCTGCCTGGATGCCCATGCCGCGTTCCTGGTGTGGCGGGGGATGCGGACGTTCCGTGTTCGCCTGCAGGAGTCCTGTCTTGTCGCCGCGCAGTTGGCAACCGCGCTGGATGAGGAGGCGGAGGTGACCGCTGTCGTGCATCCGGGACGGGCGGATCACCCCGATGCTGCTGTGGTCGACAGGGTGATGGCCGACGCGCAGGGGGGAATGCTGACGTTGGTGGTGCAGGGCGGTGACGAACGGGCGCTGCGGGTCGTGCGTGCATTGCGGGTGGCCCTCGAGGCCACCAGCCTGGGGGGCGTGGAGACGCTCGCGAGCCTGCCGTTCAACTCCTCCCACTTCAACATGACGCCCGAGCAACGTCTGCAGGCGGGGATTCTGCCCGGCATGGTGCGGTTCTCGATCGGGCTGGAGGGCTTCGACGTGCTGCTGGAGGACATCCGCCAAGCCCTGCGTGCCAGCGCGGAAGTCGGCCAGAACCGCACGGATTGAACAGAACCGTCCGTCACATTGCACTGCGGGCAGTATTTGCCCTGGTCACCGGCCTAGGCGTGGGGCCAAAAGCACACATTGACCAGGACCAGGCGTGCCCGTGATGCACTCCCTGGTCAATCCGTGGGACTGGGGGTTCGGTCGTCGCTGTGGCGGCTTAGCTTAGACTTGCGTCCACAGCTCGAGGATTCAGCGCGTCCCCGGTGACGCCAGACCAAGCAGACTGAGGAGGTGACCGCCGTGCTCGCCCCAACCACCACCCTCCCCGAGGCGTTCCGGCCCCTTCGCGTACAGGAGCACCACCAGCTGATCCAGCTCGGTGTCTTTGAGGGCACCCACGTCGAACTGGTCGGAGGAGTCCTGGTCGAGATGAGCCCTCACGGTCCCGAGCACTTCGGATTGATCCCCTACCTCAACCATCTCGACTTTGCCATCCTGACCAAAAGAGACACCCGCCGCACCGGCAAACCCACCGACGCCCTGCTGGTCATCGAGGTCTCCAACTCCTCGGTACGCTTTGACCTGGGCGATAAGGCGCGCCGCTACGCCGGCGCCGGCTACCCCGAGTACTGGGTCATCGACGTCGCCGCCCTGCTCGACTTCTAACAGCCGCCGTGGATCCTTTGTTGCGCATCATCGACGCCCTGCGTGACGCCGATGTGAGATTTCTGGTGGTCGGCGGCGTGGCCGTGGTGCTTCACGGACATCCACGGATGACGGCGGATCTGGACCTGGTGGTGGACCTTCAGCGGGACAACCTCCAGCGGGCCCTCGCGGCCTTGGGTGAGCTGGGCTTGCAGCCGCGGCTGCCGGTTCGCGCCGAGCAGTTTGCCGACCCTGAGCTCAGGCGCCAGTGGGTCGAGGAGCGCAACCTCATGGTCTTCTCGATGCATGATCCCACCGACCCTCGTCGGGAGGTCGACATCTTCGCCTCCCTCCCTTTCCCCTGGAAAGAGATGCATGCCGACGCGATCGAGATCGTTGTCGGTTCCACTGTTATCCCGGTGGTCGGACGACATCACCTCATCTCGATGAAACGCCAGGCAGGGCGAGCGCAGGACCTAGCCGACATCGAAGTCCTGACGCGTCTTGAAGGCGGCGACTGATGCCGGAAAGTCGTGACTGGGACGGGGGCTGGGCAGCCAACGAACAGGCGCAGCGCGCAGCGTGGTCGACCACCTCGGCGGCCTACCGGCTGGCCTGGCTGGGGACGGCCCTGGAACTGGCGCTCAGCAGTGGTGCGCTGGCCAAGGATCGGGCCCGGCGGCAACGGGAGGCAGACGCCCTGTGGGCGCGTGGCCCAAGTGCCTAGCCGGGTAGGTCGGCGAAGGCCCACACCAGTTCGCCCGTTGCAACGTCGTGAGCGCGGGCGCCCAGCGGGGTGGGCACCACGACGGTTCCCCGGTCGCTCAGCGAAGGGGGCCCAGCCTGGGCGAACAACTCGGCGGACCAGGCCGGCGCAGGGTCCGGTTGGGTCAAAGGAATGGTGAGGACGTCCCGTCGGACCAGCGCACCTGGTTGGGGCAAAATCACCTGGCCGTCCACCAACGGATACCGCGACACATCCAGCCCGTAGATGTCGGTCGGCTGGTCCACGGTGCCCGTCTCGGCGCCGGTCGCTGGGTCAAGCAGCAGGTAGGGGTCGCCGTAACGGCCGGGGCTCAGCAGCACAGCAGGCCCCACATCGACCATCCCCCCATAGTTGAGGGGGAGGTTTCGCCACACCTCGCTGCCGTCATCCAACGCCAGACCATAGGTCGCGCCCAGCACGTCAACGACGACCAGGCCCGCGTCTCCGGTCGTCGGGCGCACGACCGCGTCGAAGGGTTGGCCAGGCAGCGGCGTCTGCCACCGGACTGCTCCGCTGGCCACGTCAACTACCGTGACCTGGGTAGTGCCGAGTTGGTCATCCGCATCCATGTTGCGCCCTGACAACACCACCGCGGTGTCCTCGGCGATGTCGGTCTCAAACACCTGTCCCTCAACGGGTGTGGTCCAGGCGATAGTGCCATCGGGGCGGCGGGCCTCGACCACCCCGCCCTGCCAGCCCTCAGCCGTCTGCACCAACTGTTGCCCTGGTGTCAGTAGGGCCAACTCGTCGCCGGTGCCCGACGCGGTGACCTGATCGCGCAGGTAGCCGAAGGGGTTGCGACCCGACGCCTCCCAGCGGATCTCGCCGGTTGCCGCGTCCACGGCGATGACGTCCTGGCTAGCCAACTGGTCCACCAGAAGCACCAGGTCGGCCAGCGCGGTCGGGTCCTCCAGGTACGGGCCCTCATCGGCGTCACGGGGGATGCGCCACACCTCCCGGCCATCGGCCACGTCCAGTCCGACCACCCCCTCATCGATCACCACCACGGCCACGCCCGCCGCCACGGCCACCCCACCGCCCCGTCCATCGAACCCGGTTCCCTCCGGGGCCGTCCGACAGTCCGCATAGCCGCAGCCGGTCAGCGAACGGCCGGCCAACGGAGTGGGAAGTTGCACGACCTCACGGTCGGCCAGGCCGATGGCATTGCACGAAACGACGCCCTGGGGTGGGTCATAGGCGATCTCGATGGCCACGCCCGCAGAGGTATCGGCGGTGACCCGAGGCCCCAGATAGCCGTCGCAGGCGCCATGTTCGACCACCAACGCCACCTGCCGTCCGTCCGCCGTGACCTCCCGCAACTGCCACCCCGCGCGCAGCACCACCCCCTCCTCACGGGCCTCCGCCGACAGCTGATCGACAGGCTCCGCTGAAGGTGACGCAACCACGTCCGGCCCTTCGGACGGTGTCGTACAGCCCGCCAACAGCAGCGCCAACACCAGAATGATCCGCATGGTCATGCCCACTGTGACGCCGTCGATCACCACATGGTTGCACTCCCTGGCGGTTGGCGACCGACGTCGGCGCCAATGTGCACCATGAGCGTCGCGTCCGACTCTGGGAATGCGTGGGTATGGTGCGTTCAGGCGGCCGCACTGCGGGCCTGATCAAACTGGGCATCGCTCACCAATCCGGTGTTGCCGAATGCCAAGATCCCGCGGTTGGGACCGGTGCCCAGATAGGCCAGGACCGAGTCGCTCAGCCCCGTTGGTGGGGATTCAACGCCCAGTTGGGGCGCTCCCAGGATCGCGGCGGGCACTGCCGCCGCGAGTGCCGCGGGCCAGGCTGTGGCGTCGCGGACATTCACCAGGATCGCCGTGTCGCTGACCTGGCCCACCGAGGGCCACAACCCCTGGGCGATCGCGACGGTTGTCGCGGTGCGCTCGGCCCCCGCAACACGGCGGGTGGCGCCCAGGTCGTCGGCCGCCAAGTCACTGACGGCGCCCTCGCCACCCAGAACCACAATGTCGGTGAACTGAGGGTTGGCCTGCAGGAACGCAGAGGCCGGCCCGCCGGCGGCAGTCGAGGGGGTGAGGATCAACGGGACACCGGCGGCCGCCGCGTATGCCCCACCGGTCAGCGCGTCGGCAAAGTCATCCGCCCTGGCAATGAGGACCTGGGTGGACCCGTGCTCGTCGGTCACGGCCTGGGCGATCAGCGCGGCGGTGTGCTCACGCGTCTCCCCCGCGAACCGACAGGTGGCCGGCAGGGGCGCAGTGCACGCCATATCACCCGCGGCCAGGCGAGCCTGGTCGGCGGCGCCGGCGGTGACGGCACCCACCCCGCCAAGGACCAGCACAACTCCGTCATCACCGGTCACCCGAGCGATCTCCGCCGACACGCGGGGGTCCAGGATGTCGGCGGTGGGGGTCAGCAGGATCGGACCGCGGTCCCCCGCCAGGCCAGCGCCAGCCAACGCGTCGGGGAAGCGATCAGCGGTCGCGAGTACGACGCGGTTGGCCGCCCCGTCGGCAAACATTGCCTGTGACGTCGCGATAGCCTGATCGACCGGGTCAGCCGCGCCGACCCGTTCCCCGTCTTGCACGGACCGGCCGATGGTCGGGCCGATGTCCTCGGCAATCTCAAGGCTGATGTCCACCCCGTCGAAGGCGTAGGTCGCCTGATCGAAGGGGTTCTCACGAGGTCCGGTGGTGCGGGGATCGGCGTTGACCACGACCACCGAGAGCCGGTCAGCGTCGCCGATGCCGTCCAGGGAGACGGTGGTGTAGCCGTCGACCGCGGGGCGCAGGTCAATGACCGCCTCGTCCCCAATGACCGCCACCAGCCCGACCAGAACCTGGGCGGCTGAATCTGTCTGGATGGCCGCGCCCACGGCGTCTGCGACAGGTACGTCGATGACCGAGTAGGAAGTGTGATCCAGGACGAGGTCGCGGGAGTATGGCAACTCATCGGTGGCATCCAAGCGCTCGACTGCGGGCCACTCGACCTGCTGCCCCTCAAGCTCATCGGCGGGTACGCCGACCTCGGGCCAGGCGGCCGTCAGCGCGGCGTAGTCCGCGAACTCCTCCGCAAAGGTGCTCCCTCGCTGCTCCAGGGCGGCGGACAGCCCGCCCAACCCCTCCTGGTCACGATCCAGGCTCAGGCGCCATGCGTCCCGCACGACGTCGGGATCATAAAGATCGGTCAGCCGGGCCAGAAAGGGCCATCGGCCATACGAATGGGCCAGTGCCTCCAGCTCCGCACCAACTTGGGTCAGCGGTGTCTCGGGAGCAATCGACGCGTCCTCGACCTGGCCGAGTCGTCGGTTGATCTGGGGAAGCACGACATACTCCTGCCACATCGAGGTCATCTCGAAGAACCACGGCCCGTTGAGTTGCGCCTCGGTGGCCTGCACCAGATGGTGCAGTTCGTGGACCGCCGTGGACCGGATGGTGCCCGAGCGGTCCTCGGCGTCCTCCGCATCAGGGTAGTCGTTGTCCATCAGCACGTAGCCGAACTGGTCGGTGCACCGAGCGGGGTTGCAGTCTTGTGAATCGGTCGGGGCGACGCCGTCGGCATCGAGGCCATTGGTCTGCATGTCGACCATATAGATGTCGATGCGGTCGTCTCCGCCCAATGGGCCATCCGGGGCCGGCCTGGCCCACCCCTGAACGCCGACCATGTGTGCCAGCGCATCCTCGAACGCCCGACCCATCTCTTCGGCGAATGCCGGGTCGGCCGCCGTCACCAGCTCCGGCGAGACGTCAAAGTGGACCCTCACGTTGCCCTCGGGAGTGTCAAACGTCCGCTCCGTCGGCTGTCGTTCGTAGGCCGCGTCGTCTGCCTGGGCATAGGAGGAGGCACCGCGCGCGGGGGCAGGGTCGCGGCGGGCAGGGGTCGCGGCGGCGGGAAGACCCGCCAGGAGCAGGGCGACCACGATGGCGCTCAAGCGTGAAATCGGGCTTGGAATCGTGCGTGAAGATGACTGCATGCGGTCAGTATTCACGATGCCGCTTATCGACCGCTTACTCCCCGGGTCTACACGGTCACGGCATCTCGAACAGCAGCATCAGCAGCGTGTTGTAAACGGGCTAGGCGATGTAGACCGGATGCCACGGCTGCTCTTTGATGATGCGAAAGATCTCATAGCCGATGTCACGGTCCATGCCCAGCACGTTGGTCCAGGTGTGGTGCAAGACGTTGTGGCCGATCTCCATGTTCTCAAGGATCTTGGCCAGCCCCAGGGTGACCATGCCGGCGCCGCCAAGCGCCAGCGACACCCTCCTGCTCCGGTCGGTCTTGCCCAGGAAGCGCAGCCACCCCGCAGCGGTCAGCGCCGCACGCGAACCCACTGCCATGGCGCGCTGGGTCTTGATCAGCCCGCGGATGTAGGCCTCGTCGTCGGCGCCCAGGTCCTCATAGACGGTCTGATAGATGTCGTCCAGCTCGATGCCCAGCGCCGCGATCGCGTCTGGGGAGAGGTCGACGACCGACGGCACCCAGCTGAAGTCAGCGGCGGTACCGCGGGGGCCCTCAGGCCTCGGGCAGGATCTCGAGGTCTGCCAGGTCCTGGGCCCGTCCGGAGGCCGCCTTGTTGCGACGCAGGCTTGCCAGATCGATGAATGGGACCGGGGTATCCACCCCCACGATCCGCACCGGGATCCGCTGCTCGTAGGTTTCTTTGAACTCAATGCCACTCACGCTGGTCAAGATGTCAATTCGCTTCGGGGGCATCCCGAGTTGGACGATGCTGCCTGGTCCCGTGAAGTCATTCGCCGTCAGACCGAGCGAGCCGAAACCGAAGTCATCAAGCGCACGGAGCAGGCGGTCGGCGTTCGAGAGGTCAGCCAGGACCCAGACGTCCAGGTCCTTGGTGTAGCGCGGGTATCCGTGAGCGGCCACGGCGTAGCCGCCAACGATCAGGAATTTGACCTCACGTGCGACGCAGCACGCGATGAACTCGCTGAAGTCGGGGTCCAGCTGCATCATCCCATCCGTGGTACTCGGCGCGAAGTTCCTGGACCATGGCCAGGCGCTCAGCGGGATCAACCGACAACCAGTAGTCACGCGAGTCATCGGGGTCGGTGAGCTGTCGTCGACGCACGACCCGAACCATCGAACCCATCCACCCAGCCTACCCGCTGGGCTATTGAGAGAGCGTCGCTGGCCGTTACGCACTCCCCCTCGCTGACGGCTGACCGGCTGTTCCCGGGTTTTCTACGCCAACGGAGTCCAGCGGTAGAGCTTGGCCGGTCGGCCGCTGGTCTGTGCTCCGGTCGTTGCGGTTTCGGACAGCCATAGGACCGTTCCCGTGGATCCCTCAGGTCGCTGGAGGGCACGCATGCGGCGGCGGAACGACGCGGGTTGTGCGCCTGCCCAATGAGGGCATTCCACACCCGCTCCAGCTCGCGCAACGCGAACTGGGGTGCCAGCAGGCCAGCGAGGAAGCCAAGATCGTCGGCGTCCAGCCGGCGACGCAGCTCCTGAAGAGCCACATCCACGATCTCGTGGTGATCAAACATCAACGAGACCGGCTCGCCGTCGACGAGGACCCGGTGTCCGTGCTGAGGATCGACCTGCAGCTGCGCCCAATGTCCGATCGTGACGCCCCCGGGCCCTCCCCGGTAGCGCCCACGACCATGGCGTGACCGCGGAACTACGGATGATCCATAGGCGCAGGACAGCCCCGAACTCGTGGGTGTGGTCCTCATCCCCGGTGAGGACGACCCCGTCAACCGCCACGTCAGGGTGCGTGGTCTCATCCTGGACAACGGGTCGTGCACCTCACCGCCTACCCCATGGCGGAGATGGGGTTGACAAGTCCTGCGCGCGGGTTCACGGACCGGATGAGGACGCGCTAGTCATCCGTCCCCTCCGGTATGTGGGCCACGATCGCCTCGACCGTCGCGCCAAGGGCGTGTGCGGTCGGCGAGTCCAACCGACGCACGAACACCTCGGCCAGTGAGGTGTAGTACCAGCCCTGCTCGGCCGATGGGGCGTTGAAGCGGTCCCAGACCTGTGGCCCGATGGTCTGCAGGTCGGTCAGGATCGCCCGGGCGTTGTGGAGCTTGTCGGCAAGAGAGACCTGTAGCGATGCGACCGGGGCCTGCTCCAGGTGGGCCAGGTATTCGACCTTCCGCTTCTTCCAGGGTGGCTTGGGGTGGACCTCCGCGTCGGTGCAGTCCCGCACGATCGTCGCGACATCCGCTCCGAACTGTTCTTCGATGCCGGCGAACGTTGTCCGGTCGGGTTGATCCTCGATGGCGTCGTGCAACAGGGCAGCGATCGCCTGATCCTCCGTGGTTCCCTCCTGCTCCATCACAAAAGCGGCCGCACCGAGGAGATGGGACAGGTAGGGGATGGTGGTATCCTTGCGAGCCTGGTCCCGGTGCAGATCGGCGGCGTAGAACACTGCATCGGCGAATCGTCGGGTCAGCACGAGGTGTGGTGTGGGCATGGGGGACTCCTGTCATTGGGCTGTAGGACGCTCTGCCGGACGGGTGTGACACGCAGGCCCCCGCCGCATGGGCACCGTGGTACTGCTCGACAATGAGGCCGTCTCGGTACTGCATCCCGATTGACGATTCGATCCCAAGCGACGCCGACTGTCGGCGCGCTTGGAAGAGGCCGACGCCGTCCTTGTCCCAACCGCTGTTTCTCGTCGACTTACTGGACATACGTCCGCCGCAGTGACTGGTGGGGGATCGCAAGGGGCGGCGCTCATCCAGCGGCCGCTCGGGCGATGCGGAACATCGTTTCTGGCATCGGTGTGTCCAGACGCCAGGTGATCTGGATCGGCCGTTCGCCCCGGTCCTCGACATGGTGTGCCGGCCCCAGGAACGTAAATCCGGGCGCCCGGCCAGTGGCGTCCTTGTTCGTTCGCCGGACGAACATCAGGACCGTGGATGAGCCGTCCAGATACCGCTGTCCCGTCGGGGACGTGCGGGTGGTGCGCGACTGCGACTCCCAATGGAACAGGGTTCGGGACACCGCGTAGTCGGCATAACGCGTTGATGGCGAGTAATGGTCCTCCGACTTCTCCAGCGTCACAAAGAACACGTCGACGTTATGGTCGGGCAAGTATTTGACCCCCTCCCGCATCGCGGTTGACTGACCCAACTCGCGATCGCCGAACGCGATCAGGATCTCACTGCGCCCGTAGGTGGCGTGCAGGTGAAGCGGCACCTCGGGCCCCAGCTCTGAGGGGCGGGTGACCACATCGGCCTGCTGGTCCAACACCTGCGCCAACTGGCCGAGTTCGCGGCAAATCTCGGGTTCCGCCCGCAGCGCGGCTACCACGGCGTCAACTGATTCGGGGGCTTTGCCATCATCGAACAGGATGAACCCCACCATCGCCGCCAACCGTTGGGACCGCGCATCCGTCGGGACCGGCCCCCCGCCAGCCAGCCGAGTCAACACCGCGATCCGCTCCGGGTCATCTACGTCCTGCAGGCGTAGACGGATGGCGTTGGCGATCTCGTTCTCACGCAACCCCGGCGGGGCCATTCCTCCGATTGGCCGGTCCTGATCGGCCAGACGACGAATCGCGGTCCACCCGTCGCTCATACGCCGGTAGATATCAGTCAGGTCATACAGGCCCTGGTCCAGGAACTCAACCAGAGTGAGTTCACGCCCCCGTTGTTCTTGCAGTTCCCGCAACTCGCGGGCAAGAACCGTCCGACTGGAGGTGGTGACGGCCTTCAGGTTGTCCAGGACGTGGGCCGTCGCCTGGCGGTCCAGTTGGATGTGACACCCGGCCGGCAGAAACGGGAAGCCCTGTTCGGCATCGGCGACCAACTGGCCTCGTGACCTGCCGGTCAGGGCCCGCAATCGCAGGTCCGATCGGAAACGGCGATGTTGCTGGCCGATGAAGTCAAGCACGGTGCAGACGTCCTTGCCCACACGCAACCGCAACCCACGACCCAGTTGTTGCAGGAACACAGTGGCCGATTCGGTGGGGCGCAGCAGCAGGATCGTGTCGACCTCTGGGACGTCCACACCCTCGGTCAGCACATCGACGGCGAACACGACGTTGATCTTGCCGGCACGCAAGTCGGCCAGTTGAGCGTGCCGTTCCTCAGTCGACGTCTGACCACTCATGGCCACTGCAGTGATGCCTGCGTCGGTGAACTTGGCGGCCATGTACTCCGCATGAGCGACCGACACGCAAAACCCGAACGCGCGCATGCGTCCCGTATCCGCGATTCGTTCCCGCAGTGCGGCCAGAACCTTTGCGGTCCTTGCATCAAATCCGTCGACGACGACGTAGGTGCGCTCCAGATCGGCGGTCCGGTACCCACCTCGGTGCCAGGTGAGCGTGGTCAGGTCAGTGCCATCGGCGATCCCGAAGTAGTGGAACGGGGCCAACAACTGCTGATCCAAGGCGTCCCACAACCGCATCTCGAAGGCGTACCGCCCGTCGAACAGATCACGGACGTTGGTGCCGTCCGTTCGCTCAGGGGTCGCGGTCAGCCCGACGGTTACCCGCGGGGTCAGCCGGTCCAGCAGTGCCCGATAGGTAGGGGCCTCGGCGTGGTGGAACTCGTCGATGTAGACAATGGCGAACGCGGCCGGGTCAAACTGGTCGGCACCAACGGCGGTCAGGGATTGGACCGAGGCGAAGACGTGACGCCAGTGCTTGGGTTTGTGGGCTCCGACCAGCTTCTCGCCGAAGTCACCCCGGTTCAGCACATCACGGAAGGTCTGTAGCGACTGGTCCAGGATCTGTTCGCGATGTGCGACAAACAACATGGTCGGGTCGGGGTCGACCTTGACGCCTCCGTGCCCGTCGCGCAGTGCTCGGTAGTCGAGGGCGGCCACAACGGTCTTGCCGGTCCCGGTCGGAGCGACCACAAGGTTTCGTCGGCGGTTGTGTCGTTCTCTCTGAACGACCAGAGACTCAAGAATTTCCCGTTGATAGGGCCAAGGACGGATCTGCAGACCCGAGACTCCGGTGACCGCAGTGCCCTTGGTGGTACGGGCGATGGCGTCGTCGAAACGGTCGGCGTCGGAGGCGGGATCGTAGAGCTCGAACGAGTCGTCGTTCCACAGCGAGTCGAAGGTCGCGCGCAGTTTGTCCACGACGTTGGGTGCGGCGGCTTCGGCCAGACGGACGTTCCACTCGATCCCATCTATCAATGCTGAGTGTGAGAGGTTGGAGGACCCGACGTAGGCCGTTGAGAATCCTGTGTCCCGGTGGATTAGCCAGGCCTTCGCGTGCAATCGTGTCGTCCGGGTGTCGTAGGAGACGCGGACCTGTGCCCCGTGTTCGACCAGCCAGTCAAGCGCCTGCCGTTCGGTTGACCCGGTGAACGTCGTGGTGAGGATGCGTAGCGGGATCCCGTCACGCAGCAGACGTTCCAGGGCTGGGCGTAGCAGGTTCAGACCTGTCAGACGGATGAACGCCACGACCCCGTCGACCCGGTTGGCGGTGGCAAGTTCGGTCGACAGGGCGTGGGAGAACGACGGCTCCCCCGGCGCGTTGGCCAGCAAATCGTGGTCGATCAGCGGGACGTCGGGCAGGGCGGGAGGGGTCTGACCCGGTAGAAGGGGCAAGTTGACCTGCCGCAGAACACGGGGCGGTTGGAGGATCTGTTGACCGTTGGTTGCGTTCGCGACGTCCAGGCGGTCCTGCAGCCACGCCAACAGGTCATTGGTAAGGGTGACCTGAGCCGCCCTTCGCTTTGTTGTCGGCAGGCTTGTCAGATGATGGTGGATGGCCGTGCGCAGGTGATGAGCCAGCCGATCGGCGGACTCGGCCTCGTCCAACGGCCCCTCGACAGAGTGGAGGGGCACTGCGTTCAGCGCTTCCCGAATGGCCGAGGTGACCAGGGCCTCGTACGCCCCGACCCGCATGCCCACCTGTTCCTCCACCTCAGGGAGCATGCCAGAACACGGTGGCCTGTGGCTGGGGACTGTCGGTCGCGGTCCTCCTCCGTCCATTCCGCGCAACTTCACTTGCCACGGTCATACCGGCCCCAAGCTGTGGTCGGGGTCAGCTCGGCGAAGTCGCTCGTCGGTAGTCAACAGCGGACCGGCCCGGCGCAGGCGGCCCAGTGCGGACAACACCTCAGCGTCCATGTGCCCAACCGACCAGACCGCACGGGTACCGGCCAACTGGTCGGCCACCCGCAAGCCCGTCGGGCCTCTTGCCGGCACGGTGGCCCGTGTGTCAGCCGTAGACGTCGCGGGTCGCTGCTCAAGACAAGCGCACGTACTATACGGCAATCCGTACGTGCTATCGTCGGGTCATGGCCATCACGGCATCGAAGCTGCGTCAGGACATCTACCGGTTGCTCGATCAGGTGCTCGAGACCGGCGAGCCGCTGGAGATCGAGCGCAAGGGCCGGAGGCTCCGCCTGGTGCCCGATGAACGCCCGTCACGAATCGCCGCGCTCGACCCGCACCACGGCACGATCGTCGGCGACCCCGACGAGTTGATCCACCGCGACTGGTCTCCGGAGTGGCGACCGGACGCTATGCCGTGATCGCGCTCGACACCCACGTGGTGGCGTGGCTGTACGAGTCGGGCGCGACCGCTGTGCCCGATCCCATCGCAGCGCGACTCGACCGCGAAACGATCCGGATCGCGCCGCCGGTCGTCCTGGAGCTCGCCTACCTGCACGAGATCGGGCGGATCTCGGTCCCACCCGCACCCATGCTGCAGTACCTCTCCGCGCGGCTGGACGTGGCATCCGAGGAGATGTCCGCCGCCGATCTGTTCACCGCCGCGATCCCGTTGACGTGGACGCGAGATCCCTTCGACCGGTTGATTTGCGCCCACTCGGCGACGCTGGGCATCGACCTCGTCACCAGGGACGAGGTCATCCACACGCACCACGACCGCGCCGTCTGGTGACCACGCCGTCGCTCTCCGCGCGGACCGGTCAGTCGACTGCCCTCCGTGGCCAGCACCTGCTCCTAGAGGGCAATGCTCTGGGGGTCGGGTGAAACACCCAGCTCTTCCCGCAACGCCGGCCGCATGCGGTCGAAGGCACGGATGGCCGCCGGTCGGTCCTGTGACTTCAGATGCGCGACCCCGCACACCAGGGCTCGTACAGGTCATCGGGCAACAGCTCCCCTGCGTACAGCTCGGCGGGCACGGTGCGCGGCCTTGCGCAGGTTTGACGCGCCGGCGTTCGCTGACAGCCCGGGCCAGAGCTTCTCTATCGCCTGCTCACGGACCAGGCGATGCCGCGGCGCGAGCGCCAGCACCTTCACCAGCCCCGCAGCCCGCCGATGGCGCCACGCCTCTTCCGGCACGACCCGGCCATCCACGTCCACGCTGAACCCACCGAAGAGACGAACGGTCAACTTCCTGCCTGGCGTCGTTTCACTCTAAGCCTCATTGCCCACCCGGAGCACGATCACAGGACGGTGGGCAGACCGAAGGTGGGGAACAGGTCGGGCAGATGGAGGTCAAGAATCTCAGCGATCCTGTCGCCTTCGATCCGCAGCGCCTCCAGCCCCCGAGCCGAAACGCCGTGTCGCCCGGACTGCGCGTTGGTCCTGTTCAAGTGGGCTGCGCCAGTCGGCGCTCAGCGCCTGCGATGTCACGGTGTGCGGCGACCCCTCAAACAGACGGGTCGCCCGATCGACCGGCCCCATGGCCCTGGTTGTCCACAGGTGGCCCATCGACCCCCGCTCGGCGGGGCTGGGCCCGTGACATGCTCACGGAATGCCAGACGCCGAGCGACTGGGAGCCCCCGATGTCCGATACACTCGCCACTGCCATGACCCGCACCGACGAGCACGGCGTTCTCATCCTCGCCCCCGAGGAGGAGACCGTGCCTGAGGACAGCGTCCACGAGGAAACCGTCGACCTCCTCCTGGCCGGCTTGCGGGGCCGCTATGCCGATGTCGGGCGTGGGCAGAGGAGGGCGCCGTGCCCGAGTTGATCATCGAGGTCGTGTCCTCCCACGACACCGACAGCGACTACGTCGACCGCCTGGGGCGCGCCCGGGCCCACGGGGTCACCGAGGTGATCCTGATCTCACCCTTCACCCCAGGGGGTGTGCACGTCGCGCACCTGCAGCCCCATCGGTCTGATCCCACCCGGTTTCGGACCGTCGCTGCGTCCATCGACGCGTCCGATCCGATCCTGGTACCCGTCATCGACGTGCGGATCAGCGGTGGCGACCGCCTGCGCGTGATCGACGAGCAGGGCGAATGGCCCTCGCCCGGCCAGGCCATCAACGGTATGCGCGCCGAGGCAGCCCGAGCAGACCAAGCGACAGCCCGAGCCGAACGGTTGGCCGCACTACTGCGCGAGGCCGGTATCGACCCCGACGCCGAATAGGTCGGGGCGACTGTTCGGTGGTCAGGCGTCTGAACTGATGCCGGCGACGACGGTGGACATGCTGGCCGGCTACCAGGACGAGCACAGCCCCCAGCTACCCGACTTCATCGAACAGGCCACCGCCGGCCGGGACCGTCGCGGGTTCGCGGGCGCTGTCGTGCGGCCTGGTCGCGGGTTGCGGCGTCGTCCCGTTCCACTCCCACCGGCTGACGTGCACCGCGTCCACGTCTGGGCGCCGCACCAGATGGCAGATCGACAGACCGGGGACCTCGGGATAGCAGCCCCACTCGCGCTCGCTGGTCAGGACATAGTCCAGATCGAAGGTGTCCAGCAGGCCAAGGCACTGACGCCGCGACCGATCATCCACGCCGGCGAACGCCTCGTCCAACAGGACCAGGCGAGGGGCATGATCGGCTGCCGAGGAGTAGTGCGCTGACGCGGCTGCGAACAACGGGACGGTGACGGCAAGAACCCGCTCACCCCCGGATGCCGGACCATCGGCCCGTTGCCAGGTCCCGCCGCCCTTCTTGACCTGGACGACAAACCGGTGCCACTGGCGGTAGTCGAAGGCCTTGGTGAGGTGCTCGGTCCAGGTACCCGCGTCGTTCTCAGATCGTCGGCGTTGGATTTCTGCCTGCAGGAACTGCCCGAGGGCCTGCCGGTCATCCTCTGACCACGCGCCGCTGCTCTGTCGCAGCAGTCGACCCAGGGCCTGTTCCAAACCGGCGGGACCCTCGTCGGGATCGGGTTTCCAACGCAGGCGCAAGCGCATCCCCGTGGAGTTCGGCCGCTGTTCAAGCTCGGTGTTCATCCGGGCGACCTGACGTTCTGCGTCCCCGATCAGTTGGCTCAGTTGTGCCGCGACGTCGGTGATCAGGTGATCCTCCAGGATCTGTTGTTCGCGCGCGTCCAACAGGCGGCGGTGGTCCTCAAGCCGTTCCTCCAGCACCCCACCCAGGCGGTGAACCCCGAAGTCCTGCCCCGAGAAGTTGACCCCGACCACGATGACCCCATGACGTACCTCCTGCCAGGTACGTGCCCCCTGCGCGGCCAGGGTCCGCTCCAGATCACCGAACGAGGCGTGGATGGTGGAACCCGCCCGGTCCCACGCCTCGTCGCCGGCGTCGGCGTCAGGCAGGACCCGTCGAAGGTCCCGGGCCAGATGCACCCCCGGGTCCGCCGCCCAGGTCTGGTCCGGATCGGGAATCTCGAGTGCCTGCCCGGCCCCGTCGGCCGCGGCCTGGACCAGCCCGGTGCCGGCCAGCAGCCGTAGGGCCTCCACCGCCGCCGCGCGCGTGTCCCGTTCCACCTCGAGTCTGGCCGACAACAACTCGACCTGCCCGTCGGCTCTGGCACGTTTCTCCGCGGCCGTGATCACGCGGTCCCGCCGGTCGTCAGCCTCGACGGTGACCTGCCGCCGTTCCTGCTCGGTTTCCTGCAGGGCCGCGACAACCCGTTCCACCGATTCCCCGACCATCTCTGACAACGTCTGGTAGGTAGCCGTGGCCTGGTCGCGGGCAGCGTCGGCCGCAACCGAGTCGGCGCGTGCAGACTCTGTGGCGGCAGTGTCGGACTCAGAGTCCCGCTGGGCCTGCCCGAGTGCCTGAGCTGCCTGATCCAGCTGCTCCAGGCGTGGCCACAACCCTGCCAGGACCTCACGAAGTTCCGCCAGGGAGTCTCGTAGCCGTTGTTGTCCTTCGGGGTCCGGGGCGACGCCTAGCTCCACTGCCATCTCATCCCTGGTGGTCGTGGCCGTCAACGCCGTTGTTGCAGCCCGTTCGACCTCCGCGGTGGCCTGTTGGACGGCCTGCTCGGCGTCGTCCAGACGCGCCCTGGCTGCGGTCAGGCGTGAGGCCGCCTCACGGACCTCCTGGGGCTCTGGCACCGCCGCCAGATCGGTCGCCACCTGCTCGGCCCGCAGGTCCAGGGCAAGAATCTGCTGGGTCAGAACCGCTGCGGCGGCGCTCAGCTCGGCCAGGTCGGCCTGGATCACCGAGATACGACGCAGGCGCGCTGCGTCCCGTGCCGCCCACCCGATGAAGCTGGCCTCGGCCTTGCGCCACACCCCCCTGGTCGTCCCGACCCGGTAGCGACCGGCGACATCCACCCAGGTGTGCCCACTCCCCTCACCCAAACCGACGCGGGCCAGGATCTGCTGGATGACCAGGGTGGGGACGGCAGCGTCCTCCGACGTGGCCTGCAACACCCCGGCCGCCGAGGGATTGGCGGGGGCCTCACCGATCACGATCGCGGTGTCCAGGGTGTCTGGCTCCAACAGCCCTCCCTCGGGCGTGACCCAGGCGTCCAACAGCCCCGCCCCCTCAAGAGCGGCTTCGAGGCCCGCGCGATCTGCCGCAGTGACCTGCGGGGCGAAGTCCAGCAGTTGCCACAGCGGTGCGCCCGGCCGGGCGTCCCGGCTGGCCGACATTCTTGTGGCTGAGGGCTCCGGGCCGGCCTGGGTCCCCTCCTCCAGTTGGCTCAACTGGTCTTGCAACGCCTGCCGTTGCTGATCGATCTGTTCAGCCTGCGCCACGACCGACGTGCGTTCACGGGCGATGCCGGCGTCAGCGGCGCGGGCAAGACGCTGGGCGAACACCTCGAAGGGATTCGGCCCCGCCACCATGGCCGCCCATTGCGCGGCGGCATCCAGCGCCGCGTCAAGCGCCCGGGGCAGCCCGAAGGTGCCCGCGTCCACCGCGGGGCCTGGTGAGAGGACCGTCCAGGAACTAGCCGCCTCCCCAAGACCAGCGACCCACTCTGCTCCTGCCTGCGACAACCCCTCCAACGCAACAGCGTGGGCCTCATCCGCGCTGTCCCTGGCGGTGGTCACCGTGTCCAGAAACGACAAGGCCGCCGCGTGCCCCCGGGTCGCCTCCGCAGCAATGACGGTCAACCTGGTCACGTGGTCGAGCGCAGCGCTGCGTCGGCGGATGACCGCAGCCGACGTGGACCGGTCCCCCGGCGGGGCCAGAGCGTGCACCAACGCGTCGCCATCGGGTGACCCCGCGGCCAGTCCGGATTCATCAGCCACCCGGACCGCCCCCCCGCGTTCAGACTCGACCACCCCACTGACCTCGTCGTGCTTGGCAGCCGCTTCGGTTCTTCGACGGCGCGAGGTGCTCAGCCGCTCGGATGCCTTGACCAGACGGTCGGCGGCCTGCTGGGCAAGGTCGGTCGTCTCGGCGGCCCGGACCCTGGCCTGGTCAAGTCGGGCGGCGTCACGCATCTCCGGGGACTGCCTGAGGGTCTGCTCCCGGGCCGCCAGCGCCCTGACGCGGTCGCGAAGCGCGGTCTCCTGCCTGGTCAGACTGCCCACCTGGTCCGCGGCCTCCTCGCGGGCACGCTGGACTGTCCCGAGCTCCCGACCGGTGTCTTCATACACCCGCGTCGTTCGCCTGACGTCATCGGCCCGGCGCAGCGTGGCAATCGTGGCATAGCTGGCGTAGTCGCCGCCGAAGCGCCCCACCGCATCACGGGCCTGCTGCAGGTCGGCAAGGCCCTGTCGCTCGCGCTCCAGGGTCCGCATGGCCTCGGCCACATCGGTGATAACGGCTGCGGGCAGGGGCGGCAACGCCTCGGTCAACGCTGCGTTCAACGCGGTCATGTTCGGACGCTTGGACAACTGTGGTTGCCGTAGCTGCACCAACAGGGTCAGCAGGGCGTCGTAGCGTTGCTGGGACAGGCCGAACAGGTGCTGGTTGACGACCCGGCGATAGTCCTCGGCGCGTTCGAAGACCGTGCCACCCTCGCCCAGCACACCACGCACCCGGTCCTTGCCCAACACGATCTGGCTGTGGTCGACCAGGTGCAACCCCTCCCCCATTCGGCGGTGACTGACCACGAACCACTTGTCGGCCACGCCCTTGCCTGCAGACGCCCGCATGCCACAGGCCAGGGTCAGAAACATCGGGCCGGTCTCGTCATCGACCCGTCCGAACTCGACCCAGGCATACCCGGTGCGATCGTCGTAGCGTCCGCCCAGCAGCAGGTTCCAGTCCATCCGCTTCTTCGCGTCCCCGTCCGGTTCGACGCGGTGTGGACTTGCGTCACCATCAAGCAGGAAGGGCAGGGTCAACGCCAGCACCTTCGACTTCCCGGTCCCGTTGTTGCCGCGGAGTAACAGATTCCCGTCGCGGAACCAGAACTCCTCGGTGTCGTAGTGGAACAACTCGACCAACCCGATGCGCAGGGGCTGCCAGCGACCGTTCCCGGGTTGTGGCAGATCAGGGTGGAGTTGTGGCGAGGCGGACTTCATGCACCGTCCCCGTCGTCCGCTGCGCCCAGCAGGGTCGGGGCGTCCACGGCGTAGCGCATGATGGCCGGCCGGGCGGTCACGATGTCTTCCTCGACGCTGACCAGTCCCAGGGCATTCAGATGCTCGACCGCGGTGTCGCCGAATCGCTGCGCCCCACCAACCTTGCGCGATTCCTTCGACCAGGGGTTCAGCGCCGACCACTCCTGGGTCAACTCATGGATTCTGCCGCGGGACAAGGCCCCCATCACCGTCGGGGTGCTGATGGTCGCCAGGTGTTCGGCCAGAAGCAGCGTGGCGTGTCCCTGGGTGCCCTGGACCGGCATGGTGAGGTCGGTGGCGTCGCCGGTCGGATCGAGCATGGCCACGCCTTCGGCCCGGAGTTCGGGGACCAACCCGGTGGCGTCGGCAACCCGCCGCGCCGTGGTGTGCCGCTGGCCCGGCAGGCTCAGGTAGTGCTGTTCGCCGTCGGTCAGGTCCTCGGTGTACACGATCGGATCGTCCAGCAGGCGGCGTGTGAGACGCTGTCTGGCATCGCGGTTCCTGGCGTCGGACGAATCGACCAAAGGCTGTTCGGTCAGTGCGATGACACGATCAGCCGAGCCCAGATCGGCCATGGTGCTGGGTCCGCGCACCCCAGGCAGCACCGAGGCGAGCACCCGACGATTGACGTCGTACAGCGCATCGCCGGTGTCATCC
Organism: Euzebya sp.; assembly: GCA_051004735.1. Taxonomy (GTDB): domain Bacteria; phylum Actinomycetota; class Nitriliruptoria; order Euzebyales; family Euzebyaceae; genus Euzebya. The sequence continues at coordinate 16,051 of JBPCKA010000033.1, read as the reverse complement.
AGATAGGCGTCCTCCTCGCCCGCGACGCGGGTCAGGGCACCGATGTCGATCAGGAGTCGCACCGCCTCAACCAGATCAAGTCGTTGGGGATGTGTCTGCAGGGTGAAGGACAGCCCACTGTCTGCCAGTCCCGGGTCGGCCGACAGGGCCAGTATCCGCTCGGCAAGCCACCCGAGTGTGGTCTGGCTGTCAGCTCGTTCCAGGGCGGCAAGCGCCAGGCACCACAGGACGTAGCGTCGACGGCTGAGCGGCCGGCCGGTCCGGACCGTCGTCGCTGGCCGGGTGTGGTCGACGTCACCTGCAGGGGTCTTTCGCAGCCGCGCGTGCTCGGCGTCAACGGTCAGATGCCAGCCTGCCTGTTCGTTGAACCACTCCCGTAGGTGGTCACTGTGGCGCCTGACCAGGACGAAGTCGCGGTGTCCAGCGGTCATCAACGGTGTCCGCAGCAGCGCACGCAGGGCGGAACGACGATCCGCGGTCTCGCGCTGGGCGACCACGTCGACCAGCACCCCGGGGGTGCCCCTTGCCGAGAGGTCACTCATGCGGCACCGGGGCGGCGATGTGGTGGCTGGAAGCGGACAGCAGATCGGTGACCTGGAGGTAGTGGTCGTGCCCAGTCAGAGTCCCCAGCGGCGTCGTGATGTGGGCCAGCGCACCGTCGTGCGTGGGCTCCAGCGTGATGTGCAATGTGCCGTCAGAGGACGTGGTGTCGATCCGCTGATCGGATCGTCCGGAGCTCAGGGCGTCACCCAACAGAGCCAGCAGGAATGGGAAGGTGTCGGCGTCCAGGCACAGGTCGCTGAGGCGGGTCAGCTCTCCGGTGGCCAGAGCACTGCGGGCCACCGAAAGTTCGTCCCGTTCGGCATCGAGTTGGCGGGCCAGGGCTCGCCGTGAGTCCGAACGGTCCACGATGTGAGAGGCACCCGGTCTGCTGTAGCGCGTGGTGCGGCGCAGTCGGGCGCTTACGTGCACCGCTGGAGCCTGTGCCCAGGGAGTTGTGGCGGGCACATCGTCTTCGGCCCTGGCGTCAAGCGTTTCGCTGTCGATCCCCAAATGGCGAGAGGGGTGAAGGCCGAACGCGGCTCGCCACAGACGGTGTCTGGCCCGCCCGTCGGGTGCCTCGGCGAACCACCGGGCCAACGTCAGGTAGTCAGCCATCCGGTCGCTGCGACCGGCACGCCGTTCGTGCAACGTCTGCACGGTCTCCAGCAGGTCGGGGATCGCGGCGCGAGCCCGCGCCCGCAGCAGTTCGGCCTGCGACGGCCCGTCAGGGGACCCGACGAACCATCGGCGCAGCCCCTCCCACTCCCGCTGGAGTCCGAAGAGGTGTTCGGCGACGTAATCGGGCGTGTCGACGAACGCAGTGTCGGCGTTGGCGTCGGCGGGGGCAGCGTCGGCGGGCGCAGCGTCGGCGCTGCGCCGGCTGGCAGCGGCTCGCAGCACCCGGTCGATTCCCAACCGCTCAAGTGTGGCCATCTGGTCGCCGATCTGGCCCGAGGCGACCACCAGGTCACTGATGAAGCGTTGGAGGTAGCCGATCAGCCCTTCCTTGTAGGCGATGAAGCCTTCCTCCCCCTCTGCAGCGGTGTCGATGGATCTGGTCAGGGAACTCATGAACGCAGCCGCGTTGTCCGCCAACCCCGAGAACACCGTGTCGAGGTCGCGGAGTGCGGCGGCGGACCGGGAGGCGTCGACGGTCTCGGCCTGGGCCAGCAGTATCAGGGCGGCAAGGCCTGTCCGGATGTCCTCCAGCGCCACCGTCTGCAATTCGGCACGCCGGGCCAACATCGCTGTGTAGGTGCCCAGGGAGGCTTCCACCGCCTCGCCCATCCTCGTCAGCGAGTACAGCATCCGCCGCTGTGCGAACTCCTCGACCGAGGTGACCCTGGTGGTGTCAGGTGAAGGACGGAGGTTTCGCCACTCTGCCAACTGGTCCAGTTCCGCCTTCAGCGTGTCACCGGGTGCCTCGCCCAGTGCCCGGGCGACATCCTGTGGCCGCAGGTGAACCACGTAGTTGCGACGCTCGTCGGCGAAGGCCGTCAGGATGCGCCGATAGCGGTCGGCCTTGGTCGCCGACAGGTGGTGAAATCCGCTCCACTCGGCTGTTGAGACCGGTGACTCCTGGTCCTGCGCGGGCAGGTCGGGTGGCTCGGGCATGATGGGCAGAACTCTATGGGAGCAGACCCTCGACTTGCAGACCTCCTGGACGGCCCGGACCTTGCGTGGCTGCGCGACCGGGTCAGGCGGCGTCTACAGCGGGGGCGTGCGGTGTCGGGAGTCATCACCCTGAGCAACCCGACGGAGGCGCAGATCGCTGCGGCGTCACGCCTGCTCGGCCGCCCCTTCCGTCGTGTTGTCGGGCTCAGGGTCGATTTGGACCAGGTCAGTACGGTGCTGGCCCGGGCGGGGGTGGCCCGGGACCTGGCGACGGGTCTGGAGGCACTCGAGGGACCGGTAGACGACGTGGCGCAGGAGGAACGCCGCTTGGCAAAGGGCTGGTCCGGGGTCGTCGCGGCGCTGGCATCGGGGTTGGCCACAGCGGGGGCTGATGGTCTGGTTCGTGAGGACCGGGTGTCGGCCGGGTGGGCCGAAGGCTGGATCCAGGAGTTGCAGTCAACAGGTCTGTTGAAGCGCCTGGCAGGTGGTGACCCCGTGGTTGGGGCCCGGCTGGTTGAGCAGCTGCTGAGTGTGGTCAACGCCCTGCCGGCCGGGCAGGTGTTTCGCAGCCGGTTCGCTGCGGAGGTCCTGGGCAGCGCGAAGGCCCTGGACCGGGGTCCATTGGCAACGTTGACCCGTTCGGCCCTGCGGGCATGGTTTGGCCGGCCTGTCCTACCGGGGGCTGAGGGTCGGGTGGAGTTGTGGGCCGCAGCCGGAATCCTGGTGGGCGACCTGACCAGCACCGTGCTGGTGGCGGGGTTCGGTGGGGACCCTTCGGTCTGGACGTTGCGTGAGGTCGCGGGAGGTCGGGTGGACGTGTCGGTGGTACGCGGAAGGACGGTGTGGGTGGTTGAGAACCCCACGGTGGTGGCTGAGGCGGTTCGCATTCTGGGGACCGCCTGCCCTCCCATGATCTGCACCCACGGGCGCCCGACCGTCGCTGTGTTGACGTTGCTGCGCATGACCAGCCCGCTGGCCGGGAAGGTGGCCTACCACGGCGACTTCGACTGGGACGGCGTCGACATGTGCAACCGCCTGATCCAACGGATCGGGGTGACACCGTGGCGGATGGCGACGGCTGACTACCTGGCGGCGGTCGGATCTGGGACGGCTGGTGTGGCTTTGCGTGAGGGCCGGGAGGTCGAGGCGTCCTGGGACCCTGAGCTGGCACCGGCTCTGCGGCGGGTCGGAGTGGCGGTTGAGGAGGAGGCGGTCATGCCGTCGTTGCTAGCCGACCTTGGACTTAGAGACCCAGGCGATTGTGGCGCTCGACCCGATCGGTTAGGGTGGTGATCGATCACGCTGTGCACAACTGCACTCCTTCGTGATCGGTTACTCGTCGCTCCGGACCCCGGCGGCTCATTCGCCTTGTGGCGATGGACGGAGCGTCATGCCCAAGCGTGGAGAGGTCCGGCAGCCGGGTTCGATCGATCCAAGATCGAAGGCCACGGTGGAGGGAAACCGGTTCGGCTGCCGCTGGGAGGGTGCCGTCGTGCTTCGCTGCCAGGGCGAGCTGGACTTGGACTCGCGGCTGGCCCTCCGCTACGCCCTTGACCAGGTGCCGCAGTCGATCCCGGTCGTGGTGGATCTGAGCGACGTGGGCTTCCTCGACTGCGGGGCTGTCGGCGAGTTGGTGCGCGCCCGCAACGCACGTCGCGCAGAGGATGGCGATCTGTACGTTCGCGAGCCGTCGGCACACGCTCGGCGCGTGCTGTCGATCGTGGAGCTGGACGACATGGTTCTCGAGGTCGACGTCGACGTGTCGGACGAGGTGCACCGCCCGGCAGAGCTGGAGGCCCTCTCGCTGGTCGATCCGCTAACGGGACTTCTGAATCGACGGGCGCTCGACCGGGATCTGCCCGGTGCGCTGGCCGCGGCTCGCCGCCATCGTCATGGCCTGGTCGTGGTGATGGTCGGTGTGGACGGATTGAAGGCGATCAACGACGGCCTGGGCCACGCCGCGGGGGACGGCGTCTTGCGCGGCGTCGCCGAATCGCTACGGGCCGGGTGCAGGCCCGAGGACGGCGCCTATCGCATCGGCGGTGACGAGTTCGTCCTGGTGCTCCACGGGATCGGCACAGACGACGTCAACGGGGTGGTGGATCGAATCCGGCTCCGGCGACCGGCACCGTTCACCTGGGGCTGGGCTGAGATGGGCGCTGAGGGCAACGCGATCGACGACGTCGAGCTGCCGGCACGCCTCCTCGAGCTGGCCGACCACCGGATGCGACGTCACCGGGTGACCCGCGATCCGTCCGACGACCTGCTCAAGGCCAGTCGCGACTCCACCGTCGTCGAGCAGGCCAGAGGCTTCATCGCCGAGCGTCTCGGTGTGGACCTCGATGTGTCTATGGACACGCTCCGGTCGATGGCCCGACGGCGAGACGAGCCTGTTGCGAGCACCGCCGCACGTCTGGTGGACGGCACCATCGAGCTCACCACCTCAGACCCCGCGCCGGCACGGGTGGGCGAACACGCCCCGGAGGCGGCGGTCGATCGCGTCAGCGGCTCGACGCCGAACGGCGGCTGAGATGGACCGCGCGCGCACGATACGTCTGCTCGACGACCTGGACGAGGACCTCCGGACCGGCTCGGACATCGGCGAACGGCTGTGCCGATCGGCTGTGGAGACCCTCTCGGTCACCGGCGCAGGGATCATGTTGATGGCCGACGGCCAGCACAAGGGAACCCTCGGCGTGTCGAACGACGTGATGAGCGTGGTCGAGGACCTGCAGTTCACCCTGGGTGAGGGACCCTGCATCGACGCGTTCTCCTCCGAGGCGCCGGTCCACGCACCCGACATTGCAAACCCTGCGGAGCGTCGCTGGCCGGGGTTCTGCCGACAGGCGGTCGACGCGGGTGTGCGAGCCCTGTTCGGGTTCCCGCTTCACGTCGGCGGAGCCAGCTTCGGTGCCCTCGACCTGTACATGGACAGGCCTGGCGACCTCCTCCCGAAGCAGGCCGCGGACGCCATCGAGTTCGCCGACGTGATCTCGGGCTTGATCCTCTCGCTGCAGGGCGGCGCCGCCCCGGGCATGCTCGCCGACCCGCTCGGCGCCCGCTTCACCCACCGGGCGGTCGTCCACCAGGCATCAGGGATGCTGTCGGCGCAACTTGTCATCGACGTCGACGAGGCTCTGGTCCGCATCAGGGCGCACGCGTTCGGTTCCAACAGGTCGGTTCACGATGTCGCGAGCGACATCGTGAACCGTCACCTCTGGCTCGAGTAGCGTCTAACATGCCCTTTTAGGAAGGAGCCACAATGGCCCCACGAGAAGCACTGCTCATCGACACATTCGTCGAGCTCACCGACACGATGGTCAGCGAGTTCGACGTCCTCGACTTCCTCTCGGGACTTGCATCGCGCTGCGTCGAACTCTTCGACGTCACCGACGCCGGACTGATGCTCACCGACAACGACGGTGACATGCGCCTGGCCGCCTCCTCGAGCCACCGGATCGAGTTGCTCGAGATCCTCGAGCTGCAACACGACCAAGGCCCTTGTCCGGATGCGTTCCGCACCGGTGCGGCGGTCCAGTCGCCCGACCTGTTGGCCGACCTCGACCGGTGGCCGATCTTCACGCGAGCCGCACTGGATGCCGGCTTCCGGTCCGCGACCGCCCTGCCACTCCGCTTGCGCGACGACGTGATCGGGGCGCTCAATCTGATCCGCACGACTCCTGGAACGATGCCCGACGGAGACATCAGGGCCGCCCAGGCTCTGGCAGATGTCGCCACCATCGGAATCCTTCAACACCGGGCGATGCGCGAATCGGCACTGCTCTCCGAGCAGCTCGGGTACGCACTGAAGAGCCGGGTCGCCATCGAACAGGCGAAGGGTGTCATCGCCCACCACCTGGACATCACGACGAACGAGGCGTTCGATGTGTTGCGCAGCTTCGCGAGGACCAACAATAGACGTCTGGTCGATTGCGCGATGGGGGTCGTCGACCGTTCGCTCGATCTCACGATCCTGCGGACGCCGTGACGTGCGAGGTGTACCTGCCCGACGACACGGGTAGGTGTCGATGGTGAACAGGGCACTGGACAGGCGCGACGTCGGGAGCCGTGACGACCCCGGTCCGGGGATGGGAACCACGGAGCTGGCCGGGCTTTATGACCTGCACGCACCCGTCCTGTTCGGTCTGGCGCGACGGGTCACGGGAAGTCGACAGGCGGCTGAGGAGATCACCCAGGACGTGTTCCTGCGCCTCTGGCGCGGCGGCAGCGCCGTTGACCCCAGCTTCGACCCCGAACGTGGATCGGTGCGCTCGTGGCTCTGCATGGTCGGACACGGGCTGGCAGTGAGCTGGGTCCGACGTGAGGTGTCACCACGAGACCGACTCCTTCGGACTCACAGCGCGGAGGACTCCGGCTGGATGGCGGATCAATCGCCGGTGGAAGCCGACGTCCAGACGCGGTCGGATGCGGCGACGGCACGGGAACTGCTGCTGGCGCTCTCCGTGGTGCAGCGCGAAGCGTTGTCGCTGGTCTACTTCGACGGACTGACGCACCGCGAACTCGCCCAGGTGTTGGGCATTCCTGTGGGCACGGCGAAGTCGCGTCTGCACGACAGCCTCCGGCACCTCTCACAGCTCCAGTCGTCCGGCGCAGCGAGTGACGGGAACCGTTCGAGAAGTCGTGATCACCGCTCCACCGACGACGAACGAGCGCCGCATGATGCCGTCGAGAGGGCCTCACTGGCTGAGCACCTGGCCACGCTTGCACTGTGCTTGGCAGAGGGATCGATGCACCCCACCCTCCCCGCTCGCGTGATCGACCTCGCACTCACCTGCATCCCGGGGTGCGAGAACGCGGGCATCCTGATCAGCACGGCGGGCGCTCTGTCGACGTCCGCGTCGAGCCATGACGTCGCCGTCGATGTCCGGGAACTGTCCCGGTCGCTGGGTGAGGGCCCGTGGTCAAACGACGTCCGCACCTGCTTCTCCGACGATCTGGTCCGCGACCTCCGCTGGCCGCGCTTCGGGCCCGCAGCGGGCCAGCTCGGTGTGCGCAGCCTGTCCCTCGTGCTCGTGCGCGATGGCGGGACGTCGGTCGAGTTCACGACCTACTCGCCGACGAGCGGGGCATTCTCCGTGCAGGACCGGGTGACGGCGATGGTCCTCGCCTCCGTCGCGTCCGTCGCCGTCCGCGCTGCCGCTGGGGACGGCCGTCTTGACCAGCCGGCCGATCCGCTCCTGCGGGCGCTCGACGACCGATCCAGGGCCAGCACACTGCTGGGAACCGTCATGGGAGGTGAAGGAATAGGCGAACCCGACGCCTTCCACCTCCTGACCAGCGCTGTCGCCAAGCTCTCTGCTTCGTTGCGGGAACCTGATCCCGCGGCGTGTGCCACCGATCGACCGACCTCGCCGAGGCGCTCCATCGCATCGGCCCCACCTCAGAGGTGATGACCCGCCCCGGTCCGCCGGGGCCCACTCCCGCGCAGCTGTCGCACCGGCCGGGCAGGGCGACTTCTACCTGCAGCCCCACGACGGCGTCGGAGCCGGCCGGCAGCTCGAGTTGGGCGACCTCCTGGAGGACGACGAACAGGAGGAGGAGCAACCGATGGCTGACGGGCTGCCGGGGATGACGCTGCTGGGGGCCCGCGAGCAGGCCGCCTCCGGCGGTGGCGTCACCGGGATCGAGGTGTTCGCGCAACTCGAGCGGTTCTACGCCTCTGACGAGCCGGTCGACGTGGTTGTCGAGGAGCTCATGTCGACGTTCGGGCAGGACTACGGGCTGTCGGGCCCGTCGGCTGCGGCGAGTGCGGCGTCGAGTTCGATGGACATGCTCACTCCGCAGGTTGAAGGAATCAGGATTTGCTGGGACGGATGGTGGATCGATCTGACGGCCACCCCCGATGCCCAACCACTCCGGTGGGACGACAAGGCCCTGATCACCCCGCCCGCGCTTCTGACCGAGGCAGTTGTGAGGCAGATCACCCCATCTTCCTGTCGACGGCGTGATCGCTCACAGTCCTGGCAACGGTAGTGTCGGCTCATGGCGATAACGGATGCGGTAGTGACCGACCAGGCCGGTGAGGCGTGGACCCTGGGCGACCAGCGGGACGCCGCCACGATGCTGGTGCTGTTCCGCGGCGACTGGTGACCGTACTGCAACGGCCAGCTGGTCAGCTTGGCACAGGTTCAACACGACTTCCTCGACGCGGGGGTCCGGATGTTCGGGGTCTCTGTGGACACGCCCGGACAACACGCCGCGATGGTGCAGAAGCTCGGACTCGGCTTCCCGTTGCTGAGCGACCCTGACCGGACTGCACTGATCAGTCCGCTTGACCTGGCCAACCCTGATGACCCCAGGGAGTTGGCCATCCCCTCACTGGTCCTGTTCGGGCCGGACCAGCAGGATGAGGCGTGGCGTTTCACCAGCCGCGACTTCGCCGACCGCATGCCCGAGGAGGAGGTCCTGGCCCGGGTGCGCGAGGAGGGTTGGTCCGCGACCACGCAGGCCGCCCCTGACCTGGGCCCGATCGAGCCCGGCCAGAACGCGGCTTCCCTCGACTGGCTGGTCCCCTATTTCCGAGGCGCCCGGTTCGCTGCCCTCGCCATGGGCATGCGCCATGCCCACCTGGGTGAGGAGGTGAAGAACGACTCCAAGGCCTACGTGGCAGAGATGGACCGCTTTGGCCAGGCGGTGAAGGAACTCAAGGCCCGAAGCTGACAGTAGTGTTGTCCACAGACCCCCAGTTGAGCGATCAGATGGTGCGTGATCACATGGCACGACGACTTCATCGAGTGGCTCACCATGTTCTTGGTCAAGAGGCTCCCTGAACGGCTGCACATGAGGGTCCAAAGCGCCTTCGCCGCAAGCGAGGACTCTCAGCCCGAACCCGACATTGCGGTGGTCCCGGCTGAATGGCCCAGATATGAACTCCGCAGTCATGTGCCCATCGCCGAGTTGATCATCGAGGTGTCAGCGACCAGCCTGCGCAAGGACCTGATCGTCAAGTCCACGATCTATGCGGAGAACGGCGTGGACACCTACTGGGTCATCGACGTGGCGGCACGCGAGGTGGTTGTGCACACAAACCCGATCGACGTTCCCTTGGCTGACATGTTCGCGTTTGCGATCCGGGAGCCATGATGTGCCCCGACCAAGGTTTGAGGTGTGGAACCAGCAGATAGCCAACTTCGAGACCAAGGCGCAGGCCTGCGAGCGTTTGGGATCACCGATGTACGCCGACCTGCTGACTCGGGTTGCAGAGGACCTCAAGACCGGAGGGCCGGCGGTGGACGTGCTGGCCGGCTACCAGGACGAACCCGGACCTGCGGCTTTGGCCCTTCGGTTGATGGGGTCGGTGCACCGGCTTGTCCTTGCCCGACAGGCCGGGGCGTTGGCCGCCTTCTACCCCTCAGTGGGTGGGGTTTTTGAGCCCGAATCGGCATGGCCGCACTTCCGGCAGCTATTGGCCGACAAACCTGAGCAGGTCCGAGAGTGGCTGGACCGGCCACCCCAGACCAACGAGGTTGGACGCTCGGCCGCGCTGTACGGCGGACTTCACGTGCTGGCCCAGACCATCGGCCTGCCGCTGCGGCTGATGGAGATCGGATCCTCCGGTGGACTGAATCTGCGCTGTGATCACTACGCCTATGTCGATTCGCTGGGTGAGGTGCATGGTGACCCGGACTCACCGGTCAGGCTTGGTTGGAAGGGACGGCAGTTGTCGGGTCCGGCACCGCGGATCACCCAGCGGGTGGGAAGCGATGTCGCCCCGATCGATGTGACCACGACGGAGGGCAGGTTGGCACTGACCGCCTATGTGTGGCCGGATCAGCACGACCGCCATGAGCGGCTGCGTGGCGCGTTTGCGATCGCGGGCCGTGTTCCCGCCGAAGTGCGGACACAGGACGCCGCGTCCTTCGTTGACCACCTCGAACTGCGCGAGGGGCAGGTGACGGTGCTGGCCCACTCGGTCATGTGGCAGTACCTGCCAACACAGGACCAGCAGCGGATCACCGACCGGCTGGCGGCACTCGGTGCGAAGGCCACCGCCACTACTCCCCTCGCCCATCTCCGCGCGGAACCGATGCGCCCGACGCCAGATGCCGACCATGAGTTTCTGGTGGCCCTGACGACCTGGCCGGCCGACCCGGGCCAGGCTGGTCTAGATCAGGCCCAGCCAACCCGCCGGATCATCGGTGAACTCCCCCCGCACGGCACCCCGGCGACCTGGTACGACTGATCGGCTCCACCCGCGACGCGTCATTCAACAGGCACACTTGTGTCATGACGTTGCGTGTGGGATCGATCGACCGGCTTGCTCCGGTCATCGCCGATGCGCTGGAACGAACGGCACCCCACGAGGCGCTGCGTTGGGTGGCGGAGTTCGTCTGGGACCTAGACCATGCACCACCCGACAACCGGGCTGCCCTTCTGACCCCATGTCCCGAATCCACCGGGGACTGTGCCTGGGATGCTCTGCTGGCAGGGGTCGCTGAAATGCTCGCACACCGCCATCAGCTGAGGGTTCCGCCATGGAGTGCCGATCCCTCTCGCTTTCTTGATTCCTGGTGGTTCTTCAGCGACAACCCCGCATGGATGGTCTCAGCGTTCACACACGCACCGGCGGCCCTGGCCAACCGCGGTGTGTTCATCCACGCGGCAGCGCTGGAGAGCGTCTGATGTTCAGCGCAGAACAGATCCGTCGGCTATTGGGGCTGCTGGCCCAGGAGTTGCATGCGGGTGGCCACACCGCCGAACTGTTCCTGGTGGGCGGGGCAGCGATGGCAGTCGCTTACGATCGTGACCGCGCGACGCGTGATCTTGATGCGGTGTTTGAGCCCAAGACCATAGTGGATGAGGCGGCCCATCGGGTCGCCCGGGCCGAGGGCATTCAGGAGGATTGGCTTAACGACGCCGTCAAGGGATTCCTGCCGGGTGAGGATCCTTCGGCATCCGTCTTGATGGACCTGCCCGGCCTCCGCGTCCGCGTGGCCTCCCCGTTGTATTTGTTCGCGTTGAAAGCGATGGCTGCGCGGGCCGAGCGGGACGCCGACGACCTTCTCATCTTGTACCGACTGTGCGACTTCGCCGACGTCGAAGCGGCGTTGGACGCGGTCCAGACGACGTTGGGACCGATGCCGTTGACACCGAAAACCGCCTACCTCCTCCGCGAGCTTCTGCAAAAGGACCGATGACCTGTCTGACTCTCGCGATGATTGCGGCGCGCTTGGCGAATCGGCGGCCGGACGTGATGCATGTCACAGGGCCTGTAGATAGGCCGCCACATCGTCATTGCCGCAGTGCATCGCCCAACCAAGCGGCGTGGAGTCGTGCGCCTCGTCATAGATGGAGGGGTCGGCCCCCAGTTCGATCAGTCGCCCGACCGCCGCGTGATCGGCGGCCACACAGGCGGCGATGAAGGAATCGTCACGGTCAAGGGTCGGCATGCTGGCCCCGGCGTCAACCAGGATCCGCGCGATCTCGGGGCGGCCGTTCAACAACGCGCTTCGCACGTTGTCCGAGGTTTCGGCATCGTCGACACCCGCGTTGCTGGGCGCGCCGAGTGAGCGGTAGGGTTCCTGCAGGAACCCTACCGCCCCTCGGGGTCGACCCCGTGCGATACGAGGAGTGCCACTTTTGACGTGTGGCCGAAGTCGATGGCGCGTTCCAACACCTCGGCAACCCCGCCTGCAGCAGCAGTCGCCCGAGCGGGACGCACAGAGGATGGCGGGGCTGGTTGACCGGACCCCCCTCCCCCTCACCGAACACCCCGGTCAGGGCGGTGAACGGCGGCACCAATCCCTCCCACAGATATCCGGCGTTGGGGTCGGCGTCCGCCGCCAGCAGTGCTCGGGCACACGCCAGCGGGTCGCTTTCCGGCCAACCCTCGATCCTCGCATAGGTCAGGTACATCAGTGGCGGGTATCGAAACGGGCCACCGTCAGTCCGTGCCAGGGCCGGGTCGTCGGCAAGCATCGCGGTAACCGCGCCGACGTCACCGACAGCAGCCGCGGCGTAGATGTTCGCCGTGACGACCTGGGGATCGCGGGTGAACAACTCCATGGCCCGTTGACGTCGATCGGGGTGGTCCTGGCCAAGTTTGAGGCAGGCGAGTCGTAGGAACAGATCGGCCCGGTCGACCTCGTCCCCAGCCCCTTGGACATCTGACCCCTTGCCGTCAACCGGCTGTTCATGCGGCGACCGGGCCAGCTCGGAGACGATTCCCAGATGACGACGAAGGACGTTCCAACTGGCCAACCCGTACTGCCGGGCGATCACGAACTGGGCGTCGGCCCGAGAGAAATCAGCCAACCGGGCGGGGTCGTCTACCAGTGGCGCAAGCCTGGGGTGGAACTCCGCGACCAACCCCAGCCCCCACTCATCACCGGCCCGGACGGCGCGCTGGACGACCTTGGCCTGTTTCTTCAGGTGTTCCAGGTTGGCATTTGGCGGCAGTGGACAGACACTCATGACGATCTCCTTCCAATGCCACGCGGGTCCGCCACCGCACGGCGCGGAAGAAGCGACGTCGCTGGTGATGCAACAGCTGTCAGGTGGGCTTTGCCCTCTCCGCGGACCGGTGGCACCCTGAGCGCCGGAGCCGTGATGTTACACCCGTCGTGTGGTCGGGGGCGGCGTGGCGCAGACGGTCATCAGTGGTCAGCACCGTGCCACCCAGTCGCACCGCGGCAGCGACGTAGAGCGCATCGCGCATGGCCACGTTGTCACGCAACTTCCAGGCGTGGGTCAGCAATAGAGAGGTGATGGGTAGCCGCTGTACCCTCATCGCGGCGAGTGATCCGAGCCTGCTGTCCACCTCGTCCGTCGACAGCTCTCCGGCGCGGTGCAGCCGTCCCGGCGGTGAGCAGCTTGATGACGAAGCTCTGAAGGCTCATGCCAGCGGCCTCTGCCCGACGCTTCATCTCCTCATGTGTCGGGCGGATCTGTAGTGTAGAAGGTGTCGGAATGGTAGCGTAGCGCCGTGATGAGCAGTATCGGAGGTGGGGGCGCCTCGGTGGACGGAACGTATGTCCGGCGGGTCGTCGATGACGAAATCGATGAGCTCACCGCCTCCCTTCCCGCGGTGCTGCTGGACGGCGCGAAGGGCGTCGGCAAGACCGAGACGGCGCTGCAACGCGCGTCGACGGTTCGACGCCTGGACGATGCTGCGCAGCGTTCGATCGCGGCGGCTGACCCCGACCTGGCGCTGAGGGGTGACCCGCCGATTCTGATCGACGAGTGGCAACGCCATCCACCCATGTGGGATGCGATCAAGCGCGCTGTCGACGCCGATCCCGCTCCCGGCCGGTTCCTTCTGACGGGGTCGGCGCCAAGGGCCGGCGATCCGGTGCACTCAGGGGCTGCGCGCATCGTACCGGTGCGGATGCGCCCGATGACCCTGACCGAGCGCGGCGTCGCACAGCCCACAGTGTCGCTCGCCGGGCTGCTGGCGGGCGGCCACGCGCCGGTGGAGGGCATGTCCGCCCTGGGCCTGTCGGAGTACGTCGACCTGCTTCTGGGCTCAGGGCTGCCCGGCGTGCAGCACCTGACGGACCGACCCCTGCGCGCCCAGCTCGATGCGTACGTCGACCTGATCGTCCAGCGGGACGTCGTCGAAGCCGGCCACGACGTCCGTCGGCCGGCAACGCTTCGGGCCTGGCTGGCCGCGTACGTCGCCGCCACCGCTACCAGCGCGTCGTGGGAAACCATCCGGGACGCGGCCAGCGCAGGCCACGCAGACAAGGCGGCGAGGACGAGCACCATTCCCTACGTCGAGGTGCTCACCGCGCTGCGGGTACTGGATGGTGTCCCGGCATGGCTGCCAACCGACAATCCCTTCAGCCGGTTGGGGTCGGCGCCCAAGCGCCACCTCCTCGATCCGGCATTGGCCGCACGGCTGCTCGGCGTCACCGCCGAGCGACTGCTTGACGGGGACGCCGGCCCCATCCCCATGGTGCGCCACGGCACGCTGCTCGGTGGCCTGTTCGAGTCGTTGGTGACTTTGACCGTCCGGACCTTTGCGCAGGCCGCTGAGGCCAAGGTCGCGCACTTCCGCGAGTGGGGCGGGCGGCGAGAGGTCGACCTGATCGTCGAGCGGCACGACGGCCGGGTCCTGGCGATCGAGGCGAAACTCGGTCGGACCGTCACCGACGACGACGTGACCCACCTGCGATGGCTGCGCGACCGCATCCCGCACCGGATCGCCGATGTCGCGGTCGTCCACACCGGCCCGGAGGCCTACCGGCGACCGGACGGCGTCGCCGTCATCCCTCTGGCCCTCCTGGGCGCCTGACCACACGGTCACGCGATGAAGGTCCCCGGTCGGGGTTGGACGGCGGCAACCGCACAGCCCTCCTGCCAGGGAAATCGCCCGAAGAGGTCGTCGTGGCTGAGTTGCCCCGAGTCATGGCCACCCTTACCCAGGTCCACGGTCCAATACCGATGTTTGTGAGGGACCCTGACGGGGCGCGTCAGGCGATGGCCAAAGGTGTCCCGTTGCTGGCTCAGCCATCGGCGCACCGATGACCTGCTTATCCTGGCCCACTATCACCGTCTGCTGGAGGCCGCGGGGCATGCAGGTGAACCCATCGGGGTGATCATTGGGTCCGATGAGGTAGCTGCGGTCCTGCACCTGGAGGAGTTCAAGCACAACTCCTGGCGCAACTTCACGGGGCGGTGGACCACGATGCAGGCCTACGACCGCGAGTTCGGGTTTCGGTTGGACATCGCGGTGGTCGCGGCCGACCGGGCCGCTGGCCTGACCGACCAGGACCCGGTGGTCGTGCCGGCGCTGAACGGCGAGTGCCCGACTTGTCCGTGGCAATCAGTCTGTCGTCCGAAGATGGAGTCCGCCCACGAGTTGACGCTGGTGCCAAAGATCAGTTGGCGGGAACGGCAGGATCTACGGGAACGGGGCGTCCACACCAGGACAGACCTGGCCGCGCTGGATCCGGCGGAGCAGCGAACCCCGTCGTTGTCGGCGGCAGTCGACCACGCCCGGTTGGCCCAGGCAGGGTTGGCGGTCGCCCGCCGGCGCGGGGTCCAGGGTCTGGTGCTCCCTCGGGCCGACGTCGAGGTGGACGTGGACATGGAGTCCGACGACGGCGAGGTCTACCTGTGGGGCAACCTGGTCAGCGACTCAGGGGCACCGGCGTACGTGCCGTTCCACGACCTCTCTTCCTCACTTGATCCGGACCGGGTCTTTGTGGCGTTCTGGCAGTGGTTGACCGACCTGCGAAGTCTGACCCATGCTGAAGGGCGAACGTTCGCCGCGTATTGCTGGTCGCCGGCTGAGACCCGGTACCTGCGCCACTACGGCGGGGGGACGGGCATCGACGTCGCGCCGTTCATCGCCTCTGCCCAGTGGGTTGACCTGGAAGTGGTGGTGAAGCGACATCTGATCACGCCTGACGGGAGGACGTCGCTGAAGTCGATCGCGCCACTGACCGGGTTTGAGTGGCGGGACCCGGACGCGGGCGGGGCCCAGTCGATGCTGTGGTACCGCCAGGCGGTGCAGGGTGATGAGGGTGCCCGCCGACGTCTACTCGAGTACAACACCGACGACGTGCGGGCCACCCTCGCGGTCCGCGACTGGCTGGCCCGGACCTGGCCTGACCTTCCGGCAATGGAGGCTGTGGAGTCAGGCGCATTGAACGATCTGGATCAGGGTCATTCGTTGGCTGTTCCGCGAAGGCAGGGGTCAGCCGTGCGACCAGGGGCTCGCAGTCTCCCGCACACTTTCCACGCCTATATCGAAGTCGGGACCAACCGGTACCTCAGTGGAGAGGCCTCGCACCACCTCACCCCGCCGAGGACTCGCCAGATCATTGGTCGGCATACAGCGCTTCCCAGTCGGTGTCGTCGGCCAAGTCCTCGCCTGCGGATTCGGCCGCCGCCCACGCCACTTCCTCCTCGGTGGCCGGGGTCCCTC
>JBPCKA010000032.1:0-8125 GCA_051004735.1 Euzebya sp. | reverse complement strand
GTGCACCTGTGAGGTGCACGTACCGACACACACCTGGGTTTGGTGGGACCACCTCGCAGCCTCCAACCCCCGGTCAGGGCCGGCGGTGGATGCTGACCGCGTAGGGCCCCGCGGCGTAGGGCTCGCCCTCCCAGGTGGCGTAGCGCTGGACAAGTTCCAGTCCTGCCGCTTCACACCAGGCGTCATAGTCCGCGACCGGCAGGTCGATGCCGCTCGGGCCTCCCGCGACGGTAAAACCGGCCACCAGATGACCACCCGGCCGGACGTGTCCCGCAAAACACGTCACGGCCGCCGGACCCGTTCCCGGCGTCAGGAAGATCATCAGGTTTCCCGCTGCCAGGACCAGGTCAAAGGTCCGGCCCAGCGACAGGGTCGAGACGTCGGCCCCGATCCACTCGACCTGTGTCGACAGTTCACGCGCCACCGCCAACATTTCGGGGTCCAGGTCGACACCCACGACCTGGATATCGCGCTGCGCCAACTCAATGGCCACCCGCCCCGTCCCGCAGCCGGCATCCAGGACCGAGCGGGGTCCCAACCCCTCAACCAGATCAGCCTCCCCGTGCAGATACTCCCCCCGCTCGGCCCGGGCCCGCAGGCGCTCCTGATAGGCCTGACCGCGCGGCACCTCCGAGGAATCAAGCCACGGGTTACCCACGCCGACTAGACCAAGCCGCGAGCGCGCGCGATCGCCGCCAGCACCCCGTTGACGAACCGGGGAGAGGAATCGGTGGACAACGTCTTGGCCAACTCCACGGCCTCGTCGATGGCGACCTTGGGAGGGACATCTGCGACGAACAGCATCTCGGTCACACCCAGGCGCAAGACATTTCGGTCCACGGCAGGCATGCGCTGCAAGGACCACCCCTCGGCCCGATCAGCGATCAACTGGTCCACCTCGTCGCGATGTTCGACAACGGTTGCGACTAGCTGGCGTGTGAACGGATCGACCCATCTGCCGTCATCCAGCAGACCATCCGGCCCGACATCCCGCACATCGGCGGCGAACAGCACTTCCAGCGCCCGTGTCCGCGCGGCGCGGCGCGGCAGCGACGTGTTGACTCCGGCCCCGCCGTCATCGGGTTCGTTCACGCTCGAGAGATGTACTCGCCGGACCGCGTGTCGACCTTGATGGTCTCCCCGATGTTCAGAAACAGCGGTACCTGGACCTCTGCCCCAGTCTCAAGCGTCGCCGGCTTGCTGGCACCGCTGACGGTGTTGCCAGCCATACCCGGTTCGGTCTGCGTGATCTCCAACTCGACATTGGCCGGCAGTCCGAAATCGATGACCTCACCCTCGTGGAAGGTCAGCTCGATGATGTCGGACTCCTTGGTCCATTTCATCGCCTGGGCCATGATGCCTGCGGGGACCATCGTCTGTTCGTAGGTTGCGGTGTCCATGAAGACGTAGTGCTCGCCGTCCTGATACAGGTACTGCAGGTCGGTACGGGTGACGATGGCCTGCTCCAGTTCCTCACCGGCCCGGAAGGTCCGATCGACGTTCTTGCCGTCCGGCACGCTCTTCAGCGTGGTGCGCACGAACGCGCCGCCCTTGCCAGGCTTGACATGCTGGAAGTAGTCGACCTTCCACAGCTTGCCGTCGATCTTGACGGTCATACCGTTCTTGAGGTTGTTGGTGGAAACCATTGAGACACCTTATTGAGGGATTAGAGCCTGATCAGCTGCCGCGGGGCGGTTGTCAGCCGTTCGGAACCGGTCGCTGCGACCAGCACCACGTCCTCGATGCGGACCCCGCCCAGCCCGGCCACGTACACGCCCGGCTCGACCGTGACGGTCATGCGGTCAGCCAGTGTACCGGGTGAATTGCGCCCCAAGAACGGCGTCTCGTGGATGGCGAGTCCCACCCCGTGTCCGGTGCCATGGACGAACTCCTCGGCATGTCCTGCCCGGCCTATCGGCTCTCGGCAGGCCGAATCGACCTGCTGGGTGCTGGCCCCCACGACCGCTGCCTGCACCCCCGCCTGCTGCGCATCGTGAACCACGTCGTGGATTCGGATCAGTGAGGGGTCCGGATCACCCAGCGACACCGTCCGGGTCATGTCGGCGTGGTAGCCATCCACCAGTGCACCGAAGTCCATGGTGATCAGGTCCCCTGCGGCCAGGCGGGCACCGGTGGGGTCGTGGTGGGGCCGTGAGCCGTTCAGACCGGCCGCCACGATCGGTGCGAACGCCGGCCCGTCCGCACCCAGGTCAATCATCGTGGCCACCAACCGACGGGCCACAGCGATCTCGGTCAGTCCGGGGGCCAGCCAGCCAAGGGCATCCTCGAACGCCTGACCGGTGATGGCGCAGGCCTGTCGCAAGGCCGCGATCTCGGTGGCGTCCTTGCGTTGCCGCAGGGTCTGCAGCAGGCCCGACGTGGGACGCAGGGTCAGATCAGGATCTAGCTCCCTCAGCGACTGAGCCGTGGCCAGGGTCATGTGGTCGGCCTCGACCGCCAGCTCACGGTCACGCGGATGGCTGTCAGCCAACCACCCCCAGGTCCGATCCAGCAGCACAGCGGTTCCTGGAGCTTCATCGGCCGCACGTTCGGCGTAGCGCCCATCGGTGACCAGGACCGGCTCACCCTCACGCGTGACATACACCACTCCGGCCGAGCCGGTGAAGCCGGTCAGCCAGCAGATGTTGGCCCAGTCGGTGACCAGCAGCGCGGACACCCCTTCTGAGGCCATGACAGCCGTGACCCGCCCCAGTCGCTGGGTATTCACGTGGGGCTCCGCATCAGGCCATCCCACGCAGGACATCATCGACCACCCCACGGCGAGGCTGGTCGATCAGGATCGCCTGGCCGGGGCGTGGTGACAGGACGAACCGCACGCCGTCACGAGCCTTCTTGTCACGGGCCATGACGTCCCACACCTCGCGAGGGTCAAGGCGCAGGCCACGTGTCGGCAATCCCAGGCCGTCCAGGACCGCGATGGTCCGCTCGGCCAGTCCCGGCTCGGAGATGTCAAGCCGTTCCCCCAGCCGCGCCGCGAAGACCATGCCCAGAGCCACCGCCTCCCCATGTCGGTAGGTGTCATATGAGGTGAGGGATTCAATGGCGTGTCCGACGGTGTGACCGTAGTTCAACAGGGCACGCCGTCCCGACTCCAGCTCATCCTCGCTGACGATCTCGGCCTTGACCGCCGAACCCCGACGCACGATCTGGACCATCAGCTCAGGATCCCCTGCCGCCGCAGATCCGGGTCGGGTCTCCAACAGGTCAAGGACCACCGGATCGGCGATGAAGCCGTACTTGGCCACCTCGCCAAGACCGGCTCGTCGTTCCCTGCTGGGCAGTGTTGCCAGGGTGGCGACGTCTGAGATCACCGCGATGGGTTGGTGAAACGCACCGATCAGGTTCTTCCCCTCGGCCAGGTTGATCCCGGTCTTGCCGCCGATGGCGGAGTCGACCTGTGCCAGCAAGGTCGTGGGAACCTGCACCAGGGCCACGCCCCGGGCGTAGGTGGCGGCAGCGAAACCGGCCAGATCCCCGACCACACCACCACCGACGGCCACGACCACGTCATCGCGCTGCAGCGGGATCGTGGCAAGCCGGTGCCACAAAGCGATCAAGGTCTCAGTCGACTTTGCCTGCTCACCGTCAGGGACACGGATGATCTCCACGGCCAGCCCCGCCCGCTCCAACGAGGCCTGCACCACGTCGCCGTAATGCTCCCACACCACCCCGTTGGTCACCACCGCGGCGGTGCGGGCATGGGAGGGCCATGGCACCAGCGAGTCCAGCCTGGCAATCAACCCCGCACCCACATGGATCTGGTAGCTGCGGTGACCCAGGTCCACCGTGATGGTCGTCATGCCATTCTCCCCCGAAAGCACCGTGGTGTCCTTGGTCATAGTCGCTCTTCCCTGGTCAGTAGGCCCGGCTGCAGACGAGCCCACCGCACCACCTCATCGGCAATGACCTCGATCGGTCGTCCCTGGGTGTACAGGATGTGGGTGGCGGCCCGGCGATAGGCGTCGAAACGGTCGGTGTACAGGCGCTGCAGGTCCTCTGACAGGGTCGCCGCGCTGCCCAGCAACGGTCGGACACCACGGTCCGCTGCGTCGGTCAGGTTCATGACCATCGCCGACACCGGAGCGTCCAGCCAGATCAGGTCGCCGGTTCCACGCAACTGCGTGACGTTGGCCGGGTCGGTCACGGCGCCGCCGCCGACGGCCACGACCTGACCACGGATGGCTGACACCTGCCGCACGGCCGCCGCCTCAAAGACACGGAACTCGCGTTCCCCGTCCTCGGTGAAGATCTGGGCGATGCTTCGACCCTCCACGTGCTGGACCACCTCATCGGTGTCGACGAAGGGGCGTTCCAGGATGTGGGCCACCAACCGCCCCACTGTGCTCTTGCCCGCGCCCATCAACCCGATGAGCACGATGTTTCGTCCCGGTGTGATCACCGACATCTAGTTGGGGTCGCCTTCGGGAGTCCGGTAGCCCGCATCATCCACCGGATCACCCTGATAGGTCCCCTGGTCATAGGGACCGCGGTGACGGTCGACGCCTGCGAGATAGGCGGCAAGGTTGCGCTTGGCCTCGGCCACCGAGTCCCCGCCGGTCTTCTCCAGGAGCGCATCGGCCAGAACCAGTGCCACCACGGCCTCGCAGACCACGCCGGCCCGTGGGACGGCGCAGACATCGGATCGTTGGGTGATGGCGGTCGCCGCCTTACCGGTGGCGGTGTCGACCGTCGCCAGGGGACGCATCAGGGAAGACAGCGGCTTCATCGCCGCCGACACTCGCAACACCTCACCGGTGCTCATGCCGCCCTCCAACCCGCCGGCGCGATGGGTCTTGCGGACAAAGCGTCCCTCACCGGCCGGCAAGATCTCGTCGTGCGCGAGTGACCCCGGCACACCGGCAGAGCCGAAGCCGTCGCCGATTCCGACACCTTTGAAGGCCTGGATCGACATCAACGCAGCAGCCAGACGCGTGTCCAACTTGCGGTCCCAGTGGACGTGGGAGCCCAACCCCGCGGGCAGTCCGTGCACCACGACCTCAACGACTCCTCCCAACGTGTCGCGCTCGGCAAGCGCTGCATCGACGCGCGCTTGCATCGCTGCGCTCAGCGTGGGGTCGTTGCAGCGCATGGGATCGGCATCGATGCGGTCCTGATCGGCTGCAGATGGCAGAGGGGTCTGATCCGATCCGACCACCTCACCGATCCGGGTCACGTGGGACACCACCGCGATGTCGAACTGGGCCAGCAACTGCTTGGCGAACCAGCCCAATGCCACGCGGGTGGCCGTCTCACGTGCCGAGGCGCGCTCAAGGACGTTGCGGGCGTCATCGAAGTCATACTTCTGCATCCCGGCCAGGTCGGCGTGCCCAGGTCGCGGTCGGGTCAGTGCCACTCCCCTGCCGGTCTGTTGCAGCGCAGCGGGATCCTCAGGCCGCTCAACCGCCATGGCCTGTGTCCACTTCGGCCATTCGGTGTTGTGGATCACCAGTCCGATCGGTGACCCCAGCGTCAGGCCGTGCCGCACTCCAGCCAGGACCTCCAGGCGGTCGACTTCGAAGTTCATCCGTGGAGAGCGGCCGTACCCCAGCCTGCGTCGGGCCAACTCCGCAGACACCGCAGCAGGGTCGACGGGCACGCCGGCGGGCAGCCCTTCGATGATCCCGACCAAGGCGGGACCATGGGATTCCCCGGCGGTCAGGTAACGCAAGGACATCAGAGGCCGCAGCCTACCGGCCGGACTACTTCACGATCGATTCGCCCTCACACACGGTGAAGCGGGAGGCGCCGAAGAGGAACGTGGCGCACAGCCCGTCGATGTCCAGGACCTGGAATCGATCGGCGAAAACCTCGCCCTCGGACACCTCATAGGTGGGCCACTGACGGTCACCAGCAGTCGCGGGTCGCCGTCCTCGTCCGCGAAGACGTCATCCTTAGGTGTACGGGGCGAACAGCGCGGCCAGGCCTACCGCGACGATCAGCAGACCGCGACACCACCTCCTTGATCGACACGACACCGACAGGGTGTCGCTCGAGGAGCTGCAAGGTTCAACGAGTCTGTGACCCGTGCTCGAAGCAACAATCCAGGGTCGGGGCGACAGCCCCGGTGTGGTGCTCTGAGATAAAACGTTCGCCCCGTTCAGAGACGATCTGTGTCTCCTGGCCCGGTTGGGAGTGGGGTTTGACTTGATGGCCTCGGCGTCCTCCCACGTCATGCCGGTCGCGTTCACCAACGATTCGGTGATGTTGTTTCCGCCCATCAACAGGATTCGCACGAACCTCGGGATGCCTTGACTGTGCACCACGATGTTGGTGACGGTGGCGCCGACATTGACCACCATGTCCCCGATGCCGGGATCTGCACCACCCGGCGACTCGACATCGACGACGGACCGCAGCAGCGCGAAGGCGTCCAGGTCCAGCACCGCAGGGGTCAGCTCAGAAGGCGCAGCGCTTCTGAGACCTGGCTGGAGCGGATGTCGAGACCAATTGCGGAAGCCACGGGGGAAGTGCTACGAGGCTAGTTGCCTTGGGCTTGGTCGGCGGTGTTGTGCGCCTCTCGAGCCACGGCCTGGAAGGACCGATCGATGTAGTCGGCCAGTTCCTTGCCGCGAATCCGGTAGTTCTTGCCAACCCTGATGGCGGGGAGTTCACCGGACTTGATCAGGCGGTAGACGGTCATGTTGCTCACTCGCATGTGCTCAGCTACCTCAGCGACCGTCCAGAGACGGTCTTGGTCAATCGGTGCCATGGGTACTCCTCCGAGACCGTGGAGACGGCCTCCCCTGTTTAGTTGTGACGATGGCAATCGGGTCTGCCAACCCTCTTGCCGATCGGGGATTTTCGTGTGTCGCACCTTCTGCCAAGCCTTGACACAAAGCACATGGTGCCACATAGACCACACTGCTCGTCAAGAGCAACATGGCTTTACTTTAGTAACACCAGCAACATCGGCGACCTACGCGCGGCGTGAAGACGGAACCCAGGGGGATCAGCAGCACCGCTGCGGCGCCCACCACGTCGCTGCTCAGTCCGGTGGCAGCCAGTTCGCCACCAGGGTTGGGAATGGTCGTGGAACCAGAGCCGCGGGGCGGAGTAGCCGGATCCGCGGTGGGGGCCGGCGCTGGCGCGGTCGTCCCGGTACCCGTTTGCGCCACGACGACGACCTGCCGGAAGAGATCGCGCGAGTCGGCTAAGCGAGAACGTCTCGCTGAACACGACATCGGACTCCAGGCCGTTTCCGTCGACCACGACATCCTGACCGCTTACCACGGCCGGACCCGTGCCGGGATCGTCCAGGGTCGGATCCGCCAGGATCTCGACCTTCCCGGGTTCAACCGGCTCCAGCAATGGTCGAACGATCAATGCCCAGCCTGCGTGGGAACACCGTGGGCAGGGGCCTCGATCTCGCCACCATGCAGCAGACGGGCGGCCAAGGGGGCACGGGTGACGTCGGCGACGGCATAGGTCAGGTCGCCACTCACCATCCAGACACGCCCCCGCGTCTGTGGACTGGCCAGGTTCAGCACTCCGGTCCTACGTGTGCTGGCCAACAAGGTGAAGATGTCGGGAATCGAGAACTCTTGCAGCGATCCTGCGAGCATCGCTGGCGCCTTTCATTCGGTCGTGCATCGAGATGTTGAGTCTTCGTGTGCATCGGCAGTCCTGACAGGCGACTTAGCGACTGCGGCCGACATCACTCCCTGTGGTGGAGGCGTTCCGGCCCAACGGGCGAAGGCGGCCTCGGCCTGACCGATCAACATCGCCAACCCGTCCACGGTTACTGCGCCTCGACGGGCCGCCTGAACCAGGAACGGCGAGCGATCCCCGTAGTTCAGATCCAGCGCCACTTGCCCTTTCCCCTGCGACATCAGTTCGGGCGGAAGTGACTCTCCATGACGACCAAGGGGCGTGGCGTTGATCACCACCCGTGCGGCGGCACCGCTGGGTGGGGCGCCACCGGCCCGTCGCGCCAACTCCGCGACCACGCGGGCAGCCTCTGAATCGCGTGCGCGGACGGTGACCGCTGCCTGCAACCTGCCAAGGGCCACCGCCGCGGGGAGGGCCGAACCACCAAAACCCAAAAGGACGAACCCCCGACCGGCCGCGACACCGCAATCCTCACCAAAGAATCCAAACAAGAAGA
>JBPCKA010000031.1:0-59282 GCA_051004735.1 Euzebya sp. | reverse complement strand
TTGGGTGTTTTTTCTCTGGGGTGTGCTCCCCCCCCCCCCCAAGGACACGGAGCGGCTTACGACGGTGCCAGGATCTGTTTGCCGGTGGCGGTTCCCTGCGACATCTCATAGACATAGGGGACGCCGGTGGCGATCTCGACAGTCGGGATCTCTGCGTCGCTCAGCCCCTCCAGTTCCTTGATGATCGCCCGCAGCGAGTTGCCGTGGGCCGAGACCAGGGTCACGTCGTGGTCTGCCGTCGCCGGGACGATGGAGTCGTTGAAGTAGGGCAGAGTCCGCTCTCCGGTGTCCTTCAGACTCTCACCCGCCGGAGGGGCGATGTCGTAGGAACGCCGCCAGATATGGACCTGTTCGGCACCGAACTCCTGGCGGGTCTGCTCCTTGTCCCGTCCGGTCAGCGCCCCATAGAACCGTTCGTTCAACTGCCAGGCCTGGATCTGCTCAAGCTCTGGCTGCCCCAACTGGTCCAGGACCAGCCGGCCGGTGTCGATGGCCCGGGCCAACTCCGAGGTGAAGGCGATGTCCACCCGCAGTCCCAGGGCAGCCAACCGTTGTGCGCCAGCGACCGCTTCATCCTTGCCCTGCTGGGTCAGCGCGACATTGACCCAACCGGTGAATCTGTTCTGGGCGTTCCATTCGGACTGGCCATGCCTGATGAGGATGAGGGTGCTCATGCGGGCGCAGACTACAGGGTTGCCATAGGGTCTTTGGACGTGCGTCGCTGCCCCTCTCCCGCCGTAAGAGTCCTTGCCCTGGCGATTGTTGTGGCCGGCTGTTCCACGCCTCAGCCCGCGGAGGTCACCGTTGATCCGACGCCGGAGCAGGTGCCGTCCGCACAGGCCACCCCCACCAGCAGCCCCGACCCCACCAGCGGCCCCGACCCCACCAGCGGCGCCGACCCGGGCCAGTCGGGGCCCAGCGGACCACCCGATGTCGATGTTGCGGACCCCGCCTCGGCCCAGTTGACGCTGCAGCAGGTCGCGACGGCCGAGGCCCCGACGGCTATGGCGATCCGGCCGGGTGACACCAACCTCTACATCGCTGAGAGGGCTGGACGTGTCCGCCCCCTGCGGCCCGATGGCACGTGGGGTCAACCCATCGTCGACATCAGCGCTCAGACGTCCACGGGCGGGGAACGCGGACTGCTGGGCTTGGCCTGGTCAAGCGACGGGCAACGGCTATACCTGTCCTCAAGCGATGCTGAGGGGGCCACCAGGTTGGAGTCCTTCGAGGTCGTTGACGGGGTGCTGCAACAGAGTTCTCGTCGTGAGCTGCTGCGGGTTGCCCAGCCCGCGTCAAACCACAACGGCGGTAACGTGCTGGTCGGACCCGACGGGATGCTGTGGCTTGGCCTGGGCGACGGGGGCGCCGCCAATGACCAGTTCGGCAACGGCCAGCGTCCCGACACGCTGTTGGGGACAATGCTGCGGATCGACCCTGACGGCGGGGATCCCTACGGCATTCCCCCGGACAACCCCTATGCCGACGGTGGAGAAGGCGCGCCTGAAGTGTGGGCCTACGGTCTGCGCAACCCCTGGCGGTTCTCCTTCGACCGTGACACGGCTGAGTTGTGGATCGCTGATGTCGGCCAGAACGCGGTTGAGGAGATCGATCGTAGCGATCCGTCCACGCCGGGTCTGAACTATGGCTGGCCGCGGTTTGAAGGTGACTCGGTGTTTGACGGCCGGGACGCCGCTGGCCCAGTCGTTGAACCGGTGCACAGCTACGACCATGGCCGAGGGTGCTCGATCACCGGCGGATACGTCTACCGCGGTCAAGCGGTGCCGCCGCTGCGTGGTGCCTACCTGTACACCGACTTCTGCAACGGCGACATCTACGCGCTGGCACTCGGCGCTGACGGCGCCGTGCGGGCCGATGTCAACACCGGCCTGTCTGTCGATCAGCCAGTGTCATTCGGCCAGGACGCTGCGGGAGAGTTGTACGTGCTGTCCCTGAACGGCCCGATCTACCGCCTGGTCCCAGGATGACAACGGAGGAAACCTCGATGACTTCGCCCCTCGTCCGTCCGCGCCTGTACGCCGTGACGATGGTGACCCTAGTCCTGGCCCTGGTGGCCACGATGATGGTCCGTCCAGCCGGAGCACAGGACTCCGTTCGTGTCGGTGACGTCGAGGACCCGGTGCTGGCTGCAATCGCCATCAACCAGGCCAAAACTCAAGGGTCGGGCAACTCGGCGTTGGCAGTGGTGGGACGAAGCGACGTCTTTGCTGACAACCTGGCCGCGACCGCACTGGCGGGCACCACGGGAGTTCTGCTGTTGACCGATGGCGGCCCCAATGCCGAATTGCGGCCCGAGGTCGCCGCTGAACTGGACCGGACCCTGGCACCGGGCGCGTGTGAACAAGGGCAAGGCCCCACGGTGTA
The DNA here is from genome assembly GCA_051004735.1 of Euzebya sp. Taxonomy (GTDB): domain Bacteria; phylum Actinomycetota; class Nitriliruptoria; order Euzebyales; family Euzebyaceae; genus Euzebya. Next base: position 56,897 of record JBPCKA010000031.1, on the reverse strand, counting down.
TCTGGCGGGAGGCGACCAGGCGATCAGCCAGGCCGTGGAACAGCAGTTGGGCGGTTCACGGTTCTGCATCCGTCGTCTCGAAGGACCCTCCCGGGTGGAGACCGCCATTGCCGTGGCCGATGCGGTGCCCGATCCGTCGGGCACGGTGTTGCTGGCTCGCTCCGATGACTTCGCTGACGCCGGCGCGGTGGGTGCCTTCGCAGCCCGGACGCACAGCCGCATCCTGGTGACCTCACCGACCCAGCTACAACAACCCGTGGCCGCCGCCTTGGAACGCATGAACCCCGATCAGATCGTCCTGCTGGGCGGCGAGGAGGCGTTGTCGCCAGCCGTTGAACAGGCCGCCCAGGAGTTCGGCACGCTCCGCCGGGTCCAAGGCGCCGCACGCGACGCCACCGCGGTGGCCATCGCAGAGGAGCTGTGGGCGGATCAGGCTGGGGATGGGATCGCGCTGGCTGACGGCTATGGGCCGCAGGACTGGACCTACCTGTTCGCCGGAGCCGCCATCGCCGGGCAGCAGAGCCTGCCGATCCTGTACTCAGACCTTGACCAGCCGACCCCGGCGACCCGGAACTATCTGGACGCCAACCCGGTGTCGGTGATCCTGGCCATTGGGCCTGCCGTTGCCCCGCCCCCGACGGCCGATCTGGACAACGCGGCCGTTGCGCTGCAACAGGTGGCGGGCCTGGACGCCCCTCTGATGCTGCAGCCGCGGCCGGGTACCGCGGAGTTGTGGGTCGCCGAACGCGCAGGACGTATCCAAGCGCTGGGTCCCGCAGGTCAACGCCAGGTGCTGGACATCTCCGACACCGTCTCGACCAACGGTGAGCGCGGTCTGCTGGGGCTGGCGTTCAACCCTGATGGGACACAGCTGTTCACCTCGACCACCGACACCGCGGGCGACTCGGTCATCGATCAGTTCCAGATCATCGGAAACGAGGTGGACGTGGCTTCGCGCCGGGAGTTGTTGCAGGTCGACCAGCCTGCCAGCAACCACAACGGCGGTGACCTGCAGTGGGGTCCTGACGGGTATCTGTGGTGGTCGCTTGGCGATGGGGGCGGAGGTGGCGACACCTACCACAACGGGCAGAACACCGGGACGCTGCTAGGAACACTGGTCCGGATCGACCCGGACGGCGGCGACCCCTACGCCATTCCCCCCGGGAACCCCTTCGCAGGGGGCGGCGGAGCGCCTGAGTTGTGGTCCTACGGCCTGCGTAATCCGTTCCGGTTCACATTCGACCCCCTGAACGGTGATCTGTACATCGCCGATGTCGGTCAGGGGGAGGTCGAGGAGATCGACTTCGTGCCCGCAGGCACCGGCGCCGGCAGCAACTTCGGCTGGCCAATCTTCGAAGGGAACCAACCATTTGACGGGGGCGGCCTGAACAACCACTTCCCACCGGTCTTTGAGGAGTTCCACGACGACGGCAACTGCTCCATCACCGGCGGAGTGGTCTACCGCGGCAGCGCGATCCCTGAGTTGTATGGCGCCTATCTGTATACCGACCTGTGCCGCAATTCGGTTCGGGCGATCGTGGTCGAGGACGGACAGGTCACGCAGGCAACCGATCTTGTGGTCCGGACCGCCTCGCCGGTGGGCTTCGGGGTGGACCACGCTGGTGAGGCCTACGTCCTCAGCCTGGACGGCCCGGTCAGCAAGATCGTGCCCGGCTGATCGCATCATAGCGTCATACAACATGATGCTACGATGCATGAATGCGTACGACCGTGAGTCTCGATCCCGACACCCGCCTTCTGGTCGAGCGGGCGATGCGCGAGCGGGGCATGTCGTTCAAAGAGGCAGTCAATGCGGCGATCCGCGCTGGGCTCGGCTCCGACTCCGAGCATCCAGGGACCTTCACGACGCCGCGTGATCTCGGACCAGCCAGAGCCGACCTCACCAAGGCATTGGGGCTCGCTGCACAGTTGGAAGACGACGTGCTGGTTACTCGCCTGGTCGAGGGCCGGTGACCTGTGGTCATCGTCGACGCCAATGTGCTGCTCTACGCGGTTGACAGCATGGCCACCCATCACGACAACTCCCGTGCCTGGCTTGATCGGTCCCTTGCCGGCGCCGAGGCGGTCGGCTTGGCCTGGGTCGTCTTGCTGGCTTTCGTCCGTATCGCGACCAACCCCGCGATCTATCCCACGCCGATGGCCGTCGATGACGCCCTTGAGCAGATCGAGACCTGGCTGGGTGCTCCGGCCGCTGTCCTCGCCCAACCGAGCGCCCGACATGGCGGCGTCCTCGGCAGCCTCATCCGGTCGGCCGGCACCGGCGGCAACCTGGTCACCGATGCACATCTTGCTGCGCTCGCGATCGAGCACAGCGCTGAAATCGTTTCCTACGACCGCGACTTCGCACGCTTCACCGGAGTTACGCACCGGATTCCCGGCTGACCCTGCTAACTAACTAACTAACGGTGGTCAAGGGTCGGCACGGCCAGGTCAGTTGCGCCGGTGCGCCCGCGTAGGGTCGCCTGTCCTGATGATTGCCACCGCCCCGACTCCTCCTCACCAGCAGCAGCAACCATGTCGCCGGCGACCAGCACTGTCAGCGAGCGTTGTTTGGCCAGATCGCTCAGTCGTGCCGCACAGTTGACCGGATCGCCGATCAAGGTGTATTCGATGCGGTGTGCGCTGCCGATATTGCCCGCGACGGCCGCTCCCGCGGCAGCGCCGATCCCGACCGGCAACGCGTCCTCGTCGGCGTCCAATCGCCCAGCCAACTCGCGCGCGGCGGTCAACGCCGCCGCCCGTGCATGCGCGTGCCGCAGTGGGGCGCCCCATGCGCACACGACGGCATCGCCGGCAAAGGTCGTGACCGTGCCACCGTTGCGCTCCACCACCTCAAGGACGATTCCGAACAGGTGGTTCAGCCGGTTGACGACAGTTGTCGGGTCAACTGATTGCGCCAAGGCGGTCGAGCCGGTGACGTCGACGAACACGACCGCGACGTCTCGCACCTCACCGCCCAACTCGACGCCTTCATCCAGGGCCTGCCGTGCGACATCCTCACCCACGTGACGGCCGAACAGGTCCCGGATCCGGTCCCGCTCGGCCAGCCCCGCCGACATCTGGTTGAACCCTGTCTGCAGGATGCCCACCTCGCCCGCGTCGGTCACATCCACCTGCACGCCCGTCTCACCGGCTGCCAATGTCTGCATGGCACGCCTGAGCCCCTTCAGCGGATGGGCGATCGAGCGGGCCGCCGCGATGATGATGACCAGACCGAACACGATGGCGATCAGCCCCAACACCAGAGTCGCCAGGGCCAGCCGGGTCCGTGACACATCCGACCCGATCGCCAGTCCGTTCAGCAGAACCAGGCCGGCGACAGGCAACGCAGTGCCCACCGCCCAACTCATGATGGTGCGCCAGGCAACACCGGTTCCCCGTTGCTGCTGCAGCGGTGCGTCAACCAGGGCCAGGGCCACCACCGGGCGGGTGACCCGTTCGACCAGCAGGTACACCGTCGCAGCTGACACCAGACCGCCGATGGCGGTGGTCAGTACCACCTCGACCCCAAGCAGTACCGACACCAGACCGTTGGTCACGCCGAACACCACGGCGGCCACGGCCCACAACACCACGGTGACCCGGCTGACCGCGAAGGGGATCCCAATGGTGCGGCGACGTTCCGCTGCCGTCGGCCGCCGACCCTCACGCAGCCACAGCAGCCGCCTGCGTGCCCGCCCCAGTCCGCTGAACACACCCAGGGTCAAGGCGGCGGCCGCGTAGGCGGCCGCGGAGACGATATTGAGCACGACCCAAGAACCATGGTCCTGCGGATGACACGCTGCCCCGGTGACCTCACGGCAACCCGATGTGGTCGTGCAGGAGTTGTCGGAAGTCCGTGTGCAGGTGGGCCAGATGGCCGGCGCCTGCGATCACGATGAGGTGGCCAGACAGCGCGACAGCGGCGCTGGCCCCGAAGGTCTGAAACGCCTGCGAGGACCCCGAACCGGAGACGCACAGGACTCCCACGGGCGGGTCACCCCCAGACCGTGGACCGGGATGGGACCCCGGCAAAGGTCAGGCGGCTTCCCAAGCAGCTCACCGTGCACGGCCACCAGCACTGGTCCCGCCCCTGGACCATCACCCCCAGGGGTTGCGATGCCTCACCCATCAGCCATCAGCCCGGCTGATCGGAATCATACGTGCGAAGGTCGAGCACACAGCCACTGGGCACGTCAGTGCGCTGAATCACGTCCCAAATCCCAATGGCCGCATCGGCTGGGCTGGTGAGTTCGTCCTGGCGGTGCAGTTGCACGAACTTGTCGACCTGCGGGAACGAGGCCGGGTCAGTGTCACGAATCATCTGCTGCATGCCGGTGGCGACAACCCCTGGTGCCACGCTCAGGACTTGCACGCCATGGTCCAGCCGATCCTGTTCGGCCCCGGCGGTACGGACCCACTGGTCGACCGCCGCCTTGGCAGCGCCATAGGCACTCCAGCCTTCATACACCGAGGTGGCAGCACCACTGCTGATCAGCACCAGCGTGGCCTGGATCGGGGTTGCCGCTGCCGCAACGGCTCGCAGGAACGCCGCCCCCAACACCTGTGGGGCTGCGCTGTTGAGCAGCACCGCCAGGCCATAGTCGTCCGGATCCACGTCGTGTGCCGGCCCGATCGGGTCCAGTGTGGCGGCGCAGTGGATGAACACCGCCCGCGCGGGTTGACGATCGATGATGGTCGCCGCGAAATGCTGGCCCAGCCGGACCCAGGAGGCGGGATCCGCCAGGTCCGCGGGAATGTGCACCGCCGCGGACCCACCGCCTGAGCGTGAGATGTCATAGACCAGGGCATCCGCCCAGGGAACCTGGGCTGCCACTGCCGCCCCGATGCCAGAGGAGGCACCCGAGATCCACACGACATTCTGGGACGGCGCTACAGAAATGGACGCAGAAACGGAGGCAGAAATGGATGAGGAGTTGGCCATGTGTCGCCGCAGGATATCGGGCCGAACGCGACCCACCAGGGTGGGTAGCCTCGGCGCTGGCATGACCACCAGCCTCCTTGTCGACACCTCCAGCCTGGCCTACCGGGCGTTCTTCGCCCTGCCTGTCTCGATCGCCGACGATGAGGGCAACCCCGTCAACGCCATCCGGGGGTACCTGGACATGGTCTCCACCATCGTGGCAGAACTGCGACCCGACGTGATCGCACACTGCTGGGATCACAGCGAGATCCCTGCCGGGCGTCTGGCCGCCTATCCGCAGTACAAGGCGGCACGAACCCAGCCGCCTCAGGAGATCCTGTGGCAGTTCGACCTAATGCGCCGACTGCTGCCGGCACTTGGCGAGGTCATCGTGGAGGCGCAGGGGTGGGAAGCCGATGACGCCATCGGCACCCTGTGCGAACAGGCCGACGATGATGACCGTGTCGTGGTGCTGACCGGCGATCGAGATCTGATCCAGCTTGTCCGCGACCCGGTCGTGCAGGTCTGGTTCACCGTCTCGGGAACACGGCAGTTGCGACGCTTCGACCAGGCAGGGGTGGTGGATACCTATGGCATCCCGGCGTCGCGCTACGTTGATTTCGCGATCATGCGGGGTGACCCCTCCGATGGCCTGCCGGGAGTCAAGGGCATCGGCGAGAAGACCGCGCGGGCCCTGGTCGGGCGCTATCCGACGTTGGCTGCCCTGGTCGCCGATGCAGCAGCCCAGACACCGAAGCTGGGTCAGACCCTGGCTCAGGCGTCTGACTACCTGGAGGCAATGCAGCAGGTGGTACCCGTGCGAACCGACTTGGATCTGACCCGTACCGGACCGCGGCCAGACGACGCCCTGGTTGCAGGGTTGCAGGCCAGTCACGCCCTGGAGGGCCCCATCGGCCGGTGGCAGGAACGACGGGCATGACGCGTCTGGGGGTTCTTGTGAGCGTGGTACTGATGATGCTGAGCGCGTGCAGCGAACCGGCCGTGGACGTGGCCATCCCCGGGCGGCAGGGACACGTGGCGGATCTGGCCGGCATCCTGGACAGTCAGGCTCTTGAGGCCCAGCTGACCCAGATCGCCGAGCAGGGCCTGGACATCGTGGCGTTGACCTACACCACGCCACAGGCCAACTGCGGCGAGGCGTTCAGGGCTGGTGGGCAGATCGTGGTGCAATGGCAGGCGGATGTGGCGTTGGTGGCCGTCGCACGGCCGGGCGATTTTGAGAGCACCGACAACGACCGCGAGCGTTGCCTGGGCTTGCGGCCGCTGGATGACTTCTCGGTTGGTCGTGGACTTCGCGAGGAGGTCACCGAGGTCCTGGTCCCACCGCTTGCCACGGCCAACGAATGGGATCAGGCCTTTGCCGTCGCCGCGGCGACGCTGGCCCAGGGACTGACCGATGCAAGGCTGGAGGAGTCGGACCAATGACCGTCGACCAACTACGGATGCTGATGCAGGAAGCGGCGAAGGACCTGGTCGGTCGCACAGATCGTCCTCACCCGGTGACCGTGGTCATCCCTTCGGAGGAATCGACCAAGGTCATCTCACTGGAGGGGTTCCCCGACGAGGACAACGCCCGCTTGGACGCACTCAGCCTCATCGCCGCCCGCCAGATGGTGCCCCTCAACGCCGCCTGTTACGGCTTCATCGCCGAGGCGACGGGTCCACAAGGGGAGGACCTCCTGCTGGTGGCCTACGGTGCCCGTCAACGAGGTGGGCAGTTGACCGCTGCGGTGATCGGGCCACAGGGGTTGGGCGATTTTGCCCCGGCCGAGGACCTTGAGCCCACCGCCATGCCGTTCCTGCAACCACTGCAACACGCTGCCGACACCGCCAGTCCCGACACCGATGGTGGTCTGGCCGGCGGCGGGTTGCCGATCATCGCAGGATGACAAGCGCCAGCACCAACGCGCCGATGACGACGATCGTCATCCCCACCCTCAGGCTGGCCGCGCCGAAAGCGCGACGCTGCTGTGCCCCGGTGATCGAGTAGGCCCGCTCGGCGGCCGCTGCCTGGCGTAGGTGTTGGACGGTCACGGGTGGCAGATCGGCCTTGCTGGCCCGGGTCCGGTCGTAGGCAGCGCGTCGGGAGGGGTCTTTCAGTACCGTCCAAGCCTGGTTGAGCGCCAGCGCACGCGCGGCTGCGACGGCGTCGTTTCCGGTGACGTCGGGGTGCACGCGGGAAATAAGTGCTCGGTAGGCCGCGCGGATGGTCGCAGGTGACGCGGAGGCCGATACGCCCAGGGTGGCGTAGTGATCAGGCGGCGGAGTGGTGGGCACGGCAGAGCTACCAGTACCGATGCGCCGACAGTGCCGCCCGGGGGCCACGCCGAGGTTTCGTCACCACCAGCCCTCTCCGCGATGCCTGCTCAAGAAGCCGGATGACCCGCCCGCGGTGCGGGGCGTACGGAGCAAGCAGTTCGGCCATGGCCTGATCGGTCTCGGTTCGATCGCCCAGTGCCCAGCCCACCAGCGCCGGTATGTGGTAATCGCCGTAGCTGACCGCGTCGGCGTCCCCCAGGTACAGCCGAGTCTCGGCCGCGGTCCAGACCCCGGCGCCCCGAAGACGGCGGATCCGAGCGTCCATCGTGGCCCAGTCGCGGGTCCGCGCGAGATGCTGGAAGGCCCCCTCGGTCCTGGCGAACTCGTGCATCAGGCCGGCTGATCGCAGCGCGATCCCGCAGCGCCTGAGTTCATGAGCAGGCGCGGAACCCAGTGCGCGCGGGGTGGGGTAGGCCCAGACTCCCTGTGGGGTCGGGGTGCCCAGCATGGCCACCAGTTGGGCGGTTGAACGACCTGCCTCGATGCCCTGGACCAACTGGCCTAGAACGGCCCGGCCGAAAGACTCCCCCGCCCTGGGCAATGCGCCGATGATCGGCACTCCGATGATTCGTGCCGCGCGACTCAGCACAGGATGCGTGCTCACCAGGTCAGCGAAGCCGGTCACGTCATCATCCAGTCCCGCCCACGCTCGCAGCGCCAGCAACGCCTGCGATCCCTCATCCATAGGGGTTGTGAGTGGGCCCCACACCTGAAAGATCAGACGTTCTGCGGCAGGGCGCACCTCCAGTACCAGTGCGCCGGCCGAGGACTGCTCAGCCCGCCGCCAACCTCCGTCTGCCAGTCGCTCGACCACGCGACCACGGGTACGGCCCGAACCCACCCACATCGTGCCTGCAAGCGGTCGTCGAACCACGCTGTCGTTGGCCACAAGGACCAGGTCCGAGGCGGGCAGGGTGCTCATCACCTTCAGGTGTATCAGTGCCGTGCAAGGCTCTCAGGCGGCCCGCAGTTCCTTTTGCAGTCGGTTCAAGGCCTGGGTCTCGATCTTGCGGACACTCTCGCGAGACAGTCCCAGTTCCTTGCCCAGGGCGTCCAGGGTCAGGATGGTGCGGCCGTCAAGCCCATACCGGCGGGTGATGACGTACCAGGACCTGGCATCCAGGCGGGTTTGGGCCATCGCCAGCAACGACCGGTTGAACTCGGCCTCGACCACCTCCTCGGCGGGTGAGTCCGCAGCGACGGCAACGAAGTCGCCCATCTCGCTGGCATCAGAATCGTGGCCGACCCGGCGATCAAGTGAGGTGACGGTCTTGTCGGCGTCCAGCGCCCGCTGCACGCGGTGTTCGGTCAGCCGCGTCGCCTCAGCCAACTCCTCGATGGTGGGTTCCTCACCGTTGGTGGCTTCCAGCCTCGCCCGCGCCGCGCGCACCTTCACCAGGGCATCGTGCAGGGCGACAGGCAGGCGGATGGTTCGTTCGCTGGCGGCGACGCCACGCTGGATCGCCTGCCGGATCCACCAGGTTGCATAGGTGGAGAACTTGAAGCCCTTGCGCCAGTCGAATTTCTCTACCGCACGGATCAGACCCAGGTTGCCCTCCTGGATCAACTCGTCCAACCCCAACTGCGAACGACGACTGAACTTGGAGGCCACGCTGACCACCAGCCGTAGGTTGGCAGCGACGAAATGCTCGAAAGCCGCCTCACCCTCATCCGCCGTGCTCAGCAGTTCCTTGCGCGTCTTGGCAGTCAACTTCTCGTCTGAGTCCAGCCGTATCCGCGCCTCGACCCCGGCTTCGATCGCCTGTGCCAACCGAACCTCATCCGCCGCGGTCAGCAGGTCGACCTTGCCGAGTTCACCGAAGTACAGGTCCAGCAGATCCTCGGGAACCGAGTTGTGGCGTCGACGCCGCGAGGTGTCTGAAGTGTATGGCACCTGTTGTCCTCCTTGTCGCCGGCCTACGGAGTCCGAATGGCTCATCCGAGGTCAGACCGGTGTTTCCCAGTAGACGGTTGAACGTCCCCATGGGTTTCCTCTTGTCTCGCAAAGGGTTGGTAAAGCGCGTCGGGGGCGGTCCGCCTTTCTCTGTCTACGCCTGCAGGTACGCCTGATCACGGTCATGGGTTACGAACGGTGTTCGGTGCCGACCCCGCTCCGGGATGTCGCTTCGTCAGGCTTTCGTCACACCTTGGGGTAATTTGTCGCCAGCGCGGTGTGTCACTCTGGACGGTCATGAATCCTGTCCTCGCGCGTTTGGGCGACTATCCGTTGGCCGCCTTCCAAGACCTTGCCCGCAGCATGCGGGCCGAATCCGCAGCCTCATATGACTTCTCGATCGGTGACCCAGTCGAGGCGACCCCGCCGTTCATCAGGCAGGCGTTGATCGATGCCGTGCCTGAGGTCAGCCAGTACCCCACCGCTGCGGGTCTACCGGAACTGCGTGCCGCAATCACCGGATGGGTCTCGCGTCGTTTTGGGGTTTCGGTTGATCCTGACACCCAGGTCCTGCCGACCGCAGGGTCCAAGGAGGCCATCTTCCACATCCCACTCGGCCTGCTGGACGCCACCTCGTCGCGCCGTTGGTGTGTCTGGGGTTCTCCTGGGTATCAGCCCTACGAGCGAGGGGCGCTGTTCGCCGGCGGTGAGTCGGACCGGGTCGATCTGACCCCGGATGAGGACTGGTTGTTGGAGTTGTCAAGCCTGCAAACGGCCCGTCTGGACCGGGCTTTCATCGCCTGGCTGAACTACCCGCACAATCCGACTGGCGCGGTGGCCAGCGCGGAGTATCTGCGCCGGCAACTGGATGTGGCCCGGCAGCACGGCGTGGTGTTGGGCAGCGATGAGTGCTACGTCGACATCTACCCGCCGGCCGGGCCGTTGCCGCCGTCGCTGTTGGACGTGGCCGAGGGTGATCTGACAGGGATCCTGATCGCCTTCAGCCTGTCCAAGCGCAGTGGGATGACCGGATATCGCTGTGGTGCGCTGGTGGGTGATCCCGAACTGATCCGCCAGCAACGGGTGATGCGACCCAATATCGGCACCGGCTCTCCGGAGTTCGTGCAGTGGGCGGCGGCCGCCGCGTGGGGTGATGATGTCCATGCCGCGGAGCGCCGCGAGATCTTTGAGGCCAAGCGAACGGTGATGCTGGCCTTCTGCGACGAGGTGGGGCTGGCCGTCAGCGGCTCGAAGGCCACGTTCTATCTGTGGGTCCGGGTGCCTGGTGGTGATGATGTGGGTTACGCCAAGGCGTTGCTGGCTCACCGCCTGATCGCGTCGCCTGGTTCCGCCTTCGGACCGGCAGGGGCGGGGTGGCTGCGGCTGGCATTGGTTCCTGACCTGCAGGGATGCCGCGACGCGGCCCAGGTGTGGCGGGCTGCCATCCAGGATGGGAGTCTTGGGGTCCATGACTGACCTGGACCTGCTGCAAGCAACCATCACCGCCGCCTATGAATCAGGTCAGACCGCCAGTGACGAGGTGCGCGCCGCGGTGCTTGAGACCTTGGATCTGTTGGACGCTGGTGAGGTTCGGGTGGCGCAGAAGGAGGGAGCTGAGTGGGTCGTCCAGCAGTGGCTGAAACAGGCCATTCTGCTGTCCTTCGGGCTGCGCCAGATGCAAACGGTGGAGGTCGGTCCCTTCGAGTACCACGACAAGATGCCGTTGAAAACCGGTTACGCACAGGCGGGGGTCAGGGTCGTGCCACCCGCCGTCGTGCGTCACGGGGCCCACATCGAGGCCGGTGCCGTCCTGATGCCGTGCTACGTCAACCTTGGGGCCTACGTGTCAACCGGCACAATGGTGGACACGTGGGCGACAGTGGGGTCATGCGCCCAGATCGGTCGGAACGTGCATCTGTCCGGTGGAGTGGGGATCGGCGGGGTGCTTGAGCCGCCGGGAGCCCGACCCGTGATCATCGAGGACCACGCCTTCATCGGGTCCCGTTGCATCGTCGTTGAGGGGGTGTTGATCGAGGAAGGGGCGGTGCTGGGCGCCAACACCACCATCACCGCCTCGACCAGGATCATCGATGTCACCGGCAACAAACCGGTTGAGTACACCGGACGGGTGCCAGCCCGGTCGGTCGTCATTCCCGGGACCCGGATGAAATCGTTTCCCGCGGGTGAGTTCGGGGTTCCCGCGGCCTTGATCATCGGCCGGCGCAGCAGCGCCACCGACCTGAAGGTTTCCCTGAACCAGGCACTCCGTGAACACGATGTGGCAGTGTGAGTGGCAATGATGAGCGGCTGACGAAACTCCTGCTGGAGTTGTGCGCCATGCCGTGTGTGACCGGTGATGAGGGCCCGATCGCTGACTGGCTTGCCGACCGCTATGCCCGCCGGGGTGACATGACCATGCGGATCGGCAACTCCGTGGTGTCGGCGCCCGGGGAGGATGAGGAGGATGAGCGGCCCACGGTGCTGCTGGTTGGCCACGTCGACGTGGTACCTCCGACCGATGAGGATCGCGTGGCCCGGGTCGAGGGGGACAGGATCGTCGGGCGGGGCACCAGTGACATGAAGGCGGGCCTGGCGGTGGTGATGGACGCCTTTGAGGATGATGACCTGCGGCAGGGTGCCTACCGCCTGGTGCTGGTGGCCTACGCGGGGGAGGAGGGGCCGCACGAGGGCAACGAGTTACGGGATGTGCTTCAGGCGGTGCCGGGTCTGACCCAGGCCAGTCTGGCCATCATCGCCGAGCCCACCGACCTTGAGGTGCAGTTGGGTTGCATGGGGGCGATGCACGCCGAGGTGACCTTCCGGGGACAGGCAGCGCATAGCGCACGCCCCTGGCATGGTGACAACGCGCTGACCAAGGCAGGGCAGTGGCTGACGTCCTGGCGTGATCGGGACCCGGTCGAGGTGATGGTTGACGACCTGGTCTACCGGGAGGTCACCAATCCCACCCAGGCCTGGACCGACAGTGCGCGCAACGTCATCCCAGGCTCCTTCACGGTCAACGTCAACTACCGCTTTGCGCCGGACAAGTCGCTGGAGCAGGCCGAGGTGGCCTTGGCTGAGCAGATCGGGGACGTCGGTGAGATCGTGGTGACCGACCGGGCGCCGGCCTGTCCTCCGTCGCGGTCCGCGCCGCTGGTTGAGGCGTTTATCGACGCTGCCGGCGCCACCGTGGCGCCCAAACAGGCCTGGACCGACGTGGCCCGCTTTGCCGAGGTCGGGGTGCCCGCACTGAACTACGGACCAGGCCTGACCGCACAAGCACACCAGGCCGGCGAGTACGTGCCGCGGGCCAACCTGCTCCCGGCCAGGCAGACGATCGGGCGATTTCTGTCCGGCTGACCTGGCTGGCCCGGTCCGGCGTGGCGGTGGGTTGCGGTGGGCGGGCGGGGTTGCTGGGCGGGGTTGGCGGGCGGGGTTGCTGGGCGGGGTTGGCGGGCGGGTTGGCGGGCGGGGTTGCTGGCCTGTGGTGCCCGGGTTCGGCGGTGTGGGGCGCCTGCTAACCCGGGCACCGGTGGTGTGGGCGGGGTGGGTGCCCGGGTTTGGCGGTGTGGGGCGCCCGGAAAGCCGGGCACCGGTCGCGCGGGCGGGAGTCCGGACTTATCCACAACGCCCGGGAAGCAGCAATGCGGGTCGGTCGGCCGTGCAGCGATCATCCCCACCATGGACGAGAGGTGGACACGCCTGCATGAGACCGTTGGACGCCAGCATGGCATGGCTTCAAGGGCGCAAGCCACGACGGTGGGGTTTGGCGGGGAGGAGCTCAGGCGGTTGGTGGACAAGGGGGTGCTGGTTCGCCCGTCGATTCGCGTCGTGGCGTCCGTGTCGCCAGAAACGCTGAGCTATCGAGGGCGGATCTGGGAAGTCCAACTTTCGATTCTCAGAGACTCCGTGGCGTCCCATTGGACGGCGTTGTGGCTCTACGGGTTGATGCGTCGCGTGCCTGATCAGGTTTGGGTGACCGTCCGTGGCAAATGGGCCCCCTCCCGCCCGGGGGTGCGCACGATCGCGACGCGCTGTTTGCCCGAGGATGCTGTGGTCAACATGTCGGGTGTGGCGGTGACGAGTATCGAGCGCACCCTCGTCGATGTGGCGCGTTTTACCCCTCCTCCGCGGTTGCGGGGCATGTTGTTGGACGCCCGACAACGTGGTCTGACCGACGAGGAACGAGTGGCGGCCATGGCCGAGGCACGGCGTGGGGCCAAAGGGAGTGTAGGAGTGCTCCGGTTGTGTCATCAGATCGCTCCTCAACGAGCGGACTCTGAACTGGAGCAGATCTTTCGTGACGCCATTCGAGTCAGCGGCCTCCCAGATCCGCATCCGGAGCCTCTGGTGATTCAAACGCCGGATGGTGCCCGGCAACTTGACGTGGCTTGGCCGCAATTTCGGGTCGGTGCGGACTGCGATGGCCTGGCCTATCACGGGTCACGTGTCGCTCACGACGAGGACGCTGAACGTCGTACCGCAATCAACCTGACCGCATGGCGCATCGTTTTCGTCACCTGGTCACGGGTGGAGTTGCGGTGGCAACGGTTGGAGGCCGATATGCAGCGCGCCCTGCTGCTGGGTGGGCGGTCCCACGCAGCCTAAGAACACCCCGGCCGGCCCGGGTGCCCGGGTTTGGCGTTGTGGGGCGCCTGCTAACCCGGGCACCGGTCGCGCGGGCAGGGTGGGTGCCCGGGTTTGGCGTTGTGGGGCGCCCAGAAAGCCGGGCACCCCCGCCGGGGGGAGCCGGGGGGAGCCGGGGGGAGCCGGGGGGGTGGCGAGCGCGAGGCTTTCGGACTGCGACCGTGGGATATACGTGGTGTTGTCACCCCTGCTTGGCATCATGGCGACATCCATGACTGAGTACTCGGCGAAGTCCATCAGCGTCCTTGAGGGTCTCGAGGCCGTTCGCAAACGTCCCGGTATGTACATCGGGTCGACCGACCAGCGGGGACTGCATCACCTCGTGTGGGAGGTGGTGGACAACGCGGTCGATGAGCACCTGGCCGGTCACTGCAAGCGCATAGCCGTCACCGTCCTGAAGGACGGCGGCATCGAAGTCGCCGACGACGGTCGCGGCATCCCTGTCGAGGAGCACGACAAGGAGAAGATGCCGGCGGTCGAGGTCGTGCTGAGCAAACTTCACGCGGGCGGCAAGTTCGATCAACAGGCCTATGCCGTGTCCGGTGGCCTCCACGGCGTCGGAGTCTCAGTCGTCAACGCCCTGTCGATTCGAACCCAGGTCGAGGTCAGTCGTGACGGCCACGTTCACGCCATCCAGTTCAAGCAGGGGAAGCGGACCAAGAAGCTTGAGGTCATAGGGACCAGCAAGAAGACAGGGACGCTGGTCAGATTCTGGCCAGATGACCAGATCTTTGATGAGACCATCTTCGACGCCGACACGATTCTGGTGCGGTTGAAGGAAACCGCGCTGCTGAACCCGGGCCTGCGCATCGACTTCGTCGACAAACGGGACGGCAGGAAGCAGACGTATCGCTACTCCGCCGGCCTTCCCGACTTCGTCAAGGATCTGCTAGACGGCAAAGAGGCCATGCTGGCCAAGCCAGTGGTCATCTCGCGCGCCGAGACGTTCCACGGATCACCGATGGCGTGTGACATCGCGGTCACATGGCTGGAACGTGGCCACGCTGAGCACGCCCGTTCGTATGTCAACATCATCCGAACCCCAGATGGTGGCGCACACGAGGAGGGATTTCGAAAGGCGCTCACACGGACCCTCAACAAGTGGGGTGAAAGCCAGTCCCGCCTGTTCGTGCAGAAGGGTCCCCAGTCGGTCACCGGCGATGACCTCAGAGAGGGCATGGTCGTCGTCATCAGCGTGAAGATGCCCGACCCCCAGTTCGAGGGGCAGACCAAAGGTCGACTTGGCAGTGCGGTGATGCGCAAGTTCACCGATAAGGTGGTCAACGAAGCACTGGTCGAGTGGCTGGATGACAACGCTAGTGACGGCCGCCGAATCATCGGCAAGGCCCTGCTGGCGGCCAAGGCGCGCCAGGCGGCGAAGGCAGCTCGCGATCTCACCCGCCGCAAGGGGATCCTGGACTCAACCTCAGCCGGGCTGCCCGGCAAGTTGGCTGACTGCTCGTCCCGTAACCCCGAGGACTCCGAGCTGTACATCGTCGAGGGAGATTCGGCTGGCGGCTCCTCCAAGCAGGGACGTGACCGGGACCGACAGGCAATACTCCCGTTGCGCGGCAAGGTCCTCAACGTCGAGAGAGCCCAACTGCGCCGGGTGCTGGCGAACGAGGAGATCGCGAACCTGATCAAGGCCATCGGCACCGGTGTCGCACCCGAGTTCGACATCTCCAACCTGCGCTACCACAAGATCATCGCGATGGCCGACGCTGACATCGACGGGGAACACATCACCACGCTGTTGTTGACGTTCTTCTATCGGCTGATGCCCGACCTGATCGACAAGGGCCACGTGTACCTGGCGCAACCTCCGCTGTTCAAACTCCAACGCAAGTCCGTGGTCGAGTACGCCATGAACGACAGGGATCGCGACATGATCCTTCGCAAAGTTTTCAAGACCGACCCCAAGGACCCAAAGAACGTAGAGGTGTCACGTTTCAAGGGCCTCGGCGAAATGGACCCCGATGAGTTGTGGGCCACCACCATGGACCCCCAACGCAGGACGCTGCTCCGGGTGACGATAGATGATGCCGCCAAGGCCGAGCGCATCTTCGGTCTACTGATGGGCAACAGTGCCGCGGACCGGCGCGGCTGGATCGAGGCCAACGCGGAGTACGCTGAGAACTTGGATGTCTAGGCGTTGAGTTAACCAACAACGATTGGCGGGTGGCTGAATGAGCGGCGAAACCGATCTCGGCCGGATCCTGGAAGCTCTGGAAGTGACGCGTCGTGAGGGCGTGTTCGTCTTCGCGACCATCCCTCCGGGCCATCAACTGCCGGATCTCCCGTTGGCGGCCATGGTCGCCGAGGCGCAGGGAACCACCATCGTGTTGAACCGCGACATCGCCGTCGGGGCGGGGGTGGAGTTCGACTTCGAAGCAGCCTGGCTGACCGTCAGCACCCACACCAGCTTGGAAGCTGTTGGGGTCACCGCGTCAGTGTCAACGGCCCTGGCGGTGAAGGGGATTCCCTGTAACGTCCTGGCAGGATTTCATCACGACCACCTGCTGGTGCCTTTCCAGATGGCTGACGAGGCAATGTCGGCGGTCGAATTGATCCGCCGCCGGACCCTCGGAGTCGATTAGAACGTTCCTGACCAGAGGGGGAGGGGCTCAACCCAGGGACTGGTTGACGCGCCTGGTGTGCCCTGAACAGCTCCAGGAAGCGGTCCTGACCAAGAACCATGGCCGGTCCTTGGAGCGTCGCCAACACCGGGTCGATCCAGCTCAGCCCCTTGTCAGCCGACATCGAGTAGTTCAGTTGCCGCGCGTTGTCCACCCACACCGCGTGCAGGTTGCCCGCGGCGTCGAAGTCGATGGCCGGGTCAGTGAAGGGCATCGGCTGATTGTTGATGACCTCTTCTGACCAGGTCAGACCCGAGTCGGTGGAGACATACATCGTGGCCCGGTCCCCACACACGGGTGTCGGCAGGTACAGCACGCCGTCGGCGTCGGCGGCCAGGTGTCCGGTCTGAGTGCCACACAGGACGCTAGGTTCGGCGCGACTGACCTCGTTCCTGCCGCAGAATCCGGAAAGTATTTGACCGGACCAATAGGGCGGGGGTGACGTGCGCCATAAGGGTGGCAGCATCGGGGGTCGTGCGTCCCCTCGTCCTGGCCGGTACCGGCCGCGTTGTCACCGCTGATCCACCAGTGGTCCTGGCGCCCATGGCCGGTGTGACAAATGTGCCCTTCCGTGCCCTGTGTCGGCGGTTCGGAGGCGGGCTGTTTGTCAGTGAGATGGTTGGGGCTCGGGCTCTGGTTGAGGCAGATCGGCGTGGATCGCTTGAGTCCGGTCGGGCGCCGTCTGCACTGGGAGGCGCTGACCAGACGGCTCCCGACAGCCGACAACGCACCTTGCTGCGTGCGGCGTTCGCCGAGGATGAGAACCCTCGTTCGATCCAGTTGTACGCCACCGAGCCAACAGAGTTGTTCGAGGGTGTCAAGGTCTTGGCCGACCGCGACCTGGTCGACCACATCGATCTGAACTTCGGGTGTCCGGCGCCCAAGGTGACCAAGCATGGCGGTGGTGCGGCGTTGCCGTGGCGCACACGTCTGTTCGCCGATCTTGTCGCCGCTGCCGTGTCGGGATCGGGTGGCCGACCCGTGACGGTCAAGATGCGCAAGGGCATTGACGAGCAACACCTGACCTATCTGGAGGCCGGACGCGCGGCGCGTGACATGGGGGCAGCGGCGGTGACACTGCATGGCCGAACCGCCCAGGACGCCTACGGCGGTCACGCGGACTGGACGGCGATAGCCCGTCTGGTTGAGGAAGTGGGAGCCGACGTACCGGTTCTGGGCAACGGGGACATCTGGCAAGCCGCGGATGCCCTGAGGATGGTCCAGATGACCGGATGCGCCGGCGTGGTCGTTGGCCGCGGTTGTCTGGGACGGCCCTGGCTGTTCGGCGACCTGCAGGCCGCGCTGGAAGGCCGGTCACTCCCAACTCCACCCGATCTGCGTTCGGTCGTCGGGATGCTGGCGGATCACACAGCACTTCTGGTCCAACACCTGGGCGAACACGCCGGAATGCGCGATATCCGCAAACACACCTCGTGGTACCTACAGGGGTTCACCATCGGCAAGAGATTGCGGTTGGCGCTTCGCCAGGTCGAGCACCTGGAAGAACTGGAGGAGTTGTTGGATACCGTGGACCTTGACATCCCCATGCCCGAGAGTGCGATGACGATGCAACGAGGCCACACCCACGGACCCCGCCCGGTCAGGTTGCCCCATGGGTGGCTGGACCGGCGTGACCACGACCAACCACTGGCCGCGGCGGCCGGCAGCGTGGTGTCGGGGGGATGAGCCGGCTGATCCTGGCTTCGTCCTCGACGCAACGACTGGAGTTGCTGCGGGGTCGGCTGGGCCTCGAGGTCGACGTCCGACCGGCGGACGTGGACGAGTCCCCCCGCCATGGCGAGGCACCCGCGGCGATGGTCCAGCGCCTGGCCCGCCGGAAGGTCAGTGCCGTGGAAGCCGAGATGGAGGATCTCGTCATTGCCGCCGACACCATCGTCATTGTCGACGGGGAGATGATGGGCAAACCGGCGACGCCGGACAAGGCCAGGCTGATGCTGCAGGCGTTGAGCGGGCGTGAACACTCAGTGCTGACGGGAGTGGCGGTCAAGCTGGGCCCCAAGGGTGCCTCGGGCGTGGACCGGACCAAGGTGCGATTCCGGCGGTTGAGTCCGTCGGAGATCCAGTGGTACGTGGACAACGGTGAGCCGATGAACAAGGCCGGGGCCTACGGCATCCAGGGCATCGCGGGCATTTTTGTCGAGCACCTCGAAGGCAGCGAAACCGGGGTCATCGGGTTGCCGCTGGGACGACTTGCGGTTTTGGTCGCCAGCGTCGGCGCAAGTCTCACGGACTATCGCCGGGTCTGAGAGCCCGGTGCGGGGTTGGGGTTCGGGGGCACCTCCATCCCATCGTCGCACCCGCTTGTCAGACTAGGGGCATGAGCGCACAGGGTTCGTTGCTGGACGACGGCAACATCGTCGACGTCGACATTACGGAGCGGATGGAACGGTCGTTCCTGGACTACTCCATGAGCGTGATCGTGGGACGGGCACTGCCCGACGTTCGCGATGGTCTGAAGCCGGTTCAACGGCGCATCCTCCACGCCATGAACGAAGCGGGACTGCGGGCCGACCAGCAGTACCGCAAGTGCGCGTCGGTCATCGGCGACGTGATGAAGAAGTATCACCCGCATGGGGACTCATCGATCTATGACGCGCTGGTCCGCATGGCGCAGGAGTTCGCGATCCGTGAGCCATTGGTCGACGGGCGCGGAAACTTCGGCAGTGTGGACGGCGACCCGGCGGCCGCGTTCCGCTACACCGAGTGCCGTCTGTCACCGTTGGCCATGGAGATGCTGGCCGGGATCAACTCCGACACCGTCGACTTCGGGCCCAACTACGACGGGTATGAATCCGAGCCGACCGTGCTGCCGGCACGATTCCCCAACCTGCTGGTCAATGGGTCGACGGGCATCGCGGTCGGGATGGCCACCAACATTCCACCCCACAACCTGGTTGAGGTGATCGCTGCCTGTCTGCTGCTGATCCGCAATCCCTCAGCGACCCTGGGACAGGTCATGGCGGTCCTGCCCGGGCCGGACTTTCCGACCGGCGCGCAGATCGTGGCGGGGGAGGGGATCCTGGAGGCCTATCAGACGGGCAAGGGCACCGTCACCATCCAGGCCATCGCGGCCACAGAGACGCGCTCGGGCGGCCTGCCGCGCATCGTCGTCACCGAAATCGGCTATCAGGTCAACAAAGCAACACTGCTGACCCGCATCGCCGACCTGGTCAAAGACCGCAAGATCGACGGCATCCGGGATCTCCGCGACGAATCCTCCCGCGATGGGATGCGCATTGTCATTGAGTTGAAGCGCGGTGAGAACCCTGGCGCGACCCTTGAGCGTCTGTATGAGCTGACCGAACTCCGCACCAACTTCCACGTCAATTTCGTGGCGCTGGACGGTGGTAGGCCCAGGACCATGGGCCTGCTCGACGCCCTGCATGCCTACATCGCCCATCAGCGTCAGGTGCTGACACGCCGGACGCGTTTCCGGTTGGCCAAGGCCGAAGAGCGCCTTCACATCCTGCAGGGCTACCTCATCGCCCTGGACAACCTGGATGACGTGATTGCCTTGATCCGGGCAGCGGATTCGTCGGCCCAGGCCAAGGTCGGTTTGATGGACCGCTTCGGCATGAGCGAAATCCAGGCCACAGCCGTCCTCGACATGCAGCTACGACGGCTGGCCCGGTTGGAGCGAGACAAGATCCAGGACGAGCACGACGAGTTGCTGACCGTGGTGACTGAGTTGCAAGCCATTCTGAGCGACCCCGCTCGTCTGGACCGTGTCCTGGTCGGCGAACTGGGGCAGATCGCCGACGCCCACGGCAACCCGCGACGGAGTCGGATTGGCGAGGTCGAGGCGCCAGTGTCCAGCAGAGACGCCGGGGCACCACTTCTGGCTGCTCAGGAGGTCACCATCTACGTAACCGCCGGTGGGTACCTCAAACCGGTTGCCCGCAAACGCGCGACGGCGCCGCACAACGTCACCCACGATCCCCTGGTGGGTGTGTTGCGCGGGTCGGCCGACGACGTACTGCTGATGGTGGATGCGGCGGGCAACGGCTATCGGGTTGACACCGCCGAAATCGGCGTGGCATCCATGCGACAACGCGGCACCTCACTCGGCACGCTGTTGGACACCACGGTCGAGGCGCCACTTGCTGGTGCGGTTGTCCTGGCCCGCAGTCCCTTCCTTCTGACGGTGTCGGCACAAGGTCTGGTCAAACGCACCGAGCGAGCCGAGTACGAAGGACGCCAACGTCAAACGATCGCGGCTGGTGTGCGACCGGGTGATCAGATCGTCGCCGTCGTCGGGGTGCAGGAGAGCGATGAGATACTGATCGCCCACAGCGGCGGCTTGGCCATCCGATTCCGGGTCGCCGACGTCAGCGCGATGGGCCGCCGTGCCGCGGGCGTCGTGGGCCTGAAGGTGCCGAAGGGCCACCGGGTGGTGTCTGTCTCGGTCGTGACCGAGGCCGCCGATGTCATCGTGCTCGACACCACCGGCGCCGCCAAGATCGTGGACGCCAGCGAGTTCCCGACCCAGGGCAGGGGGGGCAAGGGGGTGCTGACCGGCGCCGACCCCCTGGCCTGGGCCGGTGTCTGCCGGGCCCTGCACGTGCCGGGGGAGGAAACCTGGAGCACGACGCGACCCGAGACCCTCACGCCGATGTCGCGATCGCGCCCGCCGGTGCCCGCACTGCCGAGGGTCAACGGACGCCCGGTGGGGGAGGACGACGACGGCGACGGCGGGACCCTGTGACCTGGCAGCCCCCCGTCTGATGGACTTCTACGAGGTTGTGCGTCACCGACGCATGGTGCGGGCCTACCATCCCGACCCGGTCCCACCGGAGGTGATCCGACGGATCCTGGACACCGCCACGAGGGCACCGAGCGCCGGCTTCAGCCAACCACACCGGTTCGTGGTGATCACCGCGGCCCAGGCCCGACGACGGATCGCCGACGCCTGCGGTGAACCTGCGGCAGTGGCGCGCGGACTTGATCCGTGGCTGTCGGTCGCCCCGGTCCACATCATCCCGTGCGTGGAGCTCTCCGCCTACGACCGACGGTATGCCGAGAAGGACAAGGCGCGCTCCGATGCGCCTGGCACCTGGGCGGTCCCGTTCCAGTGGGTGGACGCCGGCGCGGCGTTCATGCTCTTGCTGCTCGCGGCGGTGGCGGAGGGACTGACGGCCGGATTCCTTGCCGTGGACCACGACGCCCTGCGGGCGGCGACGACGGTGCCGACTGACTGGACCCCCGTCGGCCTCATCACCCTGGGTAGGGGACTCGATGTGGGCCCGACCGGCTCGGCCGCCCGGCCCCGACTGCCGCTTGAGTCCGTGATCCACTGGGCCTGATTGCTCGGACTGCGGTCTCATCGAACTAGTCACAGGCCCGTCCCAAAATGGTCACCATTGACCATTCAGCACTTGCCGAAGTTCTCCGACACCTATACGACATCTACCCCCTTGTTCGTGCTCAGGAGAACTACATGCGCCATCCCCTCCGTTCGGTCCTCGCGGCCGGCGCCCTTGTCATGGTTGCGGCACTACCCGCCGCCGCCGCACCCACCACCGTCAACTTCACGGTGACGGCAAACACAGCCGGCCTGTCGATCAGCTCCGCCGCGGCGAGCAAGAACATCGCCAACACGGTGTTCGCGCCCACCACCGCCGCGACGATCACCGACACCCTGCCCGCCATCACCGTCACCGACCAGCGTGGTACACTGTTGGGGGCTTGGACAGTGTCGGTCTCAGGCACCGCGTTCACGCACACTGTTGACACCTCCAAGACCGTCGCCAACACCAACGGCCGGGTGTACAACGCAGCCGCCGACCTCACGGCGCTGACCACGTCCTCCACCCTCAGCGGCACGACCGTGACGGGCGGCGAACTGGCCGTGGGCACGAGCAACCTGGGTACCGCCTACACCCTGCTGACCGGGACCACGCCGACCGGTAACGGGACGGCAACGGCGACCCCGTCGATCGCGGTGAACGTCCCCGCCAACACACCGGCCGGTACCTACTCTGGTACGGTCACCTACACCGTCGCCTGATCGGTTCCCCCACTGCATAGCCCCGCCCTGTTCCCCACCCAGGACGGGGCTTGTCCGACCCGTGGAGTCCCCGTGAGCCCTCGACGCAGATGCCACGCCATCCTGGCCGTGGCCCTTGCGGTGATCCTGATGCTCGCCGGATCGGCGTCCGCCCAGCCTGAGGTGCTCCCTGGACTTGGCATCCGACTGCTCGAGGTCGCCCAAGGCGATGCCACCGACCCACGGGCCAACGTGTACGTGACCGATCACGTCGCCCCCGGCACCACGGTCGAGCGACGGATCGAGGTGTCCAATGGCACCGAGCAGCCGCTGCCGGTGACCCTGTACGGGGTCGCCTCGTCCGTGAGCGACGGGTGGGTGGTCCAGGACGGCCGCGGCGGAAACGATCTGGCCGATTGGATCACCGTGGAACCCGCGTCAGTGGTGCTGGACCCAGGTGCCCGGGCCGAGGTGCTCGCCCGGATCGAGGTGCCCGCCACGGCCGGCGGCGGCGAACGCTACGCCACCATCGTGGCGGCATCGCAGGCTGAGGGCGAGGGCGCGGTGACGGTGATCAGCCGGGCGGGCATCCGCGTGTACCTGTCAGTCGGCGGCGACGTCGCACCCGTCGAGGACTTCCGGATCGACACCCTGACCGGTGGACGCGACGACGAGGGCACCCCGTTCGTGCTCATCGGCGTGACCAACACCGGCGAGCGTGCGGTCGACGTCAGCGGGTCACTGCGGTTGACCGACGGTCCGGGCCAGCTTTCCGCAGGCCCGTTCGACGTGTCCCTGCCACGAACTATCGGACCCGGGGACACGGGGCAACTCCAGGTGCCGATGGACGCCGCACTGCCTGCCGGCCCCTGGCTCGCGACTGCCGATCTGGCGTCCGGGTTGCTCCAGCGGCAGGCACAGGCCACGATCACGTTCCCCTCGGCCGGTGTCATCAGCGACCCCGTCGCAGCGCAACCCGTCGTCGCGCCTGCCGACGCTGGTCCACCGCCGGGCTGGGTTCTCGCCATCGGCGGCCTCCTGCTGGTCGCGCTGCTGATCCTGGCCCTGCTGTTGTGGCGCCGTCGGAAGAAGTCCGACGATGAGGAGGAGGACCAGGATGTGCAGGTGGATGGTCCCGGCGAACCCTCGCCCGGCGCTGCCGAACCAGTGTCGGTCGGAGTGGGGCCTGCAGTGCCGGGCGCGGTGCCTGCGCCACCGGACCGGGACACCTCGGCGCCGCGGACCTGGTCGGCCGCCCCACCACCGCCACCTCCACCGGATGGCGGTCGACCACCGGCGAGCTAAGCGGAGATCTGCTCAGCGACGCTCTGCACGGCCTCTTCGAAGCTGGCGATGAACTTCTCCACGCCCTCGGCCTCAAGCTCCTTGGTGACCTGGTCCAGGTCGATGCCCAATTGCTCCAGTTGCCCCAGTCGTTGTGCCGCCTGCGCCCCGGTTCCGGTCAGGCGGTCGGCAGGCGGCCCACCGTGGTCCCGCACGGCGTCCAGCGTCGCCTCGGGCACGGTGTTGACCGTGTCGGGACCAAGGAGCTCATCGACGTACAAGGTGTCGGGCAGGCTTGGATCCTTGGTTGACGTCGATGCCCATAGGGGCCGCTGTGCCTTCGCGCCCTCATCAACCAGGTGTTGCCATCGCCCACTGGCAGTCACCTCGGCGAAGGCCGCATACGCCACTCTGGCATTGGCGATCGCGATCGTGCTACGCAGTTCGTCGTCCTCTCCCAGCAGCGGGTCGACCTTCGCATCGACCCGAGACACGAAGAAGGACGCGACGCTGGCCACGTGCGTCAGGTCCCCTCCTGCTTCCAGACGTTGCTCAAGGCCGGACATATAGGCGTCCATCACCTCCCGGTACCGCTGGACGCCGAACAGCAGGGTGACGTTGACGTTCACGCCCTGGCTGATCAACTGGGTGATGGCGGGCAGTCCCGGCGCGGTGCCCGGCACCTTCACCATCAGGTTGGGGCGGTCAATCTCGTGCCACAACTGCAGTGCCTGCTCCACAGTGCCAGAGGTATCGAACGCCTTGGAGGGATCCACCTCGATTGACACATACCCATGCAGTCTGTCGGAGGAGCGGTACAACTCGGCGAACTGATCGCATGCCGCGGTGACATCGGCCTTCATGATCGTCCACAGGATCTCCGCGGCGTCCGCCCCCTGATCGGCCAGGTCGGAAACCTGTTGATCGTAGGTGTCGTCGTCGGCCACGGCCGCGGCGAAGATGGAGGGGTTTGAGGTCAGTCCGTAGATCTCACCGGCGCGGATCAACCGGTCCAGGTAGTTGTCCTCACCCAGGTAGGACCTCTTGATGGAATCAAGCCAGATGGCCTGTCCGGCCTGTTCGATGGCCTGCAGTACGCCACCGGCGTCAGAAGTTGTCATTGTTCCTCGTCCTCCCATTCATCCAACAGATCCCGGGCGGCGTCGGCAACGGCCTGACCGGTGAACCCGAACTCCTCCATCAGTACATCCCCCGGAGCGGAGGCCCCGAAATCATCCATCGCGACATGGTCATCGGCCCATCGTTCCCACCCGAAGCTCACCCCGGCCTCGACGGACAGTACCGGGACGTCGCCCTCACCCAGCAGGTCCTCTGAATACTCATCGCCACTTTCGGCCAGCAGTTCCATGCATGGCAGGGACACCACACGCACCCGTAGGCCGTCCTGATCGCTCAGCATCGTCGCCGCAGCGACACAGTGCTGAACCTCTGATCCTGTCCCGACCAGGACGATGTCAGGATCCTCCACGGTGTTCAGGGCATACCCGCCGCGTGCCACCATCCCGGCGTCGCTGCCGGCCAGCACCGGCAGGTCCTGACGCGACAGGGCCAGTGCCGTGGGTCCGTCGGTCCGGGTCAGGGCCTGGATCCAGGCTCCCACGGTCTCGCGTGCATCGGCTGGCCGGATGACGCGCAGATTCGGGATGGTTCGCAGCGCGGCCACATGTTCGACAGACTGGTGTGTCGGTCCGTCCTCGCCCAGCCCGATGGAGTCATGGGTGAAGACATAGATCACGCCCAGACCCATCAGCGCCGACAGGCGCAGCGAGCCGCGCATGTAGTCGCTGAAGGTCAGGAACGTGCCGACGAACGGTCGCAGGCCACCATGTAACAGCAACCCGTTGGCGATCCCGGCCATGCCATGTTCACGGACTCCGAAGTTGAGATTCCTGGCGGCGAACAGATCGGCTGACACCGCGGCGGAGTTGTCGATCGTGGTCTTGTTCGAGCCGGCCAGGTCAGCCGACCCGCCCA
This sequence comes from Euzebya sp., assembly GCA_051004735.1. GTDB lineage: Bacteria > Actinomycetota > Nitriliruptoria > Euzebyales > Euzebyaceae > Euzebya. Next base: position 31,170 of record JBPCKA010000031.1, on the reverse strand, counting down.
CGAGTTCCGGAACCGCTGCGGCCAACCGCTGAATGATCGCGCCACTGGTGGACCGCGTCGCTTCGCTGTGGCCGTCCTCAAACTCGGGCAGTGTGGCGTCCCAATCCTCCGCCAGATCACCGGCCATGGCCCGTTCCAACTCCTCGGCAAGATCGGGGTGGGCTGTCTCATAGCCGGAATACAGCGCGTTCCAAGACTCCTCGGCAGATTTCCCGCGCTGGGACTGATCGGCAGCGGAGTAGACCTCCTCGGGCACTTCGAAGGGTTCGTAGGTCCAGCCGTATGACTGCTTGGCGGCGGCGGCCTCATCAGCACCCAGCGGCGAACCGTGGGCCTTGGACGTTCCCGCCTTGTTGGGGGCGCCGAAGCCGATGGTGGTCCGGACCCTGACGAAGGTGGGGCGACCATCAGAGTTGGCAGCCTCGCTGATGCCGGCCTGGATGGCGTCCAGGTCGTTGCCGTCGGCAATCTCCAGAGTCCGCCAGCCATATGCCTGATAGCGCTGCACCGGATCCTCGACCGAGAAACTCCAGCTGGCGGGACCGTCCAACGTCACCCGGTTGTCGTCCCAGAACATCACCAACTTGTCCAGCCCAAGCTGGCCGGCCAGTGACGATGCTTCGCTGGCGATGCCTTCCATGAGATCGCCGTCGCTGGCCACGACCCAGGTGCGATGATCAACCACGTCGTTGCCGTCCCGGTTGAATCGGGCAGCCAACAGTCGTTCGGCCAGCGCGAAACCGACACCGTTGGCGACGCCCTGTCCCAGTGGACCCGTGGTGGTCTCGACTCCGGGTGTGGCAAAGCTCTCGGGATGCCCTGGGGTCCGGGACTCGAACTGGCGGAACTCCTTGAGGTCCTCGATGGTCAGGTCATAACCGGTCAGATGCAACGTGGAGTACAGCAACATCGACGCATGCCCGCAGGACAACACGAACCGGTCGCGATCAATCCAGTACGGATTGGACGGATTGTGCTTGAGGTGGCGGGTGAACAACATGTAGACCAGCGGGGCCAAGCCCATCGGCGCGCCGGGATGCCCCGAGTTGGCCTTTTCGACCGCGTCGATCGAGAGGGCGCGGATGGCAGTGATGGCCAAACGGTCGGATTCGGAAACAGCGATGTCAGTCACGTCACGGAGGCTAGCCGCTAGACGTCTGCTCGTGGAGGCCCAAGGTCGGCGTGGAGTTAGGCTGCAGCAGGGGGTTGGGCGTAAACTCCCGGCATCGTTTCCCCATCGCCCGCCTTCCGACGATTGGCCACCAGTGCCGCGGTCACGTCACTGTTGGTGATCGCCATCGGTGGTGCCACACGCGCCACCGACTCGGGTCTGGCCTGTCCGACGTGGCCCGGATGTTTCACAGGGTTGGACTTCCTGCCGCCGCTGTCAGGCCAGTTCGTGGACGGGCTGGGACGAAATGTGACGGGCCTCAATGTATGGCTGGAACACTCCCACCGTCTGGTCGCCGGGTTGTTGGGGTTGCAGGTCGCGGTGCTGCTGGTCTGGGTCCTGCTGTCCTACCGGCGCACACGCGGCCTGTTGTGGCCCACCGTCGCAGCCGCGGTGGCCGTCAACGTCCAGGCCGTCCTGGGTGCGCTGGTGGTGTGGAACCTGGTCAACGTGGAACTGGTGACGACCCATCTGGGGCTGGGAACCGCCACGATGGCGCTGCTGCTGTACGTGATGGTTCGTTCGCGTGGCCCGATCGCGCGACCCGTTACCGCTCCGTTGTCCCGACTGTGGCGCTACGTGGTGGTGGTGACGGGCGTGCTGTGGGTGCAGATCTTGGTGGGTGGACACCTGACAGGGGTGATGGGTGGACTTGCCTACAAGGCCGACCCCGCGATGGGGCTGTTCTCAATCGGTCCGATCACGATGGAAGCTGAGGCCGTCAACGTGGTCCACCGGTATCTGGCAGTCCTCGTTGCGGGACTGATCGTGTCGGTCGTGGTGCGTCTTCGTCGGGCGGGATTGATCGGGCCAGCATTGAGATGGGCCCGGGTGGCCGCGGGCCTGACCGGGCTGCAGATCCTGCTGGGCGTTGCCAACCTGTGGAGCAACCTGTCATTCGTGTCGGTCATCCCTCATCTGGCCGTCGCATCATGGATCCTTGCAGCAATGGTCCTGTCCACGTTGTCGTTATCACGTACCCCGCCGCGCGATCCAGCCGATGAACGGGCCGATGCCCTGATCGAGGTGGCGGCATGAGTGCCCCGACGATGAACGGCCCCGCAACCTCCACCGCCGACGTGGTACGGGCCTACGTCGCGGTCACCAAGCCGCGGATCGTGGAGTTGCTGCTGGTGACCACCCTGCCGGCCATGGTCGTGGCCCAGCGTGGTCTGCCCGATCTGGGTCTGGTCGTGGCCACCCTGGTCGGTGGGACCCTCGGGGCTGGCAGCGCCAACGCCTTCAACTCCATCATCGAACGCGACTCCGACGCGCTGATGGACAGGACACGACGGCGTCCGCTACCAAATCATGCGATCACCCCCCGTGCGGCTGTGGTCTTCGCGGTCGCCTTGGCGGTCGTCTCGTTCGTGATGACGTTTGCCCTGGTCAATGCGCTGACGGCGTGGCTGATCCTGGCGGCGAACGCGTTCTACGTCGTGGTCTACACCGCCTACCTCAAGCCCCGGACGGTGCAGAACATCGTCATCGGTGGCGCCGCCGGCTGTGTACCCGTGTTGGCCGGCTGGTCGGCGGTCACCGGGGAACTGTCGCTGACCGCCTGGCTGATGTTCGCCGTGGTCTTCCTGTGGACCCCACCGCATTTTTGGGCATTGGCCATCCGCTATCGCGACGACTACGCCGCAGCGTCCATTCCGATGCTGCCGGTGGTGGCAGGAACGGTTGAGACGACCCGCCAGATCGTCGGTTACACCTTCATCATGGTCGGGTTCTCCCTGGCTTTGGGTTTGGTGGCACAGGCCGGTCCGGTCTATCTCGTAGCCGCCGCCCTGCTGGGAGCCCGCTTCGTGCAGCTGACCCTGCGCCTGCACTCGGTCGGTTTGGCCCACCCCGACGCCGACGACGACGCTGTCCACCCACCAGCAATGCGGGTCTTCAGGTACTCAATCGCCTATCTGGGTCTGGTGTTGTTCGCCCTGGCGCTTGGCGCAGTCATCACCTGACGGTCCGCCGTTCACTCCCAGCGGAATGCCCGGGCGGCCAGTGTGGGGGCGGCCACCGCCCATACCGGCAGGGAGATCCAAGAGGTCAGGGGCACATTTATGCCTTCGAAGGCACCACGCAACCAATCTGCCAACGGTGCGGCGGGTAGCAGTCGGGCCGCCACCTGCATCACCTCCGGCAATCGATCCAGGGGAAACATGATGCCGCTTGAGACCAGCAGGATCAGGAAGATGGCGTTGACCAGGGCGAGTGTGGCCAGTGCCTTCAGACGGCCGGCCAGGCCCATGCCGATCCCCGCAAAGGCTGCGGTTCCCAGCAGAAGTGCCGGTAGGAGCAGGCTCAAGCGCTGGATGTCCGGACGCCATCCAAGCCCGTAGGCCACCGTCACGATGACCACCACCTGGGCCACCTCGACCGCAAGGATTGCCAGGGCCTTGGCCATGATGAGCTCACCACGCCGCAGTGGCGTGGCCCCCAGTCGCTTGAGGACCAGATAGAAGCGCTCGAAGCCGGTCTGAATCCCCAGCGAGACCATCGCGGCCCCGATCACGCTCAGGGCGAGTATTCCTGGGGCCAGGAACGCCACCGGCGCGGTGCCGTCGGGGACCGGCAACACCCTCACCAGGCTGAAGAACACCAGCAGTCCTGTGGGGATGCCGAATGTCACGGTGAGGTTCTCGGCGTTGCGCAGCAGTAGGCGCAGTTCCATCCCCGTCTGGGCGCGCAGGCGTGTCACTCGATCCATCAGCCGCTGACCTCCAACACACCATCGGGTAGGCGGGCCGGTTCACCGAAAGCCTGCCGGGTCAACTCCAGATAGGCCGTCTCCAAGCCATCTCCGCCTGTGGTGAGGGCCGTCAGGTGATACCCGGTGGTGTTAAACCATGCGGCAATCTGGCCCATCAGACCCTGGGCGGTCGTGGGACTTGCCTGCACCACCCAGCGGTCGACGGTGTCGCGGGTGACCGTGACCCCGCCCAGGGCGTTGGACAGGGCCGCCTCATCAATCTGGTCGGGAGAGGCGACGACAATCTCGGGAGTGGCATAGCGCGCCACCAGACCCGCGGGGGTGTCCTGGTCCAGCATCCGTCCCCGGGCCATGACCGCGACCTGGTCTGCCAGGACCTCTGCCTCGCGCATGAAGTGCGTGGTCAGCAGGATCGACACGCCATCGTTTCGTTGGTCACGCAGGAGTTGCCAGGTCTGGTGACGGACTTCTGGATCCATGCCGGTGGTGGGCTCGTCCAGGATCAGCAGTCGCGGGCGTCCTACCAAGGCCAGTGCCAGGTTCAGCCGCTGTTTTTCTCCACCGCTCAACTGGCGGTACTTCGAGGTGGCAACCGCCGTCAGTTCCAATCGTTCCAGGAGTTCCTCCGGATCCCAGCGGGTCGGATGCAAGCGGGCGTACAACCGCAGTACTTCCCGGGGGGAGGCGGCCTGCCACACACCGCCTTCCTGCAGCATGACCCCGACCTGTGGAGTCAGGGCCGGTCGGTCGGCCGTCGGGTCAAGGCCGAAGACGCGGACATGGCCGGTATCGGGCTGGCGGAAGCCCTCGATACATTCCACCGTGGTGGTCTTGCCCGCACCATTTGGTCCCAGCAGCGCCACGACCTGCCCGGTCGGTACGACCAGGTCGACCCCGTCGACCACACGTCGGTCGTCATAGGTCTTGGCCAGCCCGCGGACCTCGATCGCCGGGATGGGCGAGTCCTGCGGTGCCGGCGTCGATTTCTCATGAGTGGCTACCATCTGCAATCAGCCAGTATGGCAGCGTCGCGGTGGATCACCTTGCCCGCTGACCTTGCCCCCTCCACATCATGCTCCCACCCCTGGTCGCAATCACCGGACTCGGCGCCGTGTCTCCTCACGGGGTCGGCGTCGAGGCGCTGTGGGAGGGGTTGCTGGCTGGCCGCTCAACCGCAGCACCGATCACCGCCTACGACGCAACGGGATTCGGCGTCCGCTTCGCGTGCGAGGTTCCGGTCAGCGTGCAGGAGTTGCTGCCTCGAAAGCTGGTGCGGCAGACCGACAGGTTCGCCCATTTGGCACTGGTCGCGGCCGAGGAGGCTGTGGTCCAGGCGGGTCTGTGCCAGGCACATGACGAACCGGTGATGCGATCCTCCCTGCAGCAGGTGGACCCAGACCGTGTGGGGGCCATCATCGCCTCGGGCGCGGGCGGGATCGGTGAGATCACCCAGCAGCACCAGCGACTGCTTGAACAAGGCCCTTCCCGCGTTCGTCCCTATCTGGCCATCGCCATGCCGCTGAACATGGCCGCCGGCCAGATCGCCATTCGTCATGGTCTGCGGGGGCCGGTCAGCGCTGTGGTGTCCGCTTGTGCCTCTGCCACCGATGCCATCGGGGCGGCAGTCGACCAGATCCGGGCCGGTCGGGCCGACATCATGCTGGCAGGCGGGTCGGAGGCGGCAATCACCGCGCTGACGATGGCGGGCTTCGACGCGGCCGGAGCGATGTCGCGACGCAACGATGATCCGTTGACAGCAAGCCGGCCCTTCGACGTGGATCGTGATGGATTCGTCGCGGGGGAGGGGGCCGCGGTGATGGTGTTGGAGCGGGCGGAGCACGCGGCGGCACGAGGGGCGCCTGTCTTGGGGCACGTGGTGGGGTACGGCGCCACGAACGACGCTTTTGACCCGACGCAGCCCGCTCCGGGCGGGGAGGGGGCGGCGCGGGCCATCACGGTGGCGTTGCACGATGCGGATCTGGGGGTGTCCGACATCGACCATGTCAACGCCCACGGCACGTCGACCATTCCGGGCGATGTCGCCGAGAGCCAAGCCCTACGTCACACGTTCGGTTCCCACCGGGTACCGGTCACGTCGAACAAGTCCTCGATAGGGCATCTGATGGGTGCGGCCGGGGCCGTCGAGGCCGTCGCCACCGTGATGACCCTTGGCACCCAGACGATCCCACCGACGATCAATCTTGCAACCCAGGACCCGGACTGCGACCTGGACATCGTCACACGCAGCACAACGGCGAAGCTGCGGGCTGCCCTGTCAAGCTCCTTCGGATTTGGGGGGCACAACGCCGTGCTGGTGTTCACCCGTTGAACGCCGACCCGGTCTTTGAGCCCCTGCCCTATCTGGGCACCACCGTGCAGGCCTTTGTCGGACGGCCTGAATCACACGATCAACTGCTGCGCCGCGCTGCGGTTCGCTGGCCCTCACGCATCGCGGTGGAATGCTCGGGAGGCATGCTGACCTATGCCGAACTGAATGATGCGGTCAGCAGTGCTGCTGCGTCGGTCCGGGCGCTGGCGCAGGAGGGGGACCGGGTGGCGGTGGCGATGGGGCAGGACCTGGCCCTGTTCATCGTGCCGTTCGTGGCCAGTCGCGCCGGAATCACGGTGCTGCTGCTGAACACGGCGTTGACCCCCAAGGCCTGGAGCGATCAGCTGCGAAAGGCCGAACCGGTCGCTGTCATCGCTGACGCGCACAACCTGCACGCCGCGACCACAGCGGCTGCACCGGGCAGGTTCCTGGTCGTCTCCTCGGACCTGGCCTGGGTCATGGACCGCCACACCGACGTTCGGTTCCCCGAGGGGTTGCCGGACCAGACCTTGGCGCTGATCGCCACATCCGGCACCACCGGGGTTCCCAAGATGAGCCGCGTGAGCACCTCCGGTCTGATCCACGCGGGACTGGCCTACGTCCATCTTCTGGGACTTGGTGGGCAGGATCGCTCGTATGTCTGCCTGCCGCTGCACTACATCGGTCCGCTGTCGGCACAGAGCACGACCATGCCACTGGTGGGCGGAACCAACGTCATTCCTGCAGATTCCCGGCCTGTTGGGGCGATCAGGAAGATGGCGCAGGCAGAGATCACCTATGTGGACGCCGTTCCCGCATGGTTGTCGCTGCTGGTCCGCGACGACGACATCGCGCTGCCCCTGTGGCGCACGCTGATCTACGGCGGTGCCCCCATGCCTACGGAGACCGCGTCTTTACTGGATCGACGCTTCCCCGATCTTCGCCTGTGGGATGTCTGGGGCTTATCCGAGACCCACGGTCCAGCCACCGCATTGCAGTACAACCACGATGCACCCGCCCTGCCCGGCACAGTCGGCAGACCTGTCCCGGGCGTCGAGGTCCGCACAGACATCGTGGATGGCGGCCCCGGTGAACTGCTGGTGCGGGGAGCAAATGTCACGCCCGGCTACGCCGATGACGAGGCGCTCTCACAAACCGTGATCGACCAGGGATGGCTTCGCACGGGCGACATCGGCACCATCGGTCCAGACGGGACGGTGCGGCTGCTGGACCGGGCCAAGGACGTGATCATGCGTGGCGGCGCAAACGTGTTCAGCGTCGAGGTGGAACAGATCCTGGCACAGCACCCCGATGTCATCGAGGCAGCGGTGTATGCGGTTCCGGATGAACGACGCGAGGAGGCGGTGGGTGCGACAGTCGTCCTGAAACCGGGGGCAAGCTTGGATGTCATGGCGCTACGAACACTGGTGGACAACGGAGTTGGACGGCATGCCGTTCCCCGTCACATCACCGCAACCGATAACCTGCCGCGGAACGCCACAGGCAAGATCGACAAGTTGCTATTGCGCCAGCAGGCGGCTGAGAGCCGCAGCATGAAGGAATCGTGAACCCCGAATGACCACTACCGCAGATCGTGTCGCCGCCGTCATCAACGAGTTGTTCGGGTTGCCTGCGGCCGCCCTCAGATCCGACGCCACGCTGCAGGACGGTTTGCAGTTGGACTCGTTGTCCGTGGTGGAACTGCAGGTGGCCCTCGAGGACGCGTTTGACATCCGTTTCGACACTGACGACACCGCGGATGTGGAGACCTACGGTGATCTGGTGGCCGCGGTGGATGGCGCCATCGGCCGCAAGCGGCAGGCGTCATGACTGGGCTGGCGCTGATCTTTCCCGGTCAGGGCAGCCAGCAGCCAGGTATGGCCCGGCCGTGGAGTGCGCTGCCGTCCTATCAGCGCTGGAGCCAGGCCGATCAGGTGCTGGGCCTGGACGTGAGCCGGCTGGGCACCGACGCCGACGCCGAGGAGCTGCGTGAGCCCCTGAACTGTCAGGTCGCCCTGTTCGTGCATCACGTGGTGCTGCTGGAGGCATGGCGGGCCGCCAACCCCGACGCCACCGTCGCGTTGACCGCAGGGCACTCGTTGGGGGAGTACGACGCGCTGGTTGCTGCCGGCGTGCTTGACTTTGCCGACGCTCTACGGCTGGTGGAGGTTCGTGCCAAGGCCACGCAGGCTGCTGCCGAAGGGTCGCCGGGAACCATGATCGCCGCCCTGGGCTTCGAGGCGGACCGGGTCACCCAGGCCTGTCAGACCGCCGGCGCCCATGTGGCCAACGACAACGCGGTCGGCCAGATCACGATCAGCGGGACCATCGCACAGTTGGACCAGGTCAAGGAACTGCTGGCCCAGGGCAAGGGCAAGGTGCGCGACATCCCCGTCGGGGCCGCCTACCACTCACCACTCATGGCCGCGGCGGTCCAACCGCTGGGTGAGGCACTTGACGCGGCGCCCTTCGCGGAGGCCGGGGTGCCTGTCGTGGCCAACGTCGACGCGGCTGTCCACACCGCTGCTGGCGACTGGCCCCAGTTGCTGCGCGATCAGGTCACCGGACCCGTCCGCTGGCGTGAGAGTGTGCTGACCATGCGGGCTGCCGGCGTCACCGACGTGGTGGAGTTGGGTGCGACCCCGGTGCTGACCGCGATGATCAAACGGATCGACCGTGGCATCGGTCGCACAGCGATCACCACACCTGAGGAGTTGTGAGGACGACATGAGCCAGGGTGACAGGTGGGCGCTGGTGACAGGCGCCTCCAAGGGCATCGGCGCTGCGACCGCAACTGCACTAGCCCGACAGGGTTACCACGTCATCGTGGGGTACGGCGGTGATGCGGACGGGGCTGCGAGCGTGGTGGGCCAGTGCGAAGAGTTTGGGGTCACCGCGAGCGCAGTGGGCGCTGACCTGGCCACCGACGTGACGCCGCTGCTGCAGGCAGCCGAGGAAGTCGGCGGCGTCGCGGCACTGGTCAACAATGCCGGCGTGACCGCCGATGGTCTGGTGTTCGGCATGGACGATGACGCATTTGCCACCACCCTGCAGATCAACCTGACAGCCGCCTTTCAGTTGTCCCGAGGGGTGCTTCGGCGGATGCTCCGTGCACGCCACGGCCGCATCGTCAACGTCACCAGCGTCATCGGACTGCACGGCAACGCGGGGCAGGCAAACTATGCAGCGTCGAAGGCCGGGCTGGTTGGCCTGACCAAGTCCCTCGCCCGAGAGGTGGGCAAACGTGGCATCACCGTTAATGCCGTCGCGCCGGGGTTCATCTCCACCGCGATGACCGCCGAGGTGACTGCGGACAGCTTCATCGACCGCATTCCGGCCGGGCGACTGGGCGAACCAGGAGAGGTCGCTGCAGCGATCGGCTTTCTGTGCAGCGATCAGGCCTCCTACATCAACGGCACGGTGCTGCAGGTGGACGGCGGGCTGTTCGCGTGACCGAGGCCGGGGCCGGGGCCGGCACCGGATTCCGCAGTCTTATGCGGGCGTCCCACGCCACCGTGGGTCCAGCATTGCTGCGGTACTGGCGCATCACGGTGGAGGGACGCGATCACGTCCCGGCCACCGGCGGGGTCATCCTTGCGGCGAATCATCGTTCGTTCGCCGACCACTACACCCTGGGTGCGGCCAGTCCCCGGCCGATGCGGTTCCTGGGCAAGGCAGAACTGGCACAGGGCCTGACCGGACGGTTCAACCTGGCCATGGGCATGATCCCGGTCGAGCGCGGCAGCGCCGATCTGGCCGCCCTCGACGTCGTCATCAACCACCTTCGTGACGGTGCGGTCATCGGGATCTTCCCTGAGGGCACACGTTCGCCCACAGGTCAACTGTTCCGGTTCCGCTCGGGAATGGCTCGCGTCGCCGCTGCCGCGAAGGTCCCGATCGTGCCGGTCGGGATGATCGGAATGGACCATGTCTGGCCTCGGGGTGCAGACCGTCCCATCCTCGGACGGCCGGACCCTGGAGTTGTCTCGATCACCTTTGCGGCACCGATTGTCCTGGCAGATGATTCACCGCGGGCACGCCGGGGGGCGACCGCGGCGGTCTTTGACCAGGTCGCAGCCCTGTGCCGGCAACCGCTCGCCGACGGCTTCGCCCGCATTCCCGAACGCGAGGGATGAGCCCGGTTGGTGCAGACCCAAGGTGAGGTGTCACAGTGTCGGCATGACCGCTGACATCACGATCCCTGCCGACCTGCTCCCCGCCGATGGTCGCTTCGGCTGCGGTCCGACCTTGGTTCGTCCCTCGGCGGTGCAGGCCCTGGCCTCCTCGGGTGGCACCTACCTGGGCACTTCACATCGCAAGCCCGCTGTGAAGAGCCTGGTCGGGCGGATCCGGGCGGGCATGCGCGATTACTTCGCAGTCCCTGAGGATTACGAGGTGGTGCTCGGCAACGGAGGTGCGACCTTCTTCTGGGACGCCGCCTGCTTCGGACTGATCCAACGCCGGTCAGCTCACGCGGTCTTCGGCGAGTTCAGTGGCAAGTTCGCGGAGTCGGTCCGCATCGCGCCGCATCTGGATGAACCGGTCATCATCCAGGCCGAGGTGGGCAGTCACCCCGACATGGGCCACATCGACGGCGTCGACTGTTACGCCCTGACCCACAACGAGACCTCGACGGGTGTGACCATGCCGATTCGCCGACCCGCCGGCAACGGACTGGTCCTGGTGGACGCCACATCGGGGGCCGGCGCCATCGACGTCGACGTGTCCCAGACCGACGCGTACTACTTCAGCCCGCAGAAGGCCTTTGGCGCCGAGGGCGGCATGTTTGTCGCGTTGATGTCACCAGCGGCCATCACCCGAATCGGCGCGATCAAGGCTTCGGGCAGGCCCATCCCGCCATCGTTGGACCTGTCCTTGGTGCTGGACAACTCCGCGAAGGACCAGACGTACAACACCCCTGCCGTGTCGTCGCTGTTCCTGCTGGCCGACTCGGTGGAATGGCTGCTGGCACAGGGAGGGCTGGCGGAGGTTGCGAAGGCCGCGCAGGAGAAGTCTGAGATCATCTACTCCTGGGCCGACTCACGTGACTGGGCCCAGCCGTTCGTGACCGACGTCGCCAAGCGCTCACCCGTGGTGGTCACCATCGACCTGGACCAGGCACTTGATGCCAGCCAGGTCAGCGACGTGCTTCGCGCCAACGGGATCCTTGACACCGACTCCTATCGCAAGCTTGGACGCAACCAGTTGCGGCTTGGGGTATTCCCGGCGGTTGACACCGTCGACGTCCAGGCACTGCTGGCCTGTATCGATCACGTGGTGGGCGCGTTGGGTTAGGCCGAGTGCTTTGTGGCAGCAAATCGGCCCACGCGCGGCGAACCTTCAGCCCTACATGATCGTGGATCACGACGAATGCGGTTCCGGGGCGAATTGGCCAAGCCTTACCCGGAGTACTCCTAAACCGACACCGCCGGGGTCACCACGGTGTCTGTTCCTGCTGGTGAGCGGGGCTGTGGGGCACCAGACCCCAGTGCGTTAGCGACCCGCCCTTCCAGGAAGCCGACTGCGGAGTAGCCGGCGATCGAGGCGGCCACGATCACCACGGCCCCGGTCCACACGATCCCGAATCGCGAGGACGTGGTGGCCCGCAGCATCAGACTCCCTAGACCCTTCCCGGTGGCCAGCCATTCGGCCAGCAGGGCCCCTCCGACTGCTGCGGGCAGTGCGATGGTTGTTGCGGCGAACAGTGTCGGCAGGGAGAAGGGCAGCCTCACCAACCTCAGTCGGGTGAGGGTTGACCCGCCGTAGGCGCGGATGCATTGGGCTGGGGCGAAGCCCCGCTAGATCTCAGATCTGAGCTTTGACCCGGGGATTGCCCACCAATCCTCAGATCTGAGGGTTCGGGGTTCGGGGGGCGGGGGGCCGAGGGGAGCCATGGCCCGGGGGAGCTGTGGTGGGGGAGGGGGAGCCACACCCTCTGAACCTCAGATCTGAGCTTTGGACCGGGGATTGCCCATCAATCCTCAGATCTGAGGGTTCGGGGGGGCGTCAGGCAGGCTGGGTGGCCGAAAAGTCCTCCACTTTGCCCCACAACGCTGTGAACTGCATGTTTGTTGCAAGCTCTGTGGCTGAAGTTAAGAAGAATGGGGTCGTGTGGTTGACGGGTGGGAGCTGGTGGGGCACAGTGGTGGAGAAGGGAAGAGATGTGGAGGACTTCGATACCGATGAGGACGAGTTCCTTGGGACGTTCATGCATTCGCTGGACACCAAGGGCCGTCTGGTGTTGCCGTCCGAGCACCGTGCGCTACTGGAGGAAGGGAGGTTGGTCATGACACTGGGGTTCGACGGAAACATGGTCATCCACCCTGTGGCTGACTGGCGGGTCATGAGGGATTCGCTAGGTGAGATGCAGCGAGGCAATCGCGAGCAGCGCCGAATCGCCCGCGCCATCTACGGTCACGCCAGCAAGCAGGTCATGGACCGACAGGGACGGGTGACCGTGACCCAGAAGTTGCGGACGACCTGCAACTTGATGAAGGACGTTGCCGTCGTCGGGATGGGCGACCACATCGAGGTGTGGCCCGCCGAGGCCTGGGGTGACGAGGAAGGCGCCAGCGTGGAGACCTACACCAGCACGCGCGACAGCGTCGGGATCGGCAAGCTCTGATGAACATCCTGATGCATCGCCTGGGCTTCGTGGCCTCCGATGGCCTGCCGACACGACGGGCAGCGTTCTGGGCGCCCCTGGTTGGCTCGCTGCTGACCTCGACAGGAGTGGCACTGTGGCTGTTCAGCTGACCGCTCCGATCTGGTCGCGTCCACGCGGCGTGACCCGCGCGCGGATCCACCCCCGAGTCATGGCTACCGCACCACACGACCCCGTCATGGTTGACCGCATCGTCGAGCTCCTTTCGGTGCCCGACGATCGGGATGCCGTCATCGTCGACTGCACCCTGGGTGCGGGAGGCCATGCCGCACGCCTGCTGGCTGCCAGTGGTGAGGGCACCCACCTGGTTGGGTTCGATCGGGATCCCGACGCCCTGCAACTGGCCGGTCGCCGGCTGGCCGTCTACGGGAGCCGAGTGACGCTGGTCCACGCGCCATTTGACGACTTCACCACCCACGTTGATCCGGTCGTGCGCCGGCACGGCCCACTGCTGGGGGTGTTGTACGACCTGGGTGTGTCCTCGATGCAGCTGGACACCCCCGGCCGGGGCTTCAGCTTCCGCTCGTTCGGTCCCCTGGACATGCGGATGGACAGCACCGCAGTGGTCACGGCCGCCGACTTGGTCAACGAGGCCAGCCCGGCGGAGCTTGAGCGCTACCTGCGTGACTTCGGTGAGGAACGACACGCGGCCCGGATTGTGCAGGCCATCGTGGAGCATCGTCCGTTCACCAGCACGCTGGTGCTGGCCGACCTTGTTGCCCAGGCCATGCCACGTGCCCAACGTAAGGCGGACCGTGCCCGGGGTATCCATCCCGCGACCCGCACGTTCCAAGGCCTGCGCATCGCCGTGAACGGTGAACTCGAACGTTTCAGTGCCTCCCTTCCCCAGGCACTGGACACTCTCGCCCGCGTCAGCGGTGCGAGCAGTGCGGCGCCCGTCCCGGGGTCTTCCCCCCGATCCTCTGCGTCTTCCCCCGCAGCCGGGATCGTGTCGTCATCCGCGACTTCCCCCGCGGACGGCACCCGGGGCGGGCGCCCCTCCGAAACTGCAGCGCATGTCCGTGAATCCGGGTTTGCCGGAAACGGTCGGATCGCCACGCTTAGTTATCACAGTCTGGAGGACCGCATTGTCAAGCGGTTCTTCTCCGACGCGGCCGGTGGCTGCATCTGCCCTCCGGGTCTCCCGGTGTGCGGCTGCGGCCGCGTCCCCCTTCTCGCCACGCTGACCCGGGGGGCGCAATCGCCCACCGAGGACGAGGTGCAGCGCAATCCACGGTCACGGTCGGCCAAACTCCGGGTGGCCGAACGGCTGCCCGGCGCCGGCGCGATCGACGCAGGCTGAAGGCGGCACACATGACTGCCCTTCCCTCCCCGTCGCCTGGCCGGTCCCCGGCTCCGCGACCTGGCCAGCCGCCGCGAAACCGTCGCGCACCCGCCCAGGGTGACCGTCAGACCACGGCTCGCCGCTTGCGACCCGCCCCGCCGGCGCCGGCACGTCAGGGAGCCCGGACATGGATGTATGGCGTGCTGTCCATTGTCATCCTGGTCACCGGCGTGATCGGGACCGTCGCGTTGAACGCGCTGGCCGCCGAGGCGTCCTTCCAGGCTCGCGAACTGGAGTCGGAGATCTCGAACCTGACCTTGCAGCACGACGACCTGGTTGCGGCCATCGCCGTCCTGGAGGCGCCCGGGCGGGTGCAGGATGTCGCCTCGACGCAACTGGGCCTGATCCAGCCGGAACAGCCGGGCTTCCTGACCCTCAGCGACTCCGATCTGTCCCCCGATCAGCCCAAGGAACCGCTGCGGTTGGATTCTGCGCGTCTGTCTGCGCTGGGGAACTAGGTCGTGGCGTCGCCGCCGATCGACCGGCCCTCGCGGCGAACCCCAACCTCCGCCAGCAGGGCGGCTCCGCACAGCCCACGTCGTGGACCCCACTCGGGTGCCCGGCCTCAACCATCTCGGCGCCGGCCACCGTCACGCCGTCCACCGTCACAGTCTAGGAGCCCCGGCCGTCCACAGTCAGGCCGTCCACAGTCACGCGGGCAACAGTCTGGTCGTCCCCGCGCTGGGCGTTCCTCAGAACCTCGCACGCGCGACTCACTGGGATGGATGGTGCTGCTGGCGCTGTGGGATTCCCTGGCGCGCGCACAGCAACGTGCCCGGATCAGCCGTCGCCTGATGATCCTGATGATCGGCTATCTGGCTTTGTTCCTGATCATCGGCTGGCGCTTGGCCGCGGTGCAATATGTTGATGCAGAGGTCTATGCGGATTGGGCCCATCGCCAGACCCAACGGGAGGTCGATCTGCCTGCGGTACGTGGTGCTCTGACCGATCGGGATGGCGCGCCGCTGGCCATGAGCCTGTCGACCGCGACGATCTTCGCCAACCCGCCGGTGCTGACCGAAGCCGGCGTTGACCCGGTTCTGATCGCCCAGAGCCTGGCCGAGGTCCTGCCCAACGCCGACCAGGCCACGCTGGTCCGTGCGCTGTCCAGCGACCGGTCCTTCGTCTACCTGGGTCGCCAATTGCCACGCGCGATTGGCCAGGCGGTGAGCGAGTTGGGCCTGCCCGGGATCGGCGTCCTCGAGGAACCCAAGCGGGTGTATCCCGCCGATCGGATCGCCAGCCAGGTGATTGGGTGGGCTGGTCTGGACAACACGGGATTGGCCGGTATCGAGTCGCAGTACAACGAGGCACTTGCCGGTGTCGATGGCACCTTGCGTCTTGAGACGGCGCCCGGCGGGATCGAGATCAGTTCTGCTCCGCGCGAGGTCGCACCTGCGGAGCCGGGCCTTGACGTTCGGCTCACCATCGACCGGGAGGTCCAGTTCTCCACTGAACAGATCCTGGCCCGCGCCGTAGAGCGGTATGACGCCATCGGTGGATCTGCGGTCGTGCTGGACGTCCACACCGGAGAGATCCTGGCGATGGCCAGCGTCCCCTCCGTCGCACCAACCGACTTTGGCGCAGCGCAACCCTACGACCGTCGCAATCGCGCGTTGACCGATGTGTTCGAGCCGGGATCGGTCAACAAGGTCATCACCGTCGCCGGGGCTCTGGAGGACGGGGTGGTCGGGGCGGATGAGGGTTTCAACGTGCCCTATCAGCTCACGATCGGACCCGAGACCTTCTCCGACTCCAGCGGTCACGCCCAGGCGTTCTGGTCGACCCGCGACATCATGACCCGATCGTCAAACATCGGGACGATACAGATCGCGCAGCGCCTGGGGGAGGAGCGGTTGTATGACTATGTGACCTCCTTTGGCCTGGGTGAGCCCACCGGACTTGGCTTCCCGGGAGAGTCCCGTGGTCTGCTGGCCCCTGTCCAGGACTGGACGGTGTCAAGCCTGCCCACCATCGCGATCGGCCAGGGTGTTGCGGCGACCCTGGTCCAGACCGCCCAGGTGTTTGCCGTGATCGCCAACGACGGCGTGTGGCTGGAGCCCAGCCTGGTCCAGGGCACCGTCGCCGCCGACGGGACCTTTACGCCTTCAGCCCGGGCCAGTCAACATCGCGTGGTGTCATCCCAGACCGCTGAGACCGTCGCACAAATGCTGGTCGAGGTGGTCGAATCACCCTACGGCACCGGAAACCTGGCGGCCGTGCCTGGCTATCGCGTCGGTGGCAAGACCGGTACCGCCCAAAAACCACTGGAGGGAGCCCTGGGCTATGAGGAGGGTGCCTACATCGCGACCTTCGTCGGCTTCGCCCCGGTCGAGGATCCACAGGTTGTGGTCGCCGTCATGCTCGACGAACCCACCCCGTACTACGGCGGACTGTCGGCGGCTCCCACCTTCGCCGAGATCATGCAATTCGCGCTGCGCGATCAGCGGGTGCCTCCTGGAGCTCCCGGTGTGGCCATCCCCGCCGGTCAGGTGCTTGGTGGCACCGTGGCACGGCCCGCCCCGATCGCCAGGCCCGACGCCGAGCCGCAGTCGACAGCCACCGAACCCGCGGCCGAACCCGACATACGCCCCGACACCGAGCAGCCAGATGAGAACGGTGGCTGATCGGTTGACTGCGCGTCACCTGCACGTTCGTCATGGTCGTGTCCGTTCGACCGGTCAGCCTCACCTGAGTACACGGGTTGGGTCCATATCCTCGGGCCGCCTGCGCGAAAGCTTCTCCACCCGTGTCCTCACCCGGCACGGATTGGCGGTACCTCCTGTGACTGACTCGTTCACCCCTGCTCAGGTTGCTGACAGCCTTCCTGACGCCGTCCTTCTCCCGCGACCAAGCAAGGTTCCCCAAGCCGTCCTGACCGACGTCACCCACGACAGCCGTCAGGCCGGGCCAGGGGTGTTGTTCGCCGCCCGCCCCGGGGCACACGTCGATGGCCACGACTTTGCAGCCGCTGCAGTGAAGGCAGGCTCGCCGGCCCTGCTGGTGCAACGAGCACTTCCAAAGCTGAAGGTGCCCCAGATCCAGGTGACCTCGGTTGCCGACAGCCTGGGATTCGTGGCCGATCTGATCCACGGTTCACCGACGGCTGACATCGATGTACTGGGCATCACAGGCACCAACGGCAAGACCACCACTGCCTACCTGCTGGACGCCGTGTGGCGCGCCGCAGGACGCGTGACGGGTCTGATCGGCACGGTCGAAACCCGCATCGGTGACCAGCGGGTACCCGGTGTGCGCACGACCCCGGAAGCCTCTGATCTGCATCGTCTGTTTGCCAGGATGCGCGACCAGGGCGTCACCGCCGCCTCGATCGAGGTGTCCAGCCATGGCCTGGCGCTGGGACGGCTGAATGGCGTGCGTCTGGCGGCGGCGTTGTTCACCAACCTCACGCAGGATCATCTGGATTTTCATACCGATATGGAGGAGTACTACCTGGCCAAGGCCAGCTTGTTCACCCCGACCTTCACGCCGGTGGGAGTCATCACCGTGGATGACGACTACGGCCGCCGCCTGGCCGAGCAGGCACCGGTGGACGTGTGGACGCTGTCGCGAAGGACCACTGCCGACGTGACCGCAACCGATGTCGTGGCGGGTGTCCGCGGCAGCACGTTCCTGGCCCGGGTCAAAGGCGCCCGCGTCGGTGTGCGGATCAACCTGCCCGGTGAGTACAACGTCGCCAACGCGCTGGGGGCGATCGCCACGGCTCATGCCGCCGGGGTCCCACTCTCGGTCGCCGCAGACGGTTTGGCATCACTGACCGGGGTACCGGGTCGCATGGAACGCGTCGATGTCGGCCAACCCTTCGGTGTCTTGGTCGACTATGCCCACACTCCGGACTCGGTGGTGGGGGTGCTAGACGCCGCTCGCACGCTCACCGATGGCCGGCTGATCGTGGTGTTGGGATGTGGGGGCGATCGGGATCGCCGGAAGCGACCGGTCATGGCCCGCGCGGCGGTGTCCCATGCTGACATTGCGGTCTTCACCAATGACAACCCCCGCTCGGAGGACCCCGAGGCCATCCTCCAAGACATGATTGCCGGACTGGCCGATCCCCGGGCAGCCATCCGGATCACCGACCGACGCGATGCCATCGGGCAGGCCATCGGCATGGCACGGGCGGGCGACGTGGTCGTCATTGCGGGCAAGGGGCATGAGCCGTACCAGGAGTTGGCAGACGGTCGCATCGACTTCGATGACCGAGTCATCGCCCGGCAGGCTCTGACACGGTGGGTGCAGCAGTGATTCCACTGACACTTGGCGCCCTTGCCGACGTGGTCGGAGGTGAGACCTACGGTGAGGACGACGTGCTGATCACCGGCGTCTCGATCGATTCCCGGTCCATCCGTCCCGGCGATCTGTTCGTTCCCCTGGTGGGGGACAACGTCGACGGTCATGACTACATCCCGGCGGCCATGGCAGGTGGGGCCGCGGGTTATCTGTGCGGGGCCGCCCAGCAGGACGCCCACGACCAGACCGGCGGCGGCGTGATCGTTGATGACCCACTTGACGCCCTGACCGGTCTGGGCTATTGGATCCGGGATGAAGTCGATCCCATCGTGGTCGCCATCACCGGTTCCAACGGCAAGACCACCACGAAGGACATGACGGCCGCTGCGATCGCGGCGGGGCGGGTCACAGTGGCGAATCCGGGGTCGTTCAACAACGAGATCGGGTTGCCGCTGACGCTGTGCCTGTTGACGGCCGACACCGAGATCCTGGTCTGCGAGATCGGTTCGAGGGGGATCGGTCACATTGCTCAGGTGACTCCTGTCCTGCGGCCCGACATCGCGATCGTGACGACGATCGCCGGCGCCCACATCGGCGAGTTCGGGTCGATGGACGCGGTCGTACAGGCAAAGTCAGAGCTGATTGAGGGGTTGGTGCCCGGTGGCGTGGCCATCCTCAACGCCGATGTCCCCGCCTGCGCAGCCATGGCCGAGGTCGCCCCTGGCCGCGTGGTGACCTTCGGCTTGAATCACACGGCCGACATGCGTCCGGATTCAGTCACCTACGACGGGCGGGCCAGGGCCACGATGCATCTGGGTGATCTCGCGATTGCGCTGCCACTGCCGGGCTCCCATCAGGTCGGCAACGCCCTGGCAGCCTTGGCAGCAGCACGTGAGGTGGGGGTGGCACTCCCGGATGCGGCACGAGGGCTGTCGGATGCCACGGTGTCACGATGGCGCATGGAGGTCAGCCACACCGCTGCCGGGGTGACGCTCCTCAACGATGCCTACAACGCCAACCCGGACTCGACAGCCGCTGCGCTTGACACGTTGGCCCGGATGGCAGCGGACGGGCGGCGGTGGGCGGTGCTGGGTTACATGGCCGAACTGGGTGATCACGCCGGTGAGGGGCATCGCGAGGTGGGCGCCCGAGCGGTGGCAGCGGGCATCGACGGCCTGGTGGTTGTCGAGGCGCGTGCCCAGGGGATCGCCGACGGAGCGCGCGAGGCCGGTTTCACCGGTGTGATAGTGACGGCCGCCGATGTCGGCACGGCCGCCGATGAGATCATCGTCCGGGTTGCTCCGGGCGATGTGGTGTTGGTGAAGGCCAGCCGCAGCGTGGGTATGGAACGGGTTGCCACAGCGCTGGTCGATGCCCACCGTGATGACCAAGCTGAGGGAAATACCTCATGAGGTTCATCCTGATCGCTGCCGCGTCATCGTTGATGCTGTCGCTGGTGGGCACGCCGCTGGTCATCCGCTTCTTCCGCGCCCGCCAACTGGGCCAACTCATCCGCGACGACGGACCGCAGAGCCATCAGACCAAGCGTGGCACGCCAACCATGGGCGGTACAGCGATCATCCTCGCGGCGCTGATCGCCTACGTCATCAGCGCCGGGTTCGCCCAACGGTTGGATTCGGCCGGTGGGGCGTTGGCCATGGCCACATTCGCCGGCATGGGCCTGGTCGGCTTCATGGACGACTTCATCAAGCTGAGGCATCGGCGCAATCTCGGACTGTCGAAGACCGCGAAGTTCGGCGGCCAGGCACTGGTGGCGATCGCGTTCGCCTTCGGTGCCCAGTATGTCGCCGAGACGTCCACCCAACTGTCCTTCATCGGACCGGTCAATTTGGACTTCGGCCCTGTCCTGTTTCCGTTCTTCTGCTTCCTGATCCTGTCCGCGACCTCCAACGCCGTGAACTTGACTGATGGTCTTGACGGGTTGGCCGGGGGCGTCAGCGCCATGGTGTTCGGGGCATACACCATCATTGCCTTTTGGATCTTCCGTCATCAGATGGACTACTCGACTGAGGCGTGGATCCATTCAGACACGCTGGCCATTGCGGCCGCGGCCGCAATGGGCAGCATTCTGGGGTTTCTGTGGTGGAACGCCCATCCGGCGAAGATCTTCATGGGAGACACCGGTTCGCTGGCCATCGGTGGAATGTTGGCGGCTCTGGCGGTCCTGACCGAAACCGAGTTGCTGGTGATCATCCTCGGTGGGCTGTTCGTGGCCGAGACGGTCAGCGTCATCCTGCAGATCGCGGTGTTTCGGTTGGGTGGGGGACGTCGCCTGTTCAAGATGGCCCCGTTCCACCATCATTTCGAACAGCTTGGCTGGGATGAGAACCAGGTGATCGTGCGGTTCTGGATCATCGGCGGGTTGTGCACCGCGTTCGGCCTGGGGCTGTTCTACTCCGACTTCCTGGCACGGGGGGGCAGCGGATGACGGTCCTGGTCATGGGCCTGGGAGCCAGCGGCCGAGCGATGGTGGCGGCCCTGCAACGAGAGGGTCGGCCGGTGCGAGGCGCAGATGACCGGCCCGACCTGTCACGCGAGGACCTTCCTGCGGACACGGTCCTTGGATCCTTGGACTCCTCCCTGCTGGACGGCATTGAGTTGGTCGTCACCAGCCCCGGGCTGTCACCCTCCCATGTGGTCCTGAGTGCCGCGGTGGACGGAGGAATCCCGGTGTGGTCAGAGCCTGAACTGGCTTGGCGTTTGAATGATGGCCGAACCCGACTGATCGGTGTCACGGGCACCAACGGAAAGACGACCACGACCCAGATGATCGCGGCCTGCCTGGCGGCGCCGTCAGCGGGCAACATCGGGGTTCCGCTGGTCACGACGTTGACCGTTGATCCCCCTCCCGTCGTGGTGGCTGAACTCTCCAGCTTCCAACTGCACTTCTGCAGCACGCTGCGACCAGAGGTCGCGGTGCTGCTGAACATCGCCGATGATCACCTGGACTGGCACGGAGGCGCAGACGACTATGCCGCGGACAAAGCCAAGCTGTGGCAGGCCCAGACCAGTACCGATGTCACCGTCGTCAATGCCGCCGATGCGGGTGCTGCGGCGACAGTCCGGGCCCATCCACCTCCGGGCCGGGTCATCAACGCCCGAGTAGGCGACGGGATGGTGGACCCGACGCGGCTGTCGGCTGCCGGTCCACACAATGCGGCCAATGCCACCGCCGCCGCCCATGCGGCTACGGCCGCTGGCGCCGAGCTCGATCACGTCCGCAAGACCTTGGAAGAGTTCCGCACCGGTGCACATCGGTTGGAGCTGGTCGCCACCATCGACGGCGTCGATTGGGTGAACGACTCCAAGGCCACCAACCCCCACGCGGCGTTGGCCGCGCTTGAATCCTTCGACGACATCGTGTGGATCGCAGGAGGGTTGAACAAGGGGCTGAGCTTTGACAGCCTCACCGACGTGCTCCGCCGTCACGTGCGGCATGTGCTGACCGTCGGCAGTTGCGGACCACAGATCGCCGAGGTGGCCCGGGCCGCTGGCATCCCCACCGACGAGGTCGACCAGGTGGCCGCCGCCGTGGTGCAGGCGCGACGGATCGCCCGGCCGGGCGACACCGTCCTGCTGGCGCCGGCAGCGGCGAGCATGGATCAGTTCACCGACTACGCCCATCGGGGCGACACCTTTCGAGATGCTGTGAAGGACCTCTGATGAGCACTACCATCCTGCGCCGTCGCCCATCGGTCAGTAGTCGCCCGACCCGACGTCCGGTGCGCACGCAACGCCTCCCCGCTGGGCGGATGTCTGCCGCCGGGCGAGCCACGCCGGAGTCGATCTGGCTGATCGTCGTGGGCGTCGGGCTGCTGCTCCTGGGACTGGTGATGACCTTCAGCGCTTCGTTCGTCCAGGCCACGGCACAGACCGGTGATGCCTTCGAAGTATTCGCCCGGCAGGCCTTCTGGGCCAGCCTGGGGCTTCCCCTGGCCATCGTTGCCGCCACCGTTGACTACCGCCGCTGGCAGCGCATCACACCGTTCGCCGTGGTGGCAACCCTGGCCGCGATGTTGCTGGTGTTGATCATCGGTGAGGAGATCAACGGCGCGCGACGATGGTTTGCGCTGGGCCCGTTCTCGCTACAGCCCGCCGAGATCATCAAACTCACTCTGCCCGCCTACACCGCGTATGTGTTGTCGACCCGGTGGCCACGGATCCGGCGCGGTGATCTGGTCGCCATGTTGGTACCCAGCCTGCCGATCGTCATCCTGGCCGCCACCTTGGTTGCCCTCAGCCCCGATGTCGAATCCGCTGTCCTGGCGGCGTTGATCGGTATGACCCCTCTGTTCATCGCGGGGATGCCGCTGCGTCTGATGACGTTGGGCGGTGCCGTCCTGGCGGGTATCGCGGCCTGGTCCATCCACTCAACCCCCTACCGCCTGGGTCGGATGGCGGCATGGCTGGATCCGACCAACGAAGCGTTCCGTGACGGGTACGGATACCAGACCACCCAGGGGTTCATCGCCCTTGGCAATGGCGGAATCTTCGGCGTGGGGTTGGGACAGGGGAGGGGCAAGTGGCTGTATGTCCCAAATGCCCACACCGACTTCATCTACGCCATCATCGGTGAGGAGTTGGGGATGATCGGGGGGATCGTTGTGCTGTTGGCGTTCCTCGCCCTAGCTTTCGTCGGGTGCCGGGTCGCCTCCCGCGCACCGGATATGTTCGGACGTTTCATGGCGGCTGGGATCACGGTCTGGTTGACCCTCCAGGCGGCGATCAACATCTCCTCCGTCGTCGGGGTCCTTCCCGTGACAGGGGTGACCCTGCCGCTGGTGTCCTTTGGCGGATCCTCCCTGGTCATCACCATGATCGGCGTCGGTGTGCTGATCGCGGTCGCCCGCCAGGCCACTCCTGATGGCAAACCCCTCCTGCTCGACGCGGTGCAGAAGCGGGACGCCGATGGCTAAGACGGTTCTGATCGCAGCAGGGGGAACGGGCGGCCACGTCTTCCCCGGGTTGGCAACCGCTGCCGCGTTGCGTCGGGTACACCCGGACCTGGCGGTTGAGTTCGTCGGGACGGCTGAGCGTCTGGAGGCAACGCTGGTCCCCAAGGTGGGCTTCACGCTGCACACCGTTCCGGCGATCCAACTGGCACGCGGCTTCTCGCCATCGACGCTGAAGCTTCCCTTCGTGCTGGCATCAGCGGTACGTCGGGTCGTGGCGTTGATCCGTGAACGTGAGGTCGTCGCGGCGGTTGGATTCGGTGGGTACACCTCGGTTCCGTTGGCGTTGGCGGCCCGGCTCACCAGAACTCCACTGGTGGTTCATGAGCAGAACGCGATTGCCGGCCTGGCCAACCGATTGGCGGCGAGGGCCGCCACGGCAGTGGCGGTGTCCTATGAGGAGGCGATGGGCTCCTTCGGAGGGACCCCCACGGTGCTGACCGGCAACCCGGTCCGGCCAGACCTCCTGCCAGAGCCAGCCCGGGCGGATGACCTCAGCGGTGCCCAGATCCGCGAGGTGCTTCGCCCTCAGGGCCTGGACACCTTTGGCTTGGACCGGGATCGCAGGACGCTGCTGGTCTTCGGCGGAAGCCAGGGCGCGCAGCGCATCAATGAAGCCACCGCGGCCAGTGCGACGCTGTGGGCCGATCCCGGTGGCATCCAGATCCTTCATGCAACCGGTGCTCGAAGCCATGACGAGTCCCGCATCGCCTGGCTGGGACAGGGAATCGATCCTGATGGCCGCGCGCAGTCAGAGGGTCTGAAGGTCGTGTGCACCGAGTTCATCGACCGCATGGACCTGGCGTACGCGGCTGCGGATGTCGTCGTATGCCGGGCAGGTGCCTCCTCCATTGCCGAACTGACAGCGTTGGCGGTCCCCTCGATCCTGGTTCCCTATCCCCACGCGACAGCCGATCACCAGACGGCCAACGCCATGGCGTTGCAGCGTGTGGGGGGAGCCGTCGTGATCGCCGATGAGAATCTGGACGCCGGGACGCTGGTTGGCGCTGCGCAGCCTTTACTCCGTGACCGGATGGCCTATGCCGCGATGCAGACCCGGGCGGCCGAATTCGGGCGTCCTGAGGCGGCGGTGGATCTTGCCTCACTGATCACCAGTGTCTTCGCGGGACAGGGAAGACCAACATGAGCCCGTCCGCTTCACTCAGCGACGCTGTCCTGAGTCCCGACGTGCACGTCCACCTGGTCGGTGTCGGCGGGTCTGGCATGGGAGCCGTGGCCCAGGTCCTGTTGGAACGTGGGATGTCGGTCAGCGGCAGCGACCTGCGAGACGGCCCGACCAACACCGTGCTTCGCGGTCTTGGTGGCCGTATCACCATCGGTCACGACCAATCGCTGGTCGAGGGTGCTGGCCTGGTGGTGATCTCAAATGCGGTCCCCGAGGACAACGTGGAACTGCGGCGTGCCCACGAGTTGGGGATTCCGGTGATCCTGCGGGCGGACCTGCTGGAGATGGTGATGGCAGGTCAACGACGCATCCTGATCAGCGGCACTCACGGCAAGACCACGACCACGGCGATGACGGCAGTGGCCCTGCAGGCGTGCGGGATGGACCCGTCCTATGCCATCGGCGGGTCCCTGCCCGGCCGAGCCGTGGCCGGGGCATCCCCCTCGGAGGAGTCCCAACCCACCGGCGCCCATCACGGTTCAGGCGATGTGTTCGTGGCCGAAGCCGACGAGGCCTTCAGATCCTTCTTGCGCCTGACGCCCGACGTCGCCGTCATCACAAACCTTGAGATGGACCACCACGACGTCTACGCAGACCTTGACGCCTACCGGCAGGCGTTCCTGCAGTTCCTGGATCGCCGGGTGTCTGGGGGTCTGGCACTGCTGTGCGCTGATGACCTCGGAACACGTGACCTGGCCCGCGATGTCACCGATCCGATGTGGACCTACGGGATGAGTGCCGGGGCCGATATCGGCATCCACGATGTCACCCACACCCCAAGTGGCGGCGCCACCTTCCGGCTGACCGGTCCCCAGGGCGATCTGGGACAGATTCGTCTTGCGGTCCCCGGTGTCCACAACATCCTGAACGCTGCGGCGGCTCTGACAGCCGTGCGATGGGTCGGCGGAGACGGCGCCCTGGCCGCGGGCGGCCTGCATACCTTCAGCGGTGCGTTGCGCCGCTTCCAGCGCCTGGGGACGGTCGCCGGTATCTGCGTTGTCGACGACTACGGGCATCATCCCACCGAACTGCGGGCCACGCTGGCGGCGGCGGCCCAGGCAAACCCCGATGGCCGGGTCATCGCAGTGTTCCAACCACATCGCTACTCACGGACACAAGCGATGGGAGCAGATCTGGGCCGCGCGCTCACCGACGCCGACGTGGTCATCATCACCGACATCTACACCGCAGGAGAGGCGCCGATACCGGGGGTGACCGGGGCGGTGGTCGCGGAGGCCGCAGCACAGACCGGGGCTGAAGTGCGATACGTGCCCGATCAGGCTGACCTGCCCGCCCTGCTGGCGCAGATGGCACGTGAGGGTGACCTGATCCTGACCATGGGCGCCGGCGACATCACCACCCTGGGTCCTGAGATCCTCAAGTTGCTGGCGGAACGCAAGTGATGGACATCTCAGCAGGTCTGAATGACCCGGTGGTGCAGTCCCTGCGCGCCGAGGTGGCCGGGACCGTGCAGGCGGAGGTGTCGCTGGCCCGGCACACCACCCTGGGCGTCGGAGGGCTGGCCCGGGCCGTGTTGCGAGCCGAATCAACCGAGGATCTGCAGGCAGCGGCGCGGGTGTGCCGGGATCACGGACTGCCGTGGCTGATCATCGGCCGTGGCTCGAACCTGCTTGTGGCCGATTCGGGTTGGGATGGGCTGGTCATCCTGTTGGGCAAAGGACTGCGTGGTGTTGACGTCATCTCTGATCAGGATCCGCAGGATGTCAGGGTTCAGGTCGGTGCGGCAGAGCCGATGCCGGTACTGGCGAACAAACTCGAGCGCCTGGGATTGCAGGGGATGGCATTCGGGGTGGCCATCCCCGGAACCGTGGGCGGTGCGGTTCGCATGAACGCAGGAGCTCACGGGGCACAGCTGGCCGATGTCCTGGTCTGGGCGCAGGTGGTGCGGCTTGACTCAGGCAGTGCCCAACGAATCACCGCGCCTGAGTTGCAGATGTCCTATCGCCATACCGCACTGCCCGATGCTGCGGTCGTCACACAGGTCGAGGTGTCACTGAGCGCCGGCGACGGTCCGACGTTGGCCGCGGAGATGGCGGACATGCGGCAGTGGCGTCGTGACCACCAACCCATCAATCAACCGTCGTGTGGCAGCGTGTTTCGCAATCCCGAAGGTGATTCGGCCGGCCGACTGATCGACAGCGCCGATCTGTTGGGGTATCAGGTCGGGGGCGCTCGGATCAGCACCAAGCACGCAAACTTCATCACGGTCACACCGCAGGCCCGTGCCGCAGACGTGTACGCGATCATCCGTCACGCGCAGCGCGAGGTCAGGCGCGTGCACGGGATTGTGTTGCATCCTGAAGTAGTGATCGCCGGAGAGTTCGAGGAGGGGTTGGAATGATCCGACGACAGGCCGTGGCGGGGTTGCAATTCCTGGGAGTGGTGTCGAGTGCGCGGCCCCGTCGGGCCCGACCGTCGCGTCCCACGGCCAGTTCGGGTCGTGCCGCGCAAACGGCGCGGCCACCGCGACGACGGTTTGGACCTCGTCCACTGACCTGGCTTGGCTTGGCAACGGATCCCATCGTGATCACGGGCCATCCCAAAATGCGCGAACGTCGGATCGCCAACCTGCGTCGTCGACGCCGTCGCGACGATCTGATCACAGCCAGCCTGGGGGCCGTGCTGGCGATCGTGCT
Organism: Euzebya sp.; assembly: GCA_051004735.1. Classification (GTDB taxonomy): domain Bacteria; phylum Actinomycetota; class Nitriliruptoria; order Euzebyales; family Euzebyaceae; genus Euzebya. The sequence continues at coordinate 3,905 of JBPCKA010000031.1, read as the reverse complement.
GGTCACCATGGGCGTGCTCCGCTCCCCTTTGATGGCCGTTGAAACCGTCTCGGTGGTGGGTCTCACCGCTGCCCAACGGACGGTGGTCACCGATCAGATCAACGTGGCGGGTGGCACGAACGTGCTTGACGTGGACCTGGAGCAGGTGCGGGAACGGGTGCAATCGCTGCCCTGGGTCCGGCAGGTGTCGACGCGGCGACGGCTGCCCTCCACCATCGAGATCCGGGTCGCCGTGTCCCATCCTGTTCTGGTTGCCACCAACCAGGGCATGCGGTATCTGCTGGACGCCGACGGCACGGTGCTGGAAGCCGAACCGATGATCGATTCGGATCGCGACCTGATCACGGTGGATTCAGCGGCCACACTGCCGTCCGTGGTTTCACTGGCCCCCCTCACGGTGGGCCAATCGATCACCGATCCTGACCTGTTGGCTACGACCTCGGTGGCCGCGGTGATGCCCCCGATCTTTGACAACTGGATCGTCGGATATGACTCGATTGGCGCTGGCGAGGTCAACGTCAACTTTCGTATCCCGACACAATCAGGGCCCGCAGAGTTCGTCGTGCACCTGGGACGGGCCGAGAACGTACGGGCCAAGGCCGCAACCCTGGCTGCGCTGGTCGGTGAGACCATCGACCGGGGCATGCGTCCCTCGCTGATGGACGTCTCGATACCCGACCGACCGTTCATCCAGACCTGAGCATCCGGGTCTCAGCGGACCCCGTTTTCGCTCCAAGAGCACGGTGTCGCGCGGTCGGCTGCTGCTGAGCGCCGCCGACCGCGACCACCTGGTTACTGCTTCAGGTCCAGGGTGATGCCAAGCAGCGTGTCACTGCCCTGCGGGTTGAGGACCACCTGACCGGTCACTCCGCCGCCATCGATCTCATACACCGTGTTGGTGCGATCCGGACCCGAGATCTCACTGACCACCGTGTAGCCGGCGTCGGGCAATGCCTGTGAGAAATAGGCCGTGTTGGTCGCCACGTCACCTGGCAGGACCAGGGATGCCACGACATCGGTGGCACCGAAGGCACCGCTGACGCCACCTTGTACCTGGGCGCCTTCGGGCAGAGGGAAATCAGCGGGGAAGTCAGCCGGCAGGCCACTGGTTGCAGACGTGACGCTGCCGTCTGCGTTCTCGACGGTGACGGTGTCGCCGTCCACCGTGATCCCCTGATCCTCCAGGGCCTGGTTGGCGATCGAGTCGCCGACGCTGCCACAGGCAGTGGCCAGGAGCAACAGCGTGAGCATCACTACGCCGCGAACAGAGATCTTCATCAACGTGAACCTTTGTCTCGTAGGGGGTGGCCGGGTGAACCAAGGCCGGTGCCACTGGCATCCCGGTAGGCCTGTCGGTCATCATCTCGTAACCAACCGACCAAGGGGGTTAGGCGCAGCGTGTTGACGGACCGCACACCGATGAGTAAGGTCTGTGAAGTCAAGAGGTTTACATAACTATAACCCTTTACTTCAGGGTTAGGGTTGGCAACAACCCACTTCGTGCCCGTCTGTGCCCCACATGTGGTGGGTCTCGGTACGGGCTTCCCCCATGAAATGTCATAACCCCCGTGCTGGCAGAGCACGGTCGAGAAGGAGAATTGTCAGTGGCCGCACCTCAGAACTACCTCGCCGTCATCAAGGTGGTGGGCATCGGCGGTGGAGGCGTCAACGCCGTGAACCGCATGATCGAGGCCGGGCTGAAAGGCGTGGAGTTCATCGCTGTGAACACCGATGCCCAGGCTCTGCTCATGTCCGACGCCGATGTCAAACTCGACGTCGGACGCGAACTGACCCGAGGCCTTGGCGCCGGGTCCGATCCCGAAGTCGGCGAGAAGGCCGCGGAGGAGCACCGCGACGAGATCGAGGAAGTGCTCAAGGGCGCCGACATGGTCTTTGTCACCGCCGGGGAGGGCGGGGGCACCGGAACTGGCGGTGCGCCCATCGTGGCCGAGATTGCCAAAGGACTCGGCGCCCTGACCATCGGTGTGGTCACCCGTCCATTCGCCTTTGAGGGCAAACGCCGTCACATGCAGGCCGAACACGGTGTGGACCGTCTGGCTGCTGCTGTGGACACGCTGATCGTCATCCCGAACGATCGACTGCTGGAGGTCAGTGACTCCGAGACTTCAATGCTTGACGCGTTCCGTCTGGCCGATGACGTGCTGCTGCACGGCGTGCAGGGCATCACTGATCTGATCACGACGCCAGGTCTGATCAACACCGACTTTGCCGACGTCTCCACCGTCATGCGTGACGCCGGATCGGCCACGATGGGGGTTGGCAAGGCCCGCGGTGAAGGACGCGCTCGGTCAGCGGCGGAGATGGCGATCGCCTCGCCGTTGCTTGAGGCCTCAATGGATGGTGCTCGCGGGGTCCTGTTGACCATCGCCGGCGGATCCGACCTGGGTCTGCACGAGGTCAACGAGGCTGCTGCGGTGGTCGCGGAACACGCGGACCCCGACGGCAACATCATCTTCGGAACCGTCATCGATGACTCGTTGGGCGATGAGGTCAAGGTGACGGTTATCGCCGCCGGCTTCAACGACAGCCCCACCTCAAAGCAGCGTGAGGCGCCGACACAGATGTCCTCCCAGGCGGCTGCGAGCGTGACGCAACTTCGTCCCGCCCGTGAGCCCGCCCGACCGGACTTCGGTCGCACGGTACGGGTCGATTCGCCCCCACCGTTGCCATCCATCCTCGAAGATGATGATGACGATGACGTCTTCCGTTCTCCTGCTGCATCGACTCCCGATGACGCCGACAGCGGCGATGACGATCTGGACATCCCTTCGTTCCTGCGCAGATAACACTTCTACCGGTCTCTTCCCCATGACCACCACACCACGCTCCGGCGGGGTGACGTCCGCGTCACCTGTCACAGGCGTGCAGATGCTGCCAGAGGTCCCGTTGCAGGGACGGCTGGCAGCGTCGGTGGGCTACGCCTTCTCCGATCGACAACTCGGCACGATGTCACAGTCCGTCGGAGAAGGCGACCATCGCCGCGCTCGCACTGCGTTGGCGGCGGCATGCGGACTTGAGAGTTCCCGCGTCGCCTGGATGCACCAGGTTCACGGGTCCGATGTCGTTGAGGTAGCCACCGCAACATCAACGCCGTCGTGTGACGGGATCTGCACCACCACTCCAGGTCTCGGACTGGCCGTTTTGGCCGCGGACTGTGTGCCCGTACTGATGGCCTCCCCTGCCGGTGTCGCTGCCGCACATTCAGGTCGGCCAGGATTGGTTGCGGGTGTCGCAACCGCCACCGCAGCCCGACTGTGCCAGATCAGTGGGTGTGAACCCTCTGACCTTGAGGTCGTGATCGGCCCGGCCATCGGCCCCTGCTGTTATGAGGTCCCCGAAGCGATGGCACAAGCCGTCGAATCTGTCGTGTCGGGCACATCCGGTCGAACGACCTGGGGGACACCGTCGGTGGACCTCATCGGCGGTGTGACGAAGCAACTGGGTCGTCTGGGGATTGGGCGACTGAGCCGGGCAGGCGGCTGCACCCGCTGTGAGGGGCAGGGTCGCTGGTTCTCCCACCGCGCCTCTGGGGGCCTGGAGAAGCGCACCGAGGGCCGCCAGGCCGGCATTGTGGTGTGGCAGGAGGGGGCGGAGTCATGACGTCCATCGCCCCGACACTGGCCGAGAGAGTCGCCGACGTCCGTCTTCGCATCGATCGGGCCGCCGAGCAGGCAGGTCGCAGCTCTGGCGGCATCACGCTGATAGCGGTTTCAAAGACCTTTGACGACGACGCGGTCCGCAACGCCCGCGACCTCGGGTTGATTGACTTTGGCGAGAGTCGCGCCCAAGCCCTGGGGGCGCGCCGCCAAAACAACCCCCCCCCGCCGGTCCGCTCGCACCCCCTGGGACGCCCGCCGCACCAAAAAGACGAACCAGTGTGTCGA
>JBPCKA010000030.1:0-41177 GCA_051004735.1 Euzebya sp. | reverse complement strand
GCCCTGCGGCGGCACGTACCGCCTGGACCGCTCGACGGGCGAGCTGCGACGGCTCGATCTGGACCCGCTGCGCGGCTCGAACAGCTGCCCCGGCCGGATCGGGGTCGGTGACAGCGGTGTGGTCGTGTTTGACACCGGCAGCGCCTGGTCCGACGCCGACCCGGGCCGCCTGGACGTCTACCGCTGGGTCCCACCGGTCAGCTGATCGGCCGCCGCACCGAATCCGCCTGGACCACCGGGGAGGCCGTCACACCGTCCAGGTAGCCTCACGGCACCTGGAAATCCTTGTCATCGAGTTCGACGACGGGCGTGGTGGCACCCTCACCGCGCCCCCCGGACTGCACCATCGACCCCTATCCCGGCGGTCACGACCTGCTGATCGACGAGGTGGAATGACGATGTGGAATAGGGTGCGACGCTCGAGGACGCCGTCCGCGATGCACCCCTCGGCGTCGTCGAGCGGTTCCGGCTGCGGTTGACCAAGGCCTCGGGCGCACTCGGGGCCAACCTGCGGGGTGTCCCCTCACCCGCCCCACCCTCTGAGGGTCTGACGGGCACTCCTTCAAGAGATCTGTTCAGCCAGCCTGTCAGTTGCCCGAACCGGTCAATGGGCTGCGGGTGGCAAGTCGTGGAAAGCGCGTGAAGTCGCGGTCCAGCGTGACGAGATGCTCAATACCGTGATGCATGCGAATCGCGGCGATTCGGGCGTCGTGGACTCTCGGGCCACGGAGATCTGCCGCACGCGCGAGGTCGGCCAGTCGGACCAGGTGCGCCTCGCCTTCGCCGATGAAGCGAAGAGTTGGGGAGGCGGACCACGCGGTCAACTGGTTGATCGCCTGGGCAGGCGAGGACGGCGGATCATAGATACGCGCATGCGTGGCAATCGCGTAGAACTCGTGCGCACACGGCCAGGGGATTGCCCAAGGAAGCGCCCGATGCCCATCGCGCCACCCATCGGTATGACCTGCACACCTTCTGACGTCAGGTCGCGGCCATACCGGGCCGCCAACGACTCAACTGCCACCTGATCACTGACTCCCTCGACCAGGACGACGGCAGTCAGGCCCATCCGCGTCGGCGGGGCGGGCCGTGGTCCGGCCCCAGGGCCATCGTTGATGCACCACAGCGTAGTGGCTGGGTAGATCGGCCCCACCAGTGACTACAGCAGCGCGCACCATCGACTGCACTTCGGCCATCATACGCATCTGACCTGCCCATCTGGCTCGTGAGTGACTACACCCCTGGCGCGTCGTAGCCCCTCGTGTAGTCACTCGCGGGCTGTGGGCCCTCACTCGGGTGTGGACAGTCACGACCGGTTGCCTCACTATCACGCGGTGCAGTCCTCACCTCCCTCCGTGCCTCGCGGAGGCGCGCTCCGCGGACCGATTCTCCTCCTGCTGATTCTTCTGACCCTGGGCCTTGCGTCTCCTGCGCTGGCGGCTGGTCAACGCGGATCGTTTGACACCGAGGAGTGGGACGTCCGACTGGACGTGAACCCCGACGGAACCGTTGAGGTCCTTCACCGCATCGTCGTGCGTTTCCCCGAGCCACGGCGCGGAATCTTCCTGGACCTTCCCGCCAGCCAGACCGTCACCGACGCCCAGACCGGGGCCAGCCGCGAGGCGACACTGGCCTATGACGACATCACCGCGGACGGTCGCACGGTTGCTGTCCGCCACGGTGACACCATCACCAGGATCCGCATCGGGGACACCGACAGCACCGTCAGCGGCGAACAGGTGTATGTGATCAGCTACGAGTTGACCGGTGCCGTGATCCGCGTGGACGAAAGCACCATCAGGGCCGTGATCCCCGTCGTGAATCCGGCGTGGGACGGTGAGGTCCCGGCCTTGTCGGTCCAGATGGTCGGTATCGACCGCTCAGCCATCCGCTGCGTCATTGCCGCATCTCTGGATCAGGCGGGGAAGAGGTGTCCAAGCCGTCGGGATACAGCCCGGGTGTCAGACAGCGACGGCGCGTGGGTCAGCGTCGCCTTCGCGCGGGGAACGGCCATCGACACCCCACTGGGCGAACGCCCGTCGCCCGAGGACATCGAGGACCTCCTGCCCCGCAGCGGCAGCCGCTTCCCCGGTTGGCTGCCTGAACTGTTGTTCTTCGGCGGCGTGGGGTGGTTCATGGTGAGGGGCATCCGCCGCGCTGGCCCGGGCGGCGGAGGGTCTGGGTCTTCCGATACCTGGACGTCATCCAGTTCTGACAGCTACGACAGCGGCTCAAGCAGTGACAGCGGGTCAAGCAGTGACAGCGGCGGAGGTTCGGGCGGCGGAGGCGACTGGTAGCCACACGTCGCCCCCGCACACACGGAACTCGTGGGGACCCCCGGGAGTTACCGCGCCATGGTGCCGACCCCCCTTGATCCCTCCGGGATCACCTTTGTCGCGGCCTTTGCCGGCGGAGTGGTGTCGTTCCTGTCCCCTGCGTGCTGCCGTTGGTCCCCGCCTACATGGCGTTGATCAGCGGAGACATCGGCGGGGAGGCCGGCGAGAGCACCGACACGGGGATCAACCGCTCGCTTCGCGTCACCCGCGACACCAGCCTGTTCGTGCTGGGTTTCGGGGCGGTGTTCGTGGCCCTGGGAGCAACGGCGACAACGTTGGGCCAGGCGTTGTTCGACAACCAAGCGTGACTGACCAGTCCCAGCGTGTCACCCTGGCTGAGTATGAGGGCACACCGGTCGTGGCCAACTTCTTCGCCAGCTGGTGTACCGCGTGCGAAGCGGAGTTGCCCGGATTCTCAAAGGTCAGCGATGAGCTCCGCGGGCAGGTCCAGTTCCTGGGCATCAACTCCCAGGAGACCGGTAACGGTCTGGCGATGGCCCAGGACTTCGGAATCGACTGGTGGCCGATAGGAGTCGATCAGGGCGGCGGCAACAACAGCGGGCTGCACCGGGCACTGGGCGGCCGGGGCATGCCGTTGACCGCGTTCTACTCAGCAGACGGCGAGTTGTTGAACGTCGCCAACGGCGCACTGGTGGAGAATCAGTTGCGTGCTGAGCTTCGCAGGCTTTACGGCGTGGATGTCTGAGCCTCCTCGCCAGCGTTACAGTCGGCCCATGACTCATGATGCCGAGGCACTTGTTCGCCGTATCCGCGATGGCGTGATCGGGGCCGACGAGACGGTCAGTGGCCCCTACGGCCCGCGACCTGTGGTCTACGCCGACTACACCGCGTCTGGACGGGCCCTTGACTTCGTCGAGGACGCCATCCGTGATCACGTGCTGCCGAAGTACGCCAACACCCACACCGAATCCTCCGGCACGGGACTGCAGACCACCCGCTTCCGCGAGGATGCCCGCCAGATCATCCGCCGCTGCATGGGTGCCGGCAAGGACTACGCAGTGCTGTTTTGCGGTTCGGGGTCCACGGGCGCCATCGACCGTCTGGTGCATGTCCTGGGCCTGCGCATCCCCGAACGATGGTCGGCACGCCTCCAGATTCCCGAGCAGGAGCGGCCGGTGGTGTTCATCGGTCCCTTCGAACACCACTCCAACGATCTTGCTTGGCGTGAGTCGGTGGCGGACCTGATCACCATCCACGAAGACGTTGACGGAGGAATCGACCTGGCCGACCTTGAGGCCAACCTGATCGCCTATGCCGACCGCCCCCTCAAGATCGGGTCCTTCTCGGCTGCCTCAAACGTCACGGGCATCACCACCGACACCGCCGCCATCAGTCGGCTGCTGCACCACCACGGGGCATTGTCGTTCTGGGACTTTGCCGCTGCGGCGCCCTACGTCCCCATCGATGTCGACCCCGACGACGGGGACCCCGACCACTACTTCGACGCGATCGTCATCAGCCCCCACAAGCTGGTTGGTGGACCCGGCACTCCCGGTCTGCTGATCGCTCGTACCGAACTGTTTACCACCACTGCCCCAAGCGTCCCCGGCGGGGGGACCGTGTGGTACGTCAACCCCACCGAGCATCGGTATCTGGACGACATCGAACATCGTGAGGAGGGCGGCACCCCCGACATCGTCGGTTCAATCCGGGCTGGACTGGTCTTTGCGTTGAAAGAGGCGGTTGGTGCCGAGGAGATCCGGCGCCGCGAGGAGATCGTCATCCGTCAGGCGATCGGCCGCTGGGCAGCGCATCCGCGCATCGAGATCCTGGGCAACCGCGATCACGAGAGACTGTCGATCGTGTCGTTCGTGATCACCCACGACGGCGGCCCGGCGACCGCCAGCCCGCACGGGCGCTACCTGCATCACAACTATGTGGTCGCCTTGCTGAACGATCTGTTCGGCATACAGTCACGCGGTGGCTGCTCCTGCGCTGGGCCGTACGGACATCGGCTGCTGGGCATCGACATCGAGACCTCCCGTGCGTTCGAGCGCGAGATCGGCCGCGGCTGTGAGGGCATCAAACCCGGCTGGGTGAGGGTGAACTTCAACTACTTCGTGTCCGCCGAGGAGGTCGACTACATCCTGTCGGCTGTCGAGTTGGTGGCCGATCACGGGGCGCGGCTACTGCCTGACTACCGCTTCGACGTGGCCACAGGGCTGTGGCAGCACCGGGCGGCAACCCAAGACGGGATCGAACGCCTGACGGATCTGGTCCCTGGCCCCGACGGGTTCCGCCAGCGCCGCCCCGCACGGACCCCCGATGACCTGACGCTGGCCGATCATCTCCGCACGGCCAGGCAGATCCTGGCCCAGGGGCCGGCGGTCGTCGATCCCGGCTGGCCAGAGGTCACCGCTGACTTCGAGGAGTTGAGATGGTTTCCCCTGCCGGTGGAAGCCTGCGAGCAGGATCAGGCTGCCACGGCCACGTCGTTGACACGATAGGCAAGGATCTTCTTGCGGGCCCGTTGCAGGGCGTTGTCGATGCGGTTGCGATGGACCTCCAGGCGAGCGGCGATGGTGTCGTAGGTCTCGCCCGCTGCATACAACTCCAGGACCTCGTGCTCCAGATAACCTGTACAACCACCGCCGGGTGCTTCACGTTACTGTTGACGGGGACGCAATGTGCCAGACACACGGATAATTCGTCGCAGAACTAGCAGCCATTTCCAAAATTGGTGCAGGTATGAGCCGATCAACCCGCAACCACTAGTGGACCGCCGTCACACAGAAGGAAACGCCGCAATGACTCCCGTACTACGCCGCAGCACGCTCACCGCGTTGCTGTTGACCCTTGCAATGGCCGCAGCCATCACCCTGGCCCCGGTTGCCGACGCCCAACCCACCTGGGCCCCGGCCAACCAGGCCACGATCACTCCCGGGGTGCAGACCTACACCGACGGTGCACAATGCACCTCCAACTTCGTCTTCTTCGGAGGCGGTGACGTCTACATCGGACAGGCCGCACATTGCTCGGGCACCGGTGGCCCGACGGAGACCAACGGCTGTGACTCCGGTTCTCTGCCATTGGGCACCCCCGTGGAGGTCGACGGCGCCAGCCGCCCAGGAACGCTGGCCTACAACTCGTGGCTGACCATGCAGTCCGTCGATGAGACCGATCCGGACGCGTGTTCCTACAACGACTTCGCGCTGATCAAGTTGGACCCTGCCGACCACGCCTCAGTCAACCCGTCGCTGCCCGTGATCGGTGGACCGGTTGGCATCAACACCATTGGCACCAGCACCGGGGAGTTCGTGCACAGCTACGGCAACTCAAGCCTGCGCTTCGGTCTGTCCCCGTTGAGTCCGAAGCTCGGCATCTCGCTGGGCACGACCGGCAACGGCTGGACCCATCCTCATTACGCGGTGACCCCCGGCATCCCCGGCGACTCGGGTTCGGCATTCCTGGACGATTCCGGCAACGCCCTGGGTGTGTTGTCCACTCTGGTGATCGCCCCGACCCCGGCATCCAACAATGCCAGTGACGTCAACCGGGCGTTGAACTACATGCTGAGCAACGGTGGACCCCAGGTTGACCTCGCGCTGGGCACCGAACCCTTCACTCCCCTGACCGGGGGCGGCCTGCCAGTCCGGGGGTTACTGCCAATCCTGGGGTTGTAGCCCGGGACCGGATCGTCGTGGGGTCTGCGTGAGTGGACTCTAGATTCCGATGACCGATCCGCTGGTCAGTCCGGCCAGGGCACCACACGCCGAGGACCAGGCCGATGCCCACCTTCACCCACGCGGCCCAGGCTAGGGCTGTGGTTCCTCTGCCGCCGGGGCGCTGGCGCCGACCGGCACCGGTGGCCGGGGAAGCTCGGAGTGCGCAGCGGCGCCGGTGCGCACAGGTGAGGAGTGCCGGCGGCGACGAACCATGCGGTACACACCGAAGGCGGCCAGAGCCAGGAGCGCAAAGGGAGTGATGAAGGTGAGGAAGATCAGCATGGCGCCCACCGTGGTCACAAACGTGTTGGCGGCGTCCTGCAGGTAGGGGGCAAAGCCAGCGGGCTCATCGGTGGTGACCGGGTCGATCTCCACACCACGTTCGCGGATGCGTACCGTCAGGGTTGAGAATGAGGTCCGATCCTCCAGCAGATTGATCCGACCGGTGATCTGCTCGATCTGTCCCTGGATGCCGTCAAGTTGTTGTTGGACCGCGATCGCGTCAGGGACCGAGGCGGCCTGGTCCAGCAGGCCGAGGTAGAAGCGCTCCTGCGCCTGTAGGTTGCGGCGCCGGGATTCCAGGTCGGTGAACTCGGCGGTGACGTCCTGGCTGGTGACGTCGCGGTCGATGACCCGGCCGGCATCACCGAGCGTGGTCAGCAGGTCCTCGAAGTTGCGGACCGGGATCCGGATGGTGACCTGTCCCGAGACCAGACTCTGCTCGTCCGGGCCGTCGGTGGTTGAGGAGGAGGTGCCTGCGACGTGGCCACCGAGGGCCCGGGCACGGCTGATGATCTGGCCGAATGCGGCGTCGAAGTCGCCCGGGTCGACTTCGAGGGTCACCGTGCCCTCCTTGATGATCCGCTCCCCGGTGATCGCGGTGTCCAGCGGGGGTGGGATGGGGGCGGCGGGGTCGGGCGTTGCAGCAGACCCTCCGCTGGCGTCATCGGACAGTTGCTGCGCGCCGTCGTCCTGGGCCACCTCGTCCAGTGAGGAATCCGCGGAAGATCCGATTGCAACCGACTCCCCCTCCCCCCGGGCTTCCTGGGGCGCGAAGGTGGCCGCGGAACTGGCGTCGGCCGTGTCACTGGACACCGTGGAGTCATCGGCACTGCAGGCCGCGGCCGCAAGCACCAGCAGCACCGCCACTGCCGCCAGCCGCCGGGCCCGTCGCAGACCCCTGGCTGGTCTAGCCGCACCCGTGTTGTCGTAGAACCTCATCGCCTCACCTTTCGTGTGGTTGGTTGGGGACTCCGACGCCGTCATGGACGACGGAGTTGCAGCAGTCGGTGAGAAACTTGTACTGACCAACCCCTACGGTGGGGCGCGATGACTCAGGCTCTTCCCGATCCGGTCCTGGTACCTCTGGAGTTCAAGCGCATCCCGCCAGAGCAGATGCGGCGCCGCGCCGGCGACCTGCAGCGCGACATGCAGCGCCGTCGCACCGTGCGGGACTTCTCGACAGAAGCGGTGGATCCGGAGCTGATCACCGCTGCGGTCGACATTGCCAGCTCGGCACCCTCCGGAGCCCATCGGCAACCATGGACGTTCGTGGTGGTGACCGACCCGGATGTGCGCCAGCAGATCCGGACCCATGCGGAGGCCGAGGAGGCGGAGTTCTACGCCGAGCGCGCGCCCGACGAATGGCTGCGAGCACTGGCACCGCTGGGCACCGACTCGGTGAAGCGCCATCTGACCGACGCCCCCTACCTGGTGGTGCTGTTCAAACACCGCTACACGGTGACAGCCGACGGTGGTCGCTCGAAGAACTATTACGCCAGCGAGTCATGTGGCATCGCCGCGGGGTTCTTCATTGCAGCGGTGCATCAGATGGGGTTGGTCACGCTGACCCACACCCCCAGCCCGATGGCCTTCCTGTCACAGATCCTGCAGCGTCCGCCGCATGAGCAGCCCTACCTGGTCCTGCCGGTCGGCTATCCCGCAGTTGACGCGACGGTTCCTGATATCGCCCGCAAGCCCCTAGCTCAGGTGCTCGTCTGGCACTGACTTGGGTGAGTCGGGCGTGGTGGGATCCGGCGTCGAGGGCGGATCATCCTGGCGACGGTCCGCGATCACCGATCCCACGATCGCGACCGTCAGGATGGTGAAGATGACGCCCAGGCTCAGCGGGATGGGCAGATGCACGAACTGCACGATCAGCATCTTGACCCCGACGAAGGCCAGGATGGCCGCCAAGCCCAGGTCGAGATAGCGGAAACGATCTTTCATCCCCGCCAGTGCGAAGTACAGCGCGCGCAACCCCATGATCGCAAAGGCGTTGGATGAGAAGACGATGAACGGCTCCCGTGACACCGCCAGGATCGCCGGGACACTGTCGACCGCGAACACCACGTCGGTGGCCTCGATCAGCACCAGCACGGCAAACAACGGGGTGGCCAGAGTTCGTCCGGCCTGCCGTACAAACATTTTCTGTCCCGCGTACTCCGTGGTGGACGGCACCACCTTATGAACGATCTTCAGCACCGGGTTGTCCCCCGGTGAGACCACCACACCGCGGTGGGCGGCCAGCTTGTAGGCGGAGTACAGCAGGAACGCGCCGAACACATACAGCACCCAGTCGAAACGCTCGATCAGGGCCACGCCCGCAAAGATGAAGATGCCTCGTAGGACCAGGGCACCAAAGACCCCCCAGAACAGCACCCGGAACTGATACTTGGGCGGGACGGCGAAGTAGTTGAGGATCACCGCCCACACGAAGACGTTGTCGATCGAGAGGCTCTTCTCGATCAGATAGCCGGCGTAGTACTCACCTGCGGCCTGGCCACCCTGCCATAGCAGGATCACCAGCCCGAAGGACAGCCCGATGGTGATCCACACCGCCGATTCGGTGACAGCCTCTTTCATGTGGATCGTGTGGGGCTTGCGGTGCACCAGCAACACGTCGGCCAGCAGCAGCACCACGATTCCGACGCCCAACGCACCCCAGACCCAGGGGGGCACGTCGAAACTGACGAAGTTCTGCCGGGCGGCGCCGGCTTCGGTGGCCAGTACCAGGGGAAGTGAAGCGGTCATCGGATTCAATATCTCTCCGTGCCTGGCCGGCTCCAAACGCCGCGGGACCGGATCGCCCTAAGCTCTACGGTAATCGGCGCACCTCATCGAAGGTGTACCGGGTTCCATCGCCCGCCTGGGGGTACGGCGGTCGCCGAAGATGACGGCCTCGGCGTCGTCGGCCTCGCGAAATGACGCCACGATCTTGGTCAGCTGATCGTCGCTGCTGGCTTAGTTCGCAATCCACTTTTTTGTACGTGAACGTGTACAGGAAGTCTAGCACCGCCCTGGAGTGCGGCTCGAGCGCTCAAACTGGCGTGCCCCCAGAATAGGATCCTGGTGTCCGGGCCAGATTGGCAAAGCGTGAGTGGTGACCCAGGAAGGACAGTCGCAGCGTGGCCAACCGACCCGAGCGGTGTTTCGCCACGATCAGTTCGGCCTCGCCCTTGGCCTCGGTATCGGGGTTGTAGACCTCGTCGCGGTAGATGAACCCGACGATGTCGGCGTCCTGCTCGATGGCCCCCGACTCACGCAGGTCGCTCAACATCGGCCGACGGTCCGTGCGGTCCTCGGGCTTTCGCGACAACTGTGACAGGGCGACCACCGGACATCCCAGTTCCTTGGCCAGCACCTTCATGCCACGGCTGAACTCCGCCACCTCCTGCACCCGACCGTCGGACTTGGACTTGTGGGACTCCATCAACTGCAGGTAATCGACCACGACCAGAGACAGCCCGTGGCGTTGGTGGATCCGGCGACACTTCGACCGGATCTCCACCATCGTGATACCGGGGGTGTCGTCGATGAACAGCGGAGCTTCGGCCAGTTTGCCCATGGCCTTTGACAGCTTGGGCCAGTCGTCGGCTTTCAGCTTGCCGGTCCGCATCCGATCCGAATCAATTCGGGCTTCTGCCGACAGCATCCGGTTGACGATCTCCATCTGGCTCATCTCAAGGCTGAAGAAGACGGCCGGTTTGCGTTGGGAGGCAGTGACATGGCTGATCATGTTGGTCACCAGCGTCGATTTGCCCATGGCCGGTCGGGCGGCCAGGATCACCAGTTGGCCTGGCTGCAGTCCGGACGTCAGCTCATCGAAGTCGGTGAAACCGGTTTCAAGGCCGGTGATGGTCGAGTCGGAGTCATGCAGCGTCTCGATCAGCTCAAAGGCTTCCAGCAACAGATCGCGCATCGGGACGAACTCGCCTCCACGCTGGTTGTTGGCCAACTCAAAGACGATCGCTTCGGCCTCGTCGATCGCGTCCACACCGGCCTTCTCCACATCAAAGCCCAGACGGGTCAACGAGCTGCCCGCTTCGATCAGGCGGCGCTTCAAGGCACGGTCGCCGACGATCCTGGCGTAGTACAACGCGTTGGCGGGGGTGGGGACCTGGGCTGAGATGTCGGTGATCGCCAACGCCCCCCCGATGTCCTCAAGCTTTCCGCGATGCTGCAACTCATCGGCCAGCGTGACCGAGTCCACCGGCTCGCCCCGGTCGTACAGGTCTCGCATCGCCTCGAACATGGTTCGATGCGAGCCCCGGTAGAAGTCGCCGGGGGTGACGAGTTCTGAGATCTCCGCGATGGCGTCTGAACTCAGCAGCATGCTTCCCAGCACGCTGATCTCGGCCTCCAGCGCGTAGGGGGGAGTGCGGTCGTACCCCCCGGCCTGACCCTGCGCACCCTGGTGGGAAGCACCCGGACCGGACATCGACGAAGGGGACGGAGTACCAGCGTCATAGTCCGGAGGTGTGGACATGGGTGAGGGTTCTCCTGGTTCAGGCGTTGGACGCGGACGTGTTGGGCACTGTGCCATGAGGGTGTGACGCGGCCAGGGGCATCAGCCACATCAGGACGACTCGGCACCCCCGAATTGCTGGCCCACAGATCCGAGGTGGTTATCAACACTCGGTCAGGGTCCCTCAACAGATCCAGTCCCTCCGTCCACACGCAGTCCACAGGTTGTCCACAGGTGCGGGCAGGTGACCGGACGTTTCGTCCTTCATGATCGTGTGCCCCTTCGGGGGACAGCCACGGCTCGGACGGTCAGGATGGGACCGATGACCCCGATAAACATTCGCTTGGCCAATCTGTATCGCATCGGAATCGGCCCTTCCCCAGTCACACGGTAAGGAGACCTCCGAGGGAGGTCTGGCCGTCAGCCTGCCTGAACGCTGACCGCGATTCGGCCCAGATGGATCAGACCTCGGCAGGTTCGCCGGTCGTCACGTCGTCCGCAGCCTTGGCAGCGGGAGCGCTGGCAGCAGGAGTGGTGTCGGCAGGAGTGGTGTCGGCAGGAGTGGTGTCGACCTCGTCGACTTCGGCCAGTGCCTCCTCCAGGTCCTCGGCACCTGACTGGATGATCTCATCTGCGACCACGTCGATGATCACCATGGCGATGACGTCGCGGTGAAGCTTCACGCCGACCTCGTGCTTGCCGACGGTCTTGATGGAGCGGTCCAGATCAATCCGCTTGAAGTCGAGCTCCAGCCCGATCTTGTCGTGCAGTGCCTGCGCGATGTCGCGGCGACCCACCGATCCGTACAGCGTGCCGTCCTCACCGGCCGTGGCCTGGATGGTCAGCACCGTTCCGGTGACACCCTTGGCCTGCTCGGTCGCCTCGGCGATCTCGACGGCCTCACGCTTCATACGTGAGCGTTGCAACGCACGGGAGTCGGCCTCGGCCCCTTTGGTGGCCCGCATCGCAAGGTTCTGCGGGATCAGGAAGTTCGTGGCGTAGCCGTTGGCGACATCAACGATGTCCCCGGCGTCGCCCAGGTTGTCGACAAAGGACTTCAGAATGACCTTCATGGTGTGGTCCTTCCCTACCGGCTCGTGTAGGGCAGCAGCGCCATCTCACGGGCGTTCTTGACTGCGGCGGCCAGGAGTCGTTGCTGCTGCGGGTTGATTCCGGTGACGCGGGCAGAACGGATCTTGCCGCGCTCGGAGATGAACCGTTGCAGCAGTTCGACGTCCTTGTAGTCGATGTAGGTGACTTTGTTCTTCTTGAACCAGTCTTCTTTGCGCTTTGCAGGACGCTGCTGCCGTGGCGGCTGGGGACGTGCCATGGGGGAATCCTTTTCTTACCGGAGAGCTTGGAGGAGTACGGGTTGCCCTGCGCTTAGAAGAACCGTGCGAGGCGGGGGGTGTCTCCCCCCGCTACGGTGTCTTCAGTTGAGCTCGTGTTGGATTGGTTGTCTTGGTCCCGTGGGTCTCGGACTGAGCGGATCGGGACAGTCGCGCGCACGCAGGCTGGCGCCCGAGCACGGGAGTGCGAGTGCGAAGGCTACCACGGGCCCCGTGATGCCTTCACCGGTGTGGTAGGCCTGTGAACTGTCTCCCGCTGTCAGGTGGGTTGGGTGTGTAATGGCGACCAATATTATTGGTGGTTGAGCTATGCTGGGTGGATGGACGATCCCGCTGCCATCGCGAAGGCGCTCGAACCGATCTCGGAGTGGCTGCACTCCAAGATCGAGAAGGCGACTGCCTCAGCCGACGACCACCGCCGTCTTCGGTTCGACGAAGAACCCGAGCACGGCTGGTACCGCACGTCGATCGCCAGGAGCGACCTCGCGCTCCTGGTGGATCGCGACGTTCCGGCGGGCTGGGACTTGAAGCCCATCAGCGCGAACGGCCGGATCCTGCTGGTCGATCCCACCGGGATGCTCTCGCTGCGCGTCCTGCATGATCCCCGACTCGAAGCCCCCGCACCGGGTCACAGCCGGGCCCGGAACCTGTACTGGCAGCAGCAGGAGCCCACGCTGGTACCCGCGGCCCAGTTGATCGCCTGCTGGGAGGCCGACCTCAACGGCCTGCCAACGATCCGAGTGGTGCGTCCTGTCGGACGCTGGCGGTACGGCGGCAAGGAGCAGGTGGATCTGGCCTTCTACCTGCCTAGGGACGCACAAGGCTTCGCCGACCTCGGGTTCGTGTCGTCTGACGCTGCCATCGACATCATGCTGCCGATTGATGAGGACGCTGAGGTCGAGCAGCCCAAGCTCCAGGAGTGAGGACCTGGGAGGACAGCCCCCTAAGCGAACTGCTCTGGGGCCCGCGGATCCGTGACTTCCGGACCCTGTACGGACTTACCCAGGTGGACCTGGCCAGGGAGTTGGAGGTGTCGCAGACCACCCTGTCGATGGCCGAGCGGGAGGAGATCCCCGCGGACGACGTGATCGAACTCATCGTCGACGCCTTCGACGTCCCGTTCGCCTTCTTCGCGGAACGCGCCTCAACGGCCGGCGTGGAGGGGACGCTGCGGTTCCGCAAGCGGGCTCGGACCTCCAAGAAGGAC
Source organism: Euzebya sp. (assembly GCA_051004735.1). GTDB lineage: Bacteria > Actinomycetota > Nitriliruptoria > Euzebyales > Euzebyaceae > Euzebya. Next base: position 27,852 of record JBPCKA010000030.1, on the reverse strand, counting down.
ACCGATCGGGTGGCGGTGCTCTTCAAGGAGGCACATCGCGTGGCCGCACGACTCGCATCCACCACAGGTGTCCGGGCGCCGGACTTCGATGGCCTTCGAGGGCTCCCCGTTGAAGAAGCCGCCGCCGCCGCTCGAATCCGGTTGGGGGTACCCGACGGTGCAGCTGTCGACCACGTGGTCCGCCGCTGTGAGGCTGCGGGGATCGTCGTGTTCCCCCTCCGACTTCCGGGGTTTGTCCCCGACCGGGACGTCGTAGGTCACTCGGGAGTGTCGGCCTGGGAGCCCTGGGACGTACCGGCCATTGGCTACATGCCAGGAGAACCCGGTGATCGCCAACGGCACACCGTTGCGCACGAACTGGGGCACCTGATCCTGCATCGGGGCCGCGGACCGGTCTTGTCACGCGACGACCAGCGTCAGTCCGAGACGCAGGCCTCCACGTTCGCCTCAGCGTTCCTTGTGCCGCCAGGTCCACTCAGGGCTGCGATGCGGGCAGACCTCACCTTGTCTGACTTCAAGGTCCTGAAGGCCGGCTGGGGGGTGTCGATCGCGTCCCTGATCATGCGCTCCCGAGACCTCGGGTTCATCGATGACGACCGCGCCACCTCACTGTTCAAGCAGCTCAGCGCCCGTGGCTGGCGGAAGGACGAGCCCGTCAGCGTCACCCGCGAGCACCCGGTTCTCATGGCCAAGATGCTTACGCGGCTTGCACACGGAGGTGAGGCCAGTTTGGCGGCGTCGATGGTCGGACTCAGCGAGACTGTTCTGCGTTGCCTTGCAACTGGCCCAGCCCCGCCGCCCATGCCCGCTTCATCGTTTCGCGGGTGACGGCGTCGACCTCGCGGACGTTTGACCACTTGAACGCCCACAGCCACGTCCCCACCGTCGATGGCGCCCGGAGGTCATCCCACAGCACCGGTGCGCGCCGGCCCGTAGGACGTCGAGGTCATCGATGCAGTCCGCACCGGCCAACATCCGCCCAAGACCGTGACCGCCTTGGCACCACAGTTGGCCGCGCCCGACCGATCGGGATCAAGTCGGACCCGCCGGTTGATCAGCCTCGCGATGCCCAGCCGCTGGACCAGGGGGCATTTGCCGTTCAGGCACCACCGACCAGAACCCGCCCTACCGCACCCTCACCGGTGGATCCAGGCTTAGCTAGCACTCGGAGATGGGTACAGCGAACTCCTCAGATACCACTTGCCAACCGGCTACCCCGTTCTGAATGAACACCTTTCCGCGGCCATTGTCAGCGAGCCAGACCTGTGTCTCAACCCCGCCCGGCGCCCTCGACTCGTCAAGCGTTTCGAAGTACTCGGCAGCACGCAAGTTGTCGGCTCGGAGACCATCCACTACGGCATCCGATTCAAGCTCGATGCCGACATCGTCCCTAGCGTTGGAGTCTGACGCCGCATCAACTCTGCCGGCAAGTTCCTCCAAGAGAGCATCCAGAGTCTCTGCCGATCCGTCCGTTCGTGACTCGACGCCCAAGTTCTCCCCGTCTTCCTCGCCACCCAACTCCTCGGTGTAGCCTGACTGCACAGTCACGAAGCATGAGTCACGCTCCGCACCCCCTGCTGTGCTGTCGGAATTCGATGGCGAAGCTTCTGGATTCGAGGCAGGGGCGCTTTCGCTTGAAGTGGGAGGCTCAGATTCGGTAGGCGAAGCTTGGCCCTGTTCGGCTGCGGGACTGCTGTCCTCAGACACCATGCCTACCCTCGAATCTGCTGGAGCACAGCCGAGAAAGACAATCGCGAGCAGCGAGAGTAGCATACGTCTGAGGAACATGTGATCTCCCTACGTTGTCTTCCGGCTAGTTTGCATAGTGAAGACGCAAGGACTCTCGGTCGTAGGCATTGGGAGTGCGGCGTGCCGTTTCCCAAGACATGAGTCCGCTACACATAGTTGCTCGCGAACTGCCGATCGTGCAAACGCCGGCAGTTGACCCTTGCGGAGCATCCTGGGCCTCTCCCATTCCAAGTGCATGACCCAACTCATGCGTAATGGTCTCTCCGAAGTCATACCGTCTATTGCAAGGATCGATGGTTGTTATTGACGTGCAGGCTTCGAAGGCAGCCCTGCGTGAGTCCGGCTGCGTGAACCAATCCGTCCGGATGCTTATATCAATACGCAGCGCTGTGATGTCACTATCTTGGGTGCTTTGGAGGACACAACCGTTCGAGGAAGTAATGAAGGCATTGGCGGGCTGTCCTGTACTGGGATTGGCGTATCTAATCCTGATATCTCCACTGGCGTAGTTGCTACTTGACAGCGATCCAAAGGTGTTGTTTGTCTCGCTGAGAGCATTGAGTTGTGCGTTCCAGTTGCTAATCCCGCCCGAAATACGGTTTGTGAAACTGTTCACGATCCCGTTGTAGGTAACATTCGGCGGAAAGCTTCCATCATGACGGACGGTCAATGTGCCGGGGTTGTATTGCCAAGTGCAACTGCGCCACGTATACGAATCAGCAACCGCTGGTGAAGGGAAGAGACCAAGTGACAGGACGCTTAAGGTGGCCACGGCGAGCGCGATCGTCCATGAGTCACCAACAGTACGAGACAAAATCGGGAATCGTGTCACCGTCACCCCTGGCGTGCGACATTCAGTACTGGATCAAGTCCTTGGTAGGAGACGGTACTGCCGATCGAGCCGCTGGTCCAGCCCTACTTGCAAGCAAGTCCGGCCCTGAAAGGGCTTCCTGTGGCAGGTCTGGCGGCGGGACCGCGTCTGGGTCGGGTCGGGTCGGGAACACCCTTCGGCGCTCCCGCGAGATGACCGGGATCTGCAGTTGACGCGTGAGCCGGGCGACCTGGTCGCGGCCGATGTCATGCCCGTTACGGCGGGCAGCACGCCACAGCCTTGTGGCAGCTGTGCGCAGATCGGCTCGACCCCGTAAGCGTCATCGTGGACAACGAGATAGGTGATCATCACCGATGTGGGCTGTCGAGTTCCGCCGCGAAGAAAGCTGATTCCGACTTCAAGATCGCGTCGGCCCGCCTCAGCTCCCGGACCTCCTCCTCAAACTCAGCGATTCGCCGTCCCTCCGCGGTGGTCTGCTCCGCACCCGTTCGGTGTGGCCCCGTTGGCGATCTCGTTCTCGCGGACCCACTCTCGGACCGTCTCACGGCCGTAGCGGGCTGGTCAGCGATTCGGCCGACGGGGCCCTGAGTGGTACCCCAGATCCGTCCGCAGCGCGCGGACCAGCCGGACGGCCTGTGCCTTCTCCTCAGGCTTGTACCGACGCGAGTCTCGGTGAACCCGACGGACCTGTCGTGCTCATCGCGCTCCTCCTTGGAATCCAAGGCTACTAGGAGCCCCCGCCAGGCCCAGGGCGGTTCAGTCCACCGGCGCTAGGTGGCGCACCGTGGCGTCAAGGGCGGCTCGTTCGTGCTCACGATGCAGCCGCAACTCCACCGCGAGGTCATGTGCGTAATCGGTAAGTGGCCCAACCCGGCACTTCAGGTCGGTGATCTCCGCTCGCAGTTCCGCGATGGTTTTGTCGCGCTTGGCGATCTCGACTGCAGCGCGTGTCCCTAGGGGGGACGGGAAGACTGGGAGGTCAAGGGCTGCCACGAGGTCCGGGGCTCCTGTGCTCAGTGCGGCCAGGAGGACCTTCCATGGCGAGTCCGTCCGCGCTGCGGTTCCACGGGAGTATCCACCCGCCTTGGCCAACGCGACGCCGTTCACGCGCTGGTCAGCAACGGTTAACGCGATGGCGGCCAGCGCTGCGCGAATGGGGACGGGGACGTCCTGCCAGGTACCGGGCTCCCCGTTGCATACGGCCGTGAGGGCTGCTGCGGCCTGTTGCAGCTGAGTGGCCTCCCCGAGGGTCAAGTCGGTGGGTTCAGCGATGTCTGTGGTCATGCGGCGCTCCCGATGAGGTCGTAGATGAGACCGCGGAAGTTGGGATCCCACTCCGCGGTGATGACGTCGATGAGTTGTGCGTCGGTCATGCCGCGTTCCTCGGTGATGAGGTCGTCGTGGTCATCGACCTTGGCGGCGAGGGGGTGGCTGGTGCCGAGCAGACCCGTCATCGACCGAGCGGTGAGTTCGAGGCGGGCGCGGTGGTAGGGGGTGAGGATCATGTTGCGGCAGCCGAGTTGGCAGAGACGATGGTCTGCCTCGTCCTTGCTGCTGCAAAGGCCACCTTCCGGAGTCAAACACGCTGCAAGGGGACCGATGGACACCGAGGCGTGGTTGCGTCTGCGTGCGGCCTTCAAGGTCTTGAGGGTGACCGGCCCGTTGAACAGCCGAGGGTCCGCTGCGACCCTGCGCTTGAGACCCTCTGCGCCACCGCCCGTCAGCAGCGGCGGCTCCTCACCTGCGACGTCGGTGAGCAACCGCCCGACGCCGCGTGCGTCCCGGTGCTCCTCGACGTCGTCTGACCACGCAGGGACCGTGATCTGCGGTCTGTGGCCGTAGTACCCGAGGGCGACTCCGAGTGTCGACCACTTGCCGACCGCAGCCGCAGCAAGGTCTCCGAGCGGTCGGTCTACGTGGACGTCGAGGGCGGTGATGCGCACCACGGTGTGACTCTGCAGGTCAAGGTCAGCGACGGACACGCCAGCGCCCGCCTCTGCGAGGGTCTCGAAGGCAGGCACAAGCCATTGCTGCTGGTTGTGAGGGGCGATGGGTCGCGACAACAGCTTTCGGGTTCGCCGGTTCTGAGCCGCTCCGGACATGAGGTTCGCGGCGAACAGAACGCGACGATCCGGGAAGCGGGGGTGCTGGACTTCGGGCAGTCCTCGTGCACGGCGGAGGCGGTTGACGGTGGTCACGGCGCTCACAACGAAGTCGTTGACCCACCATGAGGTCTCGGGCGGCTGCTCACCCTGGTTCTTGACCTTAATGCCCCGCATCCGGTGGCGGTTGTTGATCGTGGTGATGCAGTCAGGTTGAAGGGCGTCGATCTCCTGCCCACGGAGTGCAACCACTGCGGCCAGCACGTAGTAGGAAGCGATGACGAGTCGGTTGGTCCACCACCACAGCCCTGTTGCCGCGGTCGGATCAGGCAGGAGGTGGTGGTCCTCGGGCAGCCAAGTCGGCCGGGTCTCTGCTGGGTGGGCAACGAGATACGGGTCGGGGGCAACTTCGTCCCAGTCAACATCAGAGTTGACCGTCCACCACTCGGCCCGTGCGATGAGGTCGTCCGTGCAGCGTTCGAGCATGTTGATGCAGGCGCCGGCCATGGCGAAGACGTGCCCGTGCGGTCGGTTGGCATTGCGGTGCTCGCCCATCACGGGAGGGCGGTGACCGACGCGCGCGTTGACTTCGTCCACTCCCCAAGGGCGGCTGCCGAAGGGGTTCACACGGCCGTGCAGGGGTGCCAAGTCGTGCATCTCACGCAGTGCCTGAGCGGCCCGAACCAGCGTCTCTGACGTCATGGTCGTGTACTGGTGGGTCTGGGGGTTCTCTTGCGGACGGTTCTTGGCCTCTTCGGCTAGGTCGTCCCAGTCACCCAGCGCCATCGGGTACATCCCCAGACGGTCGAGTAGTCGGAGGAGGCCAACAGCGCGTCGAGGGACATTCGATGCGGTCCTCCAGTTGGCCCGGCGACGCGCTGCGTGGATGTCGGCGGCAGCACCTGGAGCCCACTGGCGCGCGAGACCAGGGTCACCGAGGAGCAGGACGGTGTCCTTCGCCAGTTCGCGAAAGGGAGCAGGGATCCTGTCGAACCTGATGACGGGCGTCTCACGTGACATCTCCGGCGACCCGGTGAAGTCCCACACGTCCGAGCAATAGGTCAAGCGTGCGTCGAGTTGCTCACCTTGGCGGATGATGGAACGCAGATCGAGGTCGTCGGGATAGCGGGCATGCGGACGATCGCGCGTGGGGAGTTGTAGCACCGAAGCGGTCACGCGCGGATCTCCCAGTAGTTCGCGGCGACGACCGGAATCATCGCTGCGCCATCAACTGCGTCGTGGTCGGCGCCGAGCTGGTCGAGGGCCGCCAAGGCGTAGGCGTGCAAGGTCGCAGCCGGCCCGTTCTCCCACTCATCTGCATCGTGGGAGCGGATCCGCTCGGTGAGAATGACGGCGGCCTTGAGTCCGGGGACGTTGGCGCTCGTCCTGTAGCCGGACGGGCAGGTGAAGCAAGCCAGGATGCCACGGTTGCACCATCGGTCCTTATCGGGGTCCCGTGCCCCGTTCCCGCAGGTGACGACGCCACGGTCGATGAGGTCTGCAGGCGCTGCCGTCGCGAGTTCTTCGACGGCCGCTGCGTCGGTGACCGGGTCACGTCGGACGGCGTCGCGGGCAAGGCCGAGGATGTCGTCCTGCGCCTGGAGCACGAGTGCTGCGAGTTCTTCTTCAGGTAGCCCTTCCGCGAGGTAGACCAGGTCCATCGCGTCGGAGTGCCCGATCACCGTGCCTCGGCCTGTCTTGCGCTTGCCGCGAACGTTGGCCGTTTCCCGGAGCCGCCGCATGGACACCGTCTCGCCGACTTGGCTCGCCACGGCTGCGGCCCAGGCGCTCTGCGTGGGCGAGTTGAGCACCGTCCTGGAGTCGGTGGGGACGAAGAGCAGGTCGGCGTGTCGTCGATACTCCGGCGTGTCAGCTTGTGCTAGGCGGCGGAGCCGTACGAAGCGGGTCAGCCCAGTGAGAGCCGTCGCGATGCCACCGAGGGTCGACAGGTCTGCTGTCGAGGTTGCAACCCGAAGTTCGGTGGCGGCGCGCGTCTTGTCCATGTCGACCACGCTCTGGGCGCCGCCCAGCGGGGTGACGGAGTCGCCCGTCATGGATTGCAAGGAGGCCCAGTTGGGGCCGAGGTTCTGCGCGAGGCACATCAGCACGGCTGTTGCAGACAGATCGTTACGGCTCGCGCCGACCGCGGGTTGGGTGCCGGCGTCGAGGTCGCCGCAATCCATGTAGTGGAGGAGTTTCCGGGCTGCAGCCGTTTCCGACCGACTGGCCGTGTCAAGTACGGCTTCGGCGGACAGCAGGATCCAGTTGCGGTCGCTCGTGTCGACGCCTACGTCCGCCAAGAAGCGTCGGTGCGCGCCGACCCATGCCAGGAAAGCTTCTCGTGCGGCGCCCTCCATGAAGCGGGCGACGGGCTCGTCATAGGCCATGGTGGGGTTGGCGATGGTCGAGTCCAACCGGTCGGCGAGGACTAGCTCAGCAACGCGGCTACCGTCTGGGTGATGCTGCTGAAGTGCCCACGCCACTGCCTTGCGGAACGAACGCCACTTGCCCTTTAGGTGACTACGGGTTCGTACCATGTCTGCAAAGGACAGTTTGGGATCGTTGAACCCGAGGATGCCTCGATCCGTCAACTCCTCGTGCAGCAGGATGCAGTACCCCTGCGCCGCCATAACCGTTCCGCTTGAAGCCCACCCCCCGCCGAATCCCGCTTGCGGCAGCATGGACCAAACCGCAAGGGAGAGTTGCCGGCCGATCTGATCTTGGGGGAAGTTCAGGACCCGAGCATCTGGAGCACCTGCGGACGCGATGCTTATGCTCGCGTCTTCCTCACAGTATTCGGCGGTGAGGATGCGATGTGCGTCCTGGGTTGTGCGACCTCGCCCCCTGGAGTTCGGCATCAGCGCTTTCCCTTCAGCCGGTCAGGGTCAAGTCCGAGCAGGTCGGTGACGTGTCCCGTGTAGATCGTGGTGGTGCGCTCGTCGGTGTGGCCGAGCGCACGCTGGACATGGCGGACGGCGTCGGTCAGGCCGAACTTGATGCGGTGTTCGCCGGCGCTGTACAGGTCGGGCTCAGCTGCGATCCACATGACGGCCATGAAGGTTGCGTAGGTGTGGCGGAGGCTGTGTGGGCTGGCGTCGCTGGGGATGCTGAGATCCTTCGCGGCGGCCCTCTTGATGGCCTCCTTCACGACGTGCTGGCCCGTGCGGGTGCTCATCGGTTCTCCGGTCTGGGTCAGCCATAGCAGGGGGGAGGAGTCGTTGACGTCGACGAGGAGGTGACGCTGGCCTTCCTCCATCTCGTTCCACTGCCGCCGGGTCTTCACACCGTCGGCGTCGCTGTAGGTCACCCAGCGATGGTCCGCGCCGTGGATGTGGAGCGGATCGAGCGGCGCGTGGCGGGTGCCGTGGGCAGCCAGGATGGCGCGGTCGCCCGCGATGTACCGCCGAGTAGGCACAAGACGCGCCGCGAAGGCACCCGACCGGACGGCTCGGCGGTACTTGTTCACAGCTGCGGGCGTGTGAAGCCAGTCGAAGTCGCCGCCACTGATGGGGGGGACCTCGTAGTGCGTCAGATGGGTCGCGGGTGTGATCCGCATCCCTGTGGCAACGAGCCACTGGATCAGCGCCTGGTCTCGCAGGCCCTGACCGCGTTCGCGACCTGTGGCGGTGGGCGCCGCAGCTGCAGCGACGACGGCGTCGATGGCGGCCGGCAACAGGGGAAGAGCGCCGGGCCGGGCCTGTCGAAGTCGCCCCGCGTCCGCAATGCCGCGAGTCATTCGGCCGTTGGGGCCGTGCTTGTCGATGACCTCAAAGGGGGTCGGTGTGCCGTAGGTGGTCTGCAGCCACTCGTGGAACTGCTTGATGACGGACTTGGTGTTGCGCCACCAGCCGTCGGATACCGCGATCAGGTCAGGGTGGGCTTCCTTGGTCGGGAAGCGGCAGGCCACCTCGTAGGCGCGGTAGTCCTCCTCGCTGGCGGTGTGGACGGTTTGCCCGCGACTGCGCAGGAAGCGGATCCAACCCTGCAACCGCTGGGCGTTGGTGGAGAGGGTCTTGTCGTTCCGCAGGCGTGCATGCCGGAGCTCGAGCCATGCGGACGCCTCGTGGTGGAGGCGGTCGCCGACCCACATCGCCGGTGACGATTGTCGTGCAACCTCGGGCGCGTCGACGCCGAGCAGTGCCGAGACATTGCCGAGGTCGTATGCGGACGAGCGGTACCGGACGTGCACGTGCGCGGGAGTGGTTGCGACCATGAGACAACCATGCCCGATGGGTGTGACATCGGGCCGCAACCTAAACGCGTAATGCCAAGCCGTGGAGCCTGCATGCCCGATCAGTTCGGTTGCCCGACCTCGGAGCGAGGCTGGCTGCCAGCTCCTCACCCAGACGCAAGCTCAGAGGTGAGACAGGTAGATTATTGCGGTCTTTAGAAGGGCACGTCATCAGATGTCGGGGGTTCGCTGGGCATGGGGGCGGCACCGCCGGAGGAGGGCCGGGAACCGCCGCCCCCTCGTGCCTTCTCAATAGAAACCCGGGCCCACCGCAGGCTGGGACAGATCTCGTCGGCCTCGATCTCGGTGACCCACTTGGTCACCCCCTCCTTGTCATCGTAGGAACGCTTTGTCAGGCGGCCGATCACGACGACCCGATCACCCTTGTGCAGGGATTCGGCGACGTTCTCGGCATGATCACGCCAGATGTTGATGTCGAAGTAGCCGTCGAGTCGGTCTTCCCACTCGTTCGTGCTCTTGTTCATTATGCGACGGTTCACGGCCACGCTGAGGCCGGCCACGGCAATCCCGCTGGCGGTGTAGCGCAGTTCCGGGTCCTTCGTCAGGTTGCCGATGACGGTGATGTTGTTCTGTTCGTTGGCCACGTCGGGATGCTCCTTGGGTCGTGGTCAGGCGGGACGGGCCGAGCGCCCGCGCCGCATACGCGTCGGAGTCAGATCTTTTTGGTCCTGATCGGTGGCCGTACGAACTTGTGGCGAACGACCTCATCGGCGATACCGAGCTGACGGTCGATCTCGGTCAGTCCATCACTGGAGATCTCCAGGTCGATGACCGTGTAGAAGCCCTCGTTTTGGTGATTGATCTCGTAAGCGAACTGCCGCTTGCCCCAGTGGTCGACGTTGATCACCTTGCCGCCCTGCTCACCGATCAGTCCGGTGAAGCGGCGGATGTTCGTGTCGACGGCGACATCATCAAGATCGCCGCGTGAGATCATCATCAGTTCATACGTTCGCATTGACCATCCTTCGGTCTTGGCGGCCCTCACGCTCGTGCGGTTGCACCCGTGGAGGGCAGGACGGACCGACAAGGGTAGCCGGCAGCCCGTGACCAGGCCCAAATTGATTTGTTCGCTGGACCGCGGGGGTCTTGTCGGTCCGATATTCCAACACCTCACGCATGCTATGCGGCGGGTGCGACATCCTCGGACTCAAGCTCAGCATCCTGGTCCTCATCCTCTGATGAGGTGTCCTCAGCCAGACTTGCCGGCCCACGCGGCTCGACGACGTTCAGAGGCCGGGGGTCCAGTCGCTGCCACTGCGTCCAGCGCAACGACGCACCGACCTCGTCGGCCTCGATCTCGATGACGTGACGGGTTTCGGTGCCACCTCCGGGGGAGGCGACTTCGTACTCGCGACGGCTCAGGCGTCCGGTGACGACGACACGGTCGCCCTTGGTCAACGAGGCCGCCGCATGACGGGCCATGTCACGCCAGCAGACCACGTCGAAGAAGCCGTCGACCCGATCCTCCCACTGGTTGGTTTCGGCAACGAGGCGGCGGCGGTTGACGGCGATCCGCATCCTGGTGAAGTTCACCTCAGATGAGGTGGTGCGAGGTTCGGGCTTCGCGGTCAGGTTGCCGGCGACGGTGATGGAGTTGGGCGCGGACATGTGGGTGATCCCTTCTGGTAGGTAACTTCTCAGCCAGAGGAAACCCGCTCCATCACCCTCGGCGCGCAGATATCTGTCGCCGGTTGTGGATAACTCATGGTCGCGTGGCCACGCCGTCCAGCCACGCCGCGAACAGCGACTGGCCAGCAGCCCGATGTGCTCCCACCCGGAAGGCATGTACCGGCGTGGCCGCACTGAAGGCCAGCAACGTCGCCTGGCTGGGCAAGTGGATCTGGTCGGCGTGGGCGCCCAAGAACGGCGTGCTGTCGGCGACGGCGCTGACCACGGGGTCCCGGCGACCCGACGGCGTCAAGGTGATGGGGATCTAGCCGATCTCGGGGGTCCCGTGGCTGACGCGCCTGCCGCAGGCCTCGGCCAAGAGTTGGGCGCCCAGGCACAGACACAGGCTGGGGATGTCAGCCTGGACGGCCTGTGTCAGCAGGTCGCGCACCGCGTTCAGGTGGGGCCAGTGGTCTGATTCGTCGGTGAACATGTCGCCACCCAGGACCGTCACCGCGCGGTACTCCTGCAGTCGGCCGGGCATTTCCGGTTGGGCCCAGGCCCGCCAGGTCACCGTGGACACACCGGCCCTGACCAACACCTCACCAAGCACGCCGGCGTGCTCGTGGGGCAGGTGCTGGACCACCAGGACGGTCACTGCGTGACGCCCAGGTCGGTGATCGCGGCAGCGACGCTGTGCGCTGTCGTGACCAGTTGGAGTGACTCCGCGGGCATCAGCCTGGCTGTGACCATGTGGTTGAACAACGCGGTGAGGGGTTCCCAGAAGCCGTCGGGGTCGACCAGCACCAGAGGCCGCTGGTGAAAGCCCAGGTGCCTGGTGGTGAGGACGTCGGTCAGTTCATCCAGCGTGCCGACCCCGCCGGGCAGCACCGCGAAGGCGCTGCTGCGCTGATCCATCAGGATCTTGCGCTGGGCCATGGTGTCAACCTCGACCAGGTCATCGATGTCGGTGAAGACCCGTTCGCGCGTGTGCATGCTGCGAGGGATGATTCCGGTCACCAGGCCGCCGGCGTCAAGGGCTGCCTTGGATACCTCACCCATCAGGCCAGCCTTGCCTCCGCCATAGACCAGTCGCCATCCCTGTTGGGCCACCGCGGTGCCCAACTGCCGTGCCAGGTCGCGATAGGCCTCAGAGACATCGTTTGAGGACGCAGCGAACACGCACACGCTGTGGGGTTGGGGCAGCGGCATCGCTCACAGCGTAGTGACCGGCGTTATCAGACGACATCCAGAAGGGCCCGCGCCCGGTGGAGCAGCGCAGGATCGGGGCGGATCTCCCCGGTGGCCAGCCACCACAACCGGGCCACCAAGTCGGCGTCGGCCGGAAGGTCGGCAAGCCAGGCCAGTGCGGCGTCGGCCTGGTCGCGGTGGCCCTCACACCACCCATCGGTGCCCAGCGCCTGGGCGCAGCCCCTGCCCAGGGCCCAGTCGGGAGTTGCCGTGCCACCCAGCTCTGGCGGGGCGGGGCCGCACGGTTGCACCAGTCGTGCCTCGTGGTGGCACAGATCACATTCTCCGGCAGACACCGCCTGAGGACCCAACTCGGTGTCAGACAGCCACGGATGCTCCCTGATCAGCATCCGGCGCAGCGCTGCGGTGTCCAACGGGTCGGGTTCACCCATCGACATCCCACCAGATCGTGGCCTGGCGGACCGGGGGCAGTTGCACCTCACCGCTGGGCAGGATCTGAACCCGGGCCATCACCGCCTCGGCCAACGCCGCGGTCTTGGGATGATCGGCGCCGATGCACAGCATGCGTCGGTCCTGATCCAGCATCGTCTCGGCATCGGCATAGATTGACCCGGGTCGGGTCCAGTCCTGGATCTGGGGCATGACCCCGCATGCCTCCTGGATCACCTGCACCAGCAGTTCGGCGGTGGGGCCGGTGGGTCGGCTGATGCCGTGGACCAGTTCATACAGTGGGCCGATGCCCGTCCAGGGATGGGAGCCGGTGACCTCCACAACCACTCGTCGGCGGGCGGCAGCGGCCAGTGCGACCAGGAACGGCTGAGGCTCTTGCACGTCGTACAGGACATGGGTGCACAGGCACACCTCGGCCGTGCCGGCCTGCTTGACCTGATCGGGCCAGCGTCCCTCGATCACGGTGACACCTGCCTCCCGTGACACCTGGGCCAGGGCTGGTCGCGGCTCGACGCCCACGACCTCGTGGTCGGCGGTGAAGGCACCCGAGATGCGCCCGGCACCACAGCCGACGTCCAACAGCCGTTCGCCCGGCCCCAGCCGTTCCAATGTGACCACCCCCGTGGGGCTTGACAGCGGCTCGACATGGGCCTTGCGGATCATCGCCGGCGGGAACTCATAGGGATTGCGTGGAGCCTGGTCCAGGATCTCCGCAGGAATCGCCCACTGGTGAAGTTGCGTGGTCCATCGTTGTGTCGCGGTCATGGCGTTAGAGCCTGCCACCACCACACCGGCGTTTGCTATCGTCTGCTGATGGAGGGTTCGGGGATCGAGCATGAACTGCAGCGCGTTGCCGCCGCCATGGATGCCGAGGTGCGCTCGGAGCAGGCGGAATACGAAGCGTTGGCCGTGCAGTCTGAGCGTCGCGCACGGACGCTGGCCGATGTGGCGGCTGAACTGGTCGTTCGCGGGGACCGTGTCGAGATCAGCGTGGCCGGTCTGGTCCTGGACGGCACGGTGAGGCATTCAGCGGCCGACTACCTGGTCCTTGAGGCGACCCGCGGCCGGATCGATCTGCCCCTGACGGCGGTGACGGCGCTACGGGTCACGCAGCAGGTTCGCTCGGGTGGCACGCCGCCGGGTGCTGGTGCCAAGAGCTTTCAGGCACGGTTGACCGAGCACGAAACCGCAGGTGTGGTGATGACCCTGCTGCGTGCCGATGGTGAGATGGTCGAGGGATTGATCCGGGCCGCCGCCCGGGACCACCTGCTGCTGCAGACCCGGCATGGGCTGGTCGTGCTGCCCACGGTCCAGGTGGCCGCGGTGTGGCCCCGGCCGGCTGGGTGATCTGGCGTTGTTGACCCCCGGCATGAACCCGCGAGAGCTCAGGCCAACCGTTCCTCCCGGCCGATCCGCCATCCGCCCAGCAGGACCGCGATGATGGTCAGCCCTGACAGGACGGCCAGGGGGAACACCGACAGGGAGATGCCCTGCAGCATCGAGTCGCGCAGCAGGCTGATTGAGTGGGTCATCGGCAGGATCCACCCGATCGGCTGGGCCCAGTTCAGCAGACGTTCGGGACTCAGCAGCAGACCGCCGAAGAACACGCTGAGCAGCAGCAGCAGCATCGACCCCTGCACCACCTGGGTGATGTTTCGCGCCACGGCTGCCAGCAGGAACCCGATGCCGATGCTGGCCGCCAGTTCCAGGGCCAGCACGATCGCAACGGGCCCCACACCCGCACGGATGGGGGCGCCCAACAGCCACACGACCGCGGCCAGCATCGCGGCCCCCAACGCCGCACCGATGATCATGTAGGCCACGATCTTGCCGGCAACACGTTCTGAGGGACGCAAAGGAGACACAGCAAACAACTCGGTGGTTCGTTGTGAGCGTTCACGGCTGACCGACAGCGCCACGAAGGTGATCGTCAGGTGCTGCAGGATCAGGGCCACCACCGCCGGTGCGTAGAACTGCGACGTGGTCACGTTGCCGCCGATGGATTCCGACTCGCCACGCAGCGGCCGAGCCAGTATCGAGGCGTCCTGATCGACCAACGCCTGGACGCCGTCCTGGACGGCCTGGTCCGGTGCAGCGTCGCCGGTCTCCGCATCGACCAGCACCTCGTCGGCCACTGACTGGGTCGCCTCGATCGCACGGGTGACCAGCAGATCGTTGATCTGGTTGACCGCGCCGTCGGTGAACAGTTGGATGGCCTGACCTTCCAACGGGTCGATGAAGTTGTGGCGCACCTGCACCACCGCGCGTTCCTCACTTTGCAGGTCCTCCAGCGACACATCGGGGACGATGACCACCAGTTGGACCTCCCCGTCGGCAAGGCGGCGTTCGGCCGCCTCCTCATCGGTGGTGATCTCATCGATCATCAATCGTTCGGACTGGGTGTCAGCCCAGTCCCTGACCAACTGTTCGACCTGCGGGTTGTCGGGCGGGGCGACGATGATGGAGTTGACCACCGGATCGGTGGCGCGCACACCCGATCCGAACAGCAGCAGGATCGCCAGCGGGCCGATGACCAAGATGGCCAGCAGGCCGGGCTGGCGCAGTAGCTCGACGATCTCCTTGCGGACCACGCCCACCAGGCGTCGCAGCAGGTCAACCATTGTTGTTCTCCAATAGCGCGACGAAGACGTCGTCGAAGGGGGTGGTGTAGGCCTCGGACAGGCTCAACTCCACGTCGTGGGACTGAAGGAAGGGGGTCAGTTCGGCAATGGCCGCCTGTGCGTCGGCAACCACGACACGGACGGTTCGTCCGTCCTTGCCGACCCGGTACCCGTCCAGGACCAACTGATGGCCGATCAACGCCTCCAGGGTTTCGCGTCTGATCAGGGCGGTGGCATGCAGGTCGACCACATCTCCTCCGGCGGCCTGCCGTCGCAGCACGTCGGGGTGGCCGTCGGCGACCAGCTGCCCGTCGGCGATCAGGCCGACCTTGTCACACATCGTCGCCTCGGACACGATCTGTGTGGTCACCACGATGGTGCAACCCGCCGCGCTCAACTCTTGGAAATGCGACCAGACCTGTTGGCGTAGCACCGGGTCCAGGCCGCTGGTGGGTTCGTCCAGAAACAGCAACGCGGGCTGGTGCAGCAGCGCGGCGGCCAGGGCCACCCGTCGCTGCATGCCGCCTGAGGCCTGGTCCAACCGCAGCTTCTGAGTGTCGGCCATGTCCAGCAGTTCAAGCACCTGCGCGATCCGGACCTTGGCCTTGCGCAGGCTGTACAGGCTGGCGGTGAACCGCAGGTTCTCGCGGATCGACAACTCCGGATACAGCACGCCCAGCTGCGGCATGTAGCCGATGCGCTGCCGTGTGGCCGTGTCGTGCAACCGCGGGTCGCTGCCGAAGACCTTGACCGTCCCGTCGGTGGGGGTAAGGATCCCGGTCAGCATGCGGACCGTGGTCGTCTTGCCGCTGCCGCTGGGACCGATCAGCCCATGGATTGAGGAGGGGGCGACCGTCAGATCCAGGTCTTTGACCGCCTCGGTGTTGCCGAAGGATCGGCTGATCGAGCGGGCGGCGACCACCTGGTCGGTGGCGGATTTTGACTCGGCGACGTCGACGTCACCCGCGGCACGTGTTGGCATCGCTGCAGTCATATCCGGTTATGGTCCAGTGCAACCCATGCACCTGTTCCCGCTGCCCCCCGCTCGCCTGGTCGTCGTCCTGAAAGGGGTGGCGATCCTCGGCCTGCTGGCTGCCGTGGTCGGTGCCATCAGCGGGTGGATCCTGCTGGGCCGCACCAGCGCGGCGCTCGAGGCGTCGTTGGACCTGACCAGCGACACCTTGGAGGCGTTGGATGCCTCTGCCGGGGTGGCCAGCGACACCATCGGCGTGCTGGGAACCAGCCTGGCGACCCTTGAGAGCACCACCGCCGACCTGGATGCAGCCTTTGATGACGGCGAGACGTTGATGGGGGAACTGGCGACGCTGGTCCGTGACGACGTGGCCACCTCGGTCGGTGCGATCGACGACTCGCTGCCGGGACTGATCACCGTCGCGGGCACCATCGACGCCACATTGCGGGCGCTCAGTTCCCTGCCGTTTGGCCCGACCTATGATCCCAACCAGTCCTTTGCAGAGTCCCTGGTCACCCTGCAGACCTCGTTGGACGGGTTGCCCGAACGACTGACCGAGCAGGCGGACCTGATCGATCAGACCGCCGGCAGCCTTGGCGAGGTGGGCCAGGGAGTGTCTGACTTGACCATCGAATTGGCGGGATTTGACGCCACCCTGAGCCAGACCTCGGAGTTGTTGGCCACCTACGACGACACCATCACGCAGGGGCGGGATCTGGTGGCACAGGCATCGGCGGATCTGTCCGGGCAACTGCTGGTGACCCGACTGGCCATCGTGCTGTTTGCGCTGGCCTTCGCCGGGTTGCAGGTCGTGCCGTTGCATCTGGCCGCCGTGGCAAGTACGGAACTGCTGGAACAGGAAGCGACACGCAGCGCGCCCCGCGCGACGGACTCAGTCGACCTTCCCTGATCTGTCACCCTGCTGGTCGTGGGACGGCAGGTCACGCAGCCAGCCCGTGATCTCGTCCTTGAAGTAGCGAAACACTCGACCACCCGGCATCTTGTGGGCGGGGATGGTTCCCTCCCGGGACAGCTTGCGGACATAGTCCAGGTTCATGTCGAGCATCTCGGCGACCAGGGCCGCGGTCAGGATGTCGGGGTACTCATCCAACGATCGGTTGCTGCCGGTGTGTGCTGCCATGACCAACCCTCCCAGGTGGTGTCGACACAGACTACGACGAAACAGCGGGTGAAAAGAAGGGTTTCCACAGGTTCTAGGATTGGGCCTTTCGGCCGGCCTGGATGGTGTGAAAGACTAGTCACCGCGGTCGGGTCACCGCCGATTTGGCACAAACGGGGCAGGTATGCAGAGTGGGGAGTTCATCGACACACCAGCCGTCGAGGTTGGGGACGAGCGGTTGCCACCGGTCAGGACGCGGGTGCGACGTCCGCTGAACGGGGGTTGGGTGCTGATGATCGCCGCGGGTCTGATGGCTGCGGTGGCCAACTACGCGCTGGTGACCCGGGAGGAGCCCCGCGTGGTGGTGCCGGTCCTGACGGCCAGTGCCCCGGCGGGGACACCGGTACAGCAGTTGCAGTGGGAACCGCGGGAGTTCGCCATCCCAGACGCCGGTGAGTATCGGTTCGCTACCGTGGCAGACCTTGAGTCAAAGACCGACCTGATCACGTCCGCGGCGCTGTCACCGGGACTGCTGTTGCGCAGCGCCGACCTTCGTGCCCCGGCGGGTTCGGGACCAGGAGCCATGAGCATCCCGATCGATCGGTCCCGCGCGGCCGGCGGCCTGTTGGTGGTGGGTGACCGAGTGGCCGTGATTGCCGACGTTGGGGACGTCGTGGATTTCGTCGTCTCCGATGTCGGGGTGCTGGAAGTCCTTGACCCCGGCAGCGGGGTCGGCTCGACCGGCGGTAGCTACGCCGTGGTGGTCTCGGTGGGTGATGAACAGGCTCTGGCAATCGCCCGTGCCATGCGTGCCGGTGACATCGACCTGTTGCGTGTCGAGCAGGCGGGCGGGTCGTGACCGAGGACCCGGTGGTGGTGCTGGCCGCCAGTCCCCGTGGTTGGGCAGGGCAGTTACGGGCGTACGCCGCCGACCATGGCGGTGTGGTGATTCGTGCCACGGTGCTGACCCCGCAGGACGCCGTGGCCGAGCACTGCGCGGTGGTGGTGGTCGATGACATCACCTCCTTCCTGACCCCCGCCTTCGTGCTTGAGTTGCACCAACAGGGACGTGCGGTGCTGGGGATCTATGACCCGGCTGATGCACAGGGCAAGGGTGACCTGGTCGACGCCGGGGTCGACACGCTGATGCCGACGGAGGCCGACACCACTGAGTTGGTGGCCGCCATCCGCGGGCTGGCCCAACAACTGCCGGAGGATCGCGCGTCACGGGTCGGGCCGTCGGTGCCCACCTCGGCTGATGACGGTGGCCGGATCATCGGCGTGGCGGGGCCACCGGGAGGCGTCGGGGTCAGTGAGGTGGCCATCGAGATGGCCGCCGGGTTGGCGGCGGGCCGGGTTTCCACCGTGTTGGTCGATGCCGATGAGTTGGCGCCAAGCCTGTCGCAGCGTCTGGCCGCCCCAGTGCACCCGAACTTGCACAGCGCATTGCACGCAATCCAACGAAACCGCCGTCTGGACGCGGTGTTGCATCAGCTGTCAACGCGACGTCCGCTCCACCTGCTGCCGGGAATGGCCACGGCGGAGGACTGGCATACCGTTCGGGGGGGAAGCCTGGCTCCGCTGATCGGGGTACTGGGACGGGACCATCAGGCTGTCATCGTGGATCTTGGTCATGCCCTGCCGCGGGTCGACGGACCGACCGGGATGCGCTTTGGGCATGGACTGGGACTGGTGAGCGGTTGCCATGACCTGGTCGTCATCGCCAGCCCCCAACCCACCAGCATCCGGCGCACCGTCGAGCTGATCGCGCGAGTTCAGCCAGCCAGAACCCGACTGCATGTGGTGTTGAACCAGGTGGGGGTTGATCGCTTCGTCCGCGACGAGTCGATTGCCGAACTGCGCCTGGCCTGTGACGTCGAACAGGTCCATACGATTGGCGTTGATCGTGGGGTCCCCCGCGCCGGCTGGCAAGGCGGTCGGGTCGGACGGGGCTCCTTTCGCCGTGACGTGGCCGCACTGACCCGCGCGCTGGCAGTGGTGACGTCGTGACGATGACCGTGTACGAACGACTGCGTCAGCAGGTCCTCGCCATGTTGGACCACGAACGCATCGATCCGCGCACCAGTCCGGAGCGGGTCAAAACCCTGGTGGCGCGTGCGGTCAGCGACTACCAGCAGGGGGCCGAAACAGGAACCGATGCCCGTCTGCGTGACGCCCATGAGATGGCCGACCGGTTACTGGCAGCGGTGACCGCCTTCGGGCCGCTGACCGACATTCTTGCTCGCCCCGAGGTGGAGGAGGTCTTCATCGAAGGATCGCGGGTGACCTACATGGATCGCAACGGCCGTCTGCATGGCCTGCAGGCCCCCACCACCGAAGCAGAGAACCGGGCGGTCATCGACCGCCTGCTGGCGTCGACCACCCGGACGTTGGACACGCGTAACCCGATCGTGCAGGCCCGGGTCCTGGACGGCCGGGCACGACTGTCAGCGGCAATCCCCCCGGTGGCAGAGGGACTGTCGGCCACCATCCGGCGGCACAGCCGTCGTCGTCATTCGCTGGATGGTCTGGTCAGCACCGGTTCCCTCAGCCAACCTGCCGCGGCGTTACTGGGACTGGTGATGCAGGGGTGGAGCAGCGTGCTGGTCAGCGGGCAGCCTGGCTGCGGGAAGACGTCGCTGCTGACGGGCTTGCTCGCCGCCGCGCCACCCGGTCGTTGCGTCAGGGTCTGTGAAGAGATCAGGGAACTGACCGTACCCCTGACCCACGGCTCCTATTACGAAACGCGCTCCCCCTCACCCACCGGCGAGGCGGCGATCACCTTGCGCGATCTGGTGAAGTTCTGCCTGGGCATGCGCTGCGAGTTGCTGGTTGTCGGCGAGGTTCGCGGACCTGAGGCCTTCGAGCTCACTCGAGCCGTGAACGCCGGCTGCGGATTCGCATGCACGGTGCATGCCAATTCAGGGCAGGACGCACTCGAGGCGCTGACCAACGCCGCGATCATGGCTGGTGAGAACGTGCCCGAGCGGATGGTCCGAAAGATCTTCTCCTCGGCCATCGATCTGGTGGTCCACATCGATCTTCATGACCGCAGCGACGGAGTGGTGCGCCGCGAAGTGCGCGAGATCGTCGCCGTCATGCCCCACGTCGGCGACGTGTTCGCCACCGAACCGATATTCACCCGACCGGCGGGACCGGGAACGGCGCTGGAATGGACCGGCGTGATCCCTGCGACCATCGGGCGCTTCGAACGACTGCTCCCGCCATCGGTAACGCTGCGGCAGTTGCTCGCCGGCGCGGGAGGTGGGTCCGAGGAAGGGCCTCAGGGTGGGTCCTCTGGACGCCACGTGGCCGAGCGCGTGTCAGGTGCAGACCAGACGCCGGTCGGTACACCGGTCGGTTCGGAGGCAACGGGGTGACCGCCGTCGCTGTCATGTCCACCGCCCTGTGCGCAGGCTTGGCGGTTGCTGCGGTGATGGGACAGATGCCATCGCTGCGCGTCCGGCGCTCGTCACACCGCCGTAGCGGACGGTTGGAGGAGTTGGTGAGTCAATCCGGCACCGATCGCACTGCCGGCCAGATCCTTGCGGCCAGCGTGCTGTCGGGCATCGCGGCCGGAGCGCTCATCGCCTCGATCACCCCGGTGGCGGTCCTGGCAATCGTGCCAGCCGCGTTGTGTGGAGCGACGCCGATCGTGGTGCTGCGCCGCAAAGCCCAACAGCGCCTGCGCCTGATCCGGCAGGCCTGGCCGGATGCGCTGGCCCAGATAAGCGGCAACGTCAGGGCCGGGCGTCCGCTGAGCCACGCGCTGATCGACGTGTCCGTCAACGGTCCCGCAGCGCTGGCGGCACCGCTGACCGGCCTGACCGCGCGGATCCAGACCGTCGGATTGGTCCCGGCCCTCCACGCCGTCAGAGATCTGTTGGCTGACCCGGTCACCGACCGCATCGTGGAGGTGTTGGAACTGGCCCACACAGAGGGCGGCCGTATCGTGCTTGATGTCATCGACGACCTGGCCGATGCGGTCTCAGCGGAGGTCGCCGCTGCCGAGGAGACCGAGACGCTGGCGCTTGAAGGCAAGTTGAACGCCAGGATTGTCTTTGCGCTGCCCTGGGTCGTCCTGGCCATGCTGACTGCCCAACCGGGACCCTTTCAGTCCTTCTACACCCAGCCGTCGGGGACGATCGTGATCGCCATCGGCGCCGTGCTGAGCCTTGCCGGGATTGCCCTGGCCACACGGCTGTCTGGAGCCACGCCCGAACCCCGGGTGCTGCTGACGTCCCCGGAGGTCAGGCGATGAGCGGTCTGTTGACACTGCTGGCCATCGCGTCGACCGGCGTGTTCGTCGTGTCCTTGGCCGTCCAGTTGTGGCCGCCCCGGCGGCGACTTGCCGGGCGTGTCCGACCGTATGCGGCAGCGTCGCTGTCCCGGCTGGGTCGACCCGTTCCCGCCGTCCCCGTGGGAACCCCGACCTCCTCAGCCGCACGCGCAGGTTGGGCAGACCTGGTCATCACCCTGATGCCCGGCGGGACGATCGACACGGTCCTACAGACCCGGCTGGTGCAATCCGGCCGGTACAGCGTGGCGGCAGACAGGATCGTGGCTGAACATCGCGCACGCCAACTGTTCGCCGGACTGCTCTGGGGTGCGGCCGCGCTGGGCCTGGGGGCAGCGGTGGGGTTGGCACCACTGGGAGTGGTGGCACTATCAGCCTTGGGGGCAGCGGCGGGAGCATTACGTCCGACCGCTGCGCTTGACCGCGCCATCCAGGACCGTCGCGCGGCCCTGCGGGCGGAGATCCCGGCTGTCTGCCAACTGCTGGCTCTGCGACTGCGGGCAAACGGGTCAGTCGTCGCAGCGCTGTCGCAGACGGTATCTCGCACCACCGGTGTGCTGGTCCAGGAACTCTCCGAGGCCCTGGCTCAGCACCGTGCGGGCCGCCCACTGGACCAGGCTCTGGACGCCGCGGCCATCACGACTCCAGAGCCCGAATCCGCTCGCGTTCACCGATTGTTGGCTGCCGCGATCCGCCACGGGTTGGACACCGCGCCGGAGTTGTTGCGACTGGCCGGTGAAGCACGACAGTCACAACTGCAACGTCTGCGGCGTGACTCCACCAGGAGACGGGCCACGATTCTGTTGCCGACCATCGGTCTGTTAGCGCCTCTCATGATGCTGTTCATCGCTGCTCCACTCCCCGGTTTGGTGCTGGGGTTGTGAGCGGTCCCACAACAAGGAGAAGATCGCCATGTTCCTGATCGCGATGGTTCACACGGTGTCGGTGTTCCGCGCCCGACTTGCCGCCGAGTCCGGCTACTCCACCGCAGAGCTGCTGGCCAACGCCGCACTTGCTGTCGGCGCGCTGGTCGTCATCTGGGGAGGTTTGAGAGTCCTGGGCACCGACGTGGTCGACTGGATTCGTGGTGAGTTGATCCAGTGACCGTCCTGCCTGCGGCGGTCGAGGAGGGGTATGTCACCCCGGCCTTCGTCGGGGCAGTCGGCCTGACCATGGTGCTGTTGGTGATGTTTGCCAACGTGCTCGTCATCCACTACGCGCGGGGAGTCATGCAGGCCGCGATCGAGGAAGGGGCTCGTCAAGGAACTGCCGTGGGGAGTGCCGAGTTCTGCGTTCAACGAGCCAGCGACGTGGTGACCCGGGGTCTGGGTGCGATGGCAGCCTCGGTCGACCAGGCCGGGTGCACGGTTGCGCCAGGACAAACTTTGGCCAGCATGCAGGCAACATTTCGCCCGTGGCTACCGGTGTTGCCGACCCAGACCGTGTCCGTTCGGGCGTTGGTGACCTCTGCAGGTGGGGGGCCGTGAGCAATGAGTAGTCGGCAACAGTCGGGCTTTGTCACCGCCGAGTGGGTGATAGGGATCGCGGTGCTAATCGTGCCGGTGATGCTGTTGATGGGGGTACTGCCGGCCTGGGCTGCCCGCCATGAAGCCGCCGCCGCCGCTGCCAGGGAAGTGACGCGGATCATCGCGTTGGCGCCGGAGGATCCGGGGGTGATCACGGCGGCCGAGGGTTCCGCCGCCATGATTCTCGACGACCGGGGAGTGGACCCGGGCGACATGAGGATGCGGGTGGATGTGTCACAAGATGGCGCCGACGACCGTGACGGCGTGGTCAGGGCCTCCGTGCAGATCAGCGGGATATCGGTGTCGTTGCCTCTGCTGGGCCAGGTGGACGGGCCCACGCTTGAGGCGACCCACAGTCGGCGGTTGAACCCCTATCGCAGTCGTCCATGACGGGGGTGTTCGGTCAGTCGGGCGTCGCCGATCAGCGCGGGTCGATCACCGCCTGGTTGATGGTCGTGCCGTTGTTGGTCCTGCTGCTTGGCGGTCTTAGCGTGGACCTCTGGGCAGCCCTGGCTGCTCGCGGTCGGATCGCCGCAATCGCCGATGAGGCCGCCGCTGCGGGCGCCACCGCACTGTCGGAGGACGACTCGCGGGCAGTGGACCAGCAGGTGCGGCTAGACCCAGCCGAGGCCCAGCGCCGCGCGCTGGAGGCCGTCGACACCCACCCGGCGATCGCGGACGTCACGGCCCGGTCGGCGACGGCCTCGGCTGAGTTGGTCTCGGTGACGGTGGAGGGAGTGTCGGACTTCCTCTTCCTCCGGTTGGTGGGGGCAACGACCGTTCCCATCCGCGTGACCGGCCACGCGTCGGCTACGCCCGCGGGACCCTAGACCGCCCGACAGTCGGCTCACCCCAGACTTCAGTCCGCAAATGCGGACCAGCAGGGGATCAACTCACTATGTCCGAATTACAGACACAGACCAACGGTGGTTCGTCCGCAAAAGCGGACATTAGAGGTTGGTCGTGGCAGCGCGAAGTCCCTATCGGGTCTCTGATCCTGCGAGTTTCGGCCCCGCACTGGCCGACCTGCGTGCTGAGTTCGGCTGGACGCAGGCGGAGTTGGCCGAATGGTCCGGTCTGAACCGCACCTACCTGTCGGGTCTCGAAGGCGATGAACCGACCATCGCCCTGCGACGCCTCATGGCCGCGATTTCCACGCTCGGTTACGAGATCACCCTGACTCCCAAAGCCGCTGCGGATGAGGAGCAGGACTGGTGACCCGCAAGAAGTCCCCGACCGCTGCATCAGTGCCCCCGCTCTGGCCGCCTTGTCGGCTACGGCGAAGCGATGCAACAAGCCGACCGGCACCGGAAAGCCATGCAATAACACGGTTCTGCCCGAGAACACCTGCGCCGCCGGTCACTGGAGGGCATCTCCCACGGCGTGCGTCACACCCGACGATGCGGTCCACAAACGAACACGCCTGGGTGGAATCGGGTGCACCGTCGTTGCCACGGCCCAACCGCGGGATGCGTACGACGCAAACCCAACCGCGGTCCGCTATTTGCCCGCCGGCCCTTAGCATCGTTGCATGGACCAACGAGTAGACATCATCACCGCGCGTGTCGACGACGTCGACACGGCGACCGAGTTCTATGTGACATCGCTGGGGTGGGAACCGATCCTGCACGTCTAGCGAAGGTGATGTCGCCACCCTCATCGAGGAGATGCTCGAGGCTGGCGGGACGGTGCTGAAAGAACCCCAGCGCGCAGAGTTCGGTGGTTACCACGCCTACGTCCTTGATCGAGCTGGCCTCATCTGGGAGATCGCACACAACACCGGCTGGTCCGTCGCCGACGACGGCACTGTCACCCTCGAACCAGTCGAGGAGTAGACCTCGGCGTCAGCGCGCATTCTCCTGCGGGCGATCGGTTGGCGAGGAGGCAGTTCTTCCACATGACCGGGTCAGCCGTCGTCGACACCGGGGTGGGCAACGGCCAGTCCGTGCAAGTGGGCAACAGCTGCAAGTCGGTCGTCATAGGTCACTACGTAGTCGAGGTCATCACCCAGGTCGAGAGCCGACGCGAGGTGCAGGGCATCAAGCGAACGTAACTCCGCCGGATCCAAGCGACCAGCCGTCATGAACAGCGCTGGCCGGAGCGCCAGGATCGTCAGGCTCTCCAACACCTCGCGGGCCCGACCCACGAGTTCCGGTGCGCCTCGTCGAACCGCACGGAGTAGTTCTGTGCGGGCCAAGTCTGAGGTCGCGGCCGGCACATCACCACGATCGGCGATCCAGGTCCGTAGTGCGTAAGTCTCCGGTTCGGCTATGACCAGCTTGACCAGAGCTGAGGTGTCGAAGTAGTCGGCCACGGTCAGGCACGTTCGTCTTCTCGCATCCGGACCAGGACCCTGGACAGCGGAAGACCCCCGCCGGGCTCAGGAGGTGACAGGTCGGCGAGTCGGGTCTTGGGCGGGCGCGCCCAACCGGCGGCGAGGATGGTCTGTAGTCGGCTCGCAGGGATTGGGGTCAGGAGGGCGACCGGGCGGCCACGATCCGTGATCGTCACGACTTCGCCCGCAGCAGCCCTGGCGACGACCGCGGACGCGTTCTGCTTGAGCGAACGGATCCCTTCATCTGGCATGTGCTACATCGTAGCACAAGGCGAATCGACGCGACTGGCTTGGGTGGGATGTCACTGGGGTCCAGGCACCATACCGACATGGGAAAGAACAACCAGCAGCGTCGTTCCAGAAAGAAGCGGCAACAGCAGGCCCGGCGGCCTCGGGCCAGACGGCCCGCGACCGAGTCGTGCACGTGTCAAGAATGCGCCAGTGGCCATGCTGCCGGACTGGACATGGACGTGTGGACGGCCGCCTCGATGGAGCCGGGGCCCGGCGCGCACCTAGGGGGGCGTTCATGCCGCCATAAGCGCTGAGGCAGTAGTGCGGGAACAGGCAACGGCCGGGTCGGCCCGGTCGGCCGCGTGGCGGGCCCAGGTGGACCAGGTCGCTGATGACGTGGCCACCCAACCGGTCAGGTTGGCCACGTTGCCCCAGGCCATCGACGTGCTCGGCCTGATCATGCGGCTGGTGTCTGTCCCGCCGGCGGTGTCCCAGCGGGACGAGGCAATCCCGGCCGGTCTGAACGGACAGATGCTGGGCAAGGTGCGGGCATTGCTCCGCAAGGCCGAGTCGACCGGCTTCGACGCCGAGGCCGAAGCGCTGACGGCCAAGGCTCATCAGCTGATCACCCGACATGCCATCGATGAGGCGCAATTGGGCTCTGATCCCGGGGTGGATCCGACTGGTGTCCGGCGGATCCTGCTGAACGATCCCTACCTGGACGCCAAGGCCATGCTGGTCGCGTCGGTTGCCGACGCCAGCCGCTGCAACGCGGTGAATTTCAAGACGGCCGGATGGTCCACGGTGTTCGGTCACCGCGCCGACCTGGACGCCGTCGATTTGTTGGTCGCCTCGCTGCTGGCCCAGGCGGTGGGGACGATGGCCCGGCTGGGTCCTCAACGTGACGCCCAGGGTCGGTCGCGAACCCGGTCCTTCCGGGCGGCTCCTGCCACCAAGTCTGTGTCGGTACGTGAACCGCCCAGGTCTAACCACCGACACACCTCGCGGTGGGGGTGGACGCGCCCAACCAGCCCCAGTGTCCAGCTGGCCGCGAGCGGTCGTGGTGCCACCGATTGCCGGTTAGGCGAGACGGGCCGATCTGGCGGACGTGCGGCAGGATCGTAGGCTCCCGCGCGCGGGATGGACCCGCGATCACCGCCAAGAGGAGACACAGAGTCCGTGAACTTTGCCAGCGACAACGTCGTCGGGGTCCACCCGAGGATCATGGACGCCATCGCCGCGGCCAACACCGGCGCGCAGGCCTCATATGGCGCCGATGACCACACGGCACGGGGCGTCGCCGAGTTGGCCCGGGTATTTGACACCGATCTGCACGCCTACCTGGTCCTGACGGGCACCGCTGCCAACTCGCTTTGCCTGTCGACCATGACGCCACCGTTCGGGGCGGTCCTGTGCCACGCCGAGGCCCACATCATGGTGGATGAATGCGGGGCTCCCGAGCTGTTCACCGGTGGGGCCAAGCTGATGGGTCTGCACGAACCCGGCGGTAAGATCACACCGGCGGGGGTGCAGCGCTGCCTGGACGGCTTCATCCGGGGCGAGCATGATCCGCGGCCGGCGGCCCTATCGATCACCCAGGCCAGCGAGTTGGGGACAATCTACTCACTGCAGGAGATACGGGACCTGGCAGATCTGGTGCACAGCAACGGGATGCGCCTGCACATGGACGGAGCGCGGTTCGCAAACGCCCTGGTGGCGCTTGACTGCACCCCGGCGCAGATGACGTGGCAGGCAGGGGTGGATGCGCTGTCCTTCGGCGGCACCAAGAACGGTGCGATGGCCCTTGAGGTCGTCATGCTGTTCACCTCCGAATTGGCAGACGGGTTTGACCATCGTCGAATGCGTGCGGCGCAACTGTTGAGCAAGGGCCGCTACCTGGGTGCCCAACTGGAGGCCTACCTGGCGCAGGACCTGTGGCTTGACACCGCCCGGCACGCGAACGCCATGGCCCGCAAGCTGGCCGAGGGGCTGGCCGCGATCCCCCACATCGCGATGCCGCTACCGACCCAAGCCAACGAGGTCTTCCCGGTCATGCCCCAGGCGCTGTTCGATCACCTGCAGGCAGCAGGCGCGGAATTCTTTGAGTGGCCAGGAGAGGGTCCGGGTGAAGAGCCGCTGGAGCGCAATGATGTGCTGGCCCGCTTCGTGTGCGCTTTCACCACCACGCCGCAGGACGTGGAGGCCATGCTCGCGGCCATCAGCGACTGGGAGTCCGTGGGCTGATTCCGCGTCAGGCTTCCTGCTGGCGGATGAAGTCGATCAGACCATCCACCGTGCCTGTGCCCTCTTGATTCACATAGGCCGTGGCCCACTCAAAGATCTGCTCTTCGGTGAACCCCTCGGCGGTCAGCCTCTCCCCCGCCTCGTTGGCCAGCAGATGGACACCTTCCTGCTGATCGGAGTCGGGATAGGGGGCGTCGACGTCTTCGTCGGCCGGGCGCTCTGGCTGTAGGTCATCGCTCATCTGCCTGTCCTTGCCCCAGCGGGTCCCGGCCAAACCCAACAGAAGATCAAGTCCCGTGC
>JBPCKA010000029.1:0-4880 GCA_051004735.1 Euzebya sp. | reverse complement strand
TCCCCGAGGCCCGCGGTCGGGGGGTGGGCGGCGCACTCGTTAATGCAGTGTTGTCGCAGGCGGCCGAGCAGGGCGACGTCATCAGTTGCCTGTATCCCACGGCACCCGGGGTGTATCGACGGTTCGGTTACGCCTTTGCGGGAGTGAGGGTCGAGCGGACCATTGCCACCTCGGCCTTGCGGGAGTTGCCCGCGCCGAGCGTCCCTTCGACGCTGCGTCCTTTCGACTTCGACAGCGACCTTGCTTCGGTGATGCGGGTGCTGGACACCGACTCGGCCAGGGGACACGGCCGCGTGCACCGCAGCGCCACCCGCCATCGCCTGCTATGCGAGCCCGATGAGGAGTTACGCGCCTGGGTGGCCGTTCGCGATGATGGGGTGGTCGGCTACCTCCAGATCAAGAGGTCCCAGCCGGACCGCGATGACCACTCCTCGTTCCGCCAGAAGGTGATCGATCTGGCGGCTGATGATCGCGACACCTGGCTGGCCTTGTGGCGACTGGCCGGATCCCAGGCGCCGGTGTGTGCCGTCACCGAGTTCATCAGCGCACCGCATGGGACAACGCCGGCGCGTTCCACCTGCTGCTCGAACGTGGCCAGGCTGAACTCGCGCCGGCCCGAAGGACCTCCGGGATGGCCCAGATCGACATCGGCGCGCTGTCCGCGCTGTACACCGGTCACGTCACCGCGAGCGGGTTGGCTCGCCAAGGGCGCCTGACCGGCGGCAGGCCAGAGGACATCGCCGCCTTGGACCAGGCCTTCGCCGGACCCGGGCCGTGGATGCACGACTACTTCTAAGCCCAGCCGGGGGTGGAACTTGGTCGGTGAACAATGTGGTCCTCCGGAGCGTCGACCTACAAAAGGATTCGCACTGCAGGAGAACACCATGGACACCTCGGCGCACGCCACGACCGTTGTTGACAGCCCGTCGGCAGGGCGCCCGATGCTGCTGGTTGCGCTGGCGGTTGCGGTGGTCGGGATCGGATTGTGGGCGGCGGGCTTTGGAATCGGGGGAGTAGGAGCCCGGGGCGGGGCCGTCGACCCACGAATGCTGGTGGTCAATGACGACGGCGCGGTCTCGCTGATCGATGTCGACAGCGGGCAGGCAACCTACACCGTGCCCGGTGCGGTGCCCACGAGGGACCTCTCCACCCTGTTGACTGCCTGGCCGGGCAACGATGGCAACACGGTCCTGTTCACCCGCGACGCCGCCAACGGCCAGGTGACCGGGCGTACGACCCTGCCGGGCGACCTGGACATCCGTACTGTCAGCCCCCAGGGGGGCGCGGTCGCGCTGCTGCCCGCAGAGCACGGTCCGGGGCTGTACCTGCCTCAACCCCGCTCGCGAACCCGGTTGACGGTCGCCTACACCGACGAACGACCGTCCAGAACCTACGACCTGCCGGGCAACATCGAACCCGAGATGTTCAGCGTCGCCGAGGACGCCCTGTTCGTCCTGTCCTTCGATCCGCCGATGGAACCCTCGAGTTACTCGGTTCAGCGGCTGGATCTTGCCACCGGTGAACTGGCTGACACTGCCAGCCCTCAGGTCGGCCTGAATCCCAAGATGGCGGGTAAGGCCCGGGCCCAGGTTCTGAATCCCGACGGGACGTTTCTGTACACCCTGTACACCATGACCGATGGGCCGACGCGGACCCCGGACGGGGACCGGTGGGCCTTCATCCACGTGATCAACCTGGATGAGCAGTGGTCGTTCTGCATCTTCCTTGACGCGCCGGTGGGAACGGGTGAGGAGGCGGCGATCGGACTGGGCATGGACCCCGACGGAGACACGTTGTATGTGGCGGATTCCTCGACCTCGACGGTGACCCGGGTGGACACCCAGACGCTGACCGCCCAACCGCCGCAACACCTTGAACAGCTGCGACCCAGCACGACCACCGCTGCCATCACGGTGGCACCCGATGACGCCGTCTATGTGTCCAGCGCAGGCACTGTGGTGCAGGTTGATCCCCAGACGTTGGAACCGGTCACCGCGTGGGGGTTGGGCGACTCCGTGGATGGGCTGGCGGTGTTCGACAACCAGCTCCGCGTGGCGGTGGACGGCGAGGTCGTGCTGATCGACCGACAGACCTATGCCGAAACAGGGGTGCTGCGCCCGCCCGGAGGTGGTCAACTGCAGCTCCTGGGTCCGCCGGCTGGCTCGGCCTCACGCTTCCCCGTCGAGTGCGCATGCTGATCCCGCTCCGACCACCACGGCCTTGGGGAGTGACCAGCAACGAATGCAGGATCCGGATCCGCAACTCATCCGTGCCGCCGCCGCGGGTGACGCGGTGGCGTTCACCGAGTTGGTCACGCTGGTCCAGACGCGCGTCTGGTCCAGATCATGCGTGATCACGGCTTCACCTGGGGTGGAACCTGGCTGGTCCCCGATCCCGCCCACTATGAGGTCATCCCCACCGACTGACCCCGCCGGCTCAGGCGTCGATTGACACGCCGGCCAGGCGGTCCAGCAGGAACCCGCGGCCGGCGGTCCCTCCCAGCAATGCATCCACGGCGTGCTCTGGATGAGGCATCAGACCCGCGACGTTGCCCGCCCGATTGGTCACGCCGGCGATCCCCGCGACACTGCCGTTCGGGTTGGTCTGCTGCGTCACGGCCCCGTCGGCGTCGCAGTAGCGCAGCAGCACCTGTCCCGCTGCGGCCAGGCCGTCGGGGTCGGGATGGACGAACCGCCCCTCACCGTTCTTGAGCGGTATCTGGATGACCTGCCCTGAGGGTTCCCACCGCAAGAACTGGGGGCGGTGGAGAAATCGCAGGCCGACGTTGCGGGTCAGAGCCCCGGGCAACAGCCCGGCCTCACACAGCACCTGGAATCCGTTGCAGATCCCGAGCACCCTTCCGCCCTCCGCGGCGAACGCCGACACGCTGGTCATGGCCGGGCTGAATCGGGCGATCGCCCCGGCCCGCAGGTAATCGCCGTAGCTGAATCCTCCGGGGACGACCACGGCATCCACGCCCTGCAAGTCGGTGTCGCCATGCCATAACATCACCGGCTCGTGTCCGATGGCACCCACGGCAAATGCCGTGTCACGGTCGTCGCAGGTTCCCGGAAACCGGAGGATCCCAATTCGCATGACGGCAGCCTAACCCCGACCCCGACTCTTGGCCCCCCGTCAATCCGTGGGTCGGGATTGATTGGTCGCGGTAACGTTCCTCCTCGTGACTGACTCAACGAATCCCAGCGTCTTCTTCGACATGACCGTCGGCGGCAAGCCGGTCGGCCGCATCACCTTCGAGCTCTTCGCCGACGTGGTGCCCAAGACCGCGGAGAACTTCCGCCAGCTCTGCACGGGGGAGGCAGGGTTCGGCTACAAGGGCTCAAGCTTCCACCGCGTCATCACCGACTTCATGTGTCAGGGAGGCGATTTCACCAACCACAACGGCACCGGTGGGAAGTCGATCTACGGCGCAAAGTTCGCCGATGAGAACTTCACCCTCAAACACACCCAACCCGGGTTGCTGTCGATGGCCAATGCCGGCCCGAACACCAACGGCTCGCAGTTCTTCATCACCACCGTCGTCACCGACTGGTTGGATGGCAAGCACGTGGTCTTCGGCAAGGTCACCGACGGCATGGACGTCGTCAGGACCATCGAGGGCGTCGGAAGTCGTAACGGCGACACCGCAGAGCCCGTGGTCGTCCAGGACTGCGGTCAGCTGTAGCCCGACCCGAAACCGCCACCACACCGCACGCATTGAACATGGAGCGCCTCCGAGTGCGGGCGGGGCGGGTTTACGTGGCCAGCGACTCCAGGGACGCCAGGCCGTCCTCCAGGTAGCCCAGCATCCGTTGCATCCCAGGCAGGGTCTTGCGGCAGGCCGTCAGGCCGAACTGCATCTCGGTGTCATATGACGTCAAGGTGATGTTCAGCGCCTGTCCCTGTTGCAGCAGCGAGGCCGGGTACATCCCCTGCAGGCGTGCGCCGTCGAAGAACTGCGGCTCGCGTGGTCCCGGCACGTTTGAGATGACCAGGCTGGCCACCGGCCGGCCATGACCGGCGAATCCCAGCAGGGGTCCCAGCAGATAGGGGCTGGTGATGGCCAGGGCGTAGCCGATCCGCTCGGTGGTGGTCATTCCCGCAAGCCTGGCTTTGCCTCGCGCCATCGAGGTGGTGATCCTCTCCAGTCGGTCCGCCGGGTCACCAAGGTCGGTCCCCAGGTCGGCAACCAGGAACGACAGGGCGTTCCCCCCGGCGTCCTGCTCTTCGGACCGCAGTGACACCGGGATCATGGCGGTCAACGGCCGCTGGGGCAGCTGGTCAAGATCCAGCAGATAATGACGCAGTGCGTGGCTGGACATCGCCAGGGCCACGTCGTTCAGGCTGACGCCCAGACCCTTCGCCGTCCCGGCCATGCGTTGGAAATCCCAGCCGTCGGCCGCAAACCGCCGCGCCCCGGTGATCCGGCCGTTCAGCACCGACCGCGGAGCGCTGAACGGCATGATCTCCCCGTCAATGCGGCGCTTCCGGTCGATGAACTGACTGCCCAGTGCCCACCCGACGTTTGACACGGACTTGATTGGCGCCAGCAGGTCGACCCGTCGGCCACGCGGCTCAACCGACACCGCGGTGTCGCTGTCGATCCGGCGTGGTGCGCTGGAGGAGATGGCCCAGGGGGGTGGCATGTCACGTTGGTCAGCGTCGGCTGAAAACATCCGGCGCATCATCCGCATTGCTCCGACGCCGTCGAACATCGAGTGGTGGAATTTGGCGTAGATCGCGAACCGGTTGTCCTGCAGACCCTCGATCAGGTGGACCTCCCACAGGGGGCGGTTGCGGTCCAACGCCGTGGAATGCAGACGGGAGACCAGCACGAACAACTCGCGGACCCGTCCCGGGACTGGCAACGCGGACAACCG
>JBPCKA010000028.1:0-77902 GCA_051004735.1 Euzebya sp. | reverse complement strand
GTTCATGGTCGACCGCCGGCAGGAGCCGCAATGGAGCCCGACCTCGGGGGTCGGGAAGACTGGTCACCCGAAGTTTCACCGAGCCATTCAACAGCTTGCCGCAATGGAGCCCGACCTCGGGGGTCGGGAAGACCGCTCCTCGATTTTGGGGGCGGTGACCTGGGGTTTTGCAGGCGCGTGCGAGCGCTTTGGGTTAGTAGCTTGGGCTTTCATCTCTGTGGAATTGTCAAGGGACAATATTAGCCTTCTGACCTGCGGACGAGCGCTGCCGGGGACTTGCCGGGGCACTGGAGTGCTCGCAATCAGATGATAGTGGGACCCGATCGGGGGAGAGCGGGCGCGACACCCATGAACTGGAACCTAGTTTCGCTGTTGCTGGCCCCGATGTCGATGATCGCCACCCGGTCGATGTTATGGGCGATGATCGCCCCCAGGTCCCATCGAAGGTTCGTCAGTTCGACTGCGTCGAGGTCGCAGATGAAGACCGAGTATTGAAGGGCATACCCGTATGTCTTGGCGCATCGGTGGACCTGCCTGAGGCGGCGATCATCAGAGATGTCGTAGGCCAAGAGGTACCGTCGCCGACTCATCGTGTCCGCATCGGGGCGTACTGGGGGATCTCACCGAGCATCCACGCCGCCATTATCCTGGCCTGTACCTCCATCACCCGTCGATACGTGATCCGATATCCGAAGACCGGATGCCGGATCTCGACGTCCAACCGCCGTTCGTACCCGGACAGCACGGCATGCCGCCCTTCCTTGGTCAACATGACCCCGCCGGCGCGAACCCGGAAGTGACCTGGTCGTACCTCGCCGTTATTGATCAGATTGATTACGACCGAATCCGCAACGAGCGGCCGGAACTCCTCAGCCAGATCAAGTGCGAGTGCCGGGCGGCCGAATCGTGGACGGTGATAGATGCCGATGTAGGGATCAAAGCCGACCCCCCACGTCACGGCCACCAGGTCCTTCACCAGCAACGCATACACGTAGGACAACAGACAGTTGACGGGGTCCTTCGGTGGTCGACGGTTTCGTCCCGAAAAGGCAAAGGGCTCGCCGGGAAGCGAGAGATCGTCCCGCAGCATCCGTGGAAACGCCTCGAAGTAGACCCGTGCGGCACCACCCTCCAACCCAAGAAGGGTCGCAACACTCGACGCTTCCGCCGCCTTCGTCGCGGTCGTCGAAAGAGATTCCAGGACACCCGCCGGTATCTCCTTGCCGTTGCGTCGCAGCAGAACCCGCGAATTGCGGATCTTCCCGGCGATCATTGCGCGGGCGGCCTCCAGGCCCCCTTGGGCAGCCAATACAACCTGCCGGCGGCGCAGTTCGACGTGCTTGGAGGGAAGGCCCAGCGCCGAGCCGAGCATCCACCCGCCCGTCGACATGTAGACGACCGGGATCTCGGCCGCGAAACACTCGCGGAGCACCTGAGTCGTGACCTGCACGTTACCGAAGACCGCGATCTGGGAGACGTCCACGGTCCGGACCGAAACCAGCACCTCACCCTTGCGTCGAACCTCGAACCGCCCACCTCGGATCGTGACCTGGGTTCCCGCCTGCGTCACGTACAGGGGACGGGCTTCCGAATCCCGTGGCGTCAAACGGCGCGGCGGCTTCTGACTGCGGCTCGTGAGCAAGTTGTGTTCGTCCGGGAGACAGATGCCGACCAGGGAGCAGCGGTTGCACTTCGGGGAGTCCACGAGCGGGGGTGGGGGCAGATCGGTCCCGGCCACCTCGCGCAGATCCGCGAGGAGCTCTTCGGTCCTAGCCATCAGGGCGTCGTCGAATGGCACCTCCACCCGCTCTCGACTCTCCACGAACCAGAGGATCCCCCGATCGCACGTGTAGCCGTTCGCACGCAGCAGCATGCCCAGTACGCACAGCTGCACCCGCTCGGGCTCCCAGGATCGCTCAGCATTATCGGGAGCACTTCCCCGCTTGTAGTCGATCGGGACAGCGGTCCCGCCGTCACCTTCAAGAAGGTCGACCGTCCCCACCAGCCCGAGGTCCGGGTCAGAAAGCATCACCGACCGAGCGCTGCGAAGCTCGTCGGGCACGTCCGGGCCGGGAGCACGACCGCCGCCGGCATCCACAACACGATGCTGGTATCGGCCGTCGACGGTGTCGGCGTTATCCGTGAACCGCTGCTGGACCCATTCGAGGAAGAACAAACGCGGACAGTAAGTGAACTCGTTGACCATTCTGGCCGGTACCAGATCAGGCAGCGACTGCCCACCCGTGCTCACCGGACCGGCACGACGTGTGGTGGTTGCAGAGCCCCGGCGGACTTGTCAAGGGCCCGTCGTTCGGCGACGCATATCGCATCCACTCCGATGACGATGAGTTGATCTCGACCTGCCGCACGCCGTCGATTCCGCTCCACTTCGGTTCCCCGACCGGCATCCCGCATAAGACGATCAATCGCCGGATGAGCCAGTAGAACGGTGACTGCTGCCGCATCCAATGGTGTACGCCAGATCGGCCAGCGCAACATCGGAGTCCCCCTCCGTCTGCTCTCCCAACCGACGATTGATGGCCTGGTCAGGTTCGTGCCGGTCTGACGGAAGAATGGAATCGACATGAGGCCAAGCCATGTGCCACCGGCCACCGAGCGATTACCGGCCACCCCGCTGCTTGTGACCGCCGCATCTCGGAGCGATCGATCGTCCAGGTTCCCACCCGTTCCCTCGGTGCGTTCCCAGCGGACCAGCGCTTGCCGTACCTGGTCCGGATCCCGTACGACCTCCGAGAGGGCATCGCGGAACAACTGGTGGACAGTCATCCTGCCAGCGGGCGCATACAACGGCGTCAACGCTCTGGTCGGCTGCTTGTCAGCGCCCTTGGCGTCAGACATCTGGTTGATAAGTGCCAGCGTCCATCGAACCGCCGTCGAGCCGCCCTCGATCTCGACGGCTGCGATAGAGCGATACAAGGCCAGAGCCCCGTCTGCGTCGCGTCGAAGCGGATCCAGACGAAGGGGGTAGCCCAGCATCTCGCTTCTCAGCGCACGCTCCGCATCGCTGAGGGGTCGGTCGACCAGTCCGGCATGGTCAAATGGCAAGACCCGTCCTGCCGTATGCATGTCTCGCGCCAGACCGATTAGACGTTCCGCCAAGTCGTCCACGTTCTCACAGTCCGCCTCGAT
Source organism: Euzebya sp. (assembly GCA_051004735.1). Classification (GTDB taxonomy): domain Bacteria; phylum Actinomycetota; class Nitriliruptoria; order Euzebyales; family Euzebyaceae; genus Euzebya. Next base: position 74,752 of record JBPCKA010000028.1, on the reverse strand, counting down.
GACGGCCTGCCCTCCGACCCCCGCCCAACTGAGGCGGGTACCGGAAAGGCCCAGCGGTCCGCTGCAGAGTTCGAGGAGCCCCAGGGCCGCAAGGAAACCAAGCGTGTCGTCACTTCGCAGCGCGGGGCATTCGATGGCAGTCATGACGGGGCCTCCACCAGCTCATACTCTCGCGAGACCTCCATGTCAGCCAATCTCAGTACCGTCTCCAGCAAGGCCAGTCCCCACCACCCATAGGCCCTGCCCAACCGGAGGAAGCGTGAGGGTGAGTCCCAGTCCACTCCCATGGCCGCGGTGCTCACCTCGGAGGCGGCACCACCGCCTGGCAGATGCGCGCTCACCTGAATCGGCGTGTTCTCCTTAACCGCCGCGGGCAGGGGACGACCCCGACCGTGATGACTGGCAACGAGATGCACGAGGAGGTCCGTGTCGAGGTCGCTTGCGATTTCTGGGGCGATCGACAGGATCTGGTCGAGAAGCAATGCTGACACAGCCTCGTGCCGGAAACCGCTCGGTAGACCGCTCAGTCGACGGGCCCTGCGGAAGGAGGCCGGGTCGTCGCTGGCCATGCCAGACTTCGCCAGCAGCCGGCCCGTTGCCTCCGCTCGCAGCCTATCCCCGCCGTACAACTCGATCTGGAAACGCGGATCGGCCTTCCCAAGGTCGTGTGCAAGGCCTGCCAAGGCCAGCGTCGCCACAAGTCGCTGATCCAGCCCCATTGCGGAACCGACCAGGCGGGCGCGCGCCTCCACGTCCCGTAGGTGCGTTTCGAGGTCCACCGGGGATGCGGCACCGCTCGAGACGACAGGGGACCTGGCGTCACTGTCCGTGCCGTCACCGCGGTCAGCGACCAGGCTCGGGGCTGAGCGGGCACCGCCATCGAGGACCATCCATCCCCGGCCGCGCGCCCGTCCGTTGGCCACACGAATCTTCGGCCTGGACGGCAGGGCTTTGGTCAGGGCAATCAAGTCCGTCGTAAATGGACCCGGTCGGGCTAGGGCCGCACGTCGCACCACGTCGATCGTCTCGGTTGGATCATGGTCCGGATCATCCATGCCAGCGATGCTCACCGAGGGGGCACCCTCACCTCGTGGACCGAGCAGACCCTCCAAGATCCCGTCGCGCAGTCGCAGTCTAGTCCGTCGGCCGATGTCGAGGTCGGCAACATCGCAGACATCTCCCTCGTGCGGCAGCCCAGTCCAACCCCAGCCGTCGTACCCGCCTGAATCCGCCGCTAGGACGACCGTCTCCCCGGGCCGCACATCGCGACCGGTAGCCGGACGCACCTCGCCGCCAGCACCTATGATCACGCCGACCAACGGCTGTCGATCAGTCCCTTGATCCCAGTCACCTTCCTCCTCATCACCCTCGATGTCGGCGCCACCGGGGGTCTGTTGTCCGTTCAGGAAGCGTCGGGCCTCGCCGATCGGCACGACCACCTGCTCATGCGCCGATGGTGGGGCGGTCCGAAGCTCCTCGCGCCACGCCTCGATGCCATCTGTCAGCGACAGTGTTGGCAGATCCGCCCGCCAGCAGATACCGACCTCTGCCCGGCCCCTGATGAGGCCGTGCAAGAACGGTGCAACGTCTTGGTCCGGGTCCGGGGACGGGCTGGTTTGGGCCCACGCGTCGATGACCGGGCCCAGCACCACCGGGGCCGGCGTGGCCTCCGCAGCCATCCCTGCCAACTCACCAGGCTCCAGCAGTGCCGCCAGCGACCGTGGCCCCAGATCGATAATCGGCGAGGTCCGCAGTGACTTGATGACGGCCGAGGGCTTGGTCGGGGTGGGACTCCCAGCCTTCTCCGTCAACCACGTCCAGGTTCTCGCTGTTGCCTGACCGTAGACCGGGGCGTCCTCATGGAGTCGACTGCTGTGCACGACCACCGCGGTCGAAGTGCCCAGGGCGCCCCGGCGATCCAGACGCCCAAGGCGTTGCAGCAGCGCGTCTATCGGAGCGGCCTCGGTGACCAGTGCAGCAACGTCGATGTCCGCGCCCACCTCAACCGTCTGGGTGGCAACGAGCACGAGTGGTCGCTCTCGTTGGCCATAGTCATTCCCGGCCGCCAACGCAGCGAGGTGGTCCCGGACGATCCGACCAGCATCAATTGGCCGCACGCGGCCGATGAGAAGCGCCACCTCAAGGGAATCGTCCGGTGGACGAAGCCGCGCAAACAGAGCCCTGGCGGTTCCAACGGTGTTCGCGATGACGAGCATCGTGGGGGCCGAGCCATCCCTCAGCATCTGTTCAGCAACCGATGACATTGCGGTGACCAAGGCTGCCCCCTGGTCCTCCTTCGCGGTCGTCGTGAGGTCAAGGAGGCGCACCTGCCGCACCGCGCCCAAACGGGCTAGCGCAGCGGCCGACGTCTCAGCCGACGGGTCGAGACGCAACACATCTGTCGGTGCATCCTTGCCCTGCGGGGGCGTGGCGGACATCAGGATCGGCGCGGGATGGCGCTGTCCCAACGGCGGGGACACGGCTCGGGACTCATGTCGGTCAACGGCGTGAAGCGTTTGCACGAGCGGCCATGCAAGGTGAGCCTCATCCAAGATGATCAGCCGGTCGGTGCCGACCAAGGCAGCGTCGATCGGACGGCTGTACTCGCTGACCCCGTAGCCACGGAACAGCAGCCGACTTCCCAGTTGGTCGACGGTTCCCGTGATGATCGCCGGCTGTGCCGGGGAGCGCAGCCACCGAGCGTCCCACGTTGTCCCGCCCCGCATCCTGACCACTGCCAGCGCCCGGCAGTCAACCGATCCGACTGCGAGGCGCCGCAGTCGGGCCCCGACCTCAGCAGCAACCTGCGTCGACGCGTCGCCGTCGGGATCGATGCCATCCAGCACCGCGGCGATGCTTTGCGCGTGCCGGTGAGTCTGGTCCACGATCAGGCGTCGGTCGACGATGACGAAGGTTCGGGTGGGAGCGGTCCTGTCCGCCGCAGCCCAATCGGCCTGCAATGCCAGGTTGAAGATGCTGACATCGATCACCGCTGTCTTGCCCATCCCCGTGGGGACGTCGATGACCTCAGGCCACCCCTGGGTGGCGACGCGTTCCATCAGCGCAACCTGCCAGGCGAAGGGGTCATTTCCGTCGTGGACCGCCCGGAAGAAGGCCGGGAAGTCCGCAAGGTCCAGCGTCATGGGTTCTCCTTCCCCACGGGTGCGCATAGGCCCAATCCCAAATGGCGCATGTTGCCTATGACCACAGGGCCGGGGACGGGATCAGCGAAGCGCAGACGGACATGGACAGCGGGACGAGCAGGATCGCTCCGGCGACGACGGAGATCGCTGCGTCGGAAACGCGGTACGCCCTGGAGCAGCGGCTGTGCCAGGTGCTCCACGGCGTCGGGTGCCGGATAGCCAGCCATCAGGCACCCTTCGGTGACGTGAGCTGGGACGTCCGCGAGCGACTTTGGATAGCGGTCCAGCACGATTGGGAGCGCGGTCGTCCACGTCCGACTGGGACGAGTCCAGCGATCACGGTCGACGACGAGGCGACGATCACCGGCCGCGACAGGGTCCGACAACGCAAGGGTCGCTAGCCCGGGGATTTCGAGTGCAGGTATACCGGCATGGTCCAGGGACATTCCTGCGGCGCGCAATAGGCCTAGGCGAACATCAGGTGACAAATCGGGTGACAGCGCGACCGCGACCCCGTGGATCTGGCCGGTCGCGTGAGGGCCGCCGACGAACGGCAAGCAAAGAAATGCACACTGCCGTCGGATGTCGTTCGTCGGTCTGTGACCATGGACAAGGGCCAACTCCTCCTCATTGAACTCGGTACCAAGGCGTTGCAACACCGCCTTGCGAAATGCCGTCGCAATGCGGACAGCCAGACGTCCATCCAGTGCGCTGCCTGACGGAAAGGCGAGCGTCAACAGGTCTGGATACGCCGGCGCTACCGCCTCGACCGGCGGCTCATGATCAATTGGCGGGCCATAGAACGTCCATCGCGCGGTCGTGCGAGCAGCATCGCCAGCCTCGTAGGCGTCTCGCAGCGCAGCCAGTTTGCCCGCGTACGGCACACGTAGCCGGTTACTTCCGTCGGCCCGAGGAACCAGGGGTGTGAGGGTGCCGGGGTGGGTGTCGGCGTCACTAACCGACAGGAGCGCTGGCGAACTCGCACGGCCCAGGTACGGGACCCGCTCAGCCAGATTCCTCAAGACTTGCGTCTTCATCGGGTCCGGCACCGCATCCGGCCACCGAAATATCACGGTATTCCCGGCCAAATGATGGCGGTGCCAGATTCGTTCACCGTTCGTTCGGCCCACGCGGTTCGACTTGGTCGTGGGTTGTACGGCGTTCGTCGGCACATACGCGCTGAGGGTCGAGGGGATAGCAGCCGGCGCGAAGACCTCGGGGGGCGGCTGCTGTTCCAACCACCGCAGCGCGTCGTCATCAGTTGTGCCTGGTCGCGCAACCCCGACCAGTGCGCAGTACACGCGGTCAGGGTGGGGCGGCCATTCCGGCCCGGAATCCAACGAGGCCTCATACACCGGCTCCAGCAACGCCACCTCGATGGTGAACATCGCCTATTCCTCCTCACTGGGGACCGCGAAGAACGACTCCTCAATCACGTCCTGGAGTGCCGCGTGTGGACGGACTGTCACGATGTCGCCAGACCAGTTTGCGTCTGCGTCCAGGGCGCGTCCGATCGCATGAGTCACCAGCTCGACAGCCTCGTCAGGACTGAGTTCTAGGTCATCGCCGTCTCGATTACCTCGACCAATCCAGGCCATCTGCTCATCGATCAGCAACAGTTCACATCCACTGCGAAGAAACACTGCCGGTCGGCCGAACGCCAGACGGTCGCCGGCAAGCGCGACACAGGCCAAGGCTGCTCGCGCCGCCCGAGCTCCCTCACGCGTCAGCGAATCGCCAAACGCGACACGGGCAAGCCCGGCAAACCCGAGTGAGGCGTGCCGATCGATACGGCGCACTGTCACCCCTCCCGGGGTCAGCACGGTCTGTCTGTTGCGCGTGACCGTTTCGCCGGGAGGAATCGACCCGTGTCCCATCTCCGAAAGCTTCTTCGATCCTTTCCCATCCCCGAGTGCGAACGAGCCTTCATCGGTCGGCATGACCCTCTTTGCCCCCGAGACGATCAGGTCGGATCGACCAGCAGCCCGCCGGCCCGCTTGGACCCCGTAGCCCACGATCTCGGACGTGTAGACGCGGGGGAACCGGGGCGCCAGACGCAGTTTGCGGTGAGAGTCCCAGACGCCATAGACCAAATCGGTTGGCGCGTGGCGGTACAGCGGCGTGGCGTCTTCCGGAGTCACGCCCTTCAGCAGTGCGCCGACGGAAGTGTCGTCGAAGCGCGTGCCATCGGCCGTCTCGGAATCGCGGTAATAGGCGTCCCTGGAACGGTGCGGTGCCTGCAGCGACGTGATGCGGATCGTGCGTCCATGGGCGATGGTCTCAAGCGACAGGTGAGGGATCGACACCTCGCCGGCGTCGATCGCGGACTGCAACGCCTCCTCACAGCGGTTGGCCTGAGACTGACGGCTGTCGAGCAGGACGGTGTGCTCGACCTCGCCGTCGGGGCCGTACCGGTCCTCCAGTAGGTAGGGCGGGGTCTTGTCGTCTCCGACCGGATAGGTAGGTGGCGAGATCTTGTCAGTCGGACCCCCGATGGGCTCGTACTCCGCATGGATACGGATAGCGGCGTCTGCCCCTTCAAAACTCGCCGCAGCCGCGATGCGCTTGTACAGGGTGGGAATGTCAGCTGGCATGGGATACCTCCGTGTCCGAGTCGGATGTCGCTGGCAAGAAGCTTTGTTCGGCTTCGCATGGGCATGAAGAGCCTGGTAACACCACAATGAGGGCCAGCTTGGTTACAAGGCTGTTCTTGGTTCTGACAATTGTCAAGGGGCGCATCGGCTGTGTACGCTGTATTCCGTGGCACTTGCCCGGTTGATCGACCGAACCGCTGAGATGGCTCGGCTTGAATCCGCTTGGGCTGACGTCCAGGGAGGTTCGGCACGACTGGTCGTCGTCACTGGCCGTCGCCAGGTGGGCAAGACGTTTCTCCTGGCCCACATGTTGGAACGCATCAAGCCGTTCGCGCGGACCGTGTTCCTTACGGCACTTCCGGGACTCGGACGAACCCAACAGCTCCGAGCGGCCGTCCGAGGGATGCGAATACAGCTGGATGACCCGTGGTTGCCTGACCGCTTCGAGTCCTGGGGAGCAGCTCTTCGCTGGTTGCTCAGCACAGCCTCGTCGGGGGATCCGATTGCCGTCGTGATCGATGAGGTCCCATATCTGACCGATGCCGACCCCGGCTTCGCAGGAGAGGTCCAGCAGGTCTGGGACGAGGTCCGCAGACAGCAACGACAACCGCGGATCCTGCTCGTCCTGACCGGTTCGTCGGTCGCCACCATGACCACGCTCACCGCATCCTCCGGAGCGCTGTTCGGTCGACCTGACGACGAACTCGTGATCCACCCCTTCGACCTCCCTACGGCCGCCACCGTCCTTACCAACCTGTCCCCCGAAGGCGTGGTCGAAGCCTACGCCGCCTGCGGCGGGTACCCAAACCATCTTCGCAGCTGGGATCAGTCTGAGGATGTCCGTACCAATCTGGCCCGCCTCTACTTCACCGCCGGCGGGCTGCTCCTGCGCAACGGAGAGCAGCTCATGGCTGACCTTCCCGACGAAAGCGGACACCGCCGCGCACTCCACGCCATTGGCTCCGGCCTTCATCGTCGTTCCGAGATCGAGCAGGCTGCCGCTCAGCGGCTGGATCGCCCACTCGACCTCCTGCAGCGGGCCACGCTGATCACCCACCGTCGCCCGCTAGGCGCGCCAGACCGAACACCGGGGCTGTGGCGCATTCTCGATCCCTTCCTCAACTGCTGGTACCAACTGGCTTGGGCGGACGCTGAACAGATCGAGGCAGGCCTTGGTGACGGTGTGGCGTCCGCCCGGGAGGGGCGCTGGCAACGTCACGTGGGCGAGGTGTTTGAGGATCAGAGTCGGTCTCATGCCGTGCGCCTCGCACTCGCCGGCCGACTTCCACCGGAGACGCGATACGGCGAGTGGTGGACAACCCGTGGCGGGCAGGTGCAGATCGACGTGCTCGGTCTCAGGGGTCGTCGGACGGTCCTGATTGGGGAAGCCCGTTGGGACGCCCGGCCGTCCGGGGACAGGGTGCTCGAGGAACTCCGGGCGAAGGAACGCGCGGCACCCGATCCCGTCACGGATCCAATCCTGGCGCTGTGGAGCCGGGGTGGTGTAGCGGACACCATCGCTGGCCGGGTGACGTCCTTCACCCCGCACGACATGGTCGCCGGCTGACAGACAGCTTCGCGGATACGGGCCAAATGCACCGAACTGAGGAGGGAGCGCGCGTGCCAACTCGGAGGACCGACCCCGTCAGCGGTAGCCTGCGCATCCGTGTCGACTACCACTGAAGAAAAGCTGGCCGAGCTTCGCCGCCGGATGGACCAGGCCCTGCATGCCGGGTCCGAGCGGGCCGTTGAGAAGCAGCATGCCAATGGAAAGCTGACCGCTCGCGAGCGCATCGGCCTGCTGCTGGACGAAGGGTCGTTTGTGGAGATGGACCGACTGGCGGTCCACCGGGCCACCGGCTTTGGGCTTGAGGACAAGCAGATGCCGGGCGATGGGGTCGTCACCGGCTACGGCACCATCGATGGCCGCCAGGTCTGCGTCTTCGCCCAGGACTTCACGGTGTTCGGTGGATCACTGGGTGAGGTGTTCGCCGAGAAGATCACCAAGGTCATGGACATGGCTCTGAAAATGGGTGTCCCGATGATCGGGCTGAACGACTCGTGCGGGGCGCGCATCCAGGAAGGCGTGGTCGCCCTGGGCGGCTACGGCGAGATCTTTTTCCGCAACGTCCAGGCAAGCGGGGTGATCCCGCAGATCTCGGCGATCATGGGTCCCTGCGCCGGCGGGGCCGTGTACTCCCCGGTGATGACCGACTTCATCTTCATGGTCAAAGAAACCTCGCACATGTTCATCACCGGCCCCGAGGTCATCAAGACCGTGACCGGCGAAGACGTCAGCATGGAGGAACTGGGCGGGGCCATGAGCCACAACACCAAGTCCGGTGTGGCCCACTTCGCCAGCGACGATGAGGAAGCGTGCATCGCCGACATCCAGTACCTGCTCAGCTTCCTGCCGCAGAACAACCTGGAGGACCCGCCCTACGAGCCCCCCACCGACGACGCTGAACGCGCCGAGGAATCTCTCAACACGTTCCTGCCGGACTCAAACAACGTCCCCTACGACATGCGCGACATCATCCGCAAGGTCGTTGATGACGAGGGCTTCTTCGAGGTCCAGCAGCACTGGGCGACCAACCTGGTCGTCGGGTTCGCCCGGCTGAACGGTCACCCGGTCGGCATCGTCGGCAACCAGCCGATGTCGCTGGCGGGAACGTTGGACATCTCCGCCAGCGAGAAGGGCGCCCGCTTCGTGCGCACCTGCGACGCGTTCAACATTCCGATCATCACCTTCGAGGACGTCCCGGGCTTCCTGCCGGGCACCGAGCAGGAATGGGGCGGCATCATCCGCCACGGCGCCAAACTGCTGTACGCCTATTGCGAGGCGACCGTCCCCAAGCTGACCGTCATCACCCGCAAGGCCTACGGCGGCGCCTATGACGTCATGGGCTCAAAGCACGTCGGGGCTGACATCAACCTGGCGTGGCCATCGGCAGAGATCGCCGTGATGGGCGCCCAGGGCGCGGTCAACATCCTGTACCGCAAGGAACTGACGGCAGCCGAGGACAAGGACAGTGCCCGCAGCGAGTTCATCGACTACTACAACGACCGGTTCGCCACCCCCTGGATCGCCGCCGAGCGCGGATACGTCGATGATGTCATCGAGCCCGCGCAGACCCGCAGCGCGCTGATCAAGGCGTTGGAGCTGACCAAGTCCAAGCGTGAATCTCGCCCCCCGCGCAAACACGGCAACATCCCGTTGTGACCCATCGTCCCAGCGACCGAGAAGCCCCATGAGCGAGGAACCACAGCGCTTTGACATCGCCGACCTCGACGCCACCGCCCGCGCGGTCACCCTGTTCACCATCGGCCTGCTGTTCATCATCCCCGCAGCCATCGGGTTGACCTCCCGCTCGGTGCCGCGGGCACTGGCCATCGCAGCGATGTCGGCGGCAATCCTGGCCGGGGCATACGCGTTTTCCCCGGCCGGCTACGTGCTGGCCGGCGCCACCCTGAGGATACGAAAGAAGCTGTGGCGGTCATTCACCTGCACCGTCGAGGGGTTCAGCGACCATCCCGACCCCCAGCGCCTGGGTCTGCGGGTGGCCGGGTCCAGCGGGGGATTCGGGTGGTATGGCCGTTTCCGCCGGCGTGATATCGGCATGTACCGCGCCCACCTGTCCAGCCGCGACAGTGATGTCGTGGTGGCACTGCAGACCAGTGCGGGGATCGTGGTGGTCAGCCCCGAGAACCGTAAGGCCTTCGTTGCTGCCATCCGAAAGGCCCTGCGATGAGGATCGTCATCAAGGCGGGCACCCCCAGTGATCAGGAGATCGCCGCCGTCGTCAGTGCGGTTGCGGCGCTGGCGGCACACCGACAGCCACAAGGGGACAACGCCGTCCCCGCCTGGGGCCGCGCCGCCAGGTTCGAGGCGTTAGGCCAGGCCCCGTTCAACAGTGCCCGTGACGCGCGCCTGCAGCACCGTGGATCCGGTGCCCTACCGCCGGTGGCCGAGCGGCCCGCCTCGTCCTGAGGTCGAGGTGTCGACGCAAAACCCGGACTATCCGACGGTTACCTGCCCCTCCATGGTGGCCCGGTGGCCAGGGATGGAGCAGTAGTAGGTGTAGGTACCGGCTGGGATGCTGGCGTTGTCGGCGTACTCGCCTTCGCCGGATCCCTCAACCAGGGCTCGATCACCCTCAAAGCCCTCGAACACGACGTTGTGTGGGACGCCTCCTTCGATCTGGAGGCCCAGTAGCGCACCGTCGGCCGGGACCGAATCCGGTGCCTGGCTGAAGGTCAGCGTCGCCGTTGCGACCCACACCGCGTCGGCATCGGCGAAATCGCCGCCACCTCCGCCACCCTCGGTCGAACCCGGTTCGGTCTCGGCGATCCGCTGTGCGGCGGGCACCTGGTCGTTGGCGCCGAACTCGGGCGGCTGTGGGCTGCAGGCGGTCAGCCAGATGGCCAGGACTGCGATCAGGGCCAGGGTGGGACGACGCATGACGGGTGGAACTCCTTGACGGGGACGACCAGCGCCAGGGCCAGTCGAGATGACGGCGGCCAGCGTACGCGCCAGCCCCACCGTCTGGCCAAGTCAACCTACCGGGCTCTTTGCTGATCACCTCGGCAGGGCCGGTAGCATCCGGCGGGCGTTGCCCGCCCTGCGACGCCCGAGAATTGCCCCGACGATTGGCCCCCACGAAAGGGCTCCCTGTCAATGTCTGCCCCCTCCACCGACCTGGCGGCACTGGGACCTGTCCTCGTCGCAAACCGCGGTGAGATCGCCCTACGGGTCTTTCGTGCCTGTGCCGAGCTGGGCCTTGAATCGGTCGCGGTGTACTCCGAGGCCGACCGGGACGCCCCGTGGCTGCGCTACGCCGACTGCGCCTACCTGCTGGGCGGCGCCGCGCCTGCCGAGTCCTATCTGAACACCGAGAGGATCGCTGAGGTCATCGCCGAATCTGGCGCCGGCAGCGTGCATCCCGGCTACGGCTTCCTCAGCGAGAACGCCGACTTCGCGCAGGCGATGACCGACTCGGGCGTGACCTGGATCGGGCCGCCGCCGCAGTCGATCATCAAGATGGGTGACAAGCTCAGCGCCCGTGAGGCCGCCCTGGCCGCCGACTGTCCCCCGGTCCCCGGGATGATGAAGCCCACCGATGATCCCGAGGAGGTCAAGGCCTTCGCTGCCGAGCACGGCTATCCGCTGATCATCAAGGCCGCCTACGGGGGTGGCGGACGAGGCATGAAGGTCGTCCGCGGGGACGGTGATCTGGTCGAAGCCCTACAGAGCGCCCAACGTGAGGCCGTTGCCGCCTTCGGGCGCGGTGAGGTCTACGTCGAGCGCTACCTGGCCCGTCCCCGCCACATCGAGATCCAGATCCTGGCCGATACCCACGGGACCACCCTGTTCCTGGGCGATCGCGACTGCTCGACGCAACGGCGACACCAAAAGCTGATCGAGGAAGCGCCGGCGCCGGGGCTTCCCGATGACATCCGAAAGCGGATGGGCGCCTCAGCCGTGCGGGTCAGCCAGGAGGTCGGCTACACCGGCGCCGGGACGTGTGAATACCTGTATGAGAACGACGACTTCTTTTTCCTGGAGATGAACACGCGTCTACAGGTCGAGCATCCAGTCACCGAGCAGGTCACGGGCATGGACCTGGTGCACTGGCAACTGCGGATCGCCGCCGGCCAGGAACTGGGCATGACCCAGGACGACGTGGTGCTACGCGGGCATTCCATCGAAGCCAGGATCAACGCCGAGAACGTCGGGATGGGCTTTGTCCCCTCCCCCGGGTTGATCACCAGGTGGCAGGCGCCCGCCGGACCGGGCGTCCGGGTCGACGGGGTCGGAGAGGCAGGCTGGGAGATCCCGCGTAGCTACGACTCGTTGATCGCCAAGATCATCACCACCGGGGCCGACCGCGAGCAGGCCCGGCGCAGGATGATCCGGGCGTTGGATGAGTTGCAGGTCGAGGGAGTCCCGACGACCAAGGACTTCTTCAAAGTGGCCTTCGACCATGAGGACTTCGTCGCCGGAACCACAGCCACGATCAGCGTTGAGACCGAATGGGACCTGTCGGGGATCCCCACCGCACCGATGCCCGCAGCGGTCGAGGACGATGACCAGCCCAGCCAATCGGTCACCGTCGAGGTTGGCGGCAAGCGACTGGACGTGACGATCTACGGATTGGCGGCAGCCGCCGCGACGGCAACGCCCAAGGCCAAGCGCCGTCGGGGATCATCAGGTGGTGGCGGCAGTGGCACCAGCGGTGACGATCTGCTGGCCCCGATGCAGGGCACGATCGTCAAGACCAGCGTCGAAGCGGGTGCGACGGTTGAGGAGGGCGACCTGATCGTGGTGCTTGAGGCGATGAAGATGGAGAACGCCCTGAAAGCCCACAAGGCAGGGGTCGTCAATCTGGCCGTCGAGGCCGGGCAGGTGGTCAACTCCGGCGACGTCCTTGCGACGATCAGCGACGCCTGAAGGCACCATCTGTTGCAAAGACGCTGCGCGGTGTAGAGTCCGCCCACTTCATCGCGGACCGGCCCGGGCCTTGAGGGGGTACAGCCACCGCGAACAAACGTGAGGGAGTTGTTTGGACATGCGTATGCGCACCGTGTTGCGGCTTGTCGGCCTGTTGGCCCTTGTCGCAAGCCTTCTGCCAGTGTCGGCCGCAACGGCCGCTGATTTCGACGTCGCTGTCGAAGATTTCCAGTTCAACCCTGACGAGCGCTTCGCGCCAGGCGGTAGGGCCTGGCATTGGATGCGTTGAGGAGGCGTAACCGGATCAGTCCGGCCGGCACGGTCGCCACGGGGGAGGGGGCGCCATTGACCAGCACGACATCACCAAAGAACCCGTCGCGGATCCCATCGGGGTAGACCAGTTGTCCGCGGTCATCGAAGGTCTTGTCGGTGATCATGAGGGGGATGTCACGGGGACCTCCCACGGGCAGGCCCAGTCCGAGTTCGGCGTCGTCACGCAGCAAGTAGAAGCCCGCAAGGCCGCGGTACACATTCGGCGCGGTGCCCATCATCGCGTGGTCGTGATACCACAAGGTCGCTGGGCGCTGCCGGTTGGGATAGCGGTAGGTGAACTCCTCCCCCGGCGCCACCAGGTCCAGCGGGTGTCCGTCAAACGCCGCAGCTGTGTGGCCGCCATGCAGATGGACCACCACATCCTCGTCATAGGCGTTGGCCACACGCACGGCCGTGTCGTGATCTGGCCCGGCGATGATCGTGGGGCCCGGGAATGACTTCTCGTAGGTCAGCATCCGCGTGCTGAACCCGGGCAACAACTCGACCTGCGCCACTCCCACATTCAGCGAGATGTCAGCCCCGTCCAGCTCATCGGGGATCGGCAGCGGGACGGTGAAGGGGGGCGGCACGATGGAGGCCGGGGTCGGGCTCACGCCCCGGTACCCCAGCGAGCACGTCAGCCCCGCCGGCGGCCGGGAGAGCTGAGTAGCCGCGGGTAGTGGTGCTTCAGGGCGGATCAGCGGTATCGCGAGCCCCGCCCGAAGAATCGTCCGACGATCCATGACAGCGCGATTCTAAGGGCACTACACCTTGGCTGTCGCCCCCGGCAGTCGAGGCGGGCTACATTTCAGATACTACGGATGGCAGTTCGATGGGCGGGGCGCTCTTCACCAACGTGCAGCACTATTGGAGGTGGTTCCCATGATCTCTCCACGCCGACCATTGCTGTTGTGCGTTGTCCTCCTGGTGGCGCTGCTCGTCCCGACCGGCAGCGCCGGCGCCCAGGAATCCCTGGTGGTCCAACGGCTGGCGGGGCCGACCCGATTCGACACCGCTGTTGAGGTCGCCAAGGCGTGGGTCGCGGACGAGTGCGGCTTCTACGCCGCGCTCGGTATCGAGCCGTACGGCACCGAGCAGGAGTGTCTGGGCGGGATCCCGGTGGGCCTGGACCTCAGTCGTGGCGACTCCTTCGCCGACGCACTGGCCATACCCACGGCCGCCTACCACACCCATGGGCCGACCTTCCTGACCCCACCCGACCAGCTGTGGCCCGGCATCGACCAACTCGCCTCCCACTTCAGTGGCGGGGTCATCTACGGGTCCCTCGATGTCGTGGGGCAACAGGTCGCCGATGAGATCGAGCGTCGCTACGGCCCCGCCAACCGGCTGGCCGGCCCCGACCGCTACGCCACCTCCGCCCTAGCGGCACGATTCAACGCCGAAATCTCCTCCGCCACCGACAGCTGGGACTTCGTGTCCGGGATGCTCCTGGTCAGCGGCGAGGACTGGCCTGACGCTCTGGCAGTCGCCGCGTTAACCAGCCTCGGCAACCCCATCCTGTTGGTCCGCAAGAACGAGATCCCAGCCCCTGCCGTTGACCTCATCCGCCAGTACGGGTCCCAGGGCACCACCTTCGGGATCATCGGTGGTGAGGCAGTGATCTCCCAGAATGTCATCGACCAGCTTCGCACCCTCACCAACGGCCCGATCTACCGGCGGGCCGGTCCCGACCGCACAGCTACCGCCCGTGCCATCGCCGACGAGTACCTCCAGGTGACGGAGAACTCTGAACGGGACACCAACGGCATCATCCTGATCCGACCCGACTCCTTCGCCGACGCCATCGCCGCACCCTCGCTGATCCACAGCCGGCAGGCCCCCATCATCATCCCCGCCACCGTCACTGACCTCGGCCAGGCCAACATCGACTGGCTGACCGCTAACGCCGGCCGCCTCGACACCATCACCACCCTCGGTGAGACCGACGTCGTCCCCGACGCCATCGTCCAACAGGCCATTGACGCCATCTGCGCCGCACGTGACTGCAACCGCTGAAGCCACACCTTCCACCACCCCCTGATTCGCGGCTGGCTATCAGCACAGGTTGGACTGAGCGTTGAACTCGCGGTGATCACAGCCCTGGTTCTCCCGCCTGCAGTCCCATCAGTTGGCGTGCCGCCTCTGAGGTCGAGCCGCCCATCGAGGGGTAGATGCTGAAGGCCTGTGCCACTTGACTGACACTCAGCCGGTTGTGGACAGCGACGCTGAGCGGGGTGATCAGATCCGAGGCGTTGTGGGCGACGACGGTTCCGCCAACCACCGTGCCCGACCCCTTCAGGGCGTGGATCTTGACGAAACCCACCGTCGCCTCTTCCATCTTGGCTCTGGGGTTGCCGGCAAAGTCCAGATGCTGGGTGTCCACCGGGGTGTGGGTCTCGGCCAGGTCCTGGCCGGACAGGCCCACCGTCGCCACCTGAGGACTGGTGAACACGCAGGCGGCCACCGCATCCCAGCGCAGCGGTGCGACCGCCATCCCCAGTGCGTGATACATCGCGTTGCGTCCCTGCATGGCCGCCACCGACGCAAGCATGATCCGGCCGGTGACATCGCCGGCCGCATAGATGGTGTGGACGTTGGTACGGCTGACGGCATCCACCGGGATGGCGCCGTCGTCTGCCACGACGACCCCCGCGGCCTCCAGGCCCAGACGGCGTGACGCGGGTACCTGCCCCACGCAGTACAGGGCGTGGCTGGCCTCGACCCACTTGGGATTTTTCCCGTCCGCAGCGGCGATCTTGACCCGCACCCCCTCATCGCCCACCTCCATGTCATAGGCGCGCTGCCGGCGGTGGATGGTCATGCCCCAACGCTCGAACTCGCCTTCAAGCACCCGGGCGGCATCCTGGTCCTCGCTGGGCAGGATCACCTCACGCGAACTGACCAGATGCACGTCCACACCGAACTTGGCGAACGCCTGGGCATACTCCGCACCCGTGACCCCGGACCCGACCACGATCAGTCGCTCGGGCGCGCGCCGCAGGTTGAACAACTCCCGTGAGGTGAACACCACATCACCATCTGGCTTGGCGAAGGGCAGCACCCGCGGGTTGGATCCCGTCGCCACCAGGATCACGTCGGCCTTGAAGGCGGTGACCTGCCCGTCGTCGGTTTCGACCTCGACCGTCTCGGGCCCGGCCAGCCGACCGGTGCCCTTCACGATTCGCGCGCCCGCGGCCGCCACCTTCTGTTCGATGTCGGCGGATTGGCTCAGACCCAGGTCGCGGACCCGGTCCATCACCTTGGCGATGTCGGCACTGACGTGCGCAGCCACATCGCGCCCGCCCTCAAGATGCACGCCCAGGCGCTCGGCGGTCTCCATCGACCCCATCGCGACCGAACTGACGATGATGCCCTTGGAGGGGACGCAGTCCCACAGGACACTGTTGCCGCCAAGACCCTCCTTGGAGATCACGGTCACGTCGGCCCCCTGCTCGGCGGCGACCAACGCCGCCTCATAGCCACCGGGTCCGCCACCGAGGATCACAATCGTCTGCTTCATCGCCGCGACCGTATCCGACCGTGTGACGGGCTGCCGGTCAGCCCATGCGCGAATGGGCGGGGTAGCCCCAACGGGCGGCCACCTGGTCCTTGATTCCCTGCGGGAAGGGCGGCAGGGACAGGTGGTGGGGTGCCAGGCGCAACTGGGCCTGCGCGTCACCGGCAAAGGCGGCCACGCAGTCCTCGGGCTGGCTGTTGGCCAGCGCCAGGATCGCACCGACGGCTCCCAGCGCGCCCGCCTGCGTCAGCAGCGCCGAGGACCCGACATAGACCTGCCCCTGGTAGGTGGTCAGCTCCTCCAACAGCCGGTCGGGGTCGCCTGTCGAGTCCTTCAGCCCGACCACGGGCAGTTCACGCAGATGGGCCAGATTGATGCCCGGCGCACTGGCCGCGGGGAAGTGGTAGGCCAGCAGCGGCAGATCGCCCGCCGCCTGCGCGACCACGTCGTAGTAGGGCCGGACGTCAGCGCTTCGTGGTGGTGACAGCACCAGTGCCGCATCCGCGCCGGCGTCAGCGGCCATCATGGTCAACTGGGCAGCCTGACGAGCCGACGGGGCACCGGTGCCGGCGATAACGGGAACATCGGCGGGAAGGGCCTCGCGCACCGCCGTGATCAGGCTGGTCCGCTCAGCGTTGTCAAGGGCATAGGCCTCACCGGTGGATCCGCCGACCACGACGGCACGCATCCCCTCGGCCACCAATTCACCAGCCAGCTCGACGGTTGCTTCCAGGTCAACCGACAGGTCGGCATCAAACAGCGTGACCAGAGCGACACCGACACCGTCAAAGATTGTCATCGGAGTCAGGGTAGCCACCAGAGAAACTGCCTCTAGCCATCGAACTACGTGCCATGATATGGTGGCTCATATGACCACCATCCAGCCCACGACGAACGGTCGACGAGGCGCGCACTCGCGGGAGACGACAGCCGAACGCTTGTTGCTCTCAAGTGCCAAGCAGAGCTTCGACCCGTTGGTCGACATCGACTGGAACAGCCCACACCTGCCCGACACGTGGTACATGCAGCCCGAGCGCACCACGCTGTATGGCACGCCGCTGTGGAACGGGCTTGACCAGTGGCAGCGGCTTGAGTTGACCAAGCACCAACTGGCGTCGACCTACGCCAGTGGGATCTTCTTCGAGATGATCCTGATGAGGATGTTGTTGCGGCACCTGGGTGCCCACGACCCCCGGTCACACCATTTCCAGTACGGACTGACCGAGGTGGCCGACGAATGCCGCCACTCCACCATGTTCGGCAAGATGCTGACCTGGTTGGACACCCCCGCCTACGGCCCCAACACGACCATCCGTCACTCCTCGGAGATCCTGACCACGCCCCTGTCCAATGACGCGGTCGCCTTTGCCGGGACCTTCTACGTCGAGGCACTGTTGGACGCTCTGCAACGGGAGGGCATGAACGACGAGCGGACCCAACCGGTCAGCCGCAAGGTCGCCTACATCCATGTGGTGGAGGAGGCGCGGCACATGCGCTACGCCGATGAGGAGTTGGCCCGCGATCTGGACGAGCTGAAGGGCTGGGATGTCCAGCGCACCCGCGCATTCCTTCCGCTGATCGCGCTGATCGTCAACCAACTCCTGATGCACCCCAGGGGCTATGCGGCAGCAGGACTTGACATCGGTCAGGCCAAGGCCGCGGCGGCCAGCAACCCCGAGTGGCAACAGACGTTGCGCTGGGCGGCCAGCAAACCCATGGGCGTGTTCGCCGAACTGGGGCTGGTCAAGGGCCCCTCCAAGGCCATCTGGAAACGAACCGGTCTGGTGTAGCAACGTCTGACCCCCAAGGCCTAGCATCTGGCGGATGAGCATCACCTGGCTGGATCCGGTCGAGCCTGAAGAGGTCGATCCGCGAGTGGTTGAGCTTGGCCAGGCCCATCCGATGCGAACCGTCACCTCTGCGGTGGCCGCCGAGGTGGGTGCCTGGTCGGGCGACACGCCCCGTCAGGTTCAGGCCACCTTCGACGGGCTGGCCGGTGAGTGGCACACCCGACACACCCCTGAGCGCTTGGACTCGCTGAGCGACGCCCTGGACCGTGGTGGTCCCCTGCCCGATCATGGGGTGTGGCTGGAACTGGGTGCCGGGGACGGGTGGGCCTCGTCGTCGTTGGCGGGCAGGGCTCCCCTTCTGGTCTCCACCGATCTGTCACAGGCGATGCTGGCCCACTCCCCCGCGGATGGGGTGGCCCGATTTCAGGCCGACGGTGTGTGCTTGCCCCTTCAGGACCACAGCATCACCGTTGCCGTCTTGATGAACATGCTTTTGTTCCCAACCGAGCTGGACCGGGTGATCACCCCGGGTGGAGCGCTGGTGTGGGTGTCCTCACGGGGTCCAGGCACACCGATCTACCTGGCACCGGAACAGGTTGCCGCGGCGCTACCCGGCCGGTGGGGTGGTGTGGCCGCCCAGCACGGCACCGCCACCTGGACAGTCCTGCGGCGCCACGGTTGAGCCTTGACGCGGGATACAGTCCCCTGCGATGAGCACCACCGACGCCGCAGCCAGCCAGACCGACCAGCAGTCCTTGCTCGATGAGGTCGAGGACGCCTTACTCCGGCGCCGGGAGCGGATCACCGACCAGCAGGCCTATGCCCTGGCGGAACTGGCCGACCAGGCGATGGACCCCGACTCCCAACTGCTGACCCAGATGCTGGACCTGGCCCACCGGGTCCGTCTGGAATGGTGCGGGGAGGAGATCAGCCTGGAGTCGATCCTGTCCACCAAGACCGGCGGCTGTCCCGAGGACTGCGCGTTCTGTTCCCAGTCCTCGACCTTTGACACCGACGTCAAGCCACAGCCCTACATGACCCGCGACCAGGTCATCACCGCGGCCACCAGCGCCCAGACCGGCGGGGCCACCGAGTTCTGCATGGTCCTTGCCATCAAGGGGCCAGACGACAAGGCGATGGCCCACATCCTTGACTCCGTTGACGCGGTCCAGACCGAGACCGACCTCGAGGTTGCGGTCAGCGCCGGCCTGCTGAGACCTGACCAGGCCGCAGCCATGGCCGACGCCGGCGTGGTCCGCTACAACCACAACCTGGAATCCGCCCGCTCGTTCTTCCCCCGCATCTGCACCACCCACGACTGGCAGGAACGGCTGGACACCTGCAACCACGTCCGCCAGTCCGGCATGGACCTGTGCTCCGGCGGGATCCTGGGCATGGGTGAGGTGCCGGCACAACGCGCCGAACTTGCCCTGGCCCTGGCCGACCTGGAACCGACCGAGGTGCCGGTCAACTTCCTCAACCCGCGACCGGGCACCCCACTCGGCCAACAACTGACCCTGGATCCCCGCGTGGCCCTGCACGGGGTGGCCTTGTTCCGTCTGGTCATCCCCTGGGCGATGTTGCGCTACGCCGGTGGCCGCGAGGTGGTCCTGGGCGATCTGCAGGGCACCGGGCTGCTGGGCGGGGCCAACGGGATGATCATCGGCAACTACCTGACCACCCTGGGTCGCACGCCTCAGGCGGACATCCAGATGCTCCAGGACCTTCAGGTGCCGGTGAAGGCGTTGACCGGGCTGCTGTAAGCCCATGACCCGCCTGGCGAAAGTCCCGGCCCCCGCCCTGGTGGCTTTGCGTTGGGCGGCCTATCTGGCGGTGCTGGTCGTGGTCGCCCTGGTCCTGCGCGACCGGTTCGGGACCGTGGGCCAAAGTGCATTCGCCCTGCCCACCTGGTGGTCGATGGCGGCGGCGGTTGGCCTGTTCGTCGTGGCCAACGAGATCCTGGTCCGTGCCTGGCTGGCACTGGTGGCGATGGGCGGGGCGCACCTGGACCGGCCGCGAGGCCGCTGGGTGTGGTCCTCAAGCCAGCTGACGCGGTACGCGATGGGCATGGCGCAGGTTGCCTCGCGGGCGGTCGTGGCCCGTCGCCACGGGCTGCGGGCCTCCGCCGGCGCCATCACCACACTGCTTGAGGTGGTCTGGTACTCCTGTGTCAACGGTCTGGTCGCCGTGGCCACGATTCCCTGGTGGCTTCCCGATACGGGGCTTGGTTGGGCCGCCGGATTCGCTGCCCTGCCAGGACTGGTCATCGTCCTGGCCCTGGTCTCACCCCGGACCTTCCTGCAGAAGACGAAATGGGCAGGGCGGCTTCCACTGCTGCGTCGGGTCGGATCGCTGGCATCCGCCGATGACATCGGTGTCACCCGACGGGACACGGCGGTGCTGACCCTGGCCTATGTCGGCAACTTCACCATCCGCCTGGCGGGCTTCCTGGCGTTGTATGTCGGGGTCGGGGGTCCGACCGACCAGGTGTTACGCGTCGTCGGCGCGTTCGCGCTGGGCCATCTGATCGGTGCGGTCGCCGTCTTCGCCCCCGGCGGCCTTGGTCCCCGCGAGGGGGTGACCGCAGTGGTGTTGGCACCCGTCATCGGCGCAGGACCGGTGTTGGCCCTGGTCGCGGTGACCCGTCTGCTGGAACTGGTGGCCGAGTTGGCCTATGCCGCAGTGGCCCGCCTGCGCTGGCCCGGGGAACTGGCGACACCCGATGAGGATGGAGTGGGTAGGTTGTTGAGCCGTGACGACCCCATCGAAGGCATCCGAGCACCCTGACGCCCACGTGGCCAAGGTCCAGGCCAACTACGATTCCCGAGTCGACCAGTGGCAGACGATCTATCAGGGCCACACCTTCCACGACCACGTGATCCAACGCCGTATGCAGCGATGCCTTGAAGCCGTCGATCAGTTGGGACCGGGGACTGGAACAACTCTTGATGTGGGCTGTGGGGCCGGACAGATGGCCCTGGCGATGCACCAGCGGGGGTATGCCACCAGCGCCGTGGACGTCAGTGAGGGCATGGTTGAGGCAACCCGGGCCACCTTCGCACGGGCGGATGCGGAGGCCGACGTCCAGCAGGCCGACATGCGCGAACTGCCCTACGACGACAACACCTTCGATTGGGTCACGGGTCTGGGTGCCATCGAGTATCTGACCGACCCGGGGGAGGCCGTCAGCGAGTTCGCCCGCGTGGCCAAACCGGGGGGACACATCATCGTGACCAGCCCCAACCCCTACCGAATGGCATTCGCGCTGGACCCGATCGGGGTTGCAATGGGCGTGCTGGGGCCGCCTCCCACCGGCTATCCACGGCAATACATCTCGGGCCGCAGGTTGCGTGGGTACGCCGACCGGGCCGGACTGGTCGTGGTGGGACTGCTGGGTCATGGGGTCGGTCCCCTGCAGGTGGCCAAGAAGCCGGTGCTTCCCGCGCGCACATCGATGAGGATCAGTCATGCGGCCGAGACCCATCTGCCCCTGTCGTGGCTGTCGGTCATCGGGGCAAACATGATCATGGTGGCCCGCAAACCCTGAAGCCCTTGGCCCGGAGCATGGCAGACTGAGGCTCACGGATGCGTACTCACGATCCCCCGACACAGGGACTGCACCTGCGGTCCGCAAGCAAGGCGGACCGCGAGGAAGTCTGCGCGTTGTTGGCCGCCGAACAGGCGGTACGCGAGGATTCGGTGATGGCCCACGCGCCGCCGGCCTTGGTTGACCTGCGGGCGCATGACTGGCTGTACTGGGACAACCCCTACGGTGCGCCGTACAACGTGGTGTGGGAGGACGACAGCGAGATCGTGGCACATGCCGGGCTGTACCGCGGTTTGGGTCGGGTGGAGGGTCGGGTCATCCGCACCGGCCGGGTGGCCCATGTCGTCACCGCCCGCGCCTACCGCGGTCAAGGCCTGTACGGCAGCCTGCTCCGGCGGCAGCGTGAGATCGTGGGCGACGACCTCGACCTGCTGATTGCGCTGCCGACGCCCGCGGCGATACCGGGACTGGAGGGCGTGGGTGTCATGCAACGCGATCGGGCACAGCGATGGTTTCGTCCTGTGGGCGAGGACTTCGCCGACCTGAGAGGGGTACCCCGGCAGGTGGCCGCGACGTTCACGCGGGTCGCGTTCGGACCGCCACCGGACCCGGACGGCCAGTTGCTAGCGCAACTTCCCGACGACCTGGATGAACTCAGTGCCGCTGACGGCACAGAGGGGATCCTGGCCGACCAGGACTGGTGGCAGTGGCGCTTCCTGCAACACCCCGTGCACGACTATTCGCTGTTCTCCAGCCACGACGGTGATCACACCACCGCCATGCTGGCCAGCAGGGCCCTCAAGATCATGGGTGCCACCTTCCTGCAGATCCTGCACTGGCAGGCGCGCGATGCCGAGTCGGCCGCCGGGGTGATGGGGCAGGCACTGGTGGCCCATCCGGAGTGCGTCGCGGCCACCCTGCTTGCGACCGACGGCAGCCAGACAGCCGAGTGGGCCAGAACCTGCGGGATGCTGCGGCTGCCCAGCATCCTGGATGACACCTCTGGGCACATCGCGCTGGCAACCATCGGGCCGCTCAGCGCCGTGATCCCCGGCCGGCACTGGTCCGTCAGCCTGGCCTCCCACCACGACCGGTGAGCCAGCCCAGTGATCTGATCAGGTCGTTGCACCACGCAGTCGGTGCTGCCCATGTCCTGACCGATCCGCAGGCCCGCCGCGGTTTCGAGGTCGACTGGACCGGGAGGTTTAGCGGGCAGGCGCTGGCAGTTGTTCGTCCCGCTGATACTCGCCAGGTCAGCGACGTCGTCACCGCCTGCGCCGCTGCGGGCGTGGGCATCGTGCCGCAAGGGGGCAACACCGGGCTGGTCGGGGGAGGTGTCCCCCGCGGCGGTGAGGTGGTCCTCAGCCTGACCCGGCTTGACCACATCGCCGGCGTGGACACCGCCACCCCCTGCCTGAGCGTGGGTGCCGGCGCACGTCTGGCCGCGGTCGCCCACGTCGTCGGCCACCATGGCCTGGCGGTCGGGGTGGACCTGGCGGCCCGCGAGTCGGCGACCATCGGCGGGATGGTCGCCACCAACGCTGGAGGCGTCCACGTAGTGGCCCACGGCTCGATGCGCCAACGGGTCATGGGTCTGGAGGCGGTGCTCGCCGATGGGACAGTCCTTCGTCGCCTGCCAGGTCTGACCAAGGACAACGCGGGCTATGACCTGCCGCAACTTCTTGCCGGCAGCGAGGGAACCCTGGGGATCATCACGGCTGTCTCACTGCGCCTGGTCCGCCGCACCAGCAACTCGACGGTGCTGTTGGTCGGCTGTGAGGATGTGGCCGATGCCGTAGCGGTGTCCGCGGCCGCCCGTGGTGACCAGCGCCTGCAGGCAGTGGAGATGATGCGGGATGCCGGCGTGCGTCTGGTGTGTCAGGTCACTGGCGTGCCCCCACCGCTGCAGCCCCTGCCGCCGGTCATGCTGCTACTTGAGTTCGCAGGTCAGGCGGATGTCGAACGTGACCTGGAGATGGTGGGGAACCGTCCGGCCGTGCTGGCCCAGGATGAGTCTGACCGCCGCAGGCTGTGGCACTACCGGGAAGGTCACACCGAGGCGATCAACAGCCTGGGAGTCCCGCTGAAGCTGGATGTCACCGTCCCGCTGCCGGCCCTGCCCGACGTGATCGCCAGTCTGGACCGGCTGGTCCCGGAAGCCATCATCTTCGGCCATCTGGCCGACGGCAACCTGCACATCAACCTGCCGGACACCGACGCGCAGAGCGGCAGCGACAGCGAAGCCGCCATTCTGCGACTGGTCGCTGCGAACGGCGGCAGCATCGCCAGCGAGCACGGCATCGGCGTTGCCAAGGTCACCCACCTTCACCTGACGCGGGACCAGGCTGACCTGGCCGCCATGCGGGCGATCAAGACGGCCTTGGACCCACGCGGCATCATGAACCCGGGCGTGCTGTTCGCCCGCTGAGCCGCGTGATCCTCAGCTGTCGCTTGCCACCTCGGGACGACTCAATGGTGCGGGCGGCATCCCCTCCTCAGCCATCGCCTCAGACCGCCGGTAATGGCCGGTGGATTCGGGACGGTCCCCAGCCAGCGAGGGGTCCGCGGGGATCGTGACGTAGAAGCGGCAGCCGTCGCCGACGTTGCCGACCGAGATCTGGCCGCCATGGGCCTCCACAAACCCTCGGGCAATCGCCAACCCCAGGCCCCCACCACCGTCTGATCGTGGTGTGCGTGCCATCTCACCGCGGTAGGAGGCTTCGAAGACCCGGTCGATCACCTGCTGGGGAATGCCACCACAGCTGTCCTGTACCGCCAGGAAGCCGTTGCGGCCAGAGGCGGTGGCGACCAGGCCGGCTTCGACCAGGACCGCGCCGCCGTCGACGGATTCCCGAACGGCGTTGGACACCAGATTTCGCAGGACGCGCGACATCTCGGGAAGGCCGGCCATGACGGTGGCGGCGGGGTCGGTGACGCGGCCATAGACCTTGACCCCACGCTTCTCGGCCACCGGGATTGCCGCGGCAAGGGTGTCGCTGACCAGGTCGCCCAGATTGATCTCGGTGTGGTCGATGGTCAATGCGCCAGCCTCGATCTTTGACACCTCGAACAGGTCCTGGACCAGAGCCGCCAACTTGTCGGACTCACGACGCAAGGTCGCGTAGTACCCACGGATCTCCTCAGGATCCTCGACGATGTCGTCCTCCAGCAGTTCGGTGATCGCCCGGATCCCCGCCATCGGGGTCCGCAGATCATGTGACACCCAACTGACCAGTTCGCGCCTGGCCCGATCCGTGGCACGTTCGCGTTCGCGCGATTTCTCCAACTCGTGACGAGTTTGCTCCAACTGGTCGGCGATACGGCCGAATTCGGCGATGAAGTTCTCGGGCATCGCCGGATCGATCTCGGCTTCATCGATGCCGTCCAGGTGGCCCAATCTGCGGGCCACCTCACCCAGGGAGCGGCTGGCGGCCCCCACCCGCTCACCCAACAGCAGGGCAGCCACCAAGCTGACCACGGCGCCGACGGCCACGACCACAGCCAGGACCTGGAGGTCGTGGGTGTCGAAGAACATCGCGTTGCCCCCAGCCAGTGCGCCAGCAGTCACAGCCGACGTGGACGTCAGTGCCACGACGACGACCTGAGCGGTGAAGGATCTGCCGCGCAGCAGTCGCAGCGCGGCGGCGCCCAGCAGGCCCGTCATCAGGGCGGCACCGCCAGCGATGGCAATGAGTTGGAGCAGATCCTCGCGTGGCAGGCCCAGAAATGCCGCCAACAGCACCACGCCAACCAGGCCGGTCAACCCGGCGATGACGGCACTGCGTTGGGAAGTCACACCCCGAACTTGTACCCGACGCCCCATACGGTCTGCACGAAGGTCGGGTTTGAGGGCTCAGGCTCGATCTTCTCGCGCAGACGACGGACGTGAACGGTCACCGTGGAGGTGTCACCGAAGGTGTAGCCCCACACGTGCTCCAGCAGGACCTCGCGACGAAACACTTCCTTGGGATGTTCCATCAGGAACGCCAGCAGGTCGAACTCGCGCTGGGTCAACTCGACCGGGGTCTCACCCACGATCACCGCCCGTGACTTGCGGTTCAGCGAGATGCCGTCGACCTCCAGCACGTCGCTGCTGGTGGGTCCCGATCCAGTGCTGCCGACACGCTTGAGGACGTTCTTCACCCTGGCGACCAGTTCACGTGGGCTGAACGGTTTGGCCAGGTAGTCATCGGCGCCGATCTCAAGTCCTGCGATGCGGTCCCCCGTCTCGCCCAGGGCGGTCAGCATGATGATCGGTACGTCGCTGACCGCGCGGACGCGCCGACATACCTCCCTGCCGTCGATACCGGGCAGCATCAGATCCAACACGATCAGGTCGGGAATCCTGTCCTGCAATCTGGCCAGCGCGACGGCCCCATCACCGACATGCTCCACCTCGAAACCCTCACGGGCCAGGTAGCGGCTGACCACCTCCGCAACGGTCTTGTCATCCTCGACCACGAGGATCCGGGCGGATGGGATGGCGGAATCTGCGGCTGTGGTGCTCATGATGTTGAGAGCAATGTAAGCATCTTGGGGCGCTGGAGGCGAGAGCAGCGACCGTAGGTTGCCCTATGGTCAGGACATGCAGGACACCACCGCAGCATTTTGTGGACGCTGTGGCCGTCCGGCACAGGACTGTGATGAGGGGTGTGAGTCCCAGCACCGGTATGACCCTGACCGGTTCTGTACCTCCTGCGGCCACCGACTGGACGTGCAGGTCTACCCCGATCACGTCGAATCGTCGTGCAAGACCTGTCGGGTCAGAGCGCGTCGGGGAACCGCAATTTCCCCGTAGCCGTCTCGGACGACGTCGCCGCAGCGGGCCGACTACCCCGGGGTGTCGTTCTCCGCCGGACAGGGGGCAGAGTTGACCGAGATATTCCCCGACGGTGTATGTGACTGGACGGTCCCCGGAGTGGGCGAGGACGAACGATCGATGACCTGGTTGGACTTCGGTGACAACTCCACACCGTTGGCCGGTGGGGCCGAACCAGTCGTGATACCGAACCTGGTGGCGCGCACCACGTCATAGAGCAGCCAGGTCATCCTTCATTGCGGCCAGGTGTGGTGGACCGCCTCGACGTTGTTGCCGTTGGGATCGCGGACGAAGGCTCCGAAGTATCCCGGGTGGTAGTCAGGCCAGACCCGCGGTTCGTGCAGCACCTCGGCACCCATCGCGATGGCGGCGTCAGCGAACGCCTGCACCTCTCCACGTGAGGAGGCGGTGAAAGCCGGTGCGACTCGCGAAAGCCCTCTCCGGTCTCGTGCTGGCCGATCCAGAAACTGGGGAACTGTTGGCCGTAGCCGATCCTGTTGTCGAACTCCAGCACTCGCCGCGCACCCAGGGTGGCAAGCACGGCGTCATAGAAGGTCGCACTGGCCGACAGGGGTGGTCCAGTCATCATGCCGGGCAAGGACAGACCAAGGCAACAAAGGAGGAGCCGCATCAGGATGCTAGAGTGCATGTATGCGGACGACGATCGAGATTTCCGACGAGCAGTACGTCGCCCTTCGGACGTTGGCTGCCCAGCGGGGTTTGAGAGGGTTCTCCCCGTTGATCAGGGATGCCATCGAGCTTCTGCTGGCCGGCGATGAGAACGATCAGGTTGCCGAGGCGCTCGGCCTGGCGGGGACCCTCGACGACGAAGAGGGCGACCGTCTGGCGTCCCGATTCACAGAGTTGCGCGGACGCCCAGGGCGGATCTCGCCTGACCATGTGCCGACGCGTTGACGTCAGGGTGGCTGGTCGCTGACACCGACCTGATCATCGATTTCCTCCGCGGGCGCGGGACCGGGGCGGCTTTGGTGCCGGGCTGGCTGCAGACTCGTAGGCTGCGACTATCGGTAGTGACCCTCTTCGAGCTCCGCAGCGGCTTCGACTGGGCTGCGCGGGAGGGACGCATCGAGTCGCTCTTCCTCGGTGGGCCCATCGACTTCGACCGGAGGGCTGCACTCGAAGCCGGTGCCATCGACAGCGACCTCCGTCGCTCGGGTAACCGGATCGGTGTGGCCGACGTCCAGCAGGCCGGGATCTGCCGTTCGCGGGGGCTCCCACTCGCGACCCGCAACACCCGGCACTTCGAACGCATCGACGGGCTTGAGCTGATCGATCTGGACGAGGAAACCGGTCACTGACCGGTCGTCTCTCACACGCGACCAATGCCTCAGCATCACGGCGGAACGTCACAGCGTGAGCACTGCGGTCTCGCCTGAGGCTGCGTACCCCTCGTTGACGATGTCAAAATCGTCCCTGGGCAAGCAGGTGCAGGACCGGCACAGGTTGGTTCATGGGGTCGCGGTCGTCCCATCGGGATGCACGATCACGGGGTTGCCGTCGGCGTCGACGGTGGCGTAGGGCAGGCCGGCCGCTGCCTTGCGGGCGGCCATGTCCACCGCGCCGGCGGTGTGTCGCCACGATCGTGGATGTGGGACCACCAGCCATCGCGATCATCTCCAACCATCAGTGTTTCATCCTGATACATGGGTGTACGTTCTCGCCCGGTCGACCGAAGGCGGCAGGTGGCCCATGTGGCTAACCTGATATCATCGGCTATCACCATCAGGAGGTGGCCATGTCAGACCTACTCATACGCGACGTGCCTGAGGACGTAGTTTCCACCATCGACGCCAGGGCGAAGCGGATGGGGATCTCGCGGTCGGAGTACCTCCGCAGGGCACTCCTGCGAGAAGCGCGTGTCCTCGACGGCCCGGTAGCGGTTGAGGACTTCATCCAGTTCGGCCACCGCTTCAGCGATCTTGGCGACCCCGCCGTGATGGGTGCCGCCTGGTCGTGACCGGCTGGCTGATCGACAAATCGGCGCTGGTACGCCTCGCCCACAGCCCCGACGCCACGACGTGGGCTGACCGCATTGAACGGGGACTGGTGCGCGTGACGACGGTGACGCGTCTGGAGGTGGGGTTCTCTGCCCGTTCCGGCGCCGATCGCCGCGACGGGTTTGGCCAGCCACCGATCTCATCGATGCCAGTGGAGTTTCTCACCCCCGCGATGGAAGAGCGGGCTGAGACGGTGCAACAACTTCTTGCTGACCGTGGACACCACCGAGCCGCCTCGATCCCCGACCTCCTGGTCGCCGCGGCCGCCGAGATCTCGGCCCTAACCGTTCTCCACCTGGACAACGACTTCGAGCTGATCGCCGAGGTCACCGGACAACTCCAAGAACGCCTCCGGCACGACGACGGGATACCGACAACCCAGACCTGACAAACGGGCCGCTATGACAGGGCGGATCTGCGGATCAACGCGGGTCGTTGTGGCAAATATGCATTGGGCCGATACCCATGGCCCATACCAGCCCAGGCAGGTGTATGCTGATCCGTATGCCGGATACCACCGTCCGAGTCTCGCCGCATAACCGTGACCAGCTGCGCACCATCGCTGACGCGGAAGGACTGACGATGGATGAGGCCTTGGCACTCCTCCTTCGCCAGCACCGGCAGCGTCAGATGGGACAGGACCTCAGCGCCTACACCCCCGACGTTGGCGATCTGGCCGTGCTCGACACCGGCGCACACACCGTTGCGGGCCGGTGATGTTGTCAGGGTCGACTTCGGGGTTCCCCGCGGCTCGGAAGCAGGTTTCCAATGCCTGGCCGTGATCGTGACCGCCACCGAGATCCTGGAGCACCAACCACGAACCCTCCAGGTGGTCCCCATCACCAATAACACGACACGCCGGATGCGCACGGAGCTCCCGCTACAGGCCGGGTATCCCGACCGTGCATCAGTGGCCCAAACCCACCTCATCACCACGATCCCAGCAGATGCGCTGACTGGCCACACCTGTGACCCGGTCACCACGACTGAACTTGCCCAGATCAGACAGCTCCTCGCCGATCAGCTCGACATTGCCTGACGAAGCCTGACTGCCGGGCGAACGCACCCACCAGTGCCCGGACCGCGGGCTCGTCGGCGGCCGTGAGGCCATCAGTGCGGTCCTGGCCTCATGTGTGGACATGCACGACCCGACCGACCCGCCACAAGCGGCCGTCGACTGCACCATGGCAGGACGGCTTCCATTTACCTCCCTCATACGACCGCAGGTGTTCTCAACAGCCCCGAGAGTTTGCGATGGTCTACGAAGTGGAATCGCGGACGCCGACATCAGAGACGCAGCCGGCTACCTGAGCAACGGGAAGCAGACGCCCCCCCCCGATTGACACCTGCGGAGCCATTGAGTTTCGTCCTCCCGTCAGAGGAAAGATCGAGGCCCGCACACGCTGTCGAGACTGGGCGGGGTGGCCCGGTGCGACTCCTTCATCAAGCGCCTGGCCCGCAGGAGTTGCAACGGGGCACGGCAGGCACGCACAACCTCGACCTCGTGAGCACGCACCAGTTCCGGTCCGGCATCGTGCTGCACACCTCCTGACCCGCCAAGCGGAGTCAATCGGATCCGGGATGAAGGTCAGAACCGATCCCGGATGCCGGCACCCCAATGTAGATCCTTTGCATGCGTAGGTGTAGCCTTACTTCATGGCCACTACGACGATCCGAGTCGACACCGACACGCATGCCCAGTTGGTCGAGCTGAGCAAAGCGAGTGGCAACTCACTCCTCCAAACGGTCGAGGATGCGGCTGAAGCGCTTCACCGACAGCGCTTCGGGCACCGGGTTTCTGCTGAGATCACGGATCTGCAGAAGGATCCCGAAACCTGGAAGGCATACCTGCGGGACGCCGAATCAACATCAGTACGCGATGGCATCGGTCCATGACCTGTGGCTGGTGGACTTCGGGAAGCCATACCCTGGGGAGCCGGCGTCTGTTCGACCGGCGGTAGTTCTCGGCCCGCCAGACAGCTTCGGGCCGACCTTCCCGTTCGTCATCGTGTCACCACTGACTACAGTCCATCGGGGCTTGTCGATCCACGTCGAAGTGGAGGCAACCGCGCAAACCGGTCTTGACCAGGTCAGCTACATCCAGTGCGAACTGATCCGGTCCGTGAACACTGCAAGGTTGATCCACAGACTGGGTTCGATCGACATAGAGCGCGTGGCAATGGTCGATCGGATACTTCGGACGCTGATGAACCACTGAGTGGGCCACATCGATCTGCCGGGGTCGGGAGGGCTCTTCCGACGGTCAGTCGGCGTGGCCGGCGAATGGCAGCCCTGCGGCGACATGGATCGCTGCCACTGCCTCGGTCCACAACCCTTGGAGCCGTCGGATGATCAACCGAGCTGAGCCCGCTGAGGACGGCCCGACCATTCCGCATGGGACGGCGGTCGGAACAGGCCGGTGAGGACCCCGATGCCGTACCCCATGTGCAGCAACACGACGCACGTCGCGCGCGCGACCCCCCGGTGTGGCCGGGCGAGAGACCACCCTGTCACCAACCCGACGTATGCCGCCAGTGGCAGCACCGCCTGCAGCCCGATGAAGGGCGACGCGGCCGTTCCGGCGACGAGGTACAGCACGAATACTGTCGGGATCAGGTGGTGAGGACGCACCGTGCCCGGACTGCGTCTGGCGAGCCGCCCGCGGCCGACTCCCCACCCCCGCACCTGCTGGAAGAACGCCCCGTAGCTGGGGCGGCGGACGTGCACGACCCCCAGACTGGGATCCACACGCATCCGGACACCGGCGGCAGTCATCTCCGCGAGAACCGCGTTCTCCTCCGCGGTGACCAGATCGTCCGGGAAGGGACGGAACGCCGAACGGCGCACGGCCAGGTTGCACAGCATCAGACGGCGCTCATCGGTCTCGCCGCTCCGGCCCGGCGTGAAACGGTGACGCAGCGGCCCTCCGCCGATGCGCGACGCCAACGCCTCGCCTTGACTCCACTGCAGGACAGTGGACTGCGGTGGCGACAGGTTCGGGCCCCCGAAGACGTCGACGTCCGGATGCTGACAGGCCACTCGCCAGAGGTCCCGGACCATCCCCGGGGGAACCTCCACATCGTCGTCGAGGAACAGCAGCAGGCCCCCGCTCGCGCGGTCCACCAGCAGATTGCGCGCCCCGCCAGGGGTCAGATGGCACATATCGACAACCGTTGCCCCAGGGAAGCGGTCTAAGACGACTGACCCCGCCCCCGGGTCGTCATCCGTCGCCACGACGATCTCGAAGGTCGGTGGATCCTTCTGTGCCGCCAGGGCATCCAGGCAGCGCCCAGGCAGTTGGTGCCGTCCTCTGGTCACGATGCACACGCTGACCGCGGGCGTCATCGTGCGGCAGTCGGTGCGGCGAGGAGCCCACAGCCCAGCCCGGTGAGGTAGGCGAGGCCCCGCAGCGGCTGACGTAGCACACCTTTCACTCGTCGCCGACCGGAGTCTCCGATCAGCAGATGGCCCACACCGACAGGGCCCACACCGACGTCGCGGCCGACGGTCCTCCGTCGCGCGATCCGGGCCGTTCCCCGCCCCCAGCAGTAGGCCTGTCGGATGGCCGCGAGTCCGGTCTTGTTCCGGTAGTGGACGACCGCGTACGGCCGTGTGTCCAGGGCCATCGGCAAACCTTCTGGGGTGAGCGGGCCTCGCCATTGCGCAGGCCTGGTCTCCTCGATCCGTCCGCCCACCACGTCTGCACGGCCAAGTGCGCTGACCATCTCAGCGACCCACCGAACACCGACCTGGTCATCGGCATCACAGAGCAGCACCAGCGGAGCGGTACTCGCGGCGATTCCTGCGTTCCGAGCCGCATTGATACCGCCGGATGTGGGTCTGCGGACAACCTGAACCAGTGCCTCAGGCGCCGATGGTTAGTCCCGCGTTCCGCGCCGGAACGACGACACTGACGGAGGGACCGCTCACCGCCCGACTTCCGCCTCAACGCGCCGCTCAAACAACACCGCGGCGTCGCGGACGGCTGGATCGAGGGGTGCCGTCGTCCAGGCGAGTTCCAGAACGGTTCTCGCGGGACCCGTTTGGTCCCGGTCAAGATACGCCAGCCCACCCCGGACGAGCGCGTCCCGGTACGCCTGCTGGACGTCGGCGTCAGGCCATCGATCAACGCCGATGCGGTCGCCGTCCCCCACGACGTCGAGCGCGGTGGTCAAGGCGTTGGCCATGGAGGTGTCAAGGAGCAGGGGCGCCCGGTCCCCCGCCGGAAGCACCTCGGCGGACAGACCAACGGGGGTGAGCCGCACCGTCGGGTCGAGGATTCGGGCCGCTCGACTGTCCAGGCTCACCGGGCGACGTGTGCTCAGTTCGGCGGCCAGTGCCGCGGCGACACCGAATGAGGTCCGGCCACTGGGGACGTCCTCTCCGAGCCGCGCCGACACCTGCTCGCGATACCACTCCAGTTGAAGCGCGTCGGGGCTACGAAAGAGACCGCCGCCCGGGCCTTGACGGTGGCGCAGGGGTCACCGTTGTGGTTCCGGGAAGCCGTCCGCGCCGAGTGGTTCGGCGACGGACTGCCGATGCCAGCGGCCCTGCGTGAACTTGCCGACTACCACCTGTCCCGGCTGGCCTCCGCGGTCATCACCGCTCTGGAGTTGACGTGTGTCGCTGGTGCGGTCACCGCCGCCACTCTGGTGAGCGCCGGCGGGGAGGAGGCGGTACAGGCAGGGCTTGACGCTGGCCTGCTCCGCCTGACCGATCACGAGTTGCTGGTGATGGACAACGTCTTCCTGCGCAGCCGGTTGGAGGAGCGTGTCAGCCTTCGCCACGACGTCCTGATCGCGTCTCTGCGGACGGCGGCATCGGCGCAGGACGATGGCCTGCCGTTGCTGGATCTGGGCACGCACTCCCCCCCGGAACTGAACGGGCCAATGCTCAGCACCCTGGTGGCTTCAGCTCCGACACAGGTCCTTGCCGCGCTTGAACGTGTTCCGCTGCCATTGCCCGAGGACCTGGCCCTGGCCAAGGGTCGGGCACTCCTCAGTGGCGGCCAGATCCCCTCAGCGACGCAGACCTTGCGGACCCTTGCGAGGACCGCGACCGACCCGGAGATCCGCGTCGACGCCGCATCACTGCTGGCCCTGACCCAGGCACGTCTGTTGGAGGACATGCCGGGCGCGCGACACACCGTGGCAACAACCGCCCGGACCATTCAGGACCCTGACCTTCAAGCTCGATTGCGGTCCCGGAGGGTGGCGATCGAACTCTTCGGGCGTGGCACTCCCCAACCCCCCACCGACGTCCCTCAGGAGTCTCGCGGTGTGGCGGCCTTCCGACGTCAGAGTCACCGCGGATCTGTGAGCGCAATGGGGTTGCTACGCTTCGCTTCATGACCGACATGCAGCGTTGGCGGGAGAAGGCGACCGAGGAGTTCAAGGGCACCGCGCCGGACCAACGCCCCTGGAAGACACCCGAGGGCATCGACGTCAAACCGCTGTTCACGGCTGCTGACACCGCGGACCTGCCCGACACCGACACCCTGCCTGGTTTCGAGCCGTTCGTACGCGGCCCCTATGCGACCATGTTCGCCAACCGGCCGTGGACCATCCGGCAGTACGCGGGCTTTTCGACCGCCGAGGAGTCAAACGCCTTCTACCGCCGTGCACTGGCCGGTGGGCAGAAGGGGCTCAGCGTTGCCTTCGACCTGGCAACCCACAGGGGGTATGACTCCGACCACCCCCGCGTGGAAGGGGACGTGGGCAAGGCCGGCGTGGCCATCGACAGCGTGGAGGACGTCAAGATCCTGTTCGACGGCATCCCCCTGGACACCATGAGCGTCAGCATGACAATGAACGGCGCGGTTCTGCCGATCCTGGCCTGCTACATCGTCGCCGGGCAGGAGCAGGGGGCCAGCCTGGACCAACTCAGCGGGACCATCCAAAACGACATCCTCAAAGAGTTCATGGTCCGCAACACCTACATCTACCCGCCCGAACCGTCGATGCGGATCGTCAGCGACATCATCGGTTTCACCAGCCGCGAGATGCCGCGGTTCAACTCCATCTCGATCTCCGGCTACCACATGCAGGAAGCAGGGGCGACCGCCGACCTGGAACTGGCGTTCACGCTGGCCGACGGCATCGAGTACGTCCGGGCAGCGATCGACGCCGGCCTGGACGTCGACGCCTTCGCCCCTCGACTGTCCTTCTTCTTCGCCATCGGCATGAACTTCTTCATGGAGGTGGCCAAGCTCCGCGCGGCCCGTCTGCTGTGGGCGCAGTTGATGGACCAGTTCAACCCACGCAACCCCAAGTCCAAGATGCTGCGGACCCATTGCCAGACCTCCGGGGTCAGCCTGACCGAGCAGGACCCCTACAACAACGTGGTCCGCACCACAGTCGAAGCGATGGCCGCGGTCCTCGGCGGCACCCAGAGTCTGCACACCAATGCCTTTGACGAGGCACTGGGACTGCCGACGGACTTCAGCGCCCGGATCGCCCGCAACACCCAGCTCGTGGTGGCGCAGGAGACTGGGATTCCCCATGTCATCGACCCCCTGGGCGGCAGCTATTACGTCGAATGGCTGACGGGCGCCCTGGCCGACAAGGCCCGTGAACTCCTTGCCGAAGTCGATGAGTTGGGTGGCATGACCAAGGCGGTGGCGTCGGGGATGCCCAAGCTGCGAATCGAAGAAGCGGCCGCCCGGCGTCAGGCGCGCGTCGATCGCGGGGAGGACGTCGTCGTGGGTGTCAACGCCTACGTACCTGAGGATGTCGACACCGTGGACGTGACCGACATCGACAACTCCGCGGTCCGCACGTCCCAGATAGAGCGCCTGAAGCGTGTGCGTGCCGAACGAGACGATGACGCCTGCACCGTTGCGCTGAAGGCGCTCACCGACGGGGCCAGTGACACCACGAACCTGCTGGAGTTGTGTATCGAGGCCGCACGCGCCCGTGCCACGGTCGGTGAGATGAGTGATGCAATGGAAGAGGTGTTCGGACGCCATCAGGCGACGGTCCGCTCGATCAGCGGGGTCTACGGCGCGGCCTATGAGGGCGATGAGGACTACGCGGCGGTGGTCGCCGACATCGACGCCTTCGCTGAGGACCAGGGACGTCGCCCTCGCATGTTGGTGGTCAAGATGGGACAGGACGGCCACGACCGCGGCGCCAAGGTGATCGCCACAGCCTTCGCCGACCTGGGATTCGACGTGGACGTCGGTCCGCTGTTTCAGACCCCGGCCGAGGTGGCTCGTGACGCCGTCGACAACGATGTCCACGTCATCGGGGTCTCCTCCCAGGCTGCGGGACACAAAACCCTGGTTCCCCAACTCCTCAAGGAACTGAAGGACCGCGACGCCGATGACATCGTGGTGGTCTGTGGTGGGGTCATCCCCCCGCAGGACTACGACATGCTGCGCCAGGCAGGTGTCGGGGCCATCTTCGGTCCCGGAACCAACATCCCCAAGGCCGCCCGCGACGTCCTGGCCCTATTGAAGTGAGAACCGTGGGCACCTCAGCTGCCCTGGCACAGGCAGTTGTCGCGGGTGATCGGCGGGCACTTTCCCGTGCGATCACCCTGGTCGAGTCAAGCCGGTCCGATCACCGCGATCTGGCGGCCGCACTGCTCGAGGCCGTCCAACCCCACACCGGTCAGGCGGTCAGATTAGGTGTCAGCGGGCCACCCGGGGCTGGCAAGTCGACCTTCATCCAGGCCTACGGCCTGCGGTTGGTGGACGGCCAACAGCAACGCGTCGCAGTGTTGGCGGTGGACCCCACGTCGACGCAGTCGGGTGGCTCGATCCTGGGCGACAAGACCCGCATGGGGGATCTTGCATCACGGGACGCGGCCTTCATCCGCCCCTCCCCGACCAGCGGATCCGTGGGTGGGATCGCGCGGCGTACCCGTGAGGTGCTGTTGCTGTGTGAAGCCGCGGGATTTGACCACGTCGTGGTCGAAACCGTCGGGGTGGGGCAGTCCGAGACCGCGGTCGCCGGGATTGTGGACACCATGGCGCTGCTGCTGTCTCCGGCAGCAGGCGATGACCTCCAAGGAATCAAACGCGGGGTGATGGAACTGGCCGACGTCGTGGTCGCCACCAAAGGTGACGGGGATCTGTTACCCGCCGCTCGTACAGCGGCCGCCGATGCTCGACAGGGCCTTGCTCTTCTTCGCCGCAGACATCCCGGTTGGGATCCTCCGGTGCTGCTGGTCTCGGCGTTGCACGATGAAGGCATCGACCCTGTCATCGACGCGGTGGCCGCCCACCGCACCCATCTCGTGGAACAGGGCCAACTTCAACCGCTGCGACGACAACAGGACGTCGGTTGGCTGATGGCCGAGGTGACCGATGGGTTACTGCGTGCCTTCCGCGCCGACCCACAGGCCGCTGCCGCTTTGGACAGCGCTCTGGACGACGTGAGGGCAGGGCAAACCACGCCGAGCGCAGCATCTCGCCGTCTGTTGCGGGACTTTCTGCATGACCGTGCACGTCCTGATCCCGGCAGCGCTGTTCCAGGACCACACCGCCGCTGATCGAGCAAACCGGTCGGTCGCCGTCTCCCCCGACGCCCATCGGTGTGGTGCGCGTGTGGCTGGCTGAGCGCTGTCCCGTACGCCCTGACCGCAGCGTCCGCTGTAGCACGCACTGTGCTACAGTCGGTGAATGGCCACCACAACAGTGCGACTCACCGATCAGGAGGAAGCCCTTCTCGACGGACTGGCGCAGCGCTACGGCGGTCGCTCGGGCGCCATCCGGGCAGCCATCGGAAGGCTTGCCGAGGAACAGAATCGTCAGGATGCCCTCGCAAGTGCGTTACAGGCGTGGGCCGCCGAACGTGGCGAACCGGTCAAGGACGACGCCGTCGCCGACGCGATCAAACGGTTCGGGCTCGGCAGGTGATCGTGGACACGGGCGTCTTGATCTCGGTTGACAGGGACGAGGAACACTCTCGCGTCTTCCTCACCGCAGCGCACCGGGCAGGCGAGTCCTTGCACACCTCCGAGGCCGTCGTCGCCCAGGTGTGGCGGGACGGAGCACGGCAAGCACGGCTGGCCTCGGTTCTCAAGGGACTGCACGTCCATCCGCTAGATGACGGACGTGCAGTCGGCAGATTGCTGGCCATGGCGGGCGGCGCGGATGTTGTCGACGCCCACCTCGTCGTGCTGGGGGCTGTGCTCTGCCAGCCCATCCTCACCGGGGACGCCGAGGACCTGCGGGCGCTTGCAGCACCTATCGGACGTGCAGGCCCGGCGATCCTGTCGTGGCCCTAAGGGCCATGCAGCACGTCACCCCCGCTGCTTGAACTGCACCTTGAGATAGTCCCGGTTCATCTGGGCGATGTAGTCAAGGCTGATGTCCTTGGGGCAACTGACCGTGCACTCCCCGATGTTGGTGCACGAGCCAAAGTAGGCCTCCATCGTGTCGACCATGTCGCGGGTGCGCTGGTCCTTCTCCGGCTGACCCTGTGGCAACATGTTCAACTGGCTCAGCTTCGCCGAGGTGAACAGCTGCGCGGCACCGTTGGGACACGCCGCGACACAGGCGCCGCAGCCGATGCAGGCAGCCGCGTCGAAGGCCTCGTCGGCAACCTCTTTCGGCACGGGGGTCAGGTTTGCATCCGAGGCGGAGCCGGTCGGGACCGAGATGTAGCCGCCTGCCTCGATGATCCGGTCAAAAGCGGAGCGGTTGACCACCAGGTCCTTGATCACCGGAAACCCCGACGCGCGCCACGGCTCGATCGTGATGGTGTCCCCATCGGCGTACTGACGCATGTGCAGCTGACAGGTGGCGGTTGAGCGCTGGGGGCCATGCGCCTGCCCATCGATCATCAAGCCACACGACCCACAGATGCCTTCCCGGCAGTCGTGGTCGAAGTGCACCGGTTCCTGCCCCTCATCGATCAACTGCTGGTTCAACACGTCCAGCATCTCAAGGAATGACATGTCTTCGCTGACGTCATCCAGCTTGTAGGTCTC
Organism: Euzebya sp.; assembly: GCA_051004735.1. Taxonomy (GTDB): domain Bacteria; phylum Actinomycetota; class Nitriliruptoria; order Euzebyales; family Euzebyaceae; genus Euzebya. The sequence goes on along the minus strand of JBPCKA010000028.1, from coordinate 36,622 downwards.
CAGGCGACCGGCCGCGTCGGGGGATTCCTGACGCCATACGTTCAAGGTGAGCTTCATAAGATGCAATCCCTACTTGTAGGACCGGGTCGTGGGCGTCACGTTCTCAAAGACCAGTTCTTCTTTGTGCAAGGTGGCTGCCGAGGTGTCGCCGGTGTACTCCCACGCTCCAACGAAAGCAAAGTTCTCATCATCCCGAACCGCCTCACCCTCCTCGGACTGGTGCTCCACCCGGAAATGCCCGCCGCACGATTCCTCACGCATCAGCGCATCGGTACACATCAGCTCACCCAGTTCGAAGAAGTCCGCGACACGTCGAACCTTCTCCACGGACTGGTTCAGAGTCTCGGCTGAGCCCAGGACGCGGACATCGTTTTCGAATTCCTCCCGCAGGGCCGGTATTTCGCTCAGGGCTTTCTCAAGTCCCGCACGACTTCGCTCCATACCGCAGTGATCCCACATGATCTTGCCAAGCTCGCGGTGGAACCAGTCCACGCTGCGGCTGCCATTGACGTTCAGGTAGCGACTGATCTGGTCGGCGACCGTCTTCTCGGTGTCGACGAAAGCCGGGTCGTCAGTGGGGACAACCGCCTGGTTCAGCTTGGGTGCCAGGTAGTTGCCGATGGTGTAGGGCAACACGAAGTAGCCGTCGGACAAGCCCTGCATCAGCGCCGATGCGCCCAGACGATTGGCACCATGGTCGCTGAAGTTGGCCTCGCCGATGGCGAACAGACCCGGAACGGTCGTCTGCAACTCATAGTCGACCCACAACCCGCCCATGGTGTAGTGCGGTGCCGGGAAGATCCGCATGGGCCGCCGATAGGGGTTCTCACCGGTGATGCGTTCGTAGATGTCGAACAGGTTGCCGTACCGCTCGGCGATCTTGTCGCGCCCCACCCTGTTGATCGAATCGGCGAAATCCAGATAGACGCCGTTGTGCAGTGGGCCGATGCCCAGGTTCTGGTCCACCACCGTCTTTGCGTTACGGGAGGCCACGTCGCGTGGGACCAGGTTGCCGAAGGAGGGGTACTTGCGCTCCAGGTAGTAATCCCGGTCCGACTCGGGAATCTCTGATGCCGGCTTGGAGGTATCGTCGGCATTCTTCGGCACCCAGATGCGACCGTCATTGCGCAGGGACTCACTCATCAGCGTCAGCTTGGACTGGAACTCATCAGAGGAGGGGATGCAGGTGGGGTGGATCTGGGTGTAGCACGGGTTGGCGAAGAAGGCCCCCTTGCGATGGGCACGCCATACGGCGGTGACATTGCAGGCCATCGCGTTGGTGGACAGGTAATAGACGTTGGAGTACCCCCCCGTCCCCAGCACCACTGCATGGGCGGAGTGTGAGCGGACCTCACCGGTCAACAGGTCCCGGGTGACGATCCCTGCCGCGACGCCGTCCTTGACGACGACGTCCAGCATCTCGGTGCGAATGTGCATCTCGACCGTGCCCGCCTTGACCTGGCGCGCCAGCGCCTGATAGGCACCCAGCAACAGTTGCTGTCCTGTCTGGCCACGCGCGTAGAACGTGCGCGAGACCTGGGCACCGCCGAAGGAGCGGTTGTCCAACAGGCCGCCGTACTCGCGGGCGAACGGTACGCCTTGTGCGACTGCTTGGTCGATGATGTTGTTGCTAACCTCGGCCAACCGATAGGTGTTGCCCTCACGCCCTCGGTAGTCGCCGCCCTTGATGGTGTCGTAGAACAGCCGGTAGATGCTGTCACCGTCGCCGTGATAGTTCTTGGCCGCGTTGATGCCGCCCTGTGCCGCGATCGAGTGCGCCCGCCGGGGTGAATCGTGAAAGGTGAAGCACTTCACGTTGTAGCCCAGCTCACCAAAGGTCGCCGCCGCCGACGCGCCCGCCAGCCCTGTGCCGACCACGATGATCTCGTACTTGCGCTTGTTGGCCGGGTTGACCAACTTCATGTTGAACTTGTGGTTGGTCCACTTGTCCGCCAACGGCCCCTGGGGAACCCGTGAGTCAAGGACGGTCATCGACTAACTCTCCTCTGCTTGAATGTCCTGCACGACTCCCTGGCACTGCTCCGAACAATCAAGGACGCCGAACAGGGTGCCCAGCGGGAACGTCAGGTTGATGCCGACCACGACAACCGTCAGTCCTATGGCCAGGTAGCGACGCCAGGCATTGAAGCGCTTGTTGTTCAGCCCAAGAGTCTGAAACAGACTGTAGGTGCCGTGGTAGATGTGCAGGCCCAGAGCCAGCATGGCCACGATGTAGAACAGCGCGACCGGTATCCGGGACAGGCTGGCCGTCAGGTTGTTGGTGATTGCACCGCGCACGAACTCGGGATTGGCAAATCCCCAGGTCAGATCGGCCAGGTGGAAGACGATGAACGCCAGGAGGATCGTGCCGGTGTAGATCATGGTCCGCGAGGCGTAGTCCGCGGCGATGTAGTGCCGGGCCGCCTGGTAGGAGACCGGACGCATCTTGCGGTTCTGCCAGGTCAGGGCGTAGGCGGCGTGAACGTGAACCACCAGCGCGACGATCAGGCCCGACCGCGCGATCCACAACAACAGCGTTCGGGGGGTCAGCGGCTCCCCAAGATCGCGCAGGCCCTCGCCGTACTCGCTGTACCGGATCGCCCCTTCATACACATGCAGGTTGCCGACCGCGTGCACGAGGATGAAACTCAGCCCGACCAGGCCGCTGAGCGCCATGACGTACTTCTTGCCCATGGCCGAGCGGTAGAACTCGACCGCCCAGAAGCGCGAATGCTTGACCGAAGGCTCAGGTGCCTTCTGCAGCGGCTGGATGGTGTTGCGTGACTCCGACGCCGTACTCATTCGCCTGCGCTCCTCTGGTGTGATCCGGGCGACTCCGACCGCCGCCGTAGGCTAGCAGCGGCGCTGGTTTTCCACGTATTCCGGCGGTGAGTTTCCCAGGACGGGAGGGGGGAATGAAGTATGAATCCATATTGTTCCACCGCGACCTCGGTAGTCCTTCACTGCGGCTCAGCGGCGAAGATGGTCCGCCGGTAGTACTGCAACTCCGCGATGGATTCGCGGATGTCGGCCAGCGCCCGATGTCCACCGTCCTTGGCTGGAGCCCCGTCCACCGCGTCGGGATACCAGCGCCGCGCCAACTCCTTGATGGTCGACACATCGACGTTGCGGTAGTGGCAATGCGCTTCCAGGGTAGGCATGTACTTCCTGAGGAACGCGCGGTCGGCATGCACGGAATTGCCGGCCAAGGGGGCGGTTGCGACAGCGGGCACGTGCTGTCGGACGAAGTCAAGCACCTCCTTTTCCGCATGGGCGACAGTGGTCTCGCTGGCCCTGATCTGTGCCGTCAGACCTGATTTCTTGTGCATCGTCTTCACCCGGGAGTGCATTCGCGAGAGCACCGCGTCATCGGCGTGGATGACCAGGTCGGGACCTTCGTGGAGCACCGCCAGGTCTCCGTCGGTGATGATGACCGCGATCTCCACGATCACCTCCGTGTCAGGATCAAGTCCCGTCATCTCCAGATCGACCCAGATCAGGGGCTGGCTCAGCTCACCGGTCATCACGTGCTCCACATCCGCTCTGGGTTCGAACTGGGTCATCCCTCGATCATCCCCTCGGCCATCTCGGCCAGTTCCAGCCACCGCGTTTCGGCGGCCGCCAGCTGGGCTGTCACCTGGTTCAGGGTCTGGGCAAGTTGCCTGGCCTGTGCATAGTCATCGGCGACCTCGATGAGTTGGGCTTGGATCTGTTCCCGTCTCTTCTCAAGTTCGGGTATCCGTCGGCTGAGTTGCTGGTACTCCCGCTGATCGTTGTAGGTCAGCTTTCCGCCACGGCGGCGCTGGCCTGACTCCTGCGCCGCGGTGTCTGTGCGAGCCCCCGAATCCTTTTCCTGTCGGGCCTGCTGACGCAGTGCTTCCCGATACGCCGTCCACCCGCCCGGCTGATGTCGCAGGGTGCCCTCAGGCGTGATGGCGTAGAGGTCGTCGCACACGCGGTCAAGGAAATGGCGGTCATGACTGGCCACCAGCAACGCGCCCGGCCAGGCATCCAAATACTGTTCCAAGACGGTCAGGGTGTCCAGATCCAAGTCGTTGGTGGGCTCGTCCAGGATCAACAGGTTGGGCGCATCGGCCAACACACGCAGTAGCTCCAGTCGCCGTCGTTCCCCACCGCTCAGCTCTTCAACGAATGCACGTTGCGCGGCCTTGCTGAACAGGAACCGCTCCAACAGGTCCCCCGCGCTGACCACCAGGCCGTCCACGGTTGATGCCTGCTCGGCGACTTCCTTCACCGCGTCGATCACGCGGGTCTTCGGTGCCACCCTGGCGGGGTCCTGTCCATACCACCCGACATGTACCGTCTCGCCCAGCCTGACCGACCCGGTATCAGGCTGGATCCGACCAGCCATCAACCCCAGCAGGGTTGTTTTGCCCGACCCGTTGGGGCCGACAAACCCCCATCGCGCCGCCGGGTCCACCTTCAGTTCGATGTCGCGCAGGATCACCGCGTCGCCATAGGACTTGCCGGCGTTGTGGGCGTTTGACACTGACGAACCCAGTCGTCGCGAGGGGAAGTCGATCGACATCACCCGCTGGTCGACCTTCACTCCGACCTCCTCGACCAACGCGACGGCCTTGTCAACCCGGTGCTTGGCCTTGGACGTCCTCGCCTTCGGGCCGCGGCGGAGCCAGTCAAGTTCGCTCCGTGCAAGATTGGCTCGTTTACGTGCTTCTGCGTGCGATTGCTCAACCCGGTTGGCCCGGGCCTGCAGATACTCATCGTAGGAGCCGTGGTGGGTGAAGACCTCACCTTCGGCGACTTCGATGATCCGGTCAGCCAACCGACCCAGCAGATAGCGATCGTGGGTGACGAACAGTAGCGTGCCCGACCGGCTGACCAGCAGGTTTTCCAGCCACTCGATTACATCAGGGTCAAGGTGGTTGGTGGGCTCATCCAGGACCAGTAGATCGGGATCATCGGCCAGGACCTGGGCCAACGCCACGCGTCGCCGTTGTCCACCGCTGAGGGTTCCGACCGACTGCTCGATTCCGCCTAGGCCAAGCTTGTCCAGGTAGGCCTCTGCCTGTCGTGTGCCACCGGCGGCCTCTAGCGGAGTGAGGTCATCAGACACGGCAGGCTGTTGGTCCAGGTACCGCACACGCAGACCACTCCGATGCACCACGCGGCCGGCGTCGGCGGTTTCGATGCCGGCGATGATCTTCAGTAGCGTCGACTTCCCGCTGCCGTTGATCCCGATGACACCCGCACGGTCGCCTTCATCCAAACCCAGGCTGACGCCGTCCAAAGGCACCTTCTCGGCGTAGGACTTGCGCACCGCCTCCAGGCTGACGATGTTCAAGGGCACAAGCCGGTCGGCAAGAAGCCGACCTTCTCCCGGACTACAGCCATGGTGTCCACCGCCACCTCGCGAGCGCGATCCGCACCACGCGCAAGCATCCGCTGCACTTCGGCGGGGTCCTTGGCCAACTCTGCATAGCGCGAACGGGCGGGGTGCAGGTAGGCGTTCACGGCTTCGGCCACGTCCTTCTTGAACTCCCCGTACATCTTCCCCTCAAACTGCGCCTGCAGCGTGTCGAGGTCGGTTCCGGTCACGGCGCTGAGCAGATCCAACAGGTTGCTGACGCCCGGCTTGTCCGGACCGGCACTGACCTGCGACCCCGAGTCGGTGACGGCACGCATGATCTTCTTCGCCGTTCGTTTCTCACTTTCGACCAGCATGATGGTGCCGGCATCGCCCTCGGCGGACTTTGACATCTTGGCGTGTGGGTTCTGCAGATCCATCACCCGAGCCCCCGCGACCGGGGTGGTCGCCTGGGGCAGCGTGAAGGTGTCCCCGAACCGGGTGTTGAAGCGGTGGGCGACGTCGCGGGTCAACTCGACGTGTTGTCGTTGATCCTCGCCCACCGGCACCTGCTCGGCGTGATACATCAGAATGTCGGCAGCCTGCAAGACCGGGTAGGTGAACACCCCGACACCGACCGAGGTGGCGCCGCGCGACTTCTCCTTGAACTGGACCATGCGCTGGAGTTCGCCCATCTGGGTCGTGCAGTTCAGGATCCAGGCAAGTTCAGAGTGCTCGCGGACGTGGGACTGCACGAACAGGGTTGCGGTGTCGGGGTCGATGCCGGCGGCGAACAGCCACATCGCCAGTTCCAAGGTCTTGGTCCGCAACTCCACCGGGTCCTTGGGGAAGGTGATGGCGTGCATGTCCACGATGCAGAAGAAGTGACCCGGCAGTTGCTGATCGGCCCATCGCGAGATGGCACCGATCCAGTTTCCCAGATGGGGGTCACCGGTCGGCTGAATGCCGGAGAACACGCGGGGCACAGGACACATCCTTGTTCAGTGGTGGACACGGAATAGATAGGCGCGGAGGCGCCCCGAGATGGTAGCGACTACGCCGGATCCGGTGGGAGGGTCGCGGGCGCGCTAGCGTGACGCGGCGTGGAAGGTGACGTCGGACCGCTGGGGGTTGCAGCGTCACTGATCCTGGTCCTGATCGCCGCGCTGATCTCGTGGCGCTACCGGCTGGGTCTGGTTCGGGCGCTGGGTGAGGCGTCCGCATTGGCTCTGGTGCAGCTGCTCGCGGTCGGCACGGTCCTGTTCTTCGTCATTGATCCAGATCAGCCGCTGATCCTCAGCTGGCTGTGGATCGGGGTCATGACCGGTTTTGCCGCGTGGACAGTGCGGCGACGGGTGCCGACAGCACCCTCGATCCTGTTGGCGGCGCTGCTGGCGTTCGGTGCCACGGGCCTGGTCACGGTCGGGGTGTTGTTCGGACTGGCGGTGTTCCCACTTGAGGGCCGCACGCTGGTGCCGCTGGCAGGGATGGCGATCGGTAACTCGATGACCGCCGCCGTGGTCGCCGCCCGCACGCTGACGGACCGCTTCGAGGACCAGCGCGGCCAACTGGAGGCCGCTCTCGCACTGGGGCTGTCACCGGGGCAAGCGATCGAACCCCTGGTCCGACTGGTGCTGCGAGATGCATTGTCCCCCCAGATCGAACGCACCCGATCAACCGGCCTGGTGCTGTTGCCCGGCGCGATGGTCGGGCTGATCCTGGCGGGGATCGATCCGTTGGACGCCGTGCTGGTGCAGGTCGTGGTGATGTATCTGGTGCTGGGGGCAGTCGCCACGTCGGCCAGCGTCATAACCCTGGTGCTCAGCCGCAAACTGTTCACCGCCGATTGGCGGCCGGTAGGTATTGAATAGGCAGTCGGGCCACTCCGTCCAAAGACATGTCCCGTAGCCCCGGTCGACCCACGCTCAACCCATGACGGCCTGCCCCCGAACCCTCAGATCTGAGCTATCGGCCGGAAAAGCACCCCGAACCCTCAGATCTGAGAATTTGGGGAGGGCTACTTGCGGCCCGAGGCTGCGTCCTGCAGTGCCGCCACGATGTCGGGGTTGGCCAAGGTGGTCGCGTCGCCCAGCTCGGTTCCCTCGGCGATCTGCTTCAGCAGTCGACGCATGATCTTGCCGGACCGGGTCTTTGGCAGGTCCGGGGTGAAATAGATCTCCGCCGGACGAGCGATCTTGCCGATCTGGTCGGCGACGTGAGCCTTGAGCTCTGCCTCGAGTTCTTCAGACCCCTCAAAGCCACCACGGAGGGTCACGAAGGCACTGATGGCCTGTCCTGTCAGATCGTCGGCCCGGCCCACCACCGCCGATTCGGCCACTGAGTCGTGATCCACCAGCGCAGATTCGACCTCGGTGGTCGACAACCGATGTCCACTGATGTTCATGACGTCATCGACGCGCCCCAGCAGCCAGATGGCGCCGTCGTCGTCCACCTTGGCGCCGTCCCCGGCGAAGTAGACGTCGGGCCCGAACCGCGACCAGTAGGTGTCGCGATAGCGCTCATCGTCTCCCCAGATGGTGCGTAGCATCGAGGGCCACGGGTGCTGGATCGTCAGGTAGCCACCCTGTCCGGGCTCCACCGCAGCGCCCGAGTCATCGACCACGACCGCTTTGATCCCGGGAAATGCCCGCATGGCCGACCCCGGCTTGGTGGCCGTCACGCCGGGCAACGGCGTGATCATGTGGCCGCCCGTTTCGGTCTGCCACCAAGTGTCCACGATCGGGGCCTGCTCATGACCGATGTGGCGGTGATACCACATCCACGCCTCGGGATTGATGGGTTCCCCGACGGTGCCAAGCACTCGCAGGGAGGACAGGTCATGGCCGTCGGGGTACTCAGTCCCCCACTTCATGAAGGCCCGGATCGCGGTCGGGGCCGTGTACAGGATGGTGGCCTTGTACTTGGCCACGATGCTCCAGAAGCGATCTTTGTCGGGGAAGTCCGGCGTTCCCTCATACATGATGCTGGTGGCCAGGTTGGCCAGCGGCGCGTAGACGATGTAGGAGTGGCCCGTCACCCAACCGATGTCTGCGGCACACCAGTAGATGTCGGTGTCTGGTTTGTGGTCAAAGGTCAGGTCGTGCGTGGCGGTGATCTGGGTCAGGTACCCCCCGGTCGTGTGGACGATTCCCTTGGGCTTGCCGGTGGTCCCAGAGGTGTACAGGATGTACAGCACGTCCTCAGCGTCCATCTCCTCAGCAGGGCACTCGGTGGACTGGTCCTGGATTTCCTCCTGGTACCAGACATCACGGCCGTCCTGCATCTGCACGTCGCAGTCCGTTCGGTTCACCACCACCACGGATTCCACTGATCCACCGCTGGCCTTGCCCAAGGCCTCGTCAACGGCCTCCTTCAAGAGAATCTGCTTGCCGCGCCGGTTGGCCCCATCAGAGGTGATCACCATTCGGGCGTCGGCATCGTCGATGCGGTCAGCCAATGATTGGCTGCTGAACCCGGCGAACACCACGGAGTGGATGGCCCCGATCCGTGCGCACGCCAGCATGGCGACCGGCAACTGGGGGATCATCGGCAGATAGATGGCCACCCGATCGCCCTTGCCGATACCTCTGGCCTTCAGGGCGTTGGCGAACTGGCACACCTCATCTTTCAGTTGGGCGTAGGTGATGGTGCGGGACTCATCGACTGGTTCCCCCTCCCAGTAGTAGGCCACCTTGTCGCCGTGGCCCGCCTCGACATGTCGATCAAGGCAGTTGTCGCTGACGTTCAGAGTCCCTCCGGTGAACCATTTGGAATGCGGAGGATCCCACTCGAGCACCGTGTCCCACTTCTTGGTCCAGCGCAGCTTTTCGGCATGGGAGGCCCACCATTCCTCGACATCGGCATCGGCCTGTTCATAGACCTCTGCGGACGCCGCATTCGCCTGCGCCACGAAGGACTCAGCGGGGGGGAAGGTGCGGGTCTCGCTGGACAGGTTCTCCAGTGCGGGGTTCTGGCTCATTGTGGTGACAGCCCTCCACGGCGTCGGCTTGCGGGGTCGCCCGGCGATGTGTCGGATCCCTGGTGAGGACCCTGGGGATCCGACACACCATAGGCATCAGTGGGCGGCGGGGGCCACCCCCTCGATCTCTGCCCTTGACTTACCCGGAAGGCGTATCTCCTCAATCAGTTCCTGCATGGCCAGCGGAGGTGGCGCCGTCATACGGGACGCCTGGAGGTTTCCCGTCGTCAGGCCAGTGCGCTGCGCAGGGCATTGGGGATGGCGTAGCGGGCACGGCACACTACTGCGGTGGCTGTAGAACGTGATCCCGATCGTGCGTATCAGATCCGACGGTTGTTCCGGCTGGGCATGTCGGTTGAGGCCGCCACCAAGGCCGTCGACACCGACCGCGTGACCTTGGCCCTGCTGGACCACCTGTTGGGCGGGGCCCGCAAGTTCAGCCGAGCCGAGGCGGCCGCACGGTCAGGCGTCGACGAGTCGATCGTGTTGAGCATCGAACGCATGGCTGGCATCAGGGACGGTCAGCGGTACTCCGAGACCGAGATCCGCCAGTTGTCGTTGTTCGGTCGACTGCTGCAGGTCCTGCCCGAACAGGCCTTCTTGGAACAGATCCGGGGCGACATCCCGATGCTGCGAACCATGGCCATGAGGACGTTGGGCACGATGGAGCAGTTGGTACTGCGAACCGCCAGGGAGCAGATTCCCGACCCGGTCCAGCTGGCCATCCGGCTGGATGAGGTGTCCCGCCCGCTGCTGGACATTTCCACCGACCTGATCGGCCAGAGCTACCGCCGGGTGATCCTCAGCCTGCTGACCTCAGACATGGTGGTGCGGGCGCTACGGGATGACACAGAGACGCTGGACCTCGCCGTCGGGTTCGTCGACGTCGTCGGCTACACCTCCCTGTCGGGGCGGATCGACCCGACCGGGCTGGTTGAGGTCCTGAACGCCTTCGAGCACAGCTGCCAGTCCATGGCCGAGGAGCATCCGCAGGTCCAGCTGGTCAAGTTCCTGGGGGACGCCGGGATGTTCATCAGTCTGGACGCGGGTGCTCTGGCGCGGGGCTTGTTCTGGCTGGTCCAGGAGATCCAGGATGATGACCAGGCCCTGGGCTATGCCCCGATCAAGGGCGGGATGGCCGCCGGGCCGGTCCTCATGCGAGGAGGGGACTACTTCGGCACACCGGTCAACGAGGCCGCCCGTCTGACCGACCTGGCGCGGCGAAACAGCGTCCTGGTCTCCGATGCTCTGAAGGACCATCTGGACGAGGGGTTCAAACTCCGCCGAATCCGCCCGGTCCGGCTGCATGGCATCGGCATGCGCCGTCCCTATGCCCTGCGTGACGTACCCGCTACGGAAACCACCGGGGCATAGTCCGCCGACCTCAGGCCCGGGCGATGATCTGGCCGTGCAGGACGGCGAACCAGCCATCGGGCGCGAGGGCCCACTCGTGCCACGCGCGGGCCATGTCCTGCAGCGCATCATCGTCCATGCCGTCACGGCGCAGCGTCTGATGCAGTCGGGATTCCGGGGCGCTGACCCGATCCGCCCACAACCCGGCCCACCATGCGCGGTCCGCGACTGTGGAAAAACACCACACACCGGCGGTGGCCGTGATGTCGGTGAAGTCGGCGGATTGCACCCAGCCCAGCAGATGGCGACCGGCGTCGGGGTCATGCCCGCCGGCCCTGGCTGCGGCCCGGTAGGTCTGTTGCCACTGTGTCAGCTGTGGGCTTGACGGCGCCCAGGTCATGGCCCCGTAGTCGGCATCGCGCACGGCCACGATGCCGCCGGGCCGACACACCCGACGCATCTGCCGCAACGCCCCGACCGGATCGCCTAGGTGCTGGAGCACCTGATGGGCATGGACCACGTCGAAACGGTCATCCGGGAAGGTCTGATGGAAGATGTCACCTTGGGTCAGGGTCACGTTTCCTGGCAGGTCGGTCACGCCAGCCAGCACCTCGGCGGAGGGGTCAATTCCCATGATGGTGGATCCGGGGAACCGCCGGCCCAGGTCCATGGTGATCGTCGCCGGGCCGCAGCCGACATCCAGGATCTCCTGCCCCTCGGCCAGATGGGGCATGAGGTAGGCGGCGGAGTTGTCGGCTGTCCGCCAGCGATGTGACCGTAGGACCGGTTCGGCATGCCCGTGCAGGTAGCGGCCCTGGGGCTCGGGTCCAGTGTCCTCAGACATCATCGTTGCCCTCAGGCATCGTCGTGCAAGGCCACCGCCGCCCGCACCGTGTTATGCAGCAGCATCGCCACCGTCATCGGGCCGACCCCACCGGGGACCGGTGTGATCAGGCTGGCCTTCTGCGCCACCTGATCGAAATCGACGTCGCCGACCAACTTTCCGTCGGTGTCACGGGTGATCCCGACATCGAGCACCACCGCGCTGGGGCGGATCATGTCGTCGGTCAGCATCCGGGGCACGCCGGCAGCCATGATCACGATGTCGGCCCGTTGGGTGTGGGCTGCCAGGTCGGTGGTGCGGGAGTGGCACATCGTCACCGTCGCGTCGGTCCCCTTGATCCCAAGGAGCATCCCCAGCGGGCGACCGACCAGTGTCGAGCGGCCGACCACGACGACATGGGCACCCTTCAGTGGCACGTCGTGGTGCTCCAGCAGCACCTTGCATCCCAGGGGCGTGGCCGGGACGAACGTCGGGACCCCTCGCATCAGCTGTCCCTGGCTGTGGGGGTGCAGCCCATCGACGTCCTTGGCCGGCGCGATCCGGTCCTGCGCCGCGATCTCGTCCAGGTGGGCGGGAAGGGGCATCTGGACGATGATCCCGCTGACGGCCGGGTCGCTATTCAACGTGTCGATCTCGGCATTGAGGGTCGCCTGGTCGATGTCGGCGGGTAGCCGAGCGCCCAACGACACCATGCCGACCGCCGCGCAGGCCTTCTCCTTCATGCCCACATACACGTGGCTGGCAGGGTCCTCGCCCACGACCAGGGCAGCCAGACCCGGCACGATCCCCCGAGCGGTCAGTTCCTCGACTTCGGCGGCGATCCGCTGCCGAATCGTTGCTGCCACTGCCCTGCCATCGATCAGTTCCGCGCTCATGCCTGGCAGCCTACACAAGCTCCTCGTTGGTCCCCACGCCCGCCGATGATGTGTGTCGGTCACGCTTCAGCGGCTGCCGCTGAACACCAGTCGGGGAAGGGATCCCAGCAGTCGCACGGGAAGGGTCAGTGTCCACACGGGTGCCCATGCCATTCGGCGGTGCACACGGGACAGTCGTTGCCACACCACCAGCAGCAGCACAGCGGCAGCCACGACCCCTGGCACGGCCGCAGAGGGCAGACCACCGACGACACACCCCGCGACAGCCGCAATGGCCAGCACCACGGTGCCTGCGCTGACATCGGCCAGCCAGGACGTGCGTTTGTCCGGCCAGGTGCCACGGCCGGCCAACAAGTCACCCCACGCCCACGGCGGAGCCAGCAACCCGACTGCCGCCCGGCCAGTCATAAGGTGGACGGCCAGATGCAGAACCAAGGCTGCAACCGCCGCCCCCAGGACCGCGTCGGATCCCAACAGTGAGGGTCGGCTTTGCCCGACCGCCCAGGTCAGCGCGGGGATCAGCGTGACGGCGGCCAGGACGGGTAGGGCCCAGGCCGGTCCAGTGGTCACAGACGGAAGCGTGCCTGGTTCGTAAGGCCCAAGTTCGTCGTGATCGGTGGGGGCACTCACGATCGTTGGTCGGCCTGCGATCACCGCGGCACACGTGCCCGGTCGCCGGGACGGGTCGGTCTGCAGAGCGGCGCAGACCCCTTCGGGCAGCACGTGGTCCCACGGCCGTTCTAGCACCGGGAACACTGCCTGCCCCCTGGCACCGGTGATCAGGGCCGCGGCGGTCGCTGCCAGTGAGTAGACGTCAACCAGGGGGCCGAACCGCCCGGTCATCACCTCGGGAGCCAGGTAGGCCGGCGTGCCGACGCGTGTCAGATCGCTGGTGTCCAACCCTCGCATGGTCGAGGGGTCAACCAGCACCAACCCCCCTCCGGCGGCGATGAGGTTGCCGGGCTTGACATCGCGGTGGATCAGGGGCACGCCGTCAGACCACGCGCCGGCGTGCAGCAGGTCCAATGCTTCCGCGATGCCCTCAAGCCGCGAGAGGGCGTCGGGGACCGGCCCCACGCCCTGCAGTGAAGGGCCGGCGACCAGATCCATCTCGACAAAGCCCCATCCAGCCAGCGGACCTGTCGTGAACCGCCCTCCGCGGCTGACCCTGACCAGCGAGGGGTGATCGATGCGGACCAGCCAGCGGCCACGGCGGCGCACTTCCTCGGGGTCTGGCAGCACCTCGGGCCGTACCAGTTTGAGGGCGCAGTGGCTGCCGTCGGCCCGCCGGGCTTCCCACACCTCACCTTCCCCGCCGGTGCCCAGCAGTTCGATCAGCCGACGATCAGCGACAACGTCGCCCGGCCCCACAGAGGTGGTCCTCACACCTCGACGGTATCGCCCCGGGGTCCGACAGGCGCAGAGGCGCGATGAAACCTCATCGCTCTCGTCCCAGGTCGGGCATGGCCAAGGATCACTATGACCGGGACGTGACTTTCCGAAGCAGCCCGCAGCCGGCTGCCGAGGGTGGCCTCATGATCATCGACTCGGACCCGGACACCCCGCGTACGGATCCGGTCGGCAATCTGCCGAGCCTGTGCGGCGTGAGCGGAGGCGACCGGCAGCACCACGGTCTGAACCGCGGACAGCCAGAACGGGAAGCTTCCTTGCGTGGTCTCGAGCAGCAACGCCATCAGCCGTTCGGCAGTGGAGGTGACGCTGCGGTGGATCATCACGGGACGCTCGCGCCCACCACCGGATGCCACGTACTCAAGGCCGAACCGCTGGGGCATCCATAAGTCAACCTGGATGGTGGACAGGGTCAGGGCACGTCCCTTGACGTCGGTGACCTCGATGTCGATCTTTGGGCCATAGAACGCGGCTTCACCCGGAGCGTCCTCAAAGTCCAGGCCGCGAGCGGTCAGCGCGCTCTTCAGGGCCTGTTCGGTCAGCTGCCAGTTGGCCTCCTCACCCGCCCATTTGCCCTCAGGCGACCGGCGGCTGAGCTTGATGCCGGTCACCTCCAGGCCCAGTGCCCGGTAGCTCACCTCGACCAGGTCAAGAACCCCGTCGATCTCCATGGCCACCTCCTCGGGCCGGCAGAAGATGTGGGCGTCGTTGAGGGTCATGGCCCTGACCCGGCCCAGGCCCGCCACCACGCCCGAACGTTCCAGCCGGTACATGGTCCCAAGCTCCGCGATGCGCAGGGGCAGGTCGCGGAAGCTGCGTTCGGAGTGCTGATAGACGGCAACGTGGTGAGGGCAGTTCACCGGGCGCAGCACCAGTTGTTCGGTGCCGACCTGCATCGCGGGAAACATGTCGTCGGCGAAGTAGTCCCAGTGGCCTGACGCTTCATACAGCTGACGCTTACCCAACTGCGGGGTCATCACGTGGTCGTAGCCAGCGCGCTGCTCCAGTTCGAGGATGAAGGTATCCAGTTCACGTCGGATGGCGGTCCCGTTCGGCAGCCATAGCGGCAACCCGGGGCCGACTCGGGGGTCGGTGGTGAAGATCTCCAGATCCCTGCCGAGGGTGATGTGGTCCAGGGGTGTCATGTCGTGTCTCCTTTGCTGTGGACAGCCCGGGAAAACGACGACGCCCCGGGCGATGCCCGGGGCGGTGTGTGCGGTGGTCTGTCAGTCGTAACTCAAGCGCAACGCAACCGTCGGGCGAAACCCGACGTCGTCGTGGCCAACACTGGCGCGATCACGTCACAAAGGGTAACGCCACCATGGCCGCCGGTCCAGCACTGAACCAACTAGCGGCCCGACCCAGTCCGCGCATTTTGGAGCGCGAAACGACGCTCAGGCTCAGCAGCGACCAACGCCTTGGCCTGCGTGAACGCGAAGCCGGCCAGCTGCGCGGCGGTCAGGCCGATCCCGACGCGCCCCGCGGCAGTGCCGCGTGCCAGCGCGTGACCCGTTAGGGCCGAGGCGGCCACCACGTTCGCTCCGGTCACCCGGCGGGTGGCGGGTTTCCATTCCTCTGCCAGCGACCACAACGCCACGGTTGCGGACCAGCCGATGCTGGCCAGGCCCCCCACCCGGACGACAGACGAGGGCAACCGCACGGCCCTGGCGATGCCTCCCCCGAACAGCACCGCGCCCGTGCCGACAGCGGCACACCAGGCTGCCTGCAACCCCAGCGCCCGACGCGCCAACGCCTCGGGATCATCCGTCCAGCCACCCGCGGACAACGCTGTCATAGCGATCAGTGCCTGAAGTGACGTCGGCCGGTGCACACCATCGGGATGCCACGCTCGTCGCAGGCCTGGACCACCTCACTGTCCCGCATCGATCCACCTGGCTGGATGATGGCGCGAATGCCGGCATCAAGCGCGGCATCTGGTCCGTCGCGGAAGGGGAAGAACGCATCGCTGGCAAGGACCGACCCGGTGTGGCGGTCACCGGACTTCTGCACGGCAATCCTGACCGAGTCCACTCGCGACATCTGGCCGGCACCGACCCCGACGACGGCCCGATCTGCACTCAGCACGATGCCGTTTGACTTGACGTGCTTGCACACCGTCCAGGCGAATGCCAACTCGGCCAGCGTCGCCTCTTCCGGTTTGGTCTGGGTCGGCACTGTCCAGTGCTCGGGATCCTCGGGAGCGGAGTCGGGCTCCTGCACCAACAGGCCACCGGAGACAGTGCGGATGACCCGATCCCCGACTGGTCGGGAGGGCCGGTCCACCACCAGGATGCGCAGATTGGCCTTGCCGCGAAGAATCTCCAGCGCGTCGGCGTCGATCCCAGGGGCCACGACGACCTCGGTGAACACCTCGATGATCTGGCTGGCTGTCTCGGCGTCGATGGTCCGGTTGGCCGCCACGATCCCGCCGAAGGCACTGACGGGGTCACCAGCCAACGCGCGGGGGTAGGCCTCGGCCACCGAAGCGGCCACAGCCAACCCCGCCGGGTTGGTGTGCTTGATGATCGCCACACAGGGTTCGTCGAAGTCCATGGCCATGCCAAGGGCGGCATCGGTGTCCAGGATGTTGTTGTAGGACAACTCCCTTCCGCCCAGCACCCGGGCACTGCCAAGCCCCCACGGCTGACCGCGCTCGACATAGTAGGCGGCTGCCTGATGCGGATTCTCCCCATAGCGCAAGTCCTGGGCCTTGGCGTAGACGGGCCCAAAGCGGCTGGGGAAATCATCCTCGCGTGAGAACCACGCCGCCACATCGGCGTCATAGGACGCGGTGTGGGCGAAGGCCGTGGCAGCAAGACGACGCCGGGTACCCAGGGACAGACCGCCGTGGTCACGAAGCTCCGCCACGACATCGTCGTAGGCATCCGGCGAGGTGAGCACCCCGACATGCAGATGGTTCTTGGCGGCAGCCCGAACCATCGTCGGGCCGCCGATGTCGATCATCTCGATGGCCGCCGCCGCCGTCACGTTGGGATCAGCGATCGTGTCACGGAAGGGATAGAGGTTGACCACGACCAGGTCAACAGCCGTGATCGCGTGGTCGGCCAGGGCCCGCATGTGCGACTCGTTGTCGCGATCGGCCAGGATCCCGGCGTGCACGCCGGGGTGCAGCGTCTTGACACGGCCGTCCATCATCTCGGGAAACCCCGTGACCTGGGCGACCTCGGTCACCTCCACCCCGGCCTGCCGGATGCGGGCTGCCGTCGAACCGGTCGAGACGATCTCCACCCCCGCCGCGGCCAGTCCGCCGGCCAACTTCTCAAGGCCGGACTTGTCGTACACGCTGATCAGGGCGCGTCGAACCGTGACGTGATCGCTCATGAGATGGTCCTAGGAGTTGCGGTGTGGATCTTTGAGGATGACGCGTCGCCCCTCGACCTGCACGAGACCCAGACAGATGGAGCGCACTGCCTGCGGCAACAACGTGTGCTCGACGGCCTGGATTCGTGCGTGTAGCGATTCGACGGTGTCGGTGGGTTCCACCGTGACCGCCTGCTGGGCGATGATCGGCCCGTGGTCGACCTGCTCATCGACGAAGTGGACGGTGACACCGCTTACCTTGACGCCCCAGGCAAGGGCGTCGGCCGGGGCGTGGGCGCCGGAGAAGGCCGGCAGCAAGGATGGATGGACGTTGACCGTGGGCCAGCGTCGGACGAAGTCGCCGCTGAGAATCTTCATGAAACCAGCCAGCACGACCAGGTCCGGAGCAGCCTGGGCCACCCGGTCGGTCAGGGCCGCCTCCCAGGTCGCACGATCGGGATGGTCGGCCAATGCCACCACGGATGAGGCAACCCCCGCCCGCGCCGCCCGTTCCAGCCCGAACACGCCGGGTCTGTCGCTGAGGACCAGCACCACCTCACCAGGCAGATCAGGCGTGTCCAGCAGAGCCTGCAGATTGGATCCCGACCCGCTGATCAGGACGACGATGCGATGCCGGGGGGTCATTGCCCAGGAACCTAACGCACCCGCCAACCGACGGCGGTAACTTGGGTGTCGGAACCATCACCACGAGAGGCTTCCCCCAGATGTCTCGTCCCCACCGAGGCCTGCAGCACCATCACAGCGCGGAGTACGTAGCCAGTCGACCTCGATTGCGCGGCGTGATCCACCTGGTCATGGCCCCTATCGCTGCCGTCATGGCAGTTCCGCTGTTCCTCAGCACCTCCGGCCTGACTAGGGTGACGGCCGGCCTCTTCGGCATCATGCTGGTCGGGTTGTACAGCGTCTCGGCCAGCTACCACTTCCCGGCCTGGACCGGGCGGGTCAGAATGCTGTGGGGCCGCGCCGACACCGCGATGATCGTGTTGTTCATCGCGGGGACGTTCACCCCGATCGCCTTCCATTCCCTGGACGGTCAGTGGCGGCTGTGGAGCCTCATCGTCGCGTGGGGGGTTGCCGTCACCGGTGCCGGCCTGGCGCTTTCACCGCTCACCGCGCCGCGTTGGTTGCGGACGGGCGGATACGTGGCGCTGGGATGGTTGGGAGTGGTGCCCATGTTCAAGATCGCGGCCGCCCTTCCCGTCGCCGGGACGGTCCTGATCGTCCTGGGCGGACTGCTGTACACCCTTGGTAGTGTGGTGTATGCCACCGAAAAGCCCAACCCGGCGCCTGCCTGGTTCGGCTTTCACGAGGTGTTTCACCTGCTGGTCGTCGCCGCGTCGGTGTGCCACTACGTGGCGATCCTGCGGTACGTCGTCTGAATCAGGGTCGTCTGAATCAGGCAGGAATCAGCCCTTCGACTGGCGAAACATGGTGGCCGCCGGCGACACGCGCATCACCAACTGGGACCCGCGCCGCGCGATGAAAGAGGCAGCTGCAGTCCCGACCGCAGCCCTACATGACCGGTCACTTCCAGGCCGGAGGCCGCCTGGACCGCCAACTTCTCCTCAGACGGTTTCGGCGAGGCCGCCGACGCCTACATCCCCTGCTGATCACGGCAGGTCAGCGCAGGCCCGAGACCTCCACGTCGGCGGTGGGCGCGGAATGGGTTGGCTCCAACGCCCCGCCAAACGCGAACAACGAGGAGGAGGCCACGCTGGCCCCCAGGCCATGCCGGGCGGAGGGCAGGGCCGGCCACTCCGTCCACGTCCCATCTGCGATGGAGTAGGCCTCCACCTGGTCTAACACCCCCAGCGGACGTTCCCCGCCAAGCGCCACCAGGACACCGTCGGTGAGCGCCGCGGCCAACCCCCCTCTGGCCGTGGGCATATCGGCCAAGCTCTCCCACACGTCATGGACCGGGTCATACCGCTCAAGCGTGGCCATGTTGGCATCCGCGGACAACGCCCGCCCACCCACCGCGTACAGCCACTCGCCGTCCGAGGCGGCCGCCAGATGTTCTCGAGGTGTCGGCATGGGGGCGACCTCTGTCCAGGTCTGCCCGTCATAGACCTCTGTGGTGGTGATCAACTGGCCCGCAGCATCCTGCCCCCCGGTGACCACCAGCAGATCACCCACGGTGGCGGCCGCCCCGGCAACCCGCGGTTGCAACATTGGCGGTAGCTCAACCCACTCCGACCCTGTCAATGTGAACACCCGGTCAGAGGAGATCGCCGACAACAGCGACCCCTCCGGTGACCATCCACCCAGCACCACCACCTCACCGCCGTAGGTGGCACTCATGTGATGGTGTAGAGGCAGGGGCAGGTCCGGCCCCGTACGCCAGCTGTTGGTCGCCGGCTCATAGCCTTGCACCGACGCGGTCACCCCATCCGCCACCAGACCCCCCGCCACCCAGATGGTGCCCTGCAGCGTGACTGCGGGAATCTGTTGGCGGGCGGTCGGCATCGGTCTGACCGCCTGCCACGGCCCCGGCGTCAGGACACCCCCGTCATCGGCGGGCACCTCTGGCTGGTCGGTGGCGACCGGTACCGCTTCTTCGACAGGTTCCGAACCAGAATCCTGCGCAGCGGTGGGTCCGGTGGTGGACGTCACGACCGGGTCCTGCCCGTCGCCACTCAAGAGCACGACCGCAAGCACGACGGCACCGATGAGGGCCACCCCGACGCCCCCCAGGACCAGCCACAGGCGACCCCGCGACCTCGCCTCGTCGACGGGCGCGGGCACACCGGTCCCTGGCACACCGGTCCCAGGTTCACCGACTGCGGGACCACCATCCGGACGAGCACCTGCGGGGTCGACGCCGACCGGCAGTGCCGGTGCCCAATTCGGCGGGGGCGCGACCGGTGCGTCCTGGTCTGGTGTCGCTGCGATGACGCGGTCGCGAGCCGACGGGCCCACCGGGCTCTGTGGCGGACCGACTGGTGGGGCTG
This sequence comes from Euzebya sp., assembly GCA_051004735.1. GTDB lineage: Bacteria > Actinomycetota > Nitriliruptoria > Euzebyales > Euzebyaceae > Euzebya. Next base: position 16,542 of record JBPCKA010000028.1, on the reverse strand, counting down.
CCGCAGCCGCACCAGTCGCGCCCGCAGCAGATGAGGACGCCAGCAGATCGCTTACGGAGATCGGGTTGGTCGCCAGTGACACCGGCCGGGAGGACTCCTCCGCACGCGGCAGAACCATCAACGTCTGGCGGATGCCGAGTTGCCGTTGGGCCTCGCGAAGCGCCACCCCCAACGCCTCCGCGCTCTCGTGGCGATCGGCCATCTGCTTGGCCATGGCCGCTTCCAGGACCTGCGCGAAGGCATCGGGCACCCCGCGTGGTCGCAGGTCGGGAACGGGGTCACGCGCGATCCGCAGGACCATGGCCAGGACCGATTCCTCACCCTCTACCGAGAACGCGGGCGCGCCGGCGATCAGCGTGAACAGGGTGGCACCCAACCCGTACACATCGGCCTGGACGCCGGGGCGGCGCCCGTCCAACACCTCGGGGGCCGCGTAGGCCACCGAGGCGGTGATGACGCCGGTTTTTGTCTGCTCGCCATCATCCAGGCTGGCGATGCCGAAATCGGCCAGTCGCGGTTCACCGAAGTCTGACAGCAACACGTTTGCTGGTTTGAGGTCCCGATGCAGGATTCCTGCCCGATGTGCGGTCTCAAGCGCGCCGGACAACTTCACCCCCAGGTCCAGCACCTCCTGCCAGGGCATGGGCCCCTGCTGCTGCAACCGATCGGCCAGCGATCCGCCTCGCATCAATTCCATGGCCAGGTAGGGCATGCCCTCAGTCGTGAAGCCCGAGGCGAACACCGGGGTGATATGCGGGTGGTTGCTGACCTTCCCCAGTGCCTGGCGTTCCCGGTCGAAGCGTCGCAGGGTGTTCTCATCAGCCAGGGTCAGGACCTTCACGGCGACCGTACGGTCAAATGACGGCTGGTGCGCTGTGAAGACGATGCCGAACCCGCCACGCCCGATCTCATGAAGGTCAACAAACTCGGTTGTCCCAAGATCAGTCATCGTCACCGCACACCGTGCCCTCTCCTCGACCCACCTCCGGAGTATTGCAGATCAGGGTGTCCCACCACGCTCTGGAGACAGGGACACCGCCGATGTCCACAAAGACGACCCGTTTCAATTTGTGTGGCCGCACGGATTTCGGTTGGCCGACCCGCTGGGTAGTCTGGCCCGAGGTTGGCGTAGCAGTGTGCGGCCCAGGAAGGCCACGCCACCACCACATACGGTTAGCGAATGACGCGACGGCCAACACTGGTCACGTGTCGGCTGCACTCGCACCCATCACCCGACACAGGCGGACCGCATGGTGCCGCCACATCGAAGATGGAGGACACAATCGTGAACGTAGACACCTTAGGAAATCTGAGCTTCAAGGTCGCAGACCTTGGCCTGGCCGAGGCCGGACGCCACCAGATCCGTCTGGCCGAGCACGAGATGCCGGGCCTGATGGCCATCCGCGAGGAGTACGGCCCGGAGCAACCCCTTGCGGGAGCCCGCATCGCCGGCTCGCTGCACATGACCACCCAGACCGCGGTGCTGATCGAGACCCTGACCGCGTTGGGCGCGGATGTGCGCTGGTGCTCATGCAACATCTTCTCAACCGAGGACGGTGCCGCCGCCGCAGTGGTGGTCGGGCCACAGGGTTCGGTCGATGATCCCCAGGGGGTGCCGGTGTTCGCCTGGAAGGGCGAGACCCTGGAGGAGTACTGGTGGTGCACCGAGCAGATGATGGACTTCCCCGAGGGTCCCAACCTGATCCTGGACGACGGCGGGGACGCCACGCTGCTGGTCCACAAGGGTGCGGAATTCGAGGCCAACGGGGCCGTGCCACCCACCGATGAGGACGCCAGCGAGGAGTACCGGGTCATCCTGGACCTGCTGCGTCGCTCGCTTGAGGACAACCCGACCCGGTTCACCGACATGGCCGGCAAGATCAAGGGCGTGTCGGAGGAGACCACCACCGGCGTGATGCGGCTGTATGAGTTCCAGCGCAACGGCACCCTCCGCTTCCCCGCCATCAACGTCAACGATGCCGTCACCAAGTCAAAGTTCGACAACAAGTACGGCACCCGCCACTCGCTGGTGGACGGGATCAACCGTGCCACCGACACCCTGATCAGCGGCAAGTTGGCTGTGATTTGCGGGTACGGCGACGTCGGCAAGGGGTCGGCTGAGTCTCTGCGTGGTCAGCGCGCGCGGGTCGTGATCACCGAGATCGACCCGATCTGTGCCCTGCAGGCAGCGATGGACGGCTACCAGGTCGTGCGAATGGAGGATGTCGTCGAAACCGCCGACATCTTCATCACCACCACCGGCAACAAGGACATCATCACCGCCGAGCACATGACGGCGATGAAGCACCAGGCGATTGTCGGCAACGTCGGCCACTTCGACAACGAAATCGACATGGCCGGTCTGGCCCGCGTTCCCGGGATCACCAAGACCGAGATCAAGCCGCAGGTGCACGAGTGGACCTTCCCCGACGGCAAGAACCTGATCCTGCTCAGTGAAGGTCGTCTGTTGAATCTGGGCAACGCCACCGGCCACCCGTCCTTTGTCATGTCCAACAGCTTCAGCAACCAGACGATCGCCCAGATCGAACTGTGGACGAAAAGCGATGACTACCCCATCGGCGTGTACACGATCCCCAAGCACCTGGATGAGAAGGTGGCGCGCTTGCACCTTGACGCCCTGGGCGTCCATCTCACCGAACTGACCAAGGCACAGGCCGAGTACATCGGTGTGCCGGTCGAGGGTCCCTACAAGCCAGAGCACTACCGCTACTGAGGCATCGCCGTGTGGGCACTGACCGGGCCGACGCCACCTGTCGGCCCGGTCAGTGCGACAATCCGCCGTTTCGAGCGGGGGGCGTGTCGCTGGGTGATGGGGGGGCGCCGGCGCACCGCGGATCTGGAGACAGGTGCCAACGAGAACGATCCCGAGGGGTTGCTGGGCCTGATGATCCAGCGGGCTGAGGACGACGAATAGCCCAGGGGTCTTTGTTCCCAAGACCCTTCAGATCAGACCCATCTCCGCGACCAGGTCACGCTCCTCGGTCAGCTCCGCTACTGACGTGTCGATGCGCTCCTGACTGAACGCATCGATCTGCAGTTCCTGGACAATGGACCAGTCGCCATCGCGGCAGATGCAGGGGAAGGAGGAGATCAGTCCCTCCGCCACGCCGTAGCTGCCGTCGGACGGCACCGCCATGGACACCCAGTCGTCGGCGGCGCTGTCCAACGCCCAGTCGCGCATGTGGTCAAGGGCTGCGGATGCGGCCGATGCCGCTGAGGACGCTCCGCGAGCCTGGATGATCGCCGCCCCTCTCTTCTGGACGGTGGGGATGAAGGTGTTTTCAAGCCAGTCCTGATCACCGACCTGCTCCGCTGCGTTCTCGCCCCCGATCTCACAGTGGAACAGGTCAGGGTACTGCGTGGCCGAATGGTTCCCCCAGATCGTCATCCTGGCGATGTCGTTGACGCTGGACCCGGTCTTGGCCGCAAGCTGAGAGATGGCGCGGTTGTGGTCCAGACGTGTCATCGCGGTGAACTGTCGATCAGGCAGGTCGGGAGCGTTGTTCATCGCGATCAGACAGTTGGTGTTGGCCGGGTTGCCGACCACCAGGACCTTCACGTCCGCGGACGCGTGGTCGTTCAACGCTTTGCCCTGCCCGGTGAAGATCGCACCGTTGGCCTGTAGCAGATCGGCACGTTCCATCCCTGGTCCGCGTGGTCGCGACCCCACCAGCAGGGCGAAGTCCACGTCGGTGAACGCCTCATCGACCTGATCGGATTCCACGGTGCCTGCCAGCAATGGGAAGGCACAGTCGTCAAGTTCCATGACGACCCCCCTGAGCGCGTCCATGGCGGGGGGAATCTCGAGCATCTGCAGGATCACCGGTTGATCGGGCCCCAGCATCGCCCCACTGGCGATGCGGAACAGAAGTTGATAGCCGATCTGGCCTGCGCCTCCGGTGACGGCGATGCGGACTGGCTGCTGGGTCACGGTGTCTGGCTCCCCTGGGTGTGAGGTGAGGCGGTGGCGGACACGCCTTTGGGTGGCGCAACGCTAGCCGATCACGGGTCCCCTGCGATAGTTGTCGCGGGCTGACTTTGACGCGTTGGAAGAGACCGCACATCTGCTGCGGTCACCGGCGAACGCCTCTCACCTGCTGGACAGCGTGGCCCAGGCCAGACGTGGCGAGACGCAAGCCCACGAACTGGATCGATGAGGGTCGTCTTCACCCCAAACGGGTGGGACGATTATCGACACTGGCGAACTGCTGACCGTGCCACATTGAAACGCCTCAACCGGCTGATCGATGATGTGTGCCAGCAGCGACTGGTGTACCTGATCGACAGTGAGGACGTCGTGATCCTCCAGAGCGCGCTACCACTACTGAGTGACAACAGGCTCACTCCCAAGGTCCAGCCGGATGATCTGATCGGCGCTTTCCACAACTCGGGGTCGGTGACTGACCACCAGAAGGGTCGGCCGGTCGTCCGTGACCAGTAGGCGATCCCAGATCTGTAGGCATTCAGCAGCCGGACATCCGATCCCTCCGGCGATGAATGCACAGCCCGTGCACGATAGCTGTTCCATTCGCGGTCAGCCAGGGCGGCTCACGCCCGAGGGACCCCCATATGTGTGTCGGGTTAGCTGCCGGACTCCGTTGGGGGCACCGGCAGGTCCGCCGGGCCCGACTCTAGTCCGGCCGGGACCAAGCCACCCTGCAAGCCGCCCCAGGTGCCGAAGGCCGGGTCGACGGTGACCGCAGCCTCCTCGTCCAGCCGTTCGGCCAGGGTCCCGTACTCAGCCTCCAGATTCTGCTGCTCCAGCACGGACACGATCTGCTCGCGAACCTCGTCCAGGGTCGGCGGATCCTCGATGGTGATGATGTGGAACCCGAACTGTGTCTCCACGGGATCGCTCAGCTCGCCGTTTTCGAGTCCCAGGGCCGCCTCCTCGAACTCGGGGACGAAGGTGCCGGGTTGTAATGGTCCAAGCTGTCCACCCTGCGCGCCGCTGCCAGGATCGATTGACACCTCCTGGGCGACGGTCCCGAAGTCCTCGCCGGCCTCGATCCGGTCTTTGGCGTCCTGGGCCTCCTCCTCGGTCTCGGTCAGGATGTGGGACACCAACGGTTGGGTGAACTGGGTGTCGTAGGCCTCCTGGATCGCCGCGTCGTCGATGGGATCGGCCTCATCACCCACCAGACCCTGAGCCAACAGCACGGTGCGGAACTGTGCGCGAACCGAGGTCTCGGTCAGGCCCTGCTGTGCGATCGCAGCCGCAAATGCCTCCTGGTCCCCGCCGAAACTGTCGGTGACGATCTCCTCGATCTGGTCGTCCACATCGGCCTCGGTCACCTCCACACCGGCCTCCTCGGCTGCACCGGCAAGGATGTCCTCGCTGATGATGCCGCTCATCGCCCCGGCCAGCGCGCTGCGCTGCTCCGACGTCGCGTCCTCGATGTTGGTCACGCTCTGGACGATTTCCTCATCGACCAGACCCTCCAACCGCTGTTGGAGGTCTTCGCGCGACACCGATTCGCCATACACCGTGTACGCGGGGTCAGACGAGCCACCGCGGAGGAACAAGGCTGCAGCTAGAACCGCGACCAGGGCCAGCAGCACCACACCGACGATGATCACGTCCCGGCTGGATGAGCGTTCATCACCCTCATCTGGCTCATCCAGGACTGCCACGCCGCCCTCGTCCACCTCATCGGTGACCACGGGTCCGTCGTCCAGTTCGTCGGCGACCACGGCATCAGTGACCACGGCCTCGTCGGCCAGACCGTCGTCGTCGGCCAGACCGTCGTCGGCCAGACCGTCGTCGTCGGCCAGACCGTCCGTGACCTCATCCTCGTGCTCGGCCAGATCCAGGTAGTCCTCCTCGGACTCCTCAGCCGGAGCCAATGGATCGGCCGATGGTCCGGCCATGTCGGGTTCCACCGCGGCCGAGTCCGACTCATCCACGACCTCCGTGGGTTCGTCCGCAGGCGTCAACGGTTGTTGGCCCGACTCCGCTGCGGGGTCAGGATTTTCGGGTGTGTCGGGTGTTTCGTCAGGTTCAGCCACCCGGCCACGCTAGCGATGCCGAACCATATCGCCCAGCCTGCGACGCAGCAGCGAACCCTTTTTACTTGCCCTTGCCTTACTGTCGCCGACATCGTCGGTCACCTGATTGATCCGCGTGCCGCTGGCTAGCGACCCAGACGGGCGATCATCAACTCCGCAGTTTCGGAGGGGTTGATTCCCACTGAAATGCCCATCTCCTCAAGTGCCTGCTTCTTGTCCGCCGCGGTCTCACCGCCCTCGGAGCCTTCCTTGACGATCGCGCCGGCGTGGCCCATCTGCTTGCCGGGCGGTGCGGAGAAGCCGGCCACGTAGGCCACGACCGGGGTGTCGGGGATATTGTCGGCGATCCACCGGCCGACCTTCTGCTCCTCGGTCCCACCGATCTCTCCGACGAACACGATGGCCTCGGTCTCGGGATCCTCCGCGAAGCGCGGAATGATGTCCATGAAGTTCGAACCGATGATCGGATCTCCGCCGATCCCCACGCAGGTCGAGATGCCGATCCCGGCCAGGTTCAACTCGTGCATGATCTGGTAGGTCAACGTGCCCGAACGCGATACCAGTCCGACCGTGCCGGGTGTGGTGATCTCGGTGGGGATGATCCCGACGTTCGACTTGCCGGGGCTGATAAGCCCCGGACAGTTCGGCCCGATCAGGACGGGGCCGGTCGACATGTCGAAGGTCCCGTCATCCTGACGTCGGTACAACGTGTTGTACACCTCGGCCATGTCATGCACGGGCACCCCTTCGGTGATGGCCACGATGACGTCCATGCCCGCCTCATAGGCCTCCAGGATCGCACCCTTGGTGAAGGGGGCCGGGACCATGACCATCGAGGTGTTGGCCCCCGCCTGCTCCTTCGCCTCGGCCACCGTGGTGAAGATGGGGACGTCGAGTTCCTGCCAGGTCGTCCCGCCCTTCTTGGGATGGGTACCGGCGACGACCTTGGTGCCGTAATCGGCGTTTCGCTTGCCGTGGAAGGTGCCCTGGCCGCCGGTGCCCTGGATGACCACCTTGGTGGTCTGATCGATGATGATGCTCATGTTGTCGCTCCTCGCGGCTAGGCCGCGGCTTCCTGGGCCAGGGCGACGGCCTTCTCGGCCGCCTCGATCATCTGGGAGGCGGCAACGATGTTGGCGTTGCCGCTGTCGGTCAGGATCCGCCGGCCCTCTTCGGCGTTGTTGCCGTCCAGCCTGACGACCAACTTCTGCTTGACCGGACCGTCGGCGTTCAGCATGTCCAGCGCGCCGAGCACGCCGCGAGCCACGTCGTCGCAGCGGGTGATCCCACCGAAAATGTTGATCAGCATCACCTTGACGGCAGGGTCGTTCAGCACGAAGGCGATGCCCTGCGCCATGGACTCAGCACTCGCCCCGCCGCCGGCATCCAGGAAGTTCGCCGCGACCCCGCCGGCCTGGTCCACCACGTCCAGGGTGCTCATCACCAACCCGGCACCGTTGCCCATGATGCCGATGTCGCCATCCAGTTTGACGTACTGCAGATCCTGATCCTTGGCGGCAGCCTCAAGGTCGCCTGCCATCTCCTCGGCGGGGATTGGCCCTTCCAGCCCGGCGATGTCGGCCTGGCGGAACAACGAGTTGTCATCGACAGAGACCTTGGCGTCAAGGGCGATGATCCTGCCATCGGTGGTCTTGATCAGCGGGTTGATCTCGAACAGGGTGGCGTCGGTGGCCACGAATCCCTCATACAGCTTCATCAGCAGATCGATCTGCTGGTCGCGGGTGTCAGCGGGCATGGCACCCTGCTGCAGGATCTGATCCGCCAGGTCCCGCGTCATCCCGGTGGTGGGATTGATGTCGACCTTGGCGACCTTGTCGGGCTGGGTGCGGTTGACCTCCTCGATCTCCACGCCACCCTCGACCGAGCAGATGGACTTGTAGCCCTTGCTGACCCGGTCATGCAGGATCGACAGGTAGTACTCCTCGGCGATGTCGCTGGCCTTCTCGATCAGCACCTTGCGAACGATGTGGCCTTTGATGTCCAGCCCCAGGATCGCCTCCGCCGCTTCCCTTGCGGCTGTCGCGTCCTTGCAGAACTTGACCCCGCCGGCCTTCCCGCGACCTCCCGTCAGCACCTGCGCCTTGACCATCACCGGCACGCCGTACTCCGTCGCGAGCGCTTCGGCCTCCTCAGCGGTGGTGGCGATCTGGCCTTGGGGGGTGGTCGGAATCCCGTGGGTTCGGAAAACGTCCTTGCCCTGGTACTCCATCAGGTCCACGTCAGATCCTTTGCACGTTGAGATCAGTCCCTCGGGAGCGAACAATAGCCCCCACGCAGGCCGGGACCAACCCGACCCGCACACCACACCATGGGTGAGGGGCGGTGACCGGCGGTCGTTGCTGGCAACCGATGGCACCCTGGCACCGATGACCCAGGACGGCGAGTTCGGTCCCGGCGGCTATCTGCCGCCCCGGGCTGCGAAGCGGGCTCGCAAGATCGTGTTGCGCGAACGCATGGGGGCGCACTGGCCGATAGCGGCAGTCGTTGCCGGGGTGCTGATCCTGGTCGTGACCGTGCCGTTCGTCTTGAGCTCGGGAGGCCCGCCAGGCCAGCCGTTCGTCGAGGCGGGCCCGTTGAGCGCGATCGACCCCGACGTCGGCGACGTGGTCGACGTGGGGGGCCGTCCCGTCCTGGTGATCCGGGCCGGTGGTGCCCTGCGTGCCTTCGTCGACCCGCCCGGGCAGGCCCGGTACTGCCCGGCTTCCCGACGGATCGAAGCGCCTGACGGGCGGCAGTGGAGCGCGCAGGGCCGTCTGCTGGTCGGCCAGGGACAGTCCTTGCGCCCGGTCCAGATCACGGCCTACGACCACATGCTGTTCATCGATCCGACAGCCCAGACGGAACTGTTGCAACCGAGGATCGACGCCACCTCACCGTTGCCGGGATGCCCGGGGTAGCCAGGCGTAGCCGCCGTGCGGCCGGGTGCCGGGTGCCGCTGCTGCCCGGGTTTCACGGCGCCGGGCAACACCAAACCCGGGCACCCACCACGCCCACACCAGCAGTGCCCGGGTTCCACGGCGCCGGGCAACACCAAACCCGGGCACCCAGGCTCCCGGTTACCGATTTGCGTCGATGGTGGCCTACGCGCTTGTCTTGGTGTGCGATCGGGCAGTATTGGTCGTACACAGCCCGTGAACCCTTTCAGGAGCGCCTCGCAGTGTCACCTCGCGTCGAAGCCGATTACGACGATCTGGCTCATCTCCGCCGTCAGGCGGGAATCGCGCTTCGAAGTCTGCTCCGACCCGGCACCTACATCGGCACGGTGCGCGAACTGGCCCTGACCGCCTTCCACGCGGCCGCCTACCCGCTGGGAATTGCCCGGGATGCCAACCGCCGGTCAAGGCCGATGCACGACTACGACCGGCTGGACCAGGTGGTCGCCGACGATGAGACCGCCACGATGCCGGTGATCCTGGCTCACGGCTGGGTCCATAACCGCAGTGCGTTCCTGGGGATCAGCCGGGCCCTGCGACGTCACGGCTTCCGCCACATCCATGCCTTCGACTACAACCCGTTGGCCTATGACATCCCCGAGGTCGCCGGCATGCTCGCCGCCGAGGTCGACCGGGTCCTTTCCATCACCGGTGCTGAGAAGGTGATGATCGTTGGCCATTCGATGGGAGGAGTGGTCACCCGCTACTACGTTCAGCAACTGGGCGGTGACCAACTGGTGGACACCGTCATCACCCTCGGCTCCCCTCATCGGGGGACCTACGCCGCCTACCTTGGCCCTGGCGCATCGGCGCCACAGATGAAGCCGGGCAGCACCTTCCTGCGCCACCTTGAGGAAACTGCCCGTCCCACCGACGTCCGGTGGATCGCGATCTACTCCGATCTGGATCTGCTGATGCTCCCGGCCGTCAACGCCAAACTCGTCCACCCCGCACTGCGCGCCCACAACATCAAGGTGGCCGACCAGGGTCATTTGTCCCTGCTGCTGTCAGGCGAGGTGATGCGCGCCGTGATCGCCCATCTGTCGGACCGCTCGTTGAACCGGCCCCCCGCACGATCCCTCCCAGAACCGGTCAGCCCCTCGCGCTCCCACCCCGAACCCCTCACCGTCGAACCGCCGGCCACCCTTCACAGCGTGATCCCCGAGGAGGCAACGGCCCCGACTCTGCGGGTGGTGCCGCCGCTGGCCGCCGAGGGGTAGCCCGAACTGCCACCACTTTCTGGTTCCCGGGGAAGGAACCCGACCCGTTGATGGCGAAAGTAAGGGGCGCTGCGGTCACCGGGAACGCCATCATCACGGCCCGCACCGGTCCCCTCGCAGTCGGCGGCGCACTGACGAACTTCGCGGCCCACAGGAACCGCCCCGCAGCCACTGGGCATCGAGTTGCAAAATGCCGACATCGAACTGGTGAACGACGGCCTTCGGTTCACCTGGCATCTCCAGGACCTGCCGGACACCATGCCGCCGGAGGGCGTGCGCTACACCTGGTCGTTCGCGGCCGGGGCCCAGACCTTCCAATTGCAGCAACGTCGCCTCCATCACCACCGCAGAGGACCCGGTTGGCCACGCCCAGCAGGCCGCATCGATGAGTGACTGGTTCCAGCTCCGCGGCGCCTGCGAAGCTTCCTACGTCCTCAAAGGCCGCCAGGGCGCGCCGGTGTCGGGTTGTTACCACCTGGCTGTCCTGGACGGAGCCTTTGACTCCGCCGCCGACACCGTCACCATGACCATGCCGTTGGGACCAAGGACCGCATCGGCCGTGTCGTTGCCTCCCAGTTCCAGCGGGGTGTGGAGATCAGCGAGGTGCTGACCGCCGGCGCCTCCATCACCGGCAGCTTCCAGGCTGTGGTGTCAAACAACACCACCTCGAGCTTCATCAACGGCTGGACACCCATCTTCACCGGCCCGACCGTGCAACTGGGGGTCGGTCGCTCCACCACCGATCTTCGCCCGGGCCTGTCATGGCCTGAAGACCGACTGCGTCGCAATCGTGGTGCCGCAGGGCTAGTTACCGGAAAACGGCTCAGGGCGTGAGCATCCCTCAGGCCCTGAGCAGTGGGGCGTAGGCCAGGACCAGACGTTTCTCCCCGAACTCATCGAAGTCGATGATGGCTTCTTCCTCGCCGGTGCTGCCCGACATCTCCACGATCCGGCCTGTGCCAAAACGGGTGTGAAGGACACGGTCCCCCGGACGGAACTCAGGGCCGTCGTCCTCAACCTCCGGTGCACCCCGGCGGTACTGGGACTGCACACCGGTCCGGGACAGGGCACGCCTGGACGGTCCTCCTGCGTCTGCGGATCGGTCCTGGACCAGCTCGCGGGGGATCTCGCCAAGAAACCGACTGGGCGGATTCGACTGCGACCCGCCGAACAAGGTCCGACTCCACGCAGAGGTGATATACAGCCGGCGTTCCGCCCGGGTCATGCCGACGTAGGCCAGCCGTCGCTCCTCCTCGATCTCATCGGGCTCGCTCAGCGTGCGGCTGTGCGGGAAGATCCCCTCCTCCAAGCCGACCAGGAACACCACCGGGTATTCCAGGCCCTTGGCGTTATGCAGCGTCATCAACGTGACCGGCTCGCCCTCGTCGGTCAACTGGTCCTGCTCGTTGGTCAACTGCACGCGTTCCAAGAATTCGGGCAGGGTGATGTCAAGGTCGCCGGACAGGTCCTCGGCGACCCCTTCGAGTTCCAGCAGGTTCTCCAAGCGGCCCTCGGCCTCGGGACTGCGGTCGGCCGCCAGTTCAGCGCGATAGCCACTGTCGTCCAGGCAGCGCTCAAGAATCTGTCGAGGGGTCAATTCCTCTTCGATCCACGCCGTGCGCAGGCGATCCATCAGCGACACGAAACCCTGGATCGCACCGGCAGCCCGGGGCGCCAACCCGGTGATTTGATCAACCTGACGGCACGCCTGCATCAGCGGCACCCGCAGCCGCGCAGCCTGTTGGGTCAACGCCAGTGCGGTCTTTGCGCCGATGCCACGACGGGGGACGTTGATGATCCGAGCGACCGCGATGTCATCGCCGGGGTTGACCAGAACGGTCAGGTAGGCCAGTGCGTCCTTGATCTCCTTGCGCTCATAGAAGCGGGTCGACCCGATGACCTGGTAGGGCATCTTCAGGCGGATCAGCACCTCTTCCAGGACCCGTGACTGGGCGTTGGTCCGGTAAAACACCGCACAGTCACCCTGGCTGACGCCAAGGTCGGTCCCCAACCGACGGATCTCCTCGATCACGAACGCCGCCTCGTCGTGCTCGTTTTCCGCGGTGTAGCGCACCACCTGTTCACCGGCGCCGGAATCGGTCCACAGATCCTTGGCCATGCGCTGCGCGTTGTGGGAGATGACGGCGTTGGCCGCGTCCAAAATGGTCTGGGTCGATCGGTAGTTGCGGTCCAACACGATCCGGGTCGCGTCGGGGAAATCAACCTCGAAGTCCAGCAGGTTGCGGATGTTCGCCCCGCGAAAGGCGTAGATCGACTGATCCGAATCGCCCACCACACACACGTTGCGATGTTCGCTGGCCAGCATCCTGACCAGTTCGTACTGAGCCCGGTTGGTGTCCTGCCACTCATCCACCAGGACCTGTGCGAACTGCCGGCGGTAGCGGGCCAGCACGTCATCGAACAACTGGAAGATCTCGACGGTCTTGACCAGCAGATCGTCAAAGTCCATGGCCGAGGCAGCATGCAGTCGGGCCTGATAGCCCTTGTAGACATCAGCGACCTGGTTGTCCCACCAGGTCATCGCCGTCTCACCGAAGGTCTCGAAGTCGATCAGGTCGTTCTTGGCCTTTGAGATCTCATGGTGGGCAGCACGAACCGGGATCTTCTTGGTGTCAAATCCCAGTTCCTTGATCACCGCGGTGATCACCCGCCGCGAATCGCCTGAGTCATAGATGGAGAAGTGGGAGTTGTAGCCCAGCCGTGGGGCTTCGCTGCGCAACAGTCGGGCACAGGCGGAGTGGAACGTCTGCACCCACATCCCGCCCCATCGTCGGCGTTGGGGCTTGCCGTTCTGGTCTCGCTGTATGCCCACCAGGTCATCACCGACCAGGCGGCCGACACGATCCTTCATCTCCCCCGCAGCCTTGTTGGTAAAGGTGATCGCCAGGATCTCGTAGGGGTGCACGCCCTGCGCGATCAGACGGGCGATGCGATGGGTCAACACCCTGGTCTTGCCCGAACCCGCACCGGCGACCACCAGTAACGGCCCGCCTTCGTGCAGCACCGCCTCGCGTTGCTGCGGGTTCAATCCGTCCAGGGGCAAGGTGGTGAGGTTCACGAGATAGCGCAGTCTAAGGGTCGCCTGCGACGTCGCCCGGGGGCAATCCACAACGACCGGGTTAAGATCTGGTGCCCCGTCATCCTCACCGATTGAAGGCTCGACAAACGCATGGCCGGCGCCGTCCCCGTTCAGACTCAGGAAGACCTGATTCCCCCCGCCCCGATCGCCCTGGGTTACCGCTGGGCCGGTGTTTTGCTGGCCCCGGCGGTCGCGGTGGTGATGCATGTCATCCTGATCGGTCCCTTCGGGCTTGACCTCCAGATTCCGGCGGGGCCGGGATCCAGTGATCTGCAGCCCCTGGGGATCCTCACCACGACGGTGGTCACGCTGATTCTGGGCGCCCTGGGATGGCTGTTGGTCATGGGCATGGAGTCGATCGCCGGCGGCCCACGGGGGCGCCGGATCTGGACAGTGGTCGGGGTCGGTGTTTTCGTCGTCTCACTGGTTCCGGTGGCGCTGCTTGATGTCGACCTGGGTGCGAAGTGGGGGCTGTTTGCCCTGCATCTGGCGGTGGCCCTGGTCCTACTGCCGACCCTCGCGAACGGAACGGAGAGCCGACCGGACGGTGCCGGTGCAGTCAGCCAGCCGTAGTAGTGCACCGGAGCCTCCGGTGCAGTGTCCCCTCAGGGTGATGCGGTCCCCGTCCTTGAGATAGGTGCGGTGTTGACCGGCCACCATCAGCGGTTCGGTGCCCCCGATCGTCATCTCAAGCAATGACCCCTCCGTCCCTCGTTCAGGACCTGACACCGTGCCTGACCCGAACAGATCCCCGGGTCGAACAACGGCCCCGTTCACGCTGACATGCGCCAATTGCTGGGGCATGGTCCAGTACATGTCCGCCAGTGAAACCCGGCTGATCACCGCCTCACCCGTCCCATCCGCGGGCGTCAACGCCACCTCAAGGCTGAGGTCAAAGGCCCATTCCCCGTGCACCTGCAGATAGGAGGAAACGAGCGGATCTTGCACCGGCGGGCAGACACGGGCCGCAGCCAAGGCGTCCAGTGGGGTCACCCAGGCAGCGATCGAGGTGGCGAAGGACTTCCCCAGGAACGGACCCAATGGTTGGTACTCCCAGGCCTGGATGTCGCGCGCGGACCAGTCGTTCAACAACATGATTCCAAAGATCCGGTCGGCCGCCTGGGCGGTGCTCACACGGGTGCCCAGCGGGTTGGCTGGTCCTCCGGTGACAAAGCCCACCTCCAACTCGATGTCCAGCTGCTGGGTGGGACCCACCGGTGGCGCTGACGTGGACCCAGCCGGCCGACGCTGACCCACCGGCCGTACGACATCGGTGCCGCTGACGACAACGGTGGAGGCCCGTCCGTGATAGCCGACCGGCAGGTGCCGCCAGTTGTCCAGCAGTGGTGGTGACTGAGGTCGAAAGATTCTGCCGACGTTGCTGGCGTGATGGATTGAGGAGTAGAAGTCCACGAAGTCACCCACGGTGAACGGCATGACCGGAGGAGGCAGTTGGTCCAGCGGCACCAAGGCGTCACCGGGCGGTCGTGACACGGTGTCGGCGTCCAGCAGATCGATCAGCGCAGCACGAGTGTCACGCCACAATCGTGGTCCGGCGGCCAGCAGTGCGTCGAGTGTGCCCCCGTCGGTCCACTCGCCCTGCGGTAGCAGTGGGGCGCAGACCCGCAGGTCCAGGGCATGGCCGCCCACCCTGACCGCAGGACGGGGCTCACCGTCTCGTCGAACGACGCCGTATGGCAGGTGGTCCAGGTCGAAACCGGAACCGCCGGCGTCGGGGACCCAGGACCGGCGGGCCGGCCGGGCGGTCACTTGGTCGCCCCCTCCTCGTCCAGCACTCCGATGTCGGCCAGCGCAGTGGCCGGCTCCTCAATATCAACACAGCCTGCAGCCTCGGTAGACGCGGCCGCCTGGGCGATTGCCGGGACCAACCGTAGGACCTCGCCCGCAGGCCGATCACCGATCGGCACCTCGCCCCCCACAGGTAGGGCGAAGGACAGCCCTGCCTCTGCCATCCCGGACAGCAAACCGATGATCTCGGCATCAGGGCTTGATCCGACCACCGACACCTCAAAGGAGGACAGTGTCAGCCGGCGGTCCTTGGCCAGGGGGGCCAGCCGTGCAAGATCTGCGGCAATGGAGTTGCCGAAGGCACCGGCCGTGGCGCGGGCCACATCAAGGATTTCATCGACCATCAGCGCTGACCGTAACCGATGTGATCCGACTGGTGTGTGCCGGATCCTCCCATTGACATGTCAGCCACCACGGGTCATTCCCACTCAATGGTTCCTGGAGGTTTGGAGGTGATGTCATAGGCAACGCGGTTGATGCCTGGCACCTCATTGATGATTCTGGTGGAGATGCGTTCCAGGACCTCGTAGGGGATCCGGGCGAAGTCGGCGGTCATCGCGTCCTCACTGGTGACGGCGCGGATGATGATCGGGTGGCCGTAGGTGCGCTCGTCACCCTGGACGCCGACGCTGCGGATGGTCGGCAGCACCGCGAAGGACTGCCAGATCTCGCGCTCGAGGCCCGCCCGCTTCAGCTCGGCGAGGACGATCCGGTCGGCGGCACGCAACAGGTCCAGTCGTTCGGCGGTGATCTCGCCGATGATCCGAACACCCAGACCAGGTCCTGGGAATGGCTGGCGCCAGACCATGTCCTCGGGCAGGCCGCCGACGTTGTGATGACTCTTGATCGTGGCGGCCGTGCCGTGTCCGGACTCGATCAGGTCGGGGTACAGGGTGCTTTGGACCAGGACCTGGGCGTCAGCGACCTGCTCGCGGACGGCCGCGACGGACTCCTCGATCACGTTGAAGGCGGCCCACGAGGGGCTGGCGCCCGCGGCGTGCAGGAATGACTTCAGGACGCAGATGCCGAGGACGGGGATGCCGAGGTCGAGGATCGCTGGGTCAGGGCGGGGGGCGTCGGTGACGTGCACCGACTTCGGTCCGCCCGAGAGGATCAGGGCCGTCGGCTTGCGCTCGGCGACGTCGGCGGCGGGCGCGCGGGCTGTCGGTCTTGTGTTCGGGCAGAAGTCGCACCAGACGCCGGCCGTCAGGCCCGGCAAGCGGTCAGCGGGTTAGGCGCCCACGGGCCAGTGATCAACGGTGACCTCGAGCATCGGGAAGTCCTTCGGATTGCCCGTCGCGAGCGTGGCGCCCGCCGTCGCCGCCGCGTTGGCGACCAGAAAGCCAGCCTGGTGCCGGGTGACTCCCCGTTCTGCGTCCTGCCGGCGCCAAGCACCACAACGACGGCCATCATCGCCACAGAGGGGGAG
>JBPCKA010000027.1:0-51889 GCA_051004735.1 Euzebya sp. | reverse complement strand
CGATGCCAACACCTCCGAGGCCCTGTTCGTGTTCTGCCGGGTCTTCTGCAACAACACCACCGGGATCCTGGTCGGTGACCAGGTCCGGGTGACCGGCACGGTTGGCGAGTTCCAGCAGACGACCCAGTTGACGGTCAGCACCTCAAACGGTGACATCCAGGTGATCACCAGCGGCAATGCCCTGCCCGCCGCCTCGACAGTTGCCATGCCCGCGGCCGGCCGCACCGACGCCGAACTGACCTTTGAGTCTCTGGAGACATGGTCGTCACCTTTCTTGACACCCTGGTGGTCAGCGAGTACTTCAACCAGGCGCGGTCGGGCGAGGTCGTCCTGACCGTTGATGAACGCCCGATCACCTACACCCAGACAAACACACCCGACGCGGCCGGGTACGCCGCGTTCCTGGCCGACCTGGCCACCCGCGTGATCCGGGTGGACGACAACAACAACAACCAAAACGACCCCATCGGCGGCCCCGAGAACAACGAGCCGTACTTCTACCCGACCGACGGACTGTCGACCTCCAAGTTCTTCCGCGGCGGCGACACCATCACTGACCTGACGGGCGTGATGCACTGGTCATTCGTCGGCTTCGGCAACAACGCCTGGCGCATCAGGCCGATCCAGGACGGTCGCGATTACACCTTTGAGTCCGTCCTTCCCCGTGCTGCTGAACCGACCGACGTCGGCGGCAGCCTGCGGGTCGCCAGCTTCAACGTGCTGAACTACTTCCCGACCCCCGACACCGGTGCCAACGTCTGTGGACCGGCCGGTAACCAGGGCTGTCGCGGGGCTGACTCCGCAGCGGAGTTCGTCCGTCAGCAGGACAAGATCGTCTCGGCCCTGGCAGCCATCGACGCCGATGTAGTCGGGCTGATCGAAATCGAGAACAGCGCAGGCGCGGTGCAAAACCTGGTGGATGCGCTGAACGCCGAGGTCGGCCTGGGCACTATGCCCAGATCGACACGGGAACGATCGGCACCGACGCGATCAAGGTGGGCCTGATCTACAAGCCCGCCACCGTCACCCTCAACGGTGCCTTTGCGATCCTCGATCAGACAGTTGATCCCAACTTCGCCGCCAATAACCGGCCAACGCTGATCCAGACGTTCACCGAGATCGCGACAGGAGAGTCCCTCACCATCGCGGTCAACCACCTGAAGTCCAAGGGATCAGCCTGCGGCGGTGGCGACGACACCCCTGAGACAGGCACCGGCAACTGCGACGGCGTCCGTACCCGCGCTGCCCAAGCGCTGGTCGACTACCTGGCCACCGACCCCACCCGCAGCCGTGACAGCGACGTGCTGATCGTCGGTGACCTGAACTCCTACGCCATGGAAGCCCCGATCCAGACCATCACCGGTGCCGGCTACACCGACCTGCTGGCCCTCGATGACCAGTACAGCTATCTGTTCGGCGGCCAAATTGGAACCTTGGACTACGCGCTCAGCAGCAGCACGCTGACCAGCCAGGTCAGCGGGGTCACGGCGTGGAACATCAATGCCGATGAGAGTCCACTGTTTGACTACAACGACGACATTCGCGATGCGGGCGAGGCGAGCTTCGAGCGCAAGAGCAATGCCCTGCCGCTGTATGAGCCCAACCCGTACCGCTCCTCTGACCACGACCCGGTCGTCGTCGGGCTGTCCCTTGAGGCTCCTTCCAGAGGCGGCGGAGGCGGCGGAGGCGGAGGCGGAGGCGGGAGAGCCCGGTGAGCCAGGCGTCACCGCATCCGGCAGTGCTGGCATCACCCTGGAGGATGGACCTGACGGTGTGCTCACGATCCGCTGCACCACCGATGGAGAGTTCAACCAGGCGGGAACGCGCAGCCTGACCATTGCGGCACTTCGCGGACTGCCCATCTACCTGGCCGCTGGTGAGGGGCTGATGTCATCCACCCTGGATGCCATGGGCGCAGCCGGGACTGAAGTCGGGCGCGCTCTAGCCCGACGCCGATCTAGCCGGTGAAGACGTCGCGGAGTCGGCCGAACAGGCTTTTGCCGCCGACTCCCTCAACGATATTCTCGCCGCGTTTGACTGCCAGGCTCTTCAGGACCTCACGGTCTTCGGAGTCCAACCCGCGCGGAGTCTCAATACGGCAGTGGACATGCAGGTCACCGCGTTGGTGGCCATCCATTCCCAGCCGCGGCATGCCCTCACGACGCAGGGTGATCACGTCACCGAACTGGGTGCCCGCGGGAACGGTTACCTCAGCCTCACCGTACAGGGTAGGAAGCTTCAGTTTGGTGCCAAGGGCGGCGGGAATCATCCCGATGCGCAGTTCACAGTGCAGATCCACACCGTCACGGGTGAAGACATCATGGGCCTGCACGTTGACCCGGACGAAGAGGTCGCCGGCGGCGGCGCCGTTACGACCTGCCTCGCCGCGCCCGATCAATCGCACCCGGCGGCCATCGTCGATGCCGACGGGGATCGGGATGGTCAGCGTCTCGGTGATCTGCTGGCGCCCGTCGCCACGACAGGCCCGACAGGGATCGGTGACAATTCGACCCGTTCCCTGGCAGTCGGGGCAGGTGCTCTGGGTCAGCATCTGGCCGAAGATGCCGTTACGGACACGCTGGACGGCGCCCTGGCCACCACACGTCGCGCAGATGACGGGACCGGAGTCCGCCGCGGAACCACTGCCGCGACACACCCCGCACTCGCGATCCAGGGTGACGTCCACATCCTTGTCGACACCCGTGGCCGCCTGCTCCAGGGTGACGGTCACGTCGACGACGGCATCCCGGCCCGCACCGGTGTTGCGCGAGCGTCGTCCGCCGCCTCCGGTGCCGCCCGGACCGAAGAAGGCGTTGATCAGGTCACCTAGGTCCCCGAACCCGCCGAAGGGGTCCCCACCCCCAGCACCTCCGGGTCCGCGGGGGTCACCGAAGCGGTCATAGTTGGACTTGGCCTGCGGGTTCTTCAATACCTCGTAGGCGGCGGTCAGTTCCTTGAACGCCTCCTCGTTCCCGCCCTGGTCCGGGTGCAGTTCCCGGGCCTTGCGACGGTAGGCCCTCTTGATGTCGGCATCATCGGCGTCTTGCGACACGCCGAGCACCTCATACAGGTCACGCACGGTCGGCATTATCTTCCATTGGGTCGACTGGTGGGAGTGGTTGGCGTGGGCCAGCGCCGGTCAAGCCGGCGATGGCTCGTTCCAGGGTGTCCGCGACGGCCCGGACCGCGCCAAGCGTTGCGCGGTAGTCCATGCGGCTGGGACCCAGCACACCGATCTGGCCGGCCGAGTCGCTGGAGGCGTCGTATGACGTCGCCACGATGGCACAGGCTTCCAGTTCCCGCAGCGGCAGTTCGGCCCCGATGCGCACGCCGGGGTCGGCATCCCGCAACGCATCCTGCAGAACTTGGAGCACGACAACCTGTTCTTCCAGGGTCTCATACACCCGCTTGACCTCTTCAAGACGGGCGAACTGCCCCTCACCCGCCAACATCGAGGTTCCGCCGACGTACAGCCCGTTCGAGGGGCTGGCGGCGTCCTCGACCCCGGAGCGGACCGCTTCGGCGACCCGGTCCAACAACTCGATCAACTCTGCCGGAGCGCCGGCGGCCAGTCCCGCGATCGCATCCGGCGCATCCAGACCACGCAGGCCGGTCGCGGCGCCGTTGACGGCGTGACGGGCCCGTTGCACGTCCACCTCGGCGATGGGTTCGGCCAGCTCGATCATGCGTTTGCTGACCCGTCCGGTATCGGCGATCGCCACGGCCAGGACGGTGGAGGGGCTCAACTGGACCAACTCGATGTGCTTCACACGTGAGCGGTCCAGGCGAGGGGCGGCCACCAGCCCTGCAAACCGGGTCAGACGTGACAGCGCGCCGGTGGCCTTGCGCAGCAGATCCTCAAGGTCGGTGGCGCCGGACAGCAGATCGTCCAGCAGGGCTGCCTGCTCGGCGCTGACCTCGGGATCGTCACTGACTTGACCGCGTAGGGCGTCAACGAAGTAGCGGTATCCCTTATCAGTGGGGATCCGACCTGCCGAAGTGTGGGGATGGGAGACGTACCCGGCATCCTCCAGGAAGGACATCTCATGACGGACCGTGGCCGCCGACACACCCAGTCCCGCCTCCTCCACGACCTTTCGTGACCCCACCGGTTCGCCTTCGCGGACGTAGGCGCGCACCACCGCCAGCAGGACAGCCGATTTTCGCTCGTCCAGTTCAGCAGGGGGGGTCAGGTCAGCATCCACGGCGCTCCCAATGGTGCCACGCCGGTCACGCCCTTCAGTCCAGCCGTGTTGGGTCAGGCCAGTTCCCGGATCACCGCGCCCGCCATGGGCATCCCCAATGTGGTCAAGGCGACCCGGTTCCCATCGCGCATGGTCATCAGTCCACGGCTGATCAGGCGGGTCATGGTGTCAGGGTCCAGCGGTTGGACCTCGGCGGATGGCACCCCCTCAACCAGTCGCAGGCCCATCATCAGCCGTTCCAGACGGATCTGGTCGGCGTCAAGGATCTCGTCCCCGGCCAGTGGCTCACTACCCTCCTGCACCATTCGCGCGTAACGGTCGGGGTCCCGGACCAGCCAGTACCGCCGTCCCTGCCAGGCCCCGTGGGCACCTGACCCGAACGCCAACCAGTCCCCGCCGCGCCAGTAGGTCAGGTTGTGGCGTGATTCCTGGCCCGGTTGGGCCCAGTTGGAGACCTCGTAGCGGTGCAGACCGGCCAGGCCAAGGGTCTGGTCGGCCATGGCCATGCGTGTGGCCTGGATGTCCTCGTCGGGCTCGAGCGCCGGTTCGGTCCGTACCCGGGCAGCGTAGGGGGTGTTGGGTTCGACGGTCAGCGCGTAGGCGGAAATGTGCCGTACGCCGGTCGCAACCGTCACATCGAGGCTGCGCTGCCATGAGGCGTCGGTCTCACCCGGCGTGCCATAGATCAGGTCCAGGCTCAGCCGGGGGATGCCGGCCTGGGTCAGACGGGTGATGGCGGTGTGAACGGAGTCGGGGTCATGCCATCGGCCCAGGGTGGTCAGGACCCGGTCGTCGAAGGACTGCGCGCCCAGGCTGACCCTGTTGATGCCGGCGTCGGCAAGGGCAGCGGCCATGACTTCGGTCACGGTCTCGGGGTTGGCCTCAACGGTCCATTCGGCGTCCACGGTCACGTCGAAGGTGTTGGCGATGGTGCGGATGATCCGGGTCAGGTCGGCCGGCGGCAGGTAGGTCGGGGTGCCGCCGCCGACGAAGACCGACCCGAACACGTGCCCGCGCCCCTCACCCATCGTGGAATCGCGCCCGAAGTCGGCTATAGCCGCGCTAGGCCCCGATCGCGCCCCAAGACGCGCAAGACGCGACGACCCGGACCCCGCGATGTGGCGGCACAATGCGTCGACGTAGGCGGGGATTGCCTGGTCGCGGTCGGCGAAGGTGGTGAAGTCGCAGTAGTCGCAGCGCCGCAGGCAGAACGGGATGTGGACGTAGATGCCTGGCCGCTGGGTCACGAGGCCCGAGTATGACCGTGTGCGTCCTGGGCGCTGCCCTGCACGGCCCGGCACAGCGCCTGGGCAATGTCGGTGTCGTCAAATGTGACCCCGTGGGCCAGCAGCCGCTGTGGCACACAGCGCCGGCCGGTCAGGGCCAGGGCCGGGTCAACTCCCAGGACAGGCGCCCCAATCCGTGTGAGCCAGGCCGGTGAGGGGATCCCGACCCGTTGTCCCACCACCCCTCGCAGCGCCGCCATGACGTCGGCGTTTCGTTGCGGGGACGGTGCCGTCAGGTGAAACAGACCGTGCATCGAGCGGTCATCGATGGCGGTGAGCATGACGTTCATGGCGTCATCCAGGCCGACCCAGGACATCCATTGACGCCCCGACCCCACCGCACCACCCAGCCCTAGACGTGCCAACTGAGCCAGCCGCGCGGTCGCCGGATCATCATCGCCACCAATCGTGACGCCGATGCGCAACAGCACGGTTCGCTCGACATCGACGGTCGCATGCCGGTAGGCGGCTTCCCAGGCCAGCGCGACCTGCACCATCTGCTGAGGACCGATCCCGTCCACCGGGGTGTCCTCGGTGATGACGGTGTCACCGCCCTCACCGTAGATCGCAAGGGTGCCCGACTGCACCCATAGCGGCGGCGGAGCGCGCAATACCCGCAGGGCGCGGCCGACCAGCAGCACCGGCTGGACCCGTGAGCTGATCAGCGCAGCGATGTTGCGTGCAGTTGGCCTGCAGTCGACCCGTTTGCCCGTCAGATGCACAATCGCGTTTGCACCATCCAGGGAGTGCGTCCACGGCCCCAGCGTCTGGGCATCCCAGTTCACATGGTCCACGCCATCAGCAGTGCGGGTCCTGCCACGGGTCAGCACGATGACTCGGTCCCCCCGATCCACCAATCGACGGGACAGATTTCGGCCCAGGAACCCCGTCCCCCCGGCAATGACGATCGTGGCCATCGGCTTTCCCCCTAGGTCTGCCCGGGCATCAGTCGCCCCCGATTGAGAGGGCGGCGACGAAGGCTTCCTGGGGGATCTCGACGGTCCCGATGTTCTTCATCTTCTTCTTGCCCTCCTTCTGCTTCTCAAGCAGCTTGCGCTTACGACTCACATCACCGCCATAACACTTGGCCAACACGTCCTTGCGGCGTGCCTTCACGGTCTCGCGGCTGATGATCTTGGCCCCGATGGCCGCCTGGATGGGCACATCAAACATCTGCCGAGGGATCAACTCCTTCAGGCGGGTGACCATGCCCTTGCCGTACTCATAGGCCTTGTCGCGGTGCACGATCGAGCTGAACGCATCGACGGGTTCGCCGTTCAACAGCACGTCGACCTTGACCAGGTTGGCCAGCTGCAGCGCCGCGGGGTCGTAGTCCAGTGAGGCATATCCCCTGGTCGAGGACTTCAGCCGGTCAAAGAAGTCAAAAACGATCTCGGCCAGCGGCATGTTGTAGCGCAGCTCGACGCGTTCCTGGGTCAGATACTCCATCTTCAACATCGTCCCGCGGCGCTTCTCGCACAGCTGCATGACCGCACCCACATACTCGGTGGGGGTATAGATCATGGCATCGACCGTGGGCTCCTGGATCGAATCGATCCGGCCGGGATCAGGCAGGTCCGCAGGGTTGGAGACACGACGGGACGTCCCGTCGTGCAACTGCACCTGATAGGCGACGTTGGGAGCCGTGGTGACCAACGGAATGTTGAACTCCCGGTCCAACCGCTCACTGATGATCTCCATGTGGAGCAGGCCCAGAAAGCCTGCACGGAACCCGAATCCCAGGGCCACCGACGTCTCGGGCTCGAAGCTGAAGCTGGCGTCGTTCAGCCGCAACTTGTCCAACGCGTCGCGCAGGTCGGGAAAGTCATCGGAGTCCACCGGATACAGCCCGCTGAACACCATCGGTGTGGGCTCGCGGTAGCCCGGCAGGGGCTTGGGTGCGGCCAGCTTGCCTGCCAGCGTGATCGTGTCGCCGACCTTGGCCTCCCCCACACCCTTGATCGCAGCGGTGAGGTAGCCGACCTCGCCAGGACCCAGTTCATCGATGGGTATGGCCTCGGGCGAGGTCACCCCCAACTCGTCGATCACGCCCTCGAACTCGGTGGCCATCATCCGGACCCGGTCCCCCGGACGAAGCCGGCCCTGCATGACCCGGCCGTACACGATGACGCCGCGGTAGGAGTCAAAGATCGAGTCGAAGATCAGGGCCTGTGTCGGGGCGTCGGGGTCACCGGTGGGCGCAGGAACCCGCTGGACGATCTGGTCCAGCACTGCCCGTACCCCCTCACCTGTCTTGGCGCTGACCCTCAGGATGTCCCCCGGTTGTCCGCCCAGCAGGGCACAGATCTCCTCCGCGACTGCCTCGGGACGCGCGGCGGGAAGGTCGATCTTGTTCAGGACCGGCACGACCTCTAGACCCGCCTCAACCGCCAGGTACAGGTTGGCGATCGTCTGGGCCTCCATGCCCTGCGCGGAATCGACCAGCAGGATCGCACCCTCACACGCATTCATCGCACGGCTGACCTCATAGGAGAAGTCGACGTGTCCCGGTGTGTCGATGAGGTTGAGGAGGTACTCGCCCTCCGGGGTCTTGTAGGGCATCCGCACGGCCTGGGCCTTGATGGTGATGCCGCGCTCGCGCTCGATGTCCATCTTGTCCAGGTACTGGTCGCGCATCTGCCGGGCGTCGACCAGCTCGGTGACCTGCAACATGCGATCGGCCAACGTCGACTTGCCATGGTCGACGTGGGCGATGATCGCAAAGTTGCGAATGCGCTGCAGCGGGTAGGTCATCTGAGCGTCGAGGGTAGCTGTGGACTCCTGAGATCACGCCATCCCACCGTTGGACGTGACCGGTGGCCGCTGCTAGAATCCCCGTTCCGCCGCGCTGCGGCGTGACTGGCGTGCCCTACCACGCGCGGAATGCGCACATGTCATGGAGCGCCCCACCACCGATCTTCTGCAAGGGTTCACCACGTCATGGCCAACATTCAGAGCCAGATCAAACGCATCCGTCAGGACGAGACCCGCCGGGTCCGCAACAAGTCCAAGCGCACCGATCTGAAGACCTTCGTCAAGCACTTTGACACCGCTGAGCAGTCGGGTGACAAGGACGCGGCCGCCGCGGCGTTCCATGAGGTGTCGCGCAAGTTGGACAAGGCGGCCTCGAACAACATCATCAAGAAGCAGAACGCCGCCAACAAGAAGTCACGGATGGCCGCTCGCCTGAACGCCATGTAGTGACTGATGATGTAGTGACCGATGATGTAGTGACCGATCTTGATCGCCTGCTGACCCTGCTGGACATCGAGACCATCGACACCGATCTGTACCGGGGGCAGTGTTCGGTCGGTGAACGGCAGCGGGTCTACGGCGGGCAGGTGGCGGCCCAGGCCCTGGTCGCCGCGGGTAGAACGGTTGAGCCGGACCGCTTCGTGCATTCCCTGCATGCCTACTTCATGCGACCGGGCGATCCGAGCATCCCCATCGTCTATGACGTCGACCGCTTGCGCGACGGACGGTCGTTCACGACCCGGCGGGTGCGGGCTCGTCAGCGAGGCAAGGCGATCTTCACGTTGGAGGCGTCCTTCCACGTCGTCGAACCGGACGGCTTGACCCATCAGCCAGTTCCGCCCCCAGCACCCGCGCCGGACCAACTGCCGCTGATGAGCACCCTGACCCAGGACGCCGACGGGTCGACCAGTGGGTGGGGCGAGCTTCACGCCCTGGACTTTCGCATCCAACCACCCTCGGATGAGGATCGCCAGGCCCCCACCCTGTTCTGGTTTCGTGCCAGCGGGACCGTCCCGTCGGATCCCCTGACCCACGCGGCGATCATCACCTACGCCAGCGACTTCACGCTGCTGAGCAACATTCTCAGCAAGCACGGACGCTGGTTCGGGGACCCCGACCTGATGCTGGCGTCACTTGACCACGCCATGTGGTTCCACGACCCCCACCCCGACACCCAGCACTGGATGCTGTATCAGACCACGTCGCCAGCGGCGGGCGGCGGGCGTGGTCTGGGATTCGGCCGCATCTATGACCAGGGTGGCGCGCTGCTGGTCTCAACCGCCCAGGAGGGACTGGCTCGCCTTATTGGATGATTACCAGCTTGGGTGAGATCAGCGCAACGCGGCCAGTGCGGCCTGGTAACCGGCCATGCCGTGTACTCCCCCGCCGGGCCAGGTCGATGCCGAGCCGATGAACATCCGGGGGTCTGGCGTGGTGTAGGGCGAGCGTTGCAGTCTGGGGCGGGCCAGCAACTGGGTGCCCGAGAAGCTGCCTCCGCCGATGTCACCCCCGATCAGGTTGGCGTTCCACCGTTGCAGGGTTGCCGCGTCAGAGCGGTGCCGCCCGATGATCAGGTCTCGAAACCCCGGGGCGAAGCGTTCGATCTGAGCCTCGATCCGGGCGGTCATGTCCACCGTCGACCCGTTGGGCACATGGCAGTAGACCCAGCAGGTGTGCTTGCCCTCGGGTGCACGGGAGGGATCGAATAGGGTGTGCTGGGCCAGGATCATGAAGGGCCGGTCGGCGTGACGCCCCCGCCCGACAGCGGCTTCGGACTGCGCCACCTCATCCATGGATCCGCCGACGTGCACACTGGCGGTCTGCATCAGGTCGGGGTTGGTCCAGGGAATGGGTCCGCTCAATGCGTAGTCAAGCTTGAACACCGCCGGTCCGTAGCGAAACCGTGCCAACCCAGCCCGGTAGCGCGCCGGGAAATGCCCGCCGGTGATCTGCAGCACCTGGATGGGGGTCAGGGTGAAGATCACGGTGTCGGCCTCAGGCAGGTCGGCCAGCGAGCGCACCGGATGGCCCGTCTGGATCCTGCCGCCCAGCGATTCGAGCTTTGCGATCAACGCCGCCGCCAGCGACGCTGCCCCGCCACGTGGAAAGGGCCACCCCACCGTGTGTGCGGTCGCGCTGAACAGCAGTCCGAATGAGGCGGTGAACGGTCGGTTCAACGGCAGGACGGCGTGTGCCGCGTGACCGGCGAACAGGGCCCTGGCAGGTTCC
This sequence comes from Euzebya sp., assembly GCA_051004735.1. Taxonomy (GTDB): domain Bacteria; phylum Actinomycetota; class Nitriliruptoria; order Euzebyales; family Euzebyaceae; genus Euzebya. Next base: position 41,415 of record JBPCKA010000027.1, on the reverse strand, counting down.
TCCACAAAGGTGCGGCGGGCATACACGCTGGCCGGCTGCACGGCCTTCATGCCAAAGCCGGCCGCGAACAGCGGATGCCTTGGGATGCGCCACAGCGGTCGCAGCGACAGATCCAACAACTTGTCAAAGCCGTCGATCAGCGGCTGGGTCATGGCCCGGTACGCCGGGCCGTCCACCCCCAGACCCTGGACGGTGCGATCAAGGTCGTTCCACGCCATCACCGCCCGGCCCCCGTCCAGTGGGTGTCCCATCGCTGCCGGTGGGATCACCCAGGACAGCCCATGATCCTCCAGGCCCAGCGTGCTGAAGAACGGCGAGGCCCGCCCCAGCGGGTGAATGGCCGATCCCAGGTCATTGACGAAGCCGTCGCCGACCAGGGGTGCCGAGCGGGTGGCACCGCCGGCCTCGGCCTGTCCTTCAAGCACCAGAACCTGCCGACCCGCCTGAGCCAGCGTGATCGCCGCCGCCAGCCCGTTGGGGCCTGCTCCGACAACTACCGCATCCTGGCTCACACCGTAGTCCGATCCGTCTGGGCCGGCGCCGTCACCGTCAAGCCCTGCAGACCACGTAGAACAGCTTGGCGCTGAGCTCCGCACAAAAGCCCTGGTCCACCCATCGAGTGCTCAACGCAGGATCTCACGGTCGGGGTCGGGAACAGGCAGCGGATCGATGCTGGCCACCCCCAGCACGGCACGCTCCAGCGCGAAGTCTGCGTCAAGATCTCCCGACTTGATCTCCAGATCGCAGGCGGCCAGGTGTTGCATCGCAGCCGTCAACTCACCCGGACCGAAGGCCCTGCGGACTGATTGCAGCCGGGCGATCTGTGGGCGCGGCAGGCTCAGTCCGACCTCCTTGCCCGGCAGGTCTGCGGCCACGGCGATGAGCTGTCGCATCTTGTAGCTCAGGGCACCCAGGATCGCAACCGGGTAATCGCCGGCGTCCAGACAGCCACGCAACAGGGTCAGGGCCTCGACCGGTCGCCGCTCACACATCGCGTCGGCGACCGCGAACGCTCCTCGTGAACCGTGACCAACAACGACCTGTTGCACCTGCTCGGCGGTGACCTCGACGCCCTTCTCGCCAACCAGAGAGGCCTGAGCAACCTTCTCGGCGATGATGTTGACGCTGAGCCCGGAGGCCTCGAGCACGGCATCGATGGCCTCCTCGGCAGGCACCCGCTGATGACGCCTGAACTCATCGACCACGATCCGCCGCCACGCCTTGGCCTCGTAGTCCCTGGGCGGTGCGGTGTCGATACGGCCGCCCGCCTGCTTGATCGCCTTGGCCAACCCCATGATCGGTTTGGTCTGCGAGCTGAGCAGCACGATCGTCGCCTCAGCCGTGGCCGTTTCCACCTCGCGCTGCAGGGCCTTGGCCGCCACCTTGGGCAACAGTTGTGCGTCACGAACCACATATGCGCGAGGGATCGCGAACAACGACACGGTGCGCAGATCAGGCAGGTTGTCCTCATCCAGGTCGCTGCCACGGACCTCGGTGACGTCAAGGTCGCCACCGGACTCCTGGCGCAGCTCGGCCAGCAGTTGGTCTGCGGCACGACGGACCAGCAGCGGCTCGGGACCGGTGAACAGGTAGGCGACAGGTCGGGTCATCGTGGCTTGCAGTGTAGGCAACGGGGGTGACATCGCTGCGGGGCTCGCGACCGTCGATGAGGATGCCCCGACGGGCGAAGGATGCCGGGCTGTGCGCCATCGCCGCAGCCCGTGTGGAAGGCCGGTCGCCGTGAACCGGCCACCAGAAGGCCCCATGGTCGATGACTCCACGGTCCACCCAGGCAGGGACATCAAACTGAGCGTGGGTGGCCAAGTATTCAGCGAGCGCCTCGATGAACCAATCCCAACGTCGGTCGCCGGACCCAGACGGAGCGACTGCAAGCATGGCGACGCGTTCATCGCTGCTGGCGGGGACGAAGTAGTTCGCGACCAAGTCACCCGTCAGCCAGCGCCAGTTCCAGACCGGATTCTCCACCTCGATCGCGTTCGCGTGGTCTGCCAGAGAAACCGTTGATGTCATAGGCGAGGGGACACTGGTGAGCGTCAACTCCAAGATACAACCATCCCGGCAGAGGCGGGGTCAGAGGCCGAGGTATGCGCGGACCGTCGCCACGATCGTGGGGTCCTGTCCGCGGGGGGCATGAGAGCCATTGATCCAGGTCGTCGTCACGGGGCCTGCGACGGCGGGGATCTGCGCGGCGAATTCGTCCGGTGACCCGAAGGGGTCCTTGCGGCCCGACAGGAACAGCGTCGGGACACCGATGTCACCGAAGTGCTCCACCCGCAACCGGTCAGGCCTACCGGGCGGGTGTAGCGGATAGCTCAACAGGACCAGGGCGGCCGCCGGCAGGCCCTGGGCAACCGCAACCGAGCACGCGCGACCACCGAAGCTACGGCCGCCCAGCGCCACCCGGTCGGTGTCGACGCCAAGCCGGTGGGCCAGTGCCCGGGCAGCTTCCTCCACCAGGCGAACCGCCTTGGCGATGCTGGTCGTGCCGAGAGTCAGGCGTTCCACGGCGATCTCGCTGATACCGTCGTCAATGGCGACCAGCGTCGCGTGGTCACGGTCGGCGCTGGCGCCTGGCGTCAGCAGCAGGCCGGCCGGGGGCTTGGCCAGCCCCGGTGCGATCTGCCGCTCCTGCCCTGAAGACGGGTTCAGCACCGTAGGACATCCACGTCATAGGCTGCGATAGCAGGGTCGCGCGTGACGATCCTCAAGCCCTCTTCCTGAGCCTGGGCCACCAGCATCCGATCGAATGGATCGCGATGAAGCGGTGGCAGACGGCCAGCCCGGCGACCATGTGCGTGGGTGATGGCCAGTGGCTCGAACCCTTCGATGGCTGCCTCCTCCACCAGGTCCCCGTGAACTTCCAACTTGCCGAGGGCCGACTTGAGCTCAGCTTCCCAGATGCTGGCGGCACTGACATAGATCAGCGCATCGTCTTGGCCTATTGCGGCCAGCGATTGGTCGGTCATCTCATCGCCACGCAGCCACCACAGCAACGCACGCGTGTCCAGCAGCAGGCTCACCTGCCACCATCGAACGCGGCCAGGACGTCCTCTGGGGTGGCGTCGAAGTCGGAGGCGACCACAATCCGCTCGCGCAACCGCCCGGGACGTCGGGGGCGCGACTGCCTGTGATAGGGCACCAGACGGGCAACCGGGACTCCATGACGACCGATGATGATTTCCTCACCATTCGCGACCTGACGAACCAGCTCGGAGAGCCGACTCTTCGCCTCATGCATGTTCACAAGCATGCACTGAGTCTAGCTAAGTTTAGCTAAGTGTCGGGAATGGCTTTGTCCAGTGTCCACACTGATCACCGGATCCCCGGCATCGGTGAACCTGGGGCGGGCTGGACAAGGTAGCGAAACTGGGCATCCCGGTCTGGGTGCTGGCGGCCCTCGCGAGTCTTTCGGACCGAGACCAGATGGGTATCGCGGCTACCCGACAAAGATGCAAAAGGGATGTCCAGCCGGATCGGCGAAGACATACAAGGGTTCAGTCTCGTCGTCGGTGCGGTCCAGGAGTTCGCGGGCACCCAGATCGAGGGCACGATCATGTTGGGTACGCAACTCCTCCAGCGTCGACACGACTGTGTCCAGATGAAGCATCTGCGGCACAGAGGCCCCTGGCCACGTCGAGGCTCGAACGCCGTCAGTCTGTTGGAACGCCAGCTGGGGCCCACGATCGTTGCGCAGCACGAGCCAATCGTCGCTCTCGTTGCGTTCGTCCAGCGCTGAAGGCTCGTCACCCGGCCGGTACTCCAAGCCGAACATCTGCCGGTAGAACTCGGCCAAGGCACGGGCATCGGTGGTATCGAGCACGATCTGAGCAATTCGCGGATAGGTCCCAGACATGCGGCGATACTGCCACGAGGGCGACCCATGAATCATTCGCCTTCGTCCTCACCCGCCACTGGCAACGCCTCGACCTCGACCTTTTTCTGTGACCGTCCTGGCCGAGTTGACTGCGGGCGGGTGAGACTGACGACCATGTCCTGCCGCATCGCTGTCATCGCTATCGACGCCGTGGAGCCCCGGGTGGTCGCGGACTTCTGGTGCGCCGTCCTCGGATGGCGGGTGGTGGAGGAAGACGACGACGGCGTCCTCAGCATCGCTGCGTCGGACGGGTCGTGGCCATCCATCGACGTCGCACCGGTACCAGAAGGCAAGGTCATCAAGAACCGGCTTCACCTGGATCTGTGTGCCGACGGCGTGACCACGGGCGGCGAACTCGAACGGCTTGTGGCTCTTGGCGCGCGACGCGTCGACGTGGGCCAGGACCCGGCAGTCAGCTGGGTGGTGTTGAGCGACCCAGAAAGAAATGAGTTCTGTCTGCTCTCCCGTACCGTGCAGGATGTGCAACAGGCCTCGGCCGGAGCCTCCTCATAGCACGCCGACGGGGGATCGCGTTGCGCGTGACGGTGAGAGACGCTTCGGCCGAACCATCCCATCCCGGCCGTGCTCGTACCATCTGGCCATGGCCAACGCTGCTCTCGATGACGACCCCATCGACGTAGGCCACTCCGCTCTGATCGTTTCCATCCCTGCCGCTGAGCCGGCAGTGCGCGGCCTGCGTCGCACGCACGATCCAAACATGCGCCTCGGCGTTCCGGCTCACATCACGGTCCTTTCCCCTTGGATCCCGCCTGCCTCGTTGGGAGAGGTGCCGGGCACTCGCCCTCGCTGCTGACTGCTCAGTCAGGCTGGAAGAATCCTCACGTCGTACCCGGCGAGGTGTCGGTCGCGGGTCACGATGACCGCATCCTCGGCCAGTGCCTGACTGACCAGCAACCGGTCGAAGGGATCGCTGTGCACGGGGGGGAGATCACCGATCCCCTCGGCGTGCGCCAGCGAAATCGGCAGTGGTGTGAAGTCGTTGGCCACAACGTGCTCGCTTACCGATCCGGCGAAGACCAACTTCCCCAACGCGACCTTGATCGCGATCTCCCAGGCACTCACGGCTGACACCAGGATCAGATTGTCGGGATCCTTGATTGCGTCTCGGGCCTGATCGGTGAGGGTGGCCGGTGAGCCGATGGCCCAAAGGACCGCATGGGTGTCAAGCAGCAACCTCACGAGTCGTGACCCAGCAGCAGGCCAGGATCAAATGGTTCATCAAAGTCCTCGGCCAGTTCCAATGGACCTTCGTAGGTTCCGAGCGGACGGGGGCCTGTGTCCTGGCGCATACGGGTCAGGAGAATCTCTGGTCGGCCACGTCGGCCTATGGCGATGTCCTCCCCGGCCAACACTCGTTGTAACAGCGCGGATAACTGAGCCTTGGCCTGACTCACGGTCACGGTCACCATGCTGACAGCATATCAAACCAGACCAGATCCGACCATATCTCCCTGAGTAAGCATGTTGCTTTCAAGGGGGCTATGATGCATGCATGGCAACGTTGCATGTTCGGGACCTGTCGGAGTCGACTATGACCGTGCTGAAGGTTCGGGCTGCGAGAGCTGGTCAATCCCTTCAGGCCTACGTCCGGGCACTGTTGGACCTTGAGGCCGAGACGCTCACTCCGGCCGAGGCATCAGATAGGGCCCGTGACATCGCGGCCCGATCGTCGGTGAGCACTGACGACGTCGTGCAGGCTCTGGCACAGGTCCATCATGATCGGCAGACGACGTCGACAGACCGCGCATGATCGTCATCGAGTCATCGGCACTCGTGAGCTTCCTGGTCGGATCTGACCCGCGGGCGAACCGAGTGCGGCAGAAAGCGTCAACACAGCCGCTGGCGGCCCCCCACGGCGTCGATCTGGAGGTCACCTCGGCCCTGCGCGGCTTGGTCCTCAGCCACAAGTTGGACGCTGGGGAAGCGGGTCGAGCCCTGGCGCTTCTGGCCTCGCTCAGGCTGCGGCGATACCCCGTCACGCCGCTACTGACCAGGATCTGGGACCTGCGGGACAACATGTGGCCCTACGATGCCGCCTTCGTCGCCCTCGCCGAAATGCTGGACAGTTCCCTGCTGACCGTGGACAGCAAGTTTGAGGGAACCCCCGGCCTTCGCTGCCACGTCGAGTGCCTGCCCTAGGGCTAGGGGCCAGGGCTACGGCCCGCCCAAGGACACGACCACTTCGCCGTCCACATCGGTCCGGCGCACATCGATCCCGCCCAGATCGGCCAGCACCGCGGGGTTGGGATGCCCGAACGGGTTGTCCACCCCGACGCTGATCACCGCGAGCTGGGGCGTGGTCGCCGCCAGGAACCCCGTGAAGTTCGTGGCGCCCCCGTGATGGGGCACCTTCACCACATCCACGTCCAGGGCAGGGTCGTCGATGATCAGGGTCTGGGCCAGGACCTCCGCGTCGCCGGGCAGCAGAGCGCTACGGCCGCCATCCACATCCACCCGCAGCACCAGGGAGTTCTCGTTGGGCTCTGGCCCAAGTCCCACCGCGGGAGGTGACAGGACACGGAAGGCCATACGGCCGTGCGCCCACCGGTCCCCAGCCGCCACCATGCTGATTGGCGCGCCAGCTGCCTGCGCCGCGGACACCACGTCGGTCGCCACCTCGCCATGCGGTCCCAGGACCACCAACCCCACCTGCACGCGTCCCAGCACCGCGATCAACCCCACGGTGTGATCGGCATGGGGATGGCTGACCACCACGGCGGCAAGGCGGTCGATCCGTCGCCGTGCCAACTCGCGGACAACGGTGTCGGGGTCGGGGCCGCCATCGATCAGGATCCACCCGGCCTGTGGATCCCCCAGCAGCAGGGCATCACCCTGCCCGACATCAAGGACCACCAGCACCGGGGTTTCCGGTAGGCCCGAACCCGGCAGTCCCACAGGTCCGCGCAACGCGATCACGACGCACAGTCCCACCCCCGCCACGCCCACCCGGGCCCCCAGTGGCCACCCCCGCGTACGGCTGGCCAGAGCCACCACCAACCCGATCATCAGCGCTACTTCGACCCCGTGGCGGCCCGAGTCGGAGGCAAACCAATGCGCCGTCGCCAGCACCACAGACAAGGCCGGCAGAGCCGAAGCGGCGACCCCGCCCGCCACGCCCACGTCCACCAGGGACACAACCGCGGCCACCCCACCGATAAGGCTGGCGACCCCTGCAGCGGGCACGGCGATCAGATTTGCCGGCACGCTGGCCGGATGCACGGTCCCTCCGCTGAGCAACAGCACGGGTGCCACCGCAAGTTGCGCCCCACACGTCGCTGCCAACACGGTGGTGATCAGGCGCGGCAGGCGGGTGCGGCGGTCCAACGCCTGCGCGATGACCGGTGTGAGCAGAATCACACCGGCAGTAGCAGCCATCGACAGGACGAAGCCGATACGGGTGGCCAGCAACGGGTCGGTCAGCAACACCAGCATCCCGGCGGTGCTCAGCAGGTGAACGGTGGAGCGGACACGGCCGATCAGCATGGCCGCCAGGACCAACGTCGCCATGGTGGCGGCCCGAACGACGCTTGGTTCGCCGCGAACCAGCACCACGAACCACCACACTGCGCCTGCTGACAACCACCAACCCGTCCGCCGACTGAACCCGACCATCAGGCTGAGCGCCATCGCGCCAGCGATCACGATCGCCACGTTCGAGCCGGAGACGGCCACCAGATGGGACAGCCCTGCGGCGTTCACCTCCTCTGCCACCTGATCGGGTTGCCCCTGGAGATCCCCGGTGACCAGTCCGGTCAGCAACGAACCCTGTGCCTGTGACAGCCACCGATGCGCAGCGGCGGCAGTCCGGGCCCGCAGGGTCGTCGTGGCACGCTGCCAGGCCGGCGGGTCTCGGGCCGCCTGCAACTCGATGGCATCCACCCGCACCACGGCCCCACGACCGCGGAAGTACTGGGCGGTAGGTCCGGTGATGGGTGTGGCAACCCCGCGCAGGGTGTACCCACCCCCGAACTCGACAGCGGCATCAGCGGGCAACTGCAGGACGACCCGCTCGCGACTGGGGAATCTCGCACGACCCACGACACCCACCGTCGCCAAGCGCGCCAGCACCCAGCGACTGCCGCGAGTCGGTTGCCGCACGTCGGCGACGATGGTCAGTGACACCTCCACGGCAACAGGTGAGTCCGTCAGGTTGGCCAGTGGGCCATCCACGATCGCTTGCGTCCGCACCGCGGCACCGGCCGAGGCAATGGCCGCCACCGCCAGGCAGGCAGCCAGCAGGGACCGGCCAGGGTGACGGCGGCACAACGCCATGGCAGCCACGGCGACCACGGCGAGTGCCGCCAGCAGGGCCGCTCCCGGCCGCAGCGCCCCGAGGACGGCCCCGATCCAGGCGGAGCTCAACAGCATGACGGCGGTGGAGGTGCTCACACCGTGACCCTGGCCTGCAGCTCGGCGAACCGGCCGGGGCCGATCCCTGGGACCTCAAGCAGTTGTGCGATGTCGCTGAACCCGCCGATGGAGTCTCGGTAGGACGTGATCCGCTCGGCCGTGACGGGACCGATGCCTGGCAACTGCTGAAGTTGCTCCGCGGTGGCAAGGTTCAGATCGAGCAGACCGTCCGCGGTCATCCCCGGCTGGGCGGCGACTCCGGTCGGTTGCACCACCTCCTCACCCATCGCCACCACAACGATCTGCTCACCGTCTGACAGTGGCCGGGCCAGATTCAGTCCGTCGGTGACCGCCTGGGGGGTCAACCCTCCTGCGGCGGCGATGGCGTCGGCCACACGCGCCCCCGCCTCCAAAGTCACCAGCCCCGGGTGCAGGACCTGACCCGCGACATCAACAACCACCGGCCCGGACTGTGCAATGGGTGAGGGGGTGACGCTCAGTGTCGGCATTGCCGGGCTTACAGCCTGGTCAATCGGTTGGTTGGTCCACCAGATCACAGCCGTCAGTGCAGCCATTCCGGTCAGAAGGATCGCCAAGGCCAGCACCTCGGCCGGCGCCATGCCGACGGGCTCCAATGCCTGCTTCAGCCGGATCAGTGACGAACGCACACCCGGCAGGATGCCGGTTCACTGACCTGCCAGGTCCGCTCTGACCGGCCGCCTCTGTGGACAACCCGTCCTGTTCGGCAGGACGGATCAGGTGTCGTTGAACTTCGCCGCTTGTTGGACCCAGTTGTCACGTCGGATACGGCCCGGGAACTGGGGCAGCCGCTGCTGCAGCAGGTCGACCTCGGCCTCGGTCAACGACGCGACCTGGGCGAAGGTGGTGATGCCCTGCTCGTTCAGCATCTGTTCCAACTTGGGGCCGACTCCGCTGATCCGCTTCAGATCGTCAGCTGGACCGTCAGGGGCGGTGGTGAAGGGACCATGTGGCGGATTGGGCAACGGCAGCGGGGCGTCGCCCGTTGTCACCAGTGCGTCAACCGCGGGGCCGCCGTCGACCAGCAGTGGGCCGTCAGCGGGCCGAACCGCCGGCAGTTCCGCCGTGACCGCCTGCGGTGTGGCCTCCCGGGGGGTGATCTCCTGCGGTATTGCCTCCTGGGGGGCGACCTCGCCCGCGGTGCCCGTCAGCCATTTCGCCCCACCCTTTTCTGGTGCCGCCGGATCCATGAACGGTTCAGCCGGGCGCAGCCTGGGACGGGTCGGTGGTGTCTCGTTACGTCGTTGCCAGGCGAGCACCCCTCCGACCCCGGCAAGAACGAACAACAGCAGCTTGAATCCACGATTACGCATCACCTCAGAACCTACTCCAATTAGAGTCGGCGTAGTCATGGACTCCCGAACGCTGTGGCGTGACTCCGAATCAACCGCACAGGCCTGCCTGAGCCATCCCTTCCTCACGGGGATTGCCGACGGCACCCTGGACCGCCGGGCGTTCGAGCACTACATCGGGCAGGACGCGTTCTTCCTGGACGCGTTCTCCCGAGCCTACGCCTTGGGTCTGGCCCACTCTGCCGACCAGCAGACCATGCGCCGCTTCAAGCTGTTGCTGGACGGCGCGATGGACGAACAGGCGTTGCACGCCGGCTATGCCAGGTCCTGGGGAGTGGACCTCCACCCCTCCCCCACCGCGGCCACCCGGGCATACACCGACTTCCTGTTGCGGGTCGCGGCACTTGAGCCCGTGGGGAATATGTGTGCCGCCATGACCCCCTGCATGCGGCTGTACGCCTGGCTGGGGCAGCAACTGTCCTCACAGCTCAGCGCCGAGTCGGCCTACCGGGAATGGGTCCAGACCTATGGCTCGGCAGAGTTTGAGGCCCTGGCGGTGGTGATGGAGGACCTACTGAACCAGTTCGGCGGCGATCAGACGGTCATCAGCCAGCACTACAGCACCGCGATGGAGCTGGAACTGGCCTTCTTCGACAGCGCCTACCTCAGTGGTGAGGCCAGATGAGCACGACCAAGACGCTGATCGGCGGTCACCCCGAGTTGTGGAGGGGAGCCACCACCGCGCCGTTCCTGGACGCCATCGCGGCAGGCACGCTGCCCGCACCGGCATTTGACCGTTGGCTGGAACAGGACCACCACTTCGTGGTCGCGCTGCTACGGGCCTGGGGCCGGTTGCTGCAGTCCGCTCCGACCAGGGACTTCGCGTTGCTGGTCGGCGGCATGCAGGCGTTCTCCGACGAACTGGATTGGTTTCAGCAGATGGTGGCGCAGCGGGCGCAGGACCGGCAATCGGGTGTCCTTGACCTGTCCCATCCACCGCTGCCGCAGACCCAGGCCTACAACCAGACCCTCCAGACGTTGGCTGCCCGCCCCTATCCCGAGGCGATCACCGCGATGTGGGCCATCGAAGAGGCCTACCTGAGCGCATGGCAGCAGATCGCGCCCGGTCCGCCGGCCTACACCGCCTACATCACGCATTGGGCCAACCCCGAGTTCGCGGCGTTCGTGGCCGATTTGGCACGGGTGGTGGACCGCGAGTGCCCCACTGGTCCGACCCCTCCTACGGTTCATGCGTTTGTGACAGTCGCCGAACACGAAGCCGCGTTCTGGGCCATGACGATGCAGTGACTGGCGCTACCCGAGGATCTGTCGCAGATAGGGCGAGGTGAAGACCCCGTCGGGGTCGTAGGCGGCGCGGACGGCCTGGAACTGCTCCCATCCCGGGTACAGGCCGCGCAACCGGTCCGCTGTCAGCGTGTGCACCTTGCCCCAGTGGGGACGTCCTCCAGCCCTGGGCGGGTTCGAGCCGGCCGCCGAGCAACTGGCGTTCCCATTTCCCCAACTCCAGGTCGGCTTGGATGTAGGCGAGCATCCGGTTGTGGGCCACACGGGCCGCACCAGCGAACGACGCCAGCTGGCGGACCTGTGCAGGCGTGTGGGGTCCAGGGCGTACCGGTAGGCCTGAACCACCGTCTGCTCAAACATCTGTTCACTCTAACCAGCGGGTGTGACACATCCTCGGCCCACTGCCGTCAACTGAGCCACAGCCAGCTGGCAACCGCTCAGCACGCGCCCACTCCGACAACTTCACCGGTAACAGCTACGCCTGTCCGCACCCATTCACACCCATAACCCGCAACTGGTTGCAACCCCGAGAACCGCCGTATGCATGGGCCCGAACTGCCCGCCCGTGCCGCGAGAGCCGGTGGCCACCGCACCCGCGATCATCTGGTGATCGATGTCGCCCAGTTGTCCAGAGCCAGGTCGGCGGCGGCCAACCGCCGGTTAAGGGATCGAATCCTGGTGTTCGCGCTGACGGTCACCGTCCGCGGCGCATCGGACAGATCCACCGCGGTCGGCAGGGCCTCCAGGGTGATCATGTGCTGATCGCCGGCCGCGATGTGAGTGAAGGAATGCCCGCTGGCTGCCACGCGGATGGTCTGACCGGCCGCGCGGACCTGACTGATGATCGAGGGGACCACAGCCACTGAGGTGTCCAGGCTCCATGGTCGGATAGGCAATCAGCATGTCGGTGTCCGGTTGACGGGTGGCCACCAGGCAGCCTCGTGTGGTGCCGCGCACATCAGCCCAATCACCCGGGGGTGAGCCAGCGCCCGTTGGATCAGGCGCGGGCAGACCACCGACGTGGTGGCCAACCGCACGGGTGTGGGGCAGGCATGCTGAAAGCTCACCCGTAAGGTCGATCCCGCAGGGTCGGCTGCTCGGCCCGCTGGCCCGAATCCATGCGTGCGGGGGGCGCGGCCAACTGCAATCCCAGCGCCTCAAGAACCCCCGCTGCGCCGGGCATGCTGAGAATCGCCCCTGTGACTCTCGTTTCCCGCGGATCTAGCAGATACCCCTCCGCCCCCGAGAGATCCGCGTTCCGCAGATCAGCAGCGGTCAACTCGGCGCGGGTCAAGTCGGCGTGCCTCAGGTCGGCACCGCGCAGGATGGTCTGGCGCAGATCGGTCTCGATCATCGAACAGCCGTAGAAGACGCCGTGCAGAAGCTTGACCCCGTGAAAGTTCGCGTAGTCCAGCCGGCAGCCGATGAACATCGGTGGGTCGCCCATGACGAAGGCCGGCCAGTCCACCTGGGTCCAGTCTGTGCCCATCAGGTCACAGTCGACGAAGCGGCAGTCATCGAAACGGGTCTGGGTCAGGCGGGCGTTTCGCAGGGAGCTAGCGACGAACCTGCAGTCCTCGAACCGCGTCTCCGTCAGGTCCTGCACCTCGGGACTGATGGCTTGGATCGTGCAGCCGACGTACAGCTGGGCCGCAGGCGACAGTTCGGTGACCACCTGATCGATGACAGGGTCACTCACCCGCTATGAAACGACCTTGGGGAACAGGACCGTGGGAAAGATGTGGAGCTGAGGGGAATCGAACCCCTGACCTCTTCGATGCCATCGAAGCACTCTACCAATTGAGCTACAGCCCCAGGCGGGCGCGGATTGTATCAGTGATGCCCGTCACTGCCCATCGAGCGGGCCTCGATCTGAGGGTCGGTGTAGGGCACGCGCGAGGCGTCACCCCACAGCCGTTCCAGGTCATACACCTGCCGTTGGGTGGTCGTGAATGCGTGCACGACGAAGTCCCCGAAATCAAGGACCATCCAGCCGGCGTCGGGCGTCCCCTCGCGACCCATGGGCTTGCGGCCATGCTCGGTGCGTAGGCGCTCTTCGATCGCCTCGACGGCGGCCTTGAGCTGCCGATCATTCGCGGCCGAGATCAGCAGGAAGAAGTCGGTGATGCCAACCAGTGGCCCGACTTCCAGGATGACCACGTCAGTCGCCATCCTGCTACTCGCCGCAGCCGCACCGGTCAGAACCTGTTCCCGGATCTGGTCCAGGTCGACAGAGGTGGCGGGTGTGGCGTGAGTGGAAATGGGCAAGTCGTCTCGTCTGATCGGTAGTTAGACGCCGCTGGGCACCTCAGGCCCACGGCCGATGAAATCGCCGCCAATCACCACGGTCATGTCGACCACACTCTGTGGTTGTCGGCTGACCAGGATCGTACCGACGCCCAATGCGTCCTGCACCTGGCGGGCCGCACCCAATAGTTCAGGGGTCTCCTCATAGATCACGATCTGGGTGGCGGTGAAATCGAAACTCCGGGCGTTCTCAGTTCGGATGATCCGCAGGTCCAACCCCTGCAGGGCCTGATCAACCCGTTGACCGATCCCGGGCACGCCGACGCCGTTGAGCACCTGCAGGTTGAGTGTGGCAGCTCCCCCTCCCTGGGGAATCGAGCCGGCGAAATGGTCGGAAACAATTTGGCGGACCTCATCGGCGTTGATCTGGTAGGTCCGGTCGGGAATGTCGATGTCGGCCCCGCAGCACGCTGCAACAGCGACCCCAGTGTCGACGGTGTCGACGGGATTGGCGGGGTCAGGAGGTCCATTAGCGTCCTGTTACGTTGGCTGCTGCAAGGCCCTGACCGTTGGTCCCATACAAGCCGTGCTTGCGGGCAAACTCTTCCACCTCACGCGGGATCAGGTAGCGGACCGGACGGCCCGCCTTGAAACGGGCTCGGACGTCGCTTGAGGAGATGGCCAAGGCCGGGACGTCCAGCAGGATCACCTGACCGGTCAGGTCGTGCTGTTTGAGGCTGGCCAGGTCATATCCTGGGCGTGTGGCGGCGACGAAGGTCGCCAGTTCCAGTGCCTCATCGGCATCTTTCCAGGTCAGGATGTTCAGGATCGCGTCGGCCCCGGTGATGAAGAACAGCGACGTGTCGGTCAGATTGGCACCCAGGTCCCGCAACGTGTCGACGGTGAACGTCGGCCCCTGCCGGTCAAGTTCAATTCGGCTGACGCTGAAGTTGGGGTTGGCGGCAGTCGCAAGGACAGTCATCAGGTAGCGGTGTTCGGACGAGGTGACCTCGCGGTCCGTTTTCTGCCACGGGGCTCCCGCGGGCACGAACACCACCTCATCCAAGCCGACATCCACGCGCGCCTGCTCGGCGGTCACCAGATGCCCCATGTGCACAGGGTCGAAGGTGCCGCCCATGATGCCAAGCCGGCGCGCCATGCAGGCGAGTCTACTAACTACAGAGGCGTGACTATCACACGAACCACTTGAGTTAACTCATGCATCATCCGCAACACGAGGTGTTACGCCAACTGTTCAATGAAGCCCGCCAACTGATTGAGGTTGCGGCACTCCACCATTCGGTCGCAGACGTGGGCGTAGTCGCTGGCCACCGAGTCACCGGAGTCCCACTGCGTGGCTGGCTCCGGATTCAGCCAGAACAGTCGCTTGGAATGGTCCTTGATCTCCTTCAGCGCCCAGGCGTTTGCAGCCCGGTAGTTGTTGCGGGCGTCGCCCAGTACCAGCACCGTGCTACGGGGGGTCAGGACCTCGCGGTAGCGCCTGGCGAACACCTCAAAGGCGTGTCCATAGTCGGAATGTCCGTCCAGCCACACCAGGTCCGCCTCCTGGGTCATGCGGGCCATGCCGCGGCCAAAGTCACCATCGGCGAACAGGTGCGTGACTTCATCAACGGTGTCGATGAAGGCAAACGAGCGGACCCGGCTGAACTGACCCTGCAGGGCATGGGTGAACATCAGGGTGAATTTCGCGAAGGCCGCGACCGACCCGGAGACGTCGCAGATCAGGATCAGCTCTGGCCGATGCACACGCTTGGCCTTGAACGAGGGGTCGATCGGAACTCCCCCGGTAGCCAGTGCACGCCGCAAGGTCCTGCGCACGTCGAAGGTGCCGTCGTTGGCCCGTTTGCGCTTCACCGCCAGACGGGTCGCAAGCTTTCGGGCCAACGGCCTGACCGCCCGCTTCATGTGGGCCTGCTCGTCAGCGGTGATGGAGAAGAAGTCGACGTCCTCCGGCAGTGGTCGGGCCGCCCGCTTGGCGATGGCGTCAGGGCCCCGCGACTCGACCTGACGCCGGCGGATCTCGGCGTCAATCTCCTGGCGGAACCGTTGGAGGCGCGCCTCGAACTCGTCTGCCGCCAGGCGTGCTGTCAACTCGTCATCGGCCGACTCCATGCCGGACTCCTGCATCAGCCGCCGCAGCAGGCCGCGTAGGTTGAAATGCCGGTAGACCCGGTAGGCGAAATAGGACGTGGACCCATCAGCGTTCTCCACGCGCCCGAACTGTCCCACCGCCTCCTGGGCCATCCGCCGCAACGTCGCGTCGTTCCCCTCAAGCAATTGCCGGATCAAGTCCTGCAGGAAATCCACCGGATCACGAGGCCTGGACGGTTGCCCCTGCTCCGCCAGAGCGCCGGCCGGCGCTTCCTCCTCGCCCAGCAGCGCGTGGGTTCGCGGGAAATAGATGTCGAACAGGGTGTCAAAGGCCATCCGATGGCTGGCCGATGAGGTCAGCGTGGCGGCCAGTGCCTCGCGAAACACATCGCGACGCAGTAGGGGGATCACCGCCGCCGCCTGCATCGCGTCCATCCCGTCGCTGATCGCCACGGGCACACCGGCATCGCGCAGGGCGTGGTGGAAGTCCAGCAGGCGGGCCTGCAGCCCCTGCAACGAGGGGTCGGGGGGCGTGATGGCGGTCATCTGTTCCGGTCGGCCTGGGGATCAGTTCAATGAGGGATCAGGTGGCACGGCCAAATGCTTCAATGCCTTTTCGATGTCGGCCTGGTATTTCAGCACCACATTCAGCGTCGAGGCGGCGATGTCGGCGTTCAGGGTGTCATAGCCCAGCGCCAACAACGTCCGGGCCCAGTCCAGGGTCTCGGAGATGGACGGTGCCTTCTTCAGTTCCAGGTTGCGCAGGCTGCGGACCACCTTGACCAACTGGTCGGCCAGCAGTTCGGGGATCTCGGGGACGCGGGAAAGAACGATGGCCTTCTCGCGCTCGATATCGGGATAGTCCATGTGCAGGAACAGGCAGCGGCGTTTGAGCGCTTCGGACAGTTCCCGCGTGGAATTGGACGTCAGCACCACATAGGGGGTACGGACCGCCGCAACCGTGCCCAGTTCGGGGATGGTGACCTGGAAGTCCGACAGGATCTCAAGGAGCAGAGCCTCGAACTCGAAATCGACCTTGTCGACCTCATCGATCAACAGCACCGTCGGTGTGTCCACGCTGATGGCCTCAAGCAGCGGCCGGGTCAGCAGGTAGTCACGGCCGAAGATGTCGTCGTGGGTCTCATCCCACACGCCCTTCCCGCCGGCCGCCTGGATGCGCAACAGCTGTTTGGAGTAGTTCCACTCATACAACGCCTTCGCCTCATCAAGGCCCTCATAACACTGCAGCCGGACCAGCCGGGCGCCTTTGGCAGCGGCCACGGCCTTTGCCAGTTCCGTCTTGCCGACACCAGCAGGCCCCTCGACCAGCAGCGGCTTACCCAGTCGGTCCGCCAGGTAGGTCACCGTCGAGATGGAGGTGGACGGCAGGTAGCCGGCGGCGGCCAGTCGTGCCTCGGTGTCAGGTAGTCCCGCGAACTCGGTTCCCACAATTGTTTCCTAGCTGGGCGGCAAAGTGACTTGAGTCAGTCTAGGCGTCACCGCGTCAGGAACCGCACGCCTACAGTGGGCTGCCCATTCCCACGCACCCCCGATTCAGGAGCACCCGCGTGAGCGACGAATTCTCCGATGCCCTCCAGCAACGGTTGTCCAGCAACGAGGAACTGGCTCGCAGGCGTCAAGCCGCCGAGGCCGAGATGGACCGTGTCCGCCGCGAGCAGGAGGCGCAGGCGGCCGCGTTTGATGATGCCCAGCGCGACCAGCACGCGACATTGGCGACGCATCTCAAGACCGTGGCCGACCAGCTGAAGGCCAGCCGACCGGACCGATTCATCGTGCGGCACGGCTGGACGGAATCGGGTGAGGAGTTCGTGGCCAGCATGAAGACCCGCCTGATGGACCCCAAACGCGAACTGTTCATCGAGGTCGACCGTGACGACGACGAGGTGCTGGCCCGTTGGACCTCCGAGGTGGGCAACGCCGTGGAGGTGTGGCGGCTGCTTGAGACCACACCGGCAATGATCACCGAGATGGTCCTGCAGGTCGCTGACGACACCGCCTGGACGGGCGATCGTCCTCCGCCGTTCCCCCAAGGCGCATCGGAGTAGGCCGTGGAGGGTGATTCACGGCCGGTGATACCCCGACGTCTGCTGGTCGGGACCTTGGTGCGCCTGGGTGCGATCCGCGAGGTTGACGTGGATGCGTTGGTTGCGTGGACCGAGGACGGTCGTGCCGACCGACTCGGGGGTAGCGGGCCCTCCTACCCCTGGCCGGAGACGGCTCAGAAGTCATGGTGGGCGGACCGACTGAAGTCCACTCAGGATCACCACTTCGCCATCCGACTGCTGGATGAACACAACTCGCTGGTCGGGACCCTGGGCTTCACCTCGATTGAGTGGTCCAATCGCGTCGCAGAGTTGTCTATCACCGTCCCCGACCCGTCACGCTGGGGCAAGGGCTACGGTACCGAGGCCATCAGCCTGGCCGTTGAGTTCGGGTTCGAGGAGATGAATCTTCACCGGATTCAGCTTTCGGTGTTCTCCTACAACACCCGAGCCCTGCGGGCCTACGAACGTGTCGGGTTCGTGCGCGAGGGCGTGCTGCGCGAGTATCTCGCCCGCGACGGACGGCGCCACGACATGATCGTCCTGGGACTGTTGGCTGAGGAGTGGCGGGCCTCTCGCCCCACGTGAGTGAACGGATGGAGGGACCCTTGGCGGCGGCGAATATCGATGTGGGGACGCGTGACGATCTGAGCTTGGACCTACAACTTCAAGCCGAGGTCGCGCGGTGTTGGATGGATGTGTCAAATGCCGGCGGGGCTGTCGGCTTCCCATTTCTCCCGGTCGGCCTGGACAAGGTTTCCGAGGCAGTGAGGCATCTTGGGGACGAAGTCGACCGGGGTGAGGCCGTTCTTTTCGAGGCACGTGAGCAAGGCTTGTTGGTGGGGTGGGTGACGCTGCGGTTGAACCAGGCCCGGCTGACATCGCACTGGGCGACAGTCGAGCGACTGCAGAGCCACCCGACCAAGCGAGGACTGGGCATCGGCGACGCGCTGCTCCGCGCGACCGTCGAGCACGGGCGAGGATCGGGGCTGCACCACCTCCTGCTTGTTCTTCGTGCCGGAGAGGGCCTTGAGCCGTTCTATGAACGGCTGGGCTGGACCCAGGTGGGTCGGCATCCCTCTGCACTGCGCCTTCGCGCCGGCGACGACCGCGACGAGGTCATCATGACGTTGCCCCTGCAACCGTGACGCACCAGTGAGGACGAAACGATCGTCGTGCTGGACGGCACGTTTCCGACGTCGCGAAAGTTGATGCGTGATGCTAGTCTTGCATCATGTCGACACGACGAACGACCGTGACCGCGGCGGAAGCGGACCTGGCGACGCTGGAGGCCGAGGCACGTCGCCGGGGTCAGCCACTGGCGGCGCTGATGCGGGAAGCGGTGCAGGAGAAGGCAGCGCAACTACGCCAACGTCGTCAACCGCGAATTGGTGTGGCAGCCAGCAACGATGGCCGATCGGCATCTGAGGTCACCGCCGATCCGGTGGCCCATCCACCGTTCTGATGGCCCTGATCATCGACACCGGTCCGCTGCTGGCCGCACTTGATCGTGCGGACCCCGACCACTCCGCCTGCGCGGCACTGCTCCTGGATGCAGGCGAGGACCGGATCGTCCCGACGTTGGTCCTGGCCGAGTTGGACTACTGGTGCCATGCACGTCTGGGCGTGGACGCCTGGCTCACGTTCCTGGAGGACGTGATCGAGGGGGCCTACCGGGTCGTGGGTCCCACGGACGAGGACTACCGCCGTTGTGCTGAGTTCCAACGTCGCTACCGGGACCTCGAACTGGGTGTCGTGGACGCGTCGGTCATAGCACTGTGTGAACGACTCGACGAGACGAAGGTGGCAACGCTTGACCATCGGCACTTCTCGGTAGTCAGGCCCAAACACGTCGAGGCACTCTCCCTCCTTCCCACACCGTGATCGCGGCAGCGGCAACCCTGACGAGCGGCCGCTCCACTTTGGGGGTCCTCGACCACCTGTGGCGTCAGTTGGGCGACCTGATCGACCACCCCCCTGGCCCGCTTCCCACCGACGCGTTCACCGCCGGGCCGAGGTCCTCTCCCTCCTCGGCTCCCTGCCGTCCCCCGTCCGCCTGGTCATCGACGACCTGCAGTGGCTGGACGTCGGATCGGCCCGGGCGCTGCTGTTCCTGCTGCGTCGGCTGGTCGCCGAACCGCTGCTGGTCGTCCTGGCCGGACGTCCCGACGCCCCCGCCACGCTCGGGGGCCGGCTCCTTTCCTGCATGTGGCCCCAACCCCTCACCCGGGGTCAGGATGACCCACGAATCATGACGGACGAGGGGCCGGCCGTTCCATGATGACTGAGTGACAACAGGCCCTTCCCCGCGAGCGGGGACCCCTCCCATTGACGATCAGCGGCCATCACGAGGGCCGAAGGTGGTCAGCGCCTCCGCGTCGCTGGCCGCCGAGCGTATGAAGTAGTCGGCCCACTCCTGCCGGTCTGGGTAGGTCGACTCGGCCACCACGCGGGCCACGGCCGCGTCGACGTCGATCGGTGTGTGGCGCAGCGCCACCTGCCCGTTGGACAGCAGTGCCCAGTTGCCGCCGCTCCCGCCCCGCGACGGTCCCCTTCAGGTGTTGAACACGTCGACCGGCGGCCGCCACAGCACCACCGCGGCGCCTCACCCGTGAATTTGCGCCACCAATGCACCATCCACCTCACAACGGCGGCTGGTTCCGCCCCACACCGTGCACAGGTGGCAGAAACGTCCGGTGGTCGCCGAGACCCCGCCCCGCCCGAGCCGGACCCCCGCCGAGCCGGACCCTCACCCGAGCAGCGCCCCCGGCCGACCCGCCCGCCCGGCTGGCCAACCCCTGGAAGGTTCTCAGAAGAGCTTGCGTTGCGGGGGGCCGTGGGTCGGGTCGACGCCGTCGAACATCGAACTGATCGACTCGCCGTGGTGAATGCGGGTGATGGCCTCCGCGAACAGCGGTGCCACGGACCGGGTCGACAACTCAGCCCAGTCCAGCGGCGAGGGGACGGTGTCGGTCGTCACCACCTCGGTGATCCCCGGGTGGGAACGCAGACGCTCGACCGCGGAACCGGTGAACAGGCCGTGGGTGCAGGCCACCGACGCCTCGACGCAGCCCTCGGCCGCTAGGCGGTCCATCAGCTCGACGATCGACCCGCCGGTGGCGATCTCGTCGTCGAGCACGATCGCCCGCTTCCCGGCCACGTCCCCCACGATCGCGTCGACCACCACGCGGTCGTCCGCCAGACGCTGCTTGCTCCCGGCCGCGACGGGCACACCGAGCAGGCGGGCGAACTGCGTCGCGGTCTTGGCGTTGCCGAGGTCCGGGGACACCACGACAACGTCGGATAGGTCGCGCCCGGTGTAGTGGTCGGCAAGCTCGCCGATGGCGGTGAGGTGGTCGACCGGCATGCTGAAGAAGCCGTGGACCTGTGGGGCGTGCAGGGTCATCGTCAGCACCCGATCTGCCCCGGCGGTGGTCAACATGTCGGCGACCAGCCGTCCGCCGAAGGAGATCCTCGACGCGTCCTTCTTGTCCGACCGGGCGTAGGCGTAGTGCGGGATGACCGCCGTGACTTGCGCCGCGGAGGCCCCGCGGGCCGCATCCAGCATCAGCAGCAACTCCATCAGGTGCTCCTGGGTCGGCGGGACGAGGGGCTGGACCACGTAGACGTCGCGCTGCCGGCAGTTGGCCTGCAACTGGACCTGGAGGCAGTCGTTGGAGAACCGGCTGATGTCGGTCTCGCTGAGCGACACCTCGAGGGACTCACAGATCCGCTCGGCAAGCGCGGGGTGGGCATTTCCGCTGAACACGACGATTTCACGCACACGCGACACTCTCGCACCGATCGGTGCGGGGCACCGGCTACTGTCGACGCCGTGCTGCGCGGTGACGCGTGCGAGACCCCCACCGACCTGGACGGATGTTTGGCTGCTGATCCCATTCGCTCCCATCTGCACCCACACGATCAACTGATTGCAACCCTTCACGTTCGCCGTCGACCGCCTGCTGGACGGGATCGCCGCCTTTGCCGAGAGGTGACCAGCGCACCGGCTAGCACCAGCAGCACGACCCCACCGACCGCCGACCAGCGCCATAACTCTGGCGACCCGGAACTGGCGACAGGTTGAAGGTCTGGGTTGGGCTCCCAGGTGATGATCCCTGCCACCTGGCCTGCCGTCCCCTCCCCCAGTTGTATTGGAATGGACCACTCGGCGACCTGTGCTGTCTCCGCAGCCCGGATCACGTCGTCGGAGGGTTCCCGCTGGGCAAAGCCCAGTCGCGGATCGATCCAGCCGAACCGTGGGACGGTGGCGACCACCTGCCACTCGGGGGGTGCATCAGGTTGCACCACCCCTTCGGGACTGTCCCCGTCCTGCGCCCTGGCCGAGTCCAGCCATGAGGGACTGCGGACATTCGCCTCGGTGCCGATCGAGGGATCCAGCCGCAGAAACGGTTCTCCGTGCGCCCCGGCGATGGTCACGACCTCAGACGTCGAGTTGTCCACGAACATCCCGGGTATCAACCCCGGCAGCACCGCGATCTCAAGCCCCTGTTCCATCGGCTGGTCGGTGATGGAGGTGATAAACCGCCCACGGAGCGGCTGATAGCGAAACGACCCCTCGATCATCGAGGGTTCATCATCGATCGTCACAGGGATGGCCCAGCGGTCATAGTCGGCCGGTTGCCCCAGCGCCACGATCTCCTGCGGCGCCCGGAGCGGCCCGGGATGAAGCCGGTGGTCATACCACCCCCAACTGGGCTCGTCGGTCACATGCCCCCAGCGATCCTCACCGCCGATGTCATCTGGTACCTGGGTCACGCCAGCCGGGTCGTTGGTGGTGTACCACTCGGCGGCGGACAGGTTGGCCTCCACGCCGTCTGGCCCGATGCGCAGGAATGCCCGCCCCTCCAACCCGATGATCTGCACGACGTTGTCGGTGGGATTGGCCAACACCATCTGCGGCGCCAGACGGTTGACGACCAGGCCGGTCATCCCCTCCATCCCAGGTGGCAAGTCATCGATCGTCACCACGACGTCGGCGTCGCCGCCGGTGTGTGCCCCTACGGGACCTGCCACGACCAGCAGCACGGCGACAGTGCACAGCATCGACGCCGCATGCAGGCACATGCGGCGTCGACGGTTGTTGGCCAGGCTCATTGACCTGCCAGTATGTCGTGTGCCGTCTGGGGACGGACTACTCGGCCGGTCCGTTGATGTGCAGCGGGGCCGAGACGGACGGCACTGACTTTCCGGTTTCCGGGGTCCGTGGTCATCACGAACACCATGTAGTCCCCGGGGGGAGCAACCTCAGCTGCGGGGCCAGCCAGTTGCAGCTTGGTGCCGGCGACATCGAAGGCCACCTGCACGGTCCGCTGGCGGATAAGCAGATGATGTTCGCCGTCAGCCTGGACCTTTGGGGATCGGATTGGCCCGGCCGGGCCCTGAAGGTGCGATTGAGTCCGTTCGTGACGCCCACCAGGCGTTTGACGCCGCGCGGCGGCTGTCCCGCGATGTGGCGAACGCAGCGGCATCGACCCGCGAACCAGCGACGGCCTGTTGCGGGTCAGGCTGGCCCTGCTGCTGGCCGATGCGCCAACGTGAGCCTGACGGGTCACTGTCGAGTCAGTCCCGTCGCCGGTTCAGCACCCAGCCGGCCAGCACGACGTCCATGCCGAGCAGCGCGGTCGCCAGGGGAATGACGGTGCTTCGTGCGACCGCGCCGTCGCCCTGGTCGATCAGCAGTGGTTGCGCTGTCCCGTTCGGGTTCTGGGTGGGGACCACTGACGGTGGCTGGCTGGGCGCGGGACCAGTCAACGGTGCCGATGACGGCGGGAGTGTCTGCACCGGCTGGGCAGAGCCCGTGTCGATCGGCGGCGGGGGTTCGGTGACGATCGCCGCAGGAGGAAGGACCACCTCCTCCACCGGTTCGACCGGTTCCAACCCGTCAAGCGGGGGGGCTTGGTCGGGCGGTGGTTGGGTCGGAGGCGGCTGGGTGGGTGGCGGCTGGCTGGGCTGCTGGTCCGGAGGCGGAGGCGGTGCGGGCCGCGTCGCCGTTGGCTCGGGGGCAGGTGGTAGGCCTTGCACGGCCGCCTCGAGGTTGACCCGGCCCAGCCCCACGCCGATGTCGACCGCGGTGTCGGTCAGACGCTGACGGGCCTCATCCCAGGTCAGCCCGGCCCCCATCAGCATGGCCGCGCCCGCCGACACGATCGGTGTGGCGAACGAGGTACCGTCGGCCTTGGCGTACCGGCCCTGCGACCAGGTCGACAGGATGTCCACGCCGGGCGCGAACAGGGTGCGTTCATCCCTGTTGGATTCCGGCCAGACCGTGTCCTCGGTCCCCGTCGTCGCGCCGACCACCAGGACCGGCGCGTCATCGGTGTAGGGCGTGGCGGTGTCACCGTCGTTGCCGGCGGCCGCGACCACCAGGATTCCCGCAGCGGCAGCGTCGACGATGGCCTGCTGCACCCGGCGATCGCTGACAAGTGACAAGCGCAACACTCCGTCGTCGCTCCTCACTTCGGCCAGAGACAGGTTGATGACCTGCACGCCCTGATCGATGGCGTAGCGGATGCCCTCAGCCACCACGTCGCTAGTCCCTCGTCCCTGCGCGTCAAGGACCCGGATCGGCATGATCATCGCCTGCGGCGCTGCCCCGGCCACCCCTCGACCATTGTCGGCGTTGGCGGCGATGATCCCGGCGACGATCGTGCCGTGCCCCTGGGGGTCATCAGGTTCGGTACCCGGCTGGACCAGGTCGGTGCCGGGGACCAGGCGACCCTGCAGATCGGGGTGATCAAGATCGACTCCGGTGTCAAGGACCGCCACGACCGCGCCCTCGCCGCGACGGACATCCCAGGCCTGGAAGGCGTGAACGGTGTTGAGGTGCGCTTGCTGTGGGACCAGGGGATCGTTGGGTACCGCCGCTGCAAGCAGCACCAGGAGCCCCAGCACGGCCGCAACTGACCCCCGCACCCGTGGTCGCCAGGCGGACGGAGATGGCCCAATGGCTGACTGCTGTTCGGGCGGGCTCACGGCTACAAGGATCGCAGCCTCTACGGTGATCGCCGCACATTTCCCGGGGCAGCGCAGCGACGTGATCGGGCTCAGGCGGTCACGACCAGTTGGTCGCGGTGGATGACCGGGCGGGCGGCGGGGTCACCCTCCCGTTGGACCAGGGCATCTGTGGCCTGACCGCGCATCCCTCTCAGCGTGTCGGAGTCGAAGGCCACCACCCCCCGGGCCACGGCGTGTCCGGTGGGACCGATGACGTCGACGGCATCCCCGGCCCCAAACGCGCCTTCGACGGCGGTGACACCGATTGCCAGTAGCGAGGCCCCCCGGTCGATCAGCGCGCGCATGGCGCCGGCGTCCACGTGCAGTCGCCCCGCCGGCTGGTGGGCAAAGGCCAACCACAATCGCCGGGAGTCGGGTCGTTTGGCTGCCGGCGGGAACCAGGTCCCCACCTCGGCGCCAGCAGCCACCTGCACCATCACGTCTGGCCGCCGGCCCCGTGCGATCACACAGTGGGCGGCACTGAACGTGGCGATCCTGGCCGCCTCCAGTTTGCTGGCCATGCCGCCTGTCCCGACCCCGGACCCCACTCCTCCATGATGTCGGGCGTCAAGCGAGGACAGATCATCGACGCGATCCAAGACCGGTGCGGCAGCGCCGGGGTCGCCATCGTGCAGTCCATCGACGTCACTCAGCAGCATCAGCAGGCCGGCTCCGAGCATCGAACACACCAGGGCTGCCAGCCGGTCGTTGTCGCCGAACCGCAGTTCATCGGTGACCACCGTGTCATTCTCGTTGACCACCGGCACCGCGCCCATCCGCAGCAGCTCGCTGAACGTGGTCCGTGCGTTGAGGTAACGCTGCCTGTCGATGACATCGTCGGGGGTCAACAGCACCTGCCCACAGGCCAGGCCGTGACTGGCCAGGGCTGTGGCATAGGCGTGGATCAGCGCGCCCTGGCCCACGCTTGCGGCGGCCTGCAAGCGACCCAGGTCCGCAGGACGGCGGTCAAGACCCAGGGGTCGAAGCCCGGCCGCCACGGCCCCGGAGCTGACCAGCACCACCTCAGTCCCCTGACCTACCAGCGTGGCGATCTGGTCACACAGGACATCAACCAGGGCGCGGTCCAGGCCGCCATCCACCGCGGTCAATGACGACGAGCCGATCTTGACCACGATCCGCTGCTGGCGGTCGTAGCGAAGTCCGCGTGACATCAGCCCGTGCTGAGGTCGTCGTCGGACAGGTCGATCTGGACCGGTCCGGTCGGGACCTCGACCTCGACCACCTCATCGAAGCCGTCCAGCCGGTCATCATCGGGCTGGTCCCAATCCTCGGGCTTGAAGGTGAACACTGTTCCCGCGATCTCGACATCCTGGCCGGGTTCGGCGCCCGCCTGGGCCAGGGTCGCCTCGACCCCAGCCCGCTTGAGCCGCCCCTGCAGGTAGGACACCGCGTCATCGTTACCCAGGTCCAGTTGCTGAACCCAACGCTCGATGCGCTCGCCGTGGACGCGCCAGCCGACCTCTCCACCGCCCAGCCCGACCTTCTCCACCGTGAAGTCGTGTCCGTCTGGTTGTTGTCGAGGCCGCAGCACCGGGCGCACAACCGGCTGAGGATCCTCGGGGCTGCGTGCCTCGGCACGGGCCTGCCGTACCAGATCGGCAAGGCGCCAGCGCAGGGCCTCCACGCCCGCACCGGTCACCGCTGAGCCGGTCAGCACCTCCCAGCCGTCGGCCTCGAGGTCCGGTCGTATCAGCTCGGCCATGTCGGGATCGACGTCGGCCTTGTTCAGCCACACGATCGCGGGGCGGTCCAGCAGCTCTGGGCGGTAGGTGCCCAACTCGGTCAGGATGATCTGCAGGTCGGTGTGCGGGTTGCGTTGCTCGTAACGCCGCGTCGCAGAGGTGTCATCGGCGGCGGCGTAGCCAGATGCGCAGTCAAGGACATGAACCAGGGCTCCGGCGCGCTCGACGTGGCGAAGGAACTCATGACCCAACCCCTTGCCCTCCGACGCGCCCTCGATCAGGCCGGGAACGTCGGCCACCACGAAGTCCAGTTCACCGGCTGTCACCACGCCGAGGTTCGGCGTCAGCGTGGTGAAGGGGTAGTCGGCGATCTTGGGCCGGGCCGCCGACAGCCTGCCGATAAGCGAGGACTTGCCCCCGTTGGGATAGCCCACCAGCGCGACGTCGGCCACCAGCTTGAGTTCGAGGGTGATCCAGGTCTCCTCCCCCGGGACACCCGTCTCGTGGAAGCGGGGGGCACGGCGCTGCCTGGTCCGGAAGGCGGCGTTGCCGCGACCGCCACGACCGCCTTCGGCGACGATGATCTGCTGGCCTTCCTGCAGCAGGTCAGCCAGCACCTCCCCGGTTTCGGCATCGGCCACGACGGTCCCCAGCGGCACGGCCAGGATCTCATCCTCTCCACGTGCCCCATGACGCAGGTCACCGGATCCGTTGACCCCGCCGTCGGCCTTGCGGTGCGGACGGAAGTGAAAATCGATGAGAGTTGCCAATTGTGGGTCGGCCGTGACCACTACATCTCCGCCATTGCCGCCGTCCCCGCCCTCCGGGGGCCCTTTGGGCTCATAGGGTTGCCGGCGGAAGGAGGTGACACCGTCACCGCCCTTCCCTCCGCGGACATTGATCTTGACCTGGTCGACGAACATGGCCGGTCCAGCCTACCGGTGGTCACGTCGATCCCGGCCGCTGCGGCCCACAGGCCGTAGTGTCGGATCCCGATGACGACCGTGGCCAGGCGCAGAGGGATCGTCGGCCTGGTGCTGGTTGTGGCGCTGATCCTGTCGGCCTGCACGTTCTCGACCCCCGAGTCGAGTCCGTCCTCGGCTCAAGCCAGCTCCGCCTCGGCAGGATCCGGTCCCGCCGCGACGCAGGATCCGCAGACCAACGCTCTGAACCCCACACGTACAGACAGCACAACTCCCAATCCCACCTTGTGCCCACAACTGGCGTTCGTCCTGGAGTTGTTCAACGGTGCCCCGCTGACCCCTGCCCGTTTTGAGTCCACTTTCGGCCCGTCCTTTCGCAACGTGGTCGGCTATGAGGCGTTCACCGCGTCGCTTGAAGAACTGCAGATCCTGGCGCCCTACACCCTGGGTGCGGAGCGCAGCTGTGACGGATCACAATTGGCCGTCAGCGTGACGGCGGCTGACGGGACCGACGTCGTGGTCACCCTGACCGTTGACGAGGCGGGGTTGATCAGCGGATTGCTGGCGACCCCGGGTGATCCGCCCGCCCTGGACCAGCCGGTGCGCTCAATCGATGATGCCGTCATGCGGCTGGGGCAGCTTGGCACGACCAGGTTCGCCGCGTTCACCGTCGAGGAGGATCGCTGCACCATCGACACCGCCGTGCGGGCCGACGAGCAGGCTCCCATCGGGTCGATATCAACGCTGTACGTGCTGGCAGCGGTCATCAGCGCAATCGACGCGGGCGACCTGTCCTGGACCGACCGCCTGAGGCTGGAAGAGGACCTGGTGAGCCTCCCCTCGGGCATCCTGCAGGATCGTGAACCCGGGTCGGTCGTGTCGGTGGCCGAGGCTGCCGAGTTGATGATCACCATCAGCGACAACACCGCCGCCGATCTGTTGCTGGACGCCGTCGGCCGCGACAGCGTCGAGACCGCCCAGGCCTCCTGGGGCCATTCGGCACCTCAGCAAAACACCCCGTTCCCGACGACACGCGAGATGTTTTTGCTTAAGGCCGCCAACCCTCAGGTGCAGCAGACCTGGATCCAGGGTGACGAAGCAACCCGACGGGAGGTGCTGGCAGACCTGCGGTCAGACGACCTGCCGCCCCTCACCCTGTTTGCGCAGGGTCCAATCCTGCCCAGAGCCATCGAATGGTTCGCCTCGCCGGCCGATCTGTGCAGGATCCTTGCCCGTCTGCACCTGCGGTTGGATCAGCAGGGGATGGGCCCGCTGCGGCAGATCCTGACCGGCAGCGTCGGGGTACCCGATGACCAGCAGTTGTGGGAGGACATTCTGTTCAAGGGCGGCTCTGAGCCAGGCCTGGTCGCCGGGGCGTTCCTGGTCACCGACGCCGACGGTCATGTCTACGCCCTGGCCACGTCCGTGGTGAACACCGAGCAGGAGATCGATGGGATCCGGGCCGTCCTGCTGATCGGAGCCGCGCGCGACCTCTTGCCAGCCGGAGGCGATCAATGACCGCAGACACGCCGGTCCCGGTGGCCGTCCGCCCGGAGGGACTGCGTCCGCACCTGCTGCAGGCGGTGGCCGACGGCGGGGGGCGACTGGTCGCACCAAATCAGGCACGGATGCTGGTCTGGACCGACCCGACCGACGCCACGGCCCTGCAGGGGCTGTTGGATGACAACCCACAGATCGAGGTGGTGCAGCTGCTGTGGGCCGGCGTTGAGGAGTTCGCCGCACTGGGCCTGTTCGATGACACGCGGATCTGGGCGTGCGGCAAGGGCGTCTACGCCGATCCGGTGGCCGAGCATGCCTTGGGGTTGTTGCTGGCGGGAATGCGAGGACTGCCGGAGCGAATCACGGCACAGGGCTGGGGACCGCAGTGGGGAATATCGCTGATCGGTGCCGATGTCGTGATCCTGGGTGGAGGTGGCATCGCCCAGTCGCTGATCAGGCTGTTGACCCCCTTCGAGGTGTCCATCACGGTCGTGCGCCGCGACACCGCGCCGCTGCCCGGGGTGACACGGGTGGTCGGCCCCGCTGCGACTGCAGAGGTGCTGCCACAGGCCGATGCGGTGGTGCTGGCCCTGGCGCTGACCCCACAGACCGAGGGAGTGATCGACGCGACGGCGCTGGCGCAGATGAAATCCTCGGCGTGGCTGATCAACGTCGCCCGTGGCGCCCATGTCGTGACCGACGACCTGGTTGCCGCGTTGCGCGGGGGTGTGATCGCCGGCGCCGGTCTTGACGTCACCGATCCCGAGCCACTCCCCGATGGCCATCCCCTGTGGTCGTTGGGCAACGCCCTGATCACCCCTCATACCGCCAACACCGAGGCGATGGCAGTGCCGTTGGTGTCAGCCAGAGTCCGCACCAACGTCGCTCGGCTGGCGACTGGTAAGCCCCTGATCGGATTGGTCGACCCCACCTTGGGCTACTGAGGCGGTAGGAGGCTGGGGAAGATCCCGTCGGCCCAGTGCCTGTACCCGATGTCGTTGGGATGAAAGAAGTCCTCGGCGTACTTGCCCTGCCATGGCGGACCGGTGGTGGCCCACAGATCGGCGACGTCGATTCCTCGTTGTGGTGCCCCCTCGGAAATGATGCGGTTCGCGATTGCGGCCCGACGGCGACCCAGTCCCTGGGGCAACGTGGTGATGATCGTGCGTGACCCGGGACCCAAGTCCCCGGGGCCGGGCAGCGACGCGACCAGCCGCGTGAAGCGGTCAGCGATATGCCAGCTGGTCGAGCGATACATGTCGTTGCCGCCTATGGCACAGATCACCAGGTCGACCGGCTGATCCACACGCCACAGTCGTGGCAACTGGTGATCAAGGACGTCGTGGGCACGGGCCCCGCTGACCGACAGGTTCAGCACCCGCCACCGTCGGCCTTCGTGATCCTCAAGACGTGCTCGGACCTGACCGACCCACCCAGTGAAGGGTCCGGATGCCCCCACACCCTGAGCAGCTGAGTCACCCAGCACGACCATCAGGGGGCCGTGACGTTGCAACTCATCCCGGTTGGCCTGTTCCCAGGCCCAGCGGTAGGTATCTACCTGGCCGCTGGTGATGCCGGCACCCTGTCGCCAGCGGCTGACAGGCAAGCGCTTGGCAGCGACACCGCGGACGCCGATGGACAGGTTCTGGGCCGCACAACGCCAGGTGTCACGCACGCCCTGTTCACCTGCCTCCGGCGTCCAGAGCCTGACGCAGATCAGCCACCAGGTCGGCGGCGTCCTCCACCCCAACGCTGAGACGCACCAGGTCTGCCGGGACCTCCAACGGTGATCCAGCGACCGACTGGTGCGTCATCGCACCGGGATGTGCGACCAGAGATTCGACTGCGCCAAGGGATTCACCCAGGGTGAACACCTCGAAGGAGCCACAGATCCGCCGGGCGGTTGCCTCATCACCCACACGGAAACTGATCATGCCGCCGTAGTCGCGCATCTGCCGGGTGGCGATCAGGTGACCGGGGTGGCTGGCCAACCCTGGATACAGGACCTCTCGCACGGCCGGGTGGCCGCGCAGGACTTCGACGCAGGCCTGCGCGTTGTCGCAGTGGCGGTCCATCCTCAGGGCCAAGGTCTTGATGCCCCGAAGGACCAGATACACGTCCCATGGTCCGGGCACGCCTCCCATCGAATTCTGCAGGAACCCGATTCGGTCGGCCACTGCCTCATCGCTGGTCACCAGACCCCCGCCCACGACATCGGAATGCCCGCCCATGTACTTGGTGGTGGAGTGCACCACGGCATCGGCGCCCAGCGTCAGGGGCTGTTGGAGATAGGGGGTGGCGAAGGTGTTGTCGACCACGACCTTGGCCCGGTTCTCCCCATCGCCCTGATCGTGGGCGAACGTGGCCAGTGCCTGGATGTCAAAGACGTTCAGCATCGGATTGGTCGGGGTCTCGACCCACACCAACTTGGTCTGGGGCCGCCACGCGGCGGCGACCGCTGCCATGTCAGACAGGTCAACCGGGTCAAAGTCCAGTCCCCAGCCCTCATGCACCTGCTTGAACTGACGATAGGTGCCGCCATAGACGTCGGGCGCGATGATCACGTGATCGCCCGGGGCCAGGGTACGGATCATGGTGTCCTGAGCCGCCGACCCGCTGGCGAAGGCAAAGCCGAACCTGCCTTCCTCAAGTGACGCCAGCGACTCTTCAAGCGCGTCACGAGTGGGGTTGCCCGAACGGGCGTAGTCCCAGCCCAGATGCTCACCGACGGCTGGTTGGGCGAATGTCGAGGTCTGAAAGACCGGCACGGCCACCGCACCGGTGCGCGGTTCGGGGTCCTGGCCGGCGTGGATGGCACGGGTGGCAAAGCCCGAGTCGGCCCATCGCTCCAATGAGGTATCAGCCATCACGATTCCTTGTTTGAGGTCATGAAGTCCAAAATGTCGGCACGGGTGAGGACGCCGACGGGCAGCGGCCCCTCACAAACCAGCACCGCGGAGGCCTTCTTGGTCAGCTGGGTCATGGCGGTGTCCACGGTGTCCCGCGTGTCGACCACGGGCAGGGGATCGTCCATCACGTCGACCACCGTCTTGTCCAGCATCTCGGGGTCCCTGAAGGCGCGGTCCAACAGTCCACGTTCCCGAATGGAGCCGATCACGTCCGCCTGGTCGGTGAACATCGGCACGGCGTCCGAATCGGAGTCGTGGTCCTGCGGCACCTGCACCACCGGCATCTGGCTGACCCCGAAAGAGGACAGCGTCGCGATCGCATCGCGTACCGATTCATCAGGGTGGACGTGGACGATGGTCGGCAGCATCGTGGCGCCCTGCTTGTACGCCAGGACGGCCGACAGACGCGCCGATTGTCCTGCCCGGAGGAAGCCGTGGTCCCGCATCCACGCGTCGTTGTACACCGTTGACAGGTAGTTGCGGCCGCTGTCGGGCAAGAGGGTGACGATCACGGCGTCCGCGGGAAACTCCTGGCCGACCACCAGTGCCGCGTGTGCGGCTGTACCGCAGGACCCTCCCACCAAGATTCCCTCTTCACGAGTCAGGCGGCGGGCGGTCAGGAACGCGTCGCGGTCGCTGACGGTCACGTAGCGGTCGACCAGTGACGCATCGAACGTGCCGGGCCAGAAGTCTTCGCCCACCCCTTCGGTCAGGTAGGGGTGGACGTCATCGCTGGAGTAGATCGACCCTTCGGGGTCGGCCCCCACCACGAGCACATCGGGGTTCTTCTCCTTCAGGTACCGCGCCGTCCCACTGATCGTGCCACCGGTGCCCACTCCGGCGACGAAGACATCGATCTTGCCGTCGGTCTGACGCCAGATCTCCGGGCCGGTGGATTCATAGTGAGCCTGCGGATTGGCAGGATTGAAGTACTGGTTCGGCTTGTAGGCGCCGGGGGTTTGATCGACCAGACGATCGGAGGTCTTGTAATACGACAGCGGGTCCTCGGGGGACACCTCCGTGGGACAGACCACCACCTCGGCACCGTATGCGCGCAGCAGATTGACCTTCTCCGAGGAGACCTTGTCAGGCATCACGAAGATGCAGCGATACCCCCGTTGGGCCGCGGCGATGGCCAAGCCCGCACCGGTGTTGCCGCTGGTGGGCTCAACGATCGTGCCACCCGGTTTCAGATACCCCTCCCGCTCAGCGGCCAGGATCATCGACATGCCGATACGATCTTTGACCGACCCACCCGGATTGAGGTACTCGACCTTGGCCAGGATCGTGGGCTCGATGCCGGTGGAGAAGCGCGACAGTCGTACCAGTGGCGTGTCGCCGACGATCTCCATCAGCGAATCGATTACGTCCATCGGAGGGAGCCTAACGGTCCGCCTCGAACCCTGCCGGTCCGCCGAGTTGTGCGCTGGCGTAGTGTGACCGCCTGATGTCCACACCAATTACCCTGCGCCCCTTCGGCAGCGATGAGTTGGTGCAAGCCGGCGACCTCATGTCCCTGGTGTTCGCCGGGCAGATGGACAGCCAGGATCTGCAGGCCGAGGGGACGGTCATGGATTTCGACCGAACGATCGGTGCGTTCGACGGCGACCAGTTGGTCGGCTCCCTGGGCACCTACTCCTTCGACATGTCGGTGCCTGGGGGCTCGTTGTCCGCCGGAGGGACGACCTGGGTGGCGGTCCGCCCGACCCATCGACGCCGAGGAATCATGCGGCAGTTGATGACACACCATCTGGCCGACGCGCATGACCGAGGCGAACCATTCGTTGCCCTGTGGGCCAGCGAAGCGGCCATCTACGGCCGCTTTGGATTCGGCCCGGCCATCGACGTCCAGACCATGACGGTTGCGGTTGACGCAGGGCTGACCTGGCACGACACGGCACCCGGCCCGGCTGACGAGGTTCGCATGGTGCCCCTTGAGCAGGCGGCACAGGTGCTGGCACCGATCTATGACGCCTGCCGCAGCCGACGCGCAGGCATGCATGCCCGCAGCAGGGACTGGTGGTACTTCCAAACCCTCAGCCAGCGCAAGAGCACCATGTCGGGGGCACCTGGCAAGTACGTCGCCGTGGCACAGATCGACGGGTCAGATGTCGCCTATGCCGTCTACGGCCTGGCCGAGGGACCGGGTTCGCAGGGACGACCTGACGGTGTCGTGAAGGTGACAGAGCTGGCTGGAGTCACCGCCCACGCCGAAGCCGCAATATGGCGCTACCTGATCGCCCACGACCTCATCGCCTCGCTCGAGGCTCGCCGTCGCCCAGTGGACGATGTCCTGCCCCTGCTGCTGAGCGATTCGCGAAGGGTCCAGCGGCGCCGCACTGACGGGTTGTACGTCAGGGTCCTGGACCTGCCCGCCGCCTTGCAGGGTCGGTCCTACAGGGCCTCGGTCGGACTGACCGTGGAGGTCCACGATGACCTGTTCAGCGCGAACGAGGGCACCTGGCGCATCGAGGTGGCACCGGAGGGGGCCTCGGTGGAGCCGACCACGGACGGCCAGGTCGATGTGGAGTTGGACATCAGGGCGCTCGGCGCGCTCTACCTGGGCAGCGTCACCCTGCGACAACTGGTGTCGGCGGGAATGGCACAGGCCAGCCACCCCGACGTCATCGCGGCGGTCGACGGCGCATTCACCACGGATGAGGCTGGCTGGCCCCCCGAGATCTGGTGAACCCGGTCGGCGCGGGAAGGGACCGCCGGACCCATGTGCCTAAGGTTAGTGGCCGGGCATGACCTCGGCGAAGGTCCTCTTGCCTGACCGGCGGAAGCTGACATGACCATCGGCCAGCGCGAATAGGGTGTCGTCCCCGCCACGGCCGACGTTCTCACCGGGGTGGATCTTGGTGCCGCGCTGACGGACGATGATCGAGCCAGTGGTGACGACCTCGCCGCCAAAGCGCTTCACACCCAGGTATTTGGGATTGGAGTCGCGGCCGTTGCTGGTCGAGCCGCCGCCCTTCTTGTGTGCCATCTGGTTGGCTCCTCGCTGGGATTGGGATGAACTGGTCTACAAAGAGATCGCGTCGACGCGCACACGCGTCAACGGCTGCCGGTGTCCGGTCTTGCGCCGGTACCCGGTCTTGTTGCGGTATTTGAAGATCCGGACCTTCGGGCCCTTGAAGTGGTCCACGACGACTGCGGTGACGGTCGCACCGGACAGTTTGTCCTTGTCGACGGTCACATTGTCATCGTCATCGACCAGCATGATGGCGCGCAGGTCCACCGACGCGTCCACCTCGGCATCCAACTTCTCGATCTCCAACTCGTCACCGATGGCGACCTTGTATTGCTTCCCGCCGGTGGCGATGACAGCGAACATGGGGACACTCCTGATTGCGGTTTGGGCGCCACCTGCGTCGGCCGCACCGAACGGGGCGTGGGCAGTGGCTGCACCATGGACAGCACCCGGGCGCGGGCGCGACCCCTGAGGATACCCTCGCCCTCGTGGATATCGCAACGTCGGCTCTGGGGCCTACCCGCACATCGGTACACCTGACCGATCAGGCCGAGGTGGCCATCCGCCTGGCCCGCTCGCTGGTGGGGGGCACCGAGGGGCCGGCCAACGTGGCACATCTGGTGGCGGGGATAGCCGGCGAACCCGAGGGACTGGCCGGCACCATCCTGCGTCAACGACTGGGCGAGATCGCCCCGAGGATCCTGGGGCATCCCGCCGTCGGTGCCCGGTCGTTACCCGCACTCGAAACCGCATTCGTTGCCCTGCCCATCACCGACCATCCAGCGTGGACACTGGAACTGCTGCACGCTGCCGTGCGAGTCGGCGGGCAGGATCTGGACTATCTGCTGAGCGACTGCGGAGTTGGGCTCACCACCTCTGCGCCTTACCTGACGCCCGTTATGCCATCCCCCGCAGCCGCGGAACACACCGCGGTGTCACCCGAGACATTCGGGCGCATGAGCCTTCTTGACCGTGCGTTCAGCCGCGACGCCGACCTCGCCGTGGCACGGACCCGGGCAGCGGGAGGTGACAGCCGATCGCTGTTGGCATGGTTGGGCGCCGACGCCGCGACCACCGCCGCACTTTCAGCGGCGCCTCCCGTGACCGTGGACCGGGTGGTGCAGCGAGCATCGTTGAACGACGTGTCGGTCCAGACGACCGACCTGATCACGGCGATCATGCACCTGTCGCTACGGGCAGCACTTGACCGGTTCTGAGCCGGTCAGCGCAGCGCGGCGACCAGGTGCTCCGCCACCGCGACCCAGACCGGATCGGAGGGTTCGAGGTACTCATAGTGCCCTCCGTCATGGATGACCTGCTCAACCTGGTCACCGGCGGCGATTGCCGCCCGAATCAGGGTCTGCGCCTGGGTGAGGGGGACCTCGTCATCCTGTCGCCCGTGAACCACCAGCAGTGGTACGTCTAGGGGCAACAGGGCAGTGGGCGACACCTGGGCAGGGTCCTCCGCACCGATATAGGCCGCGGCGGCTCCGCCACCCATGTTGGTGGCAATCGCCTGGACCAGATCGGCGACACCCCCCATCGTGACCGCGAGTCGAGGTGAGGGCGTCTGGTCGGCAGCCAGGCGTGGCAGGGCGGCCAAGGCCAGTTGACCGCCCGCGGAGTGACCGGCGATGGCCCAGCGGTCAGGGCTGATCAGGGGATGTTTCAGCGCAGCACGGACGGCGGCCACGACATCGTCCACGGTGCCGGTTCCGCCGCCGGCGCCACCGGCCCGGCCGACACGGCGGTATTCGACATTGAGGTTGGCGACACCGCGGTCCACCAGATCCAGGGCCGACAACTCGATGGTGTCGCGGGTCCAGTGGTGACGCCAAAATCCCCCGTGGACGGTCACCACCAGCGGGAACGGTCCCTCGCCGTCGGGCAGGCGAAGTTGGGCGAACTGCTCATCCCACTCGCCGTAGGACACCCTGAGAATGGGACGCGCGGACCTGGCGAGCAGATGACGCAGCGCCCAGCGGTACCCGTCGATGCCCCGGCCATAGATGGTGTGGACGCAGGCTGGTCGGACGGCTGAGTGCTGCCGCCAGACCTCCCGTTCCTCCACGTTCGAGATGTGTGTTTCGACCGTGGGGATGCCGATGGCCTGGATGGCGTCATGCAGGGCATAGGAGGTGTGGGTCAGCGCACCAGGGTTGAACACGATCCCATCGACCGAACCCCTGGCCCCATGCAGGCGGTCGATCAGATGGCCTTCGTGGTTTGACTGGTAGGTCTCGACGTGGGCGATGCCGAGTTCCGCAGCCCAACCACGGAACAAGGTCTCTAATTCCTCCAGGGTGGTGGTGCCATACACCTCTGGGTCACGGGTGCCCAGCAGGTTCAGGTTCGGGCCGTTCAGCAGCAGGACGCGCATGGGATCAGGCCAGCAGATCCTCAACGATCCGACGGCCCGGGATGACATCGTCAGTCTCTTCCGTGAAGGATTCCATCAGCCCCTTGGAAACGTTCTTGCGTGTCATCTGGACCAGTCCCAGCTTGGAGATCTCCATGACCCGGGACTTCGTCTTATCCCTGGCCAGTTCACGCTTGAAGCGTTTGAGCACCTCATCGCGGTTGGCCGGCACGATCATGTCAACGAAGTCGATGACGATGATTCCGCCCATGTCGCGCAACCGCAGTTGCCTGGCGATCTCCTCAGCCGCCTCGATGTTGTTGCGCAGCACCGTCTCTTCCAGGTTGTCCTTGCCGACGAATTTGCCCGTGTTCACGTCGATGACCCACATGGCCTCGGTCTTCTCAACGATCAGGTAGCCGCCTGACTTCAGCCACACCTTCTTCTCCAGCGCCCGGCGGATCTGGGTCGTGATCTCGTAGGCGTCGAACAGCTTGCCGTCGCCCTGGTAGGTGACGACCTTATCGACATGTTCGGGACTGACCTCCTGGAGGTACTCGCGAACCTGGTCGGCCAGTCCGACGTCGTCGATGATCAGCTGGGTGTGCTCAGGACCGAACACGTCGCGGATGACCCGCAGGACCAGTTGTGGTTCGGCATAGATCGACTCAAGCGGTCCGGCCTTCGCCGCCTTCTCCTCCACCGTCGTCCAGCGCTGGACCAGACGTTCCACGTCAGCCTGAAGCTGCTCGGCGGTGGCCGTTTCTGCGGCGGTCCGCACAATCAGTCCATAGCCCACGGGCTTGATGTCCTTCAGGACCTTCCGCAGCCGATCCCGCTGGTCATCGGGGAGCTTGCGGCTGATCCCCAACATGTCATCACCCGGGGCCAGGACGCAGTACCGGCCTGCCAACGACAGATGCTGGGTCAGCCGTGCCCCCTTCGAACCCATCGG
The DNA here is from genome assembly GCA_051004735.1 of Euzebya sp. Taxonomy (GTDB): domain Bacteria; phylum Actinomycetota; class Nitriliruptoria; order Euzebyales; family Euzebyaceae; genus Euzebya. The sequence continues at coordinate 3,751 of JBPCKA010000027.1, read as the reverse complement.
GTCCTTGGTGACCTGGACCAGCACACTCTGGCCCGGTTTCAGCGCCTGCTCGATCCGGGGTAGTCCGCCCTCACGATCCGCCTCGTCATAGTTGACCTCGCCGGCGTACAGCACACCATTGCGTCCCTTGCCGATGTCGATGAACGCCGCCTCCATTCCTGGCAGCACATTTTGGACCCGACCGGTGTAGATGTTGCCGACATAGGACTGCTCGGACGCCTGGGTGACGTAGTGCTCGACCAGGGTCCGCTCCTCCAGCACCGCGATCTGCGTGCGTTCGGTGCCCACGGTCACCAGCATTCGTTTGGGGGGACTCTCGGCCATCACGCGACGGGTCTCCACGCTGAGCGTGGGCACCCGTCGACGGCCGCCGCTTCGTTGTGAGCGCGCCGTCAGCCGGGTCGACCCGGCGGCGGTGTCGCGCTGCTCATCCTTTGGCGCTGGCAACGGCTCGGATACGCGACGCCCGCGTCCGCGGCGGCCACGCCGTCGGCGACGGCCAGACCGGCCTCCGCCGTCGTCGCCGCCGTCGTCGCTTCCCTCGCGGGTCTCGGTGTCAGACGATTTGCGCTGGGGTTTGACCTCATCGGCGGTGTCGGAGGGACTCGGCTGTCCTTGCTCGCCAGCTTCGGCCTGCTTGGCACCACCACGACCACCGCGACCACGACGGCGGCGGCGACCGCGTTGCCCGCCGCTGTCGCCGTCCTCGCCCTCGGTATCGCTGTCGTGGCGGGCAACTGCGGGAGCCGAACTCGGCTCAACCGCGAAGGGGTCGGCCGCCCGGCCTCGGACCGATCGGCGCCTGACTCGCGTTCGTTCCACCTTCCCGCTGTCAGAAGGACCTTCCTCGCTGGATTGGGGTTTGTCCTCGATATCGGAATCGCTCATGGGAAATGCTCCTTGGTTGGTGACCCGCGGTCGGAATCAGACACCCGCGCGGACGAGGAATCGGGCCGCAGCGGCTCGATGCTGTCGCGCAGGGCGTCCAGGACGCCGGCGGTGTGGTCCGCGACGCGCCCTTGGGCAACGCGCGTGATGACTGTGGGTGGATCAGACAGCCCCAGGGCGGTGTGGATGTCGTCTGCGCGCACAGCCACTCCTCCTTCAGGGGTGTCGGGAATAAAGCCTGGGTGGCGGATGATGGCGCGGACTCGTCCGTCCACCACTGCGATGCCCGCGAGGGGTGGACGGAGGTCTGCGGTGACAAGCTCGCCCTTACGGTCGCGTTGTACCAGCAGTGGGCCGTCTGGTGGCAATGCCGCGACCGCGTCGGTCGCGACCGCGGTGTCGGAATACTCAAGGACCCACATGGATGCCTGCAGCAGCTTGCCCAGCCGTCGAGCGCCCTCGCCGACCTCGACGGCATCCAGGACGTCGATCCCCTCGGGGAAGGCACGGTTCAGCCGGGTTGTCATGTCAGCCAGGTTCACGGGTCCGCCGAAGGCAAGCTCTGCGAACTCTGCGACCGAGGCGAATCCCAACGGCAACGCGTCACCGAAACTGATCTTGGGATGCGGACTGAATCCCTCAGAGAACGCGATCGGAAGATCGGCTTTGCGGAGAGCTCGTTCCCAGACCCTCCCAAGGTCGATGGCGCTGATGAACCGGAGCTTGCCGGCCTTGGCGAACTTAACCCGAACCCGCACTGAGAATCGGTAATCGCCTGCTGTGCTGCTGTGACGGCTGAGAGTGTGCTGTCTGGTTCGCAAGATCCAGTCCGGGGCACACCCCGCAGTCATAACAGGGCGTCCAGCGGCAGTCGTCGAGGTCGGCGGCGTCGGTCAACCCAAGTGAGTCGACCGCATCACGGTAGTCCGACCACAGCCAACCCTTGTCCAAGCCCGAGTCGAGGTTGTCCCAGGGGAACACCTCGTTCTCTCCGCGCTCGCGTTGACAGATCCAGTTCACATCGACGCCGACCTCGGCCGCAGCCACGGTCCATGCGTCGTAATCGAACAGCTCGTCCCACCCGTCGAAACGGGCACCGAGTTCCCAAGCGCGTTGGATCACGTCGGCGACCCTGCGGTCACCGCGGGCCAACAGCCCTTCGATCTGTCCCGGATAGGGATCGTGGTAGCGGAGGTTGAGGTTGCGGTCACGGGCAACTTGGTGCTTGATCAGCCCCAGTTTGCGGTCGAGCTCTTGCGGAGGGTCCTGCGCTGCCCACTGGAACGGTGTGTGCGGCTTGGGGACGAATCCACCCACAGAGACGGTGACCTTGTTCTTCCGTCCGTATGACTGGCCGATCTGCAGGACCTTCAGTCCCAGGTCGGCTATCGCGATGACATCGTCGTCGGTCTCCGTCGGAAGACCGATCATGAAATACAGCTTGATATGACGCCAGCCCGAGCTGAACGCCGTTTCCGCGGTGCGGAGCATGTCTTCTTCGCTGACCATCTTGTTGATGACCCGGCGCATCCGCTCACTACCCGCCTCAGGGGCGAAGGTCAATCCCGTCCGACGGCCGTTTCGGGCCAACTCGTCGGCCAGTTCCACGTTGAAGGCGTCGACACGCGTCGAGGGTAGGGCCAGCGACGTGGCGGTGCCTTCGTAGGTGTCAGCCAGGTCCCCGCACAAGCCTCTGATCTCGGCATGATCAGCCGAGGACAGGCTCAATAGGCCGACTTCCTCAAACCCTGTTTCGCGCAGCCCTGCGGCGACCATCTGCTGAATGGTCTCACTTGAGCGTTCGCGCACAGGTCGCGTGATCATGCCTGCCTGACAGAACCGGCAGCCACGGGTGCAGCCACGGAAGATTTCCACGGCGTAGCGCTCATGGACCGTTTCGGTCAACGGGACGATCTGCTTTTTGGGGTAGGGCCACTGGTCAAGATCGGTGACCGTCCGCTTGGAAACCATCCGTGCCATTCCCGGTTCGGGGAAGATCCCACGCAACCGACCCATGGACTCCCCGTCGCGGGGCGCCAGGTACTCCGGGCGGTAGCGAGCGGGAAGGTAGGACCCCGTGATCTGGGCTATGGCGTCAAGACGTCCGTGCCGGTCCGCCACCCGCTTGAGAACAGCATCGACCTCAAGGACAAACTCCTCTCCGTCACCGGCGCAGGAGACATCAACGAACGGAGCCAGAGGCTCGGCGTTGAAGGTGGCATGCCCACCGATCATGACGATCGGGTCGCCAGGACCCCGGTCAGCCGCCCGTAGGGGGATCCCGGCTAGGTCCAGACAGGTCAGCAGATTGGTGTAGCCGACTTCTGCGGACAACGAGAACGCCACCACGTCGAAGTTGGCCGCAGGCCGATGGTTTTCCAGGGAGAAGAAGGGAATGCCTTCCTCTCGCATGATCTGTTCCATGTCCGGCCACGGTGCGAACCCGCGTTCGGCGGCGGTGTCGACAACCTCATTCAGCACCTCATACAGGATCTGGATGCCCTGATTGGGTTGCCCGACCTCGTAGGTGTCGGGGTAACACAACAGCCACGAGGACGTGATCGCCGCAAGGTCCTTCACCACAATGTTGTCTTCGCCGCCGACATAGCGCGCCGGTTTACGCACACGCAGCAGATGGGGTTCCAGGTCCGACCAGACGGAACGGAATGTGGGGGTGGAGATTGACATCACGACACAGGAGTCGGTGGGAAGGGGCAGTGACACTGTAGCCGTCGGGCCCGGACTCGATACAGGCGGGGGGCGGTTGAACACCCCCCGCCCGGACCTAGCGGGACAATGAGGGGGTTTGTCCCGCCCCCCGTTCAATTCACTCGGGGTCCAAACCGGTGAACGTCATGGCACG
>JBPCKA010000026.1:0-48022 GCA_051004735.1 Euzebya sp. | reverse complement strand
CCCCCACCTGCCACACCTGCTTGCCCGCGTGGACCGGTGGACCTAAGTGGTCATGGAGCCTCGACGGTGGCAGGTCGATGCCCCCCATCTGGGTGGCAGCGGGGAGGTCTGGGCCTACGGCCACTGGGGACGACCGGTACTCGCGTTTCCCTCACAGGAAGGTCAGATCTGGGACTTTGCCGACCACGGCATGGTGACCGCACTACAGCCTCTGCTGGACGATGGCCGGGCCAAGCTGTACTGCGTGCAGTCCAACGACCGCGCCAGTTGGTTCGACCACTCGATCGGTTTGGAGGACCGCGCGCAGCGCCATCAGGCCTACGCCACATGGTTGTATGACCGCGTGGTCCCGGCGATCATCGCCGACAGCGGCGGGCGCAACGACCTGATCGCCACCGGGTGCAGTTTCGGCGCCTATCACGCGGTCAACGTCGCTCTGCAACGGGCTGACCTGTTCGGGCTCGCCATCGGCCTGTCGGGTGTGTATGACCTGCACCAGATCGGCGCGTGGGGGGACCCGGGCCCAGCCACCTACTTCGCCAACCCCGCCGCCTACGTGGCCAACCTGCACGGCGATCATCTGGAGTGGCTGCGCCACGCTGCGCGGCTGGTGCTGGTGTGTGGACAGGGGATGTGGGAGGACACGACCGGAGCATTGGCCTCCACTCGGGAGTTTGGGACGCTGGCCCAGTCCAAGGGGTTAAGCGTCGAGGTCGACCTGTGGGGCCACGACATGCCACACGACTGGCCCTCCTGGCAGCGGATGCTGGCCCATCACCTGAACCGTTTCTGCTGACCTGCTAGACCTGTGGCGATGACGCAGCATCTGATTGGCTTGCTCCTGGGGACCGAGGAGGACTGGCCTGCCATGTTTGAGGAGGTCTTTCGCCGCCTCGCCCCTTCGGTCAGCGCCGGAGGGACGACCCACACCTTCGCTGTCGAACGGATCACCATCGAACCGTTCGACCTGCGCTCGACTCCTCGCTATGACCTGGTCGTGGATCGGCTTGCGCATTGGTACTACGTGCCTCGTGAGTGGTTGAAGAAGGTCGCGCTGATGGACCGCGTGTACCTGTTGAACAACCCGTTCACCTTTCAGTCCATGGAGAAGCATTCGGCGTACTGCATGCTCATGCGTCTGGGCCTGAAGGTGCCGACCACCTGGATGGTGCCGACCAAGGACCCGGTCGACAACGAACGGTTTGTCTACACCTCCCGTAAATACAACCGCATGTTCGACCTGGAGCAGGTGGCCGAGCAGGTGGGCTATCCGCTGTTCATGAAGCCATTCGACGGTGGGGCGTGGGTTGGGGTCAGCCGAATCGCCGACGCCGCCGAACTCCACCAGGCCTACGACGAGTCCGGCCAACGACTGATGCACCTGCAGGCCTCGGTCGAGGGATTCGACGCGTTTGCGCGCAGCCTGACCATCGGGCCAGAAACCATGGTCATGCGCTTTGAACCTGACCGGCCCATGCACCAGCGGTATCAGATCGACCACGACTTTCTGGATCCCCAGGCCGGTGAGGAGGTGCTGATCATCTCCCGGCTGGTCAACGCATTGTTCCGGTGGGAGTTCAACAGCTGTGAATCGTTGGTCCTCGATGGCCAGGTCCACCCGATCGACTACGCCAACGCCTGTCCGGATGTCTCGCTGACCAGCCTGCATTACTACTTCCCATGGGCCATCTCACGTCTGGTGAAGTGGTCGGTCTTCTGCGCGGCCACCAACCGCACCATGCAGGTTGCGCTGAATCTGGACCCATGGTTCGCGATCGCCGATGACCCCGACCGGACCTACGCCGACAAACTGGCCGGCTACCGGGATCTGTCGGAGGCCTATTTCGACACCGATGCCTACCTGGAGTTCTGCGACACCGAACTGGCCAGCCTGGATGCGGTTCTGCACGAACTGGTCACTTCCCCGTGGTTTGACGCACTGCTGGTCCAGACCGTCCGCACGACCTTCCCGGCTCACGAACACGAGTCGATGGTGGACCGCTACCGGGGACTGCTTGGTGCGTGGGCCCAGGACGCTGCCAGGTAGCCAAGAAGGACGTACTTGCCCACCGCTGGTGAGGGTTGCTAACGTGCGCCTGCAAGCTGAGCAGTCCTTGAGGAGGGGCATGATGAGTTGGTCGCGTCGGGTATGTGCAGTGATCACGACCGTCATGGTGGGATTGGCCGGCGTCCCGACTGCGGCGTCGGCAGGACAGTTCGGGCCTGACACGCTGGCCATCGTCAAGGACGACGCCGGCCTGGGCAACGCCGAAATAGCGGTCGCCCTCAGCCAGGACACACCGCTGCCCGATACCGACTCGGTCCTTATCGGCCGTGACGACGAGTTCGCCGACTCGTTGGCATCCGGCGTACTGCAGGCCACCAGTCCGCTACTGCTCGTACCGCGCGAAGGGCCCGTTCCGGCCCTGGTCCGTGACGAGCTGACACGGTTGGGACCGTCGCGGGTGATCCTTCTTGGCGGTGAAGCCGCATTGACCCCCGCGGTGGCCGACGAACTGTCCGGCCTGGGATACACCGTTGAGCGCAGGGCCGGGGACAGCCGCTTTGAGACCGCCACCGACATCGCGCAACAGGATGCCGCAACCGCCGACACCGCGATCCTGGCTCGTGCGTTCGCGGCGCCAGGGGCCACCGACCCCACACAGGGATTCGCCGACGCGTTGGCCGCCGGTGGACTGGCCGCCGAGCGCGGGTGGCCGGTCCTGCTGACCCAAAGCGACGTACTGACCGCACCGACCCGTGACTACCTGATCCAGGCCGGCATCACGAACGTGAAGTTGATGGGTGGGACCGCTGCCATCTCTGTCGCCGTCGAGCAGGAACTCGGGAACCTCGGAATCTCCACACAGCGTCTGGCGGGTGACAGTCGCTCACAAACTGCCATCGAAGTGGCCAAGGAACGCGGTGCCGAGACCGCCGATGATGCGGCACGTGTCCTGCTGGTTCAGGCACAGACCGCCGACGCGTGGGCCGGCGGGTTCGCCGCGGCCGCCCATTCGGCCTTGTTTGACGCGCCCGTCGTATTGGCCGTCGGGGAGCAACTGGCACCCGAGACCGAGCAGTGGCTGGGGGGCTCCGCCGCCTTTGCACAGGACGGGTCTGAGGTGCGAATCACTTGCGTGGTGGTGCCCTCGGTCTGCGAGCGGGGCAGGGTTGCCTTGGGGTTGCCCCCCAGCCCGCCGCCCGCGCAGAGTGCCGACCCGATCGCGAGTTACAGCTTTGAGTCCCTCAACAGCGATGTTCCCGGGGCCCCGGCGCTGTCCCCGCTGACCCAGTCCGGCAACGGGCCCAACGTGTTGACCGAAGATCCGGTCGAGGGACCGATCCTTGAATTCCCCGACGGAAACGGACTTCGTCTGGGATGGCAGGACGGATTCCTCTCGACCGACAGCTACACAATCGCCATGCGGATGGCCGTCGATGACACCTCCGGCTACGTCAGACTGCTGGACTTCAGCGAGCGACAGTCAGACAACGGTCTCTACCTCTACGACGGGGTACCAGTGTTTTACGGACTCGTCGGGGGAAGCGGGACCGTGGTCACCGCTGGTGTGTACGCCACGATCGTGCTGACGCGGTCATCCGCCGGTGAGATCGTAGGCTATGTCGACGGTGAGCAGGCCTTCAGCACGACCGATTCCGACAACTCCTCGGTGCTGGCCAACAACGCCATCATTGTGTTCCAGGACGACCTGGTGGTTACGAATGAGACCTCCAGTGGCCAGATAACCAGCTTTCAGGTGTTCGACTCAGCGTTGACTGCGCAGCAGGTGGCGGCGCTGTAATCGCGCGGGCGGCGGCGGGGTAGCGTGAACGGCGTGGATCTCCCGGTCATGCCCCCTGTCAAACCGATGCTGGCCAAGCCGGTCAAGGCGCTGCCTGACGGCGAGATGTCTTATGAGCCCAAATGGGATGGCTTTCGCTGCATCGTGTTCCGCGACGGCGATGAGGTGGTGATGGGGTCCCGTAACCAGAAGGACCTGAACCGCTACTTCCCGGAGATGATCGATCCGTTCCTCGCCAGCCTGCCGCCACGGTGTGTCGTGGATGGTGAGTTGTACGTCGCCGTTGACGGGAAGTTGGACTTCGATGCACTGGGCCAACGCATCCATCCCGCCGAGTCGCGCGTCGACATGCTGGCCCACGCCACTCCCGCTGACTTCGTGGCGTTCGACGTGCTGGCGCTGGGTGATGATTCGCTGGTGTCCCGACGATTCGCGCAGCGACGCACGCTGCTTGAGGAGATAGCTGAGGGATTCACCGCGCCGGTGCACCTGGCCCCCGCGACCCGAGACCCTGAACAGGCGATGGCGTGGTTCGACCGGTTCGAAGGTGCCGGACTCGACGGCCTGATCGTCAAACCACTGGACCAGCCCTACGTCTTTGACAAGCGTACCCAGTTCAAGCTCAAGCACGTTCGCAGTGCCGACTGTGTGGCGGCCGGATATCGAATCCACAAGTCCGGCGACGGGGTCGGCTCGTTGATCCTGGGGCTGCACGCCCCCGATGGTCAGCTGTGGCATGTGGGTGTTGCCGCCAGCTTCACCGCCAAACGGCGGGTGGAGTTGACCGATGAGGTGGCTCCGTTGGTGATGGACGATGTGTCAGGCCATCCGTGGTCGGCGTGGATGGACATCCAAGCCAATGCCGACGGCTCGATGCCCGGTGCTCCCAACCGTTGGAGCGGAACCCGTGAGGGCGACCATTCCTGGATCCCACTGCGCCCCGAACGCGTTGTCGAGGTGTCCTACAACTGGGCCACGTCCGGTCGGTTCCGCGGCACGACCAAGATGCTTCGCTGGCGTCCCGACCGTGAGCCCGACTCGTGCTTGACCGATCAGCTGAGCGAACCCGAGCCCGTGCCGATCAGCGAGGTGCTCGGCGTCACCCGGTAGTCCTACCCGACGATGTCATAGCCGGCCATGAAATTGGAGAACAGCGGTTCAGCAGCGGCCCAGTCCGCTTCGGACGCCTGATAGTTCAGCGCGTAGCCGTAGTCGGTTCCGCTGACGTTCAGGTTGTAGGCATGCACGGGTGTGCCACCGGCGGTGTAGATGTACTCCCACAGTGCTGCGGGTTGGCCGTCGAACGTGGTGGGCTCCATCCGGATTCGTTCATAGCCGGTGTGCCCCTCAGCGAAGGACGGCTCGTAGGCCTGCCAGTCGGCCAATGGGTCAGGCGCGGGGTCCGCTGTCCAGTCCAGCCGCAGGTAGGCACTGCTGGTCGGGTCGCTGATGTCGGTACGTGTGGCATCCAGCCGTTCGGTGGTCCACGACGGCGGCTGGTAGACCCGGTAGGGGGCGTCCTCAGGCTGGTAGGCGACCCAGTCGGCTGGCACGCCAGTGGGCAGTTGACTGTCTGCTTCCTCGCGTCCGTTTCCGTTTCCGTTCCCGTTGCTGTTCCCGTTGCCGTTGCCGTTGTTCCGGTCATCACTGGGTTCGACCGTCTCAGGCGTCGCAGCGACGGTGACGTCGGGCAGCACCACCTCGGCTGTGGGATCGACCACAGCGCCCTCTGGTGTCGAAGGGCTGGGCTCAGTGGTGGTGACCGTAGCGTCCCGATCAATGGTGGTGAACAGGCCGATTGCGACCACAATCCCGACCACCGCTGCCACCCAGGGAACGGCCCGTCGCCAGGACTCCCCTCCGCGCAGGGCGGGTGAGAACTCGATCTGGCCCTCTTGCGGCTGAGCTCTGTCAGCGGGCATCAGGGCTGTCGCCATACGACCAGACACTGCGGCCTGAAGCAGCGCTCTGACCTCGGCACTGTCGGCCCTGGTGCTGGGGTCGTGGACCAGCAGTCGCTGGATCACTGGTGCCAGCATTCCGGCCTGAACAGGAGGCCTGGGACGGTCGTGGACCACCGCGTGCATCGTGGCGATAGCGCTTGGACTGCTGAACGGCGGCACCCCCTCAACGGCGTGATACAAAGTTGCCCCCAGCGACCAGCGGTCGGCGGCCGGACCGGCGTTTTGATCGGTTGCCTGCTCGGGTGCCATGTAGGCGGGCGACCCGATGACCATGTCGCTGGCGGTCAAACGGTCCTCCCCAGCCATCACCGCAGTGCCGAAGTCGGTCAGCCGCACCATCCCGTGCTCGGGGACCAGAACATTGCTGGGCTTGACATCGCGGTGGACCACCCCGATGGCGTGGGCGGCGTCCAGGACATCCAGCAACTCCAGGCCGATCTGGGCGACGCGCCTGTCTGACAACGGCCCGTCAGCGGCCACCCGGTCGGCCAATGTCGGTGCCTGGACCAACTCCATCACCAGATGGAGACGACCCTGGTGCTCGACCACGTCATAGATCGCGACGGCACCGGGATGCTGTAGCCGTGCGGCGGCACGTGCCTCGCGCATGACCCGGTCACGGTCGCGCCCGTCCAGACTGCCGTCCTCCGCGGTGTCGCCAGCAAGCAGACCGTGCATGACCTTAACCGCCACCGGTCGGCCCAGCACGGTGTCCAGCCCATGCCACACCTGGCCGGCACCCCCCTGCCCCAGCAGTTGGGCAAGCTGGTAACGGCCGGCAATCAACTGGCTATCGGTCGAGGGCATTACTGCTGTTTACCCTTAAGCGCGGCTGCGCAACACGCGGTGAGCAGCCGTCTGCACGCTCGCCCATTTCGCACTGGTCTGACAACACAGAAATGCATGCTCCGGCTGGCAGGGCCCAACCCAGCAAGCTTGGGAAAGACCCAGAGGAGGCTGAACGCCAGGCCGTATGACTATGACCAAGGGACGGAGGAGATCTCGCCGACCGTAACCCTGGGCGGTGTTGGGGAGGTGTTCGTCGGTGATGCGATCCAGGACGTGGCTGACCTGATCGGCTTCCGCGTCGGCTACGTCGAGCCGGTGAGCTACATCGCCTGAGCCCCTCTGGTGGCCGTCAGGACTGCCAGGCGGACCAGGCCCTCGGCATCCATCGGGGTTCCCGCCACGTCCGGCCAGCCGTGCAGCGCGCGTCGCCAGTGCGACGGGATCGACCAGGCACCCCACCTGGCACCCAGCAGTTGCCCGGCGATGGCAGCCACCGTGTCGGTATCACCACCGATCCGGACGGCCGTGGTCAGCGCCTCTTGCAGGTGATGGACAGGTCGGTCCAGCGGTACTGGCGTGTGGTGGATGGCCGACCAGGCCGCCTGCAACGCCACCACCACGAAGCCGTTGTTGTCGTGGAAGGCCGCTGGCGGCTGCTCCTCGGCCTGCGTGATCCACTTCGCCCACGCTGATCTGCGAGAGCCAGACAGCATGTCCAACCCTTCCCTTAGGCCATCAAGTCGCCCCTCGCGGACAGCGCGGTCGATGGCGATGCACCACACAACGCAGGCCTCTCCGGCCAAGGGATCGCCGTGGGTCAGCGCCGAGATGTCCATGGCCAGCCTGGCGATAGCCTGGTCATCGCCCAGGTGCGCTAGTGCCACAGCCGCCGTGCGCATCAGGCTGCCGTTGCCCGCGCCACCCCTGGGGTGGCGGGCGAAGTAGGCGGCGGCGGCGCGGGGGAGGTCGCCGGCGTCGGTGGCACCGGAAAGGACCGCCCGTGTGGAGTTGCCCACGTCCTTGGGGCCGGTTGCATACCAGTCGAGAAATCGCTGACCGATGGCGACCAGGTCTGTGCTTCCGGTCGCGGTGATCTGTGCGATTGCGGCGGCCTGCGCGGTGTCGTCAGTCCACTCGCCAGGCTCGAAACCAAATGGTCCGCCACCACGCATGGTGATCGGCTCGTTCTCGGCAGGAGTTGTGAACTCATACCCCGCCCCCAGGGCATCGCCGGCTGCGCCGCCCAACAGCGCCCCTGCGGCACGGTCAAGATCGATTCCTGCGCTCATGCCGTCTCACCTTGCCACAGTCCTCGAGTTATCCACAGGGCTCGCCCGCCTCGCCTCGACCAACGATGACCCGGTTCGTACGGTGCGTAAATGACCACCAACACGTTCCCGCCCGTCGGCACCGTTCAGGATCGAAGCGACGTGCTGCAAGCCGCCGGATCCGGGACACGCCGAGCCTCGGTCCTTCGTGCCTCCGGGGGAGGTCCCATCGTGGGACTTGCCATCACCAGTCGGAAGAACCCCGGTGCGCCGGGTCAGCTGATCATCTCCGGTCAGCCTCGGGCGGCCGCGGAGGCCAAGCAGATGGTGAATGCCGGCGTGGCACTGCCCCTGTGGCTACGCGCCGCTGCGGGGAAGGGCTGGACGTACGTGGGACGATGGCGTCCGGTGCGTTTTGACACCGGAGCCCGAGCCGTGAAGAAGGCTCGCAAGTCGGCACCTGACCGGTTCGTCGATGAGGATCCGCCGCCCAGCGGGATTCTGTACCTTGAGCCCGAGGGTGAGGTCCTGGTCAACCCGAAACAAATGGGCGCGGGTTAGCTGGGGCGTCAGGTTGCGGGGTCGGAGTCACGGTCGCGCACCATCAGCTTGCACAGGCCATTTTTGTCGGTGAAGGAGGCGCGGTGGGTGAAGCCGGCCTTCTCCAGCGCCCGCCACGACGCGATGTTGGCCGCGACCGGCGAGGCGCACACCTGCGTCCACTCGGGATGGCGCGGAAAGACGATGTCTGACACGAACGCCTGGATCATGGCCGACCCAATCCCCTTACGGCGCTGTTCCGGTGAGCCGATCAGATAGTCGATGCCTCCCGCGCTTTGGTGGATCCCGAGCCGGAACCAGTGCGCCGTCTCTTCCTCGTCGGCGAAGCTGGACGCGGCATAGCACTGGATCCAGCCAACCTCGACGCCGTCCTCAATAGCGATCCAGTACTCCACCGGCTCGGTGTTCTGCGAGCCGTAGTCACGGACCACCGTCTCCCAAGTGACGTCCTCGCCCTCCCACCACCGCACCACACCCGGCCCGTTCAGCCAGCCATGCAAAAGGAGCAAGTCGTCATCGGTCAACTCCCGGAAGTCCATCGCGTCATTATGCCCGTGGCAGGCCACGAACCCGCGGCTGTGGAGACACTGATCGGCTTGTCATACCGGCGTGCGAGGATTGCCGGGATACAAGAGGAGGTGGCCACATGAGAATCCAATCCGACCAGCTGGTCGCGCTGGGATACGGCAAGTTCGTTCGCTCCGACGACGTGATCGCCGTCGACCCTGTCGTCGAGGGCCGAGGCCCGGGGCGCCGAGCACTGGTGTGGGTCCGCGGTGTGCCAGATCCCCTGGTCGCCTCGCGGTCCGAAGGCGCGATCGCCGATGACCTGATCACTCCCGCAGAGGAGGCCGCACGCATGCAGCAACTCCGCACCACCATCCGCGAGCTGACGCGTGCGCTGGACTCCATGCCGCCGATGCTTCGACGCCTGATGCACGAAGAGACCGGGGTCGACGTCACGGGCTTGGTGGATCAGGGCCATAGGATCCTGGGCTGAGCCGCACCAACGACGTGCGGCTGGATCCCACCGCTGCGATACCGTCCTGGGTTCGGTAGGCCCCCTCAAGGAGATCGCCAGTGGCACAGCAGCAATTGACCGTGGCGGGGGACTCGATCAGCCTTGAGGTCGCCCAGACCTGCATCGGCCGGTACTGCTCGGCGCCGGCCACGCGCTGGGAACCCGACCCAAGCCGGGTGGTGCAAATCGATGCCGACCGGCTGCGGTTCTTCGCCGATGGGTACCGCAGCTATGACTGCATCCCCGGTGGCCCCGACCGCGAATTGCTCCCGGTCGACATCCTGGTGGCCGCCGGGCTGGGTGCCGGGTTGCAGCAAGGGGCGGTGGATGCGCTACTGGGCCTACTGCCGGAACTGAACCAGGTGATCGCAGACATTTCGGACCCAGCCCCGTGCTTTTGGGAACTCAGCCGCGAGGAGTTGTTCGACGAGGGAGGAATCGCTGCCTTCGGCAGCCCCATGTGGACGGCCTGGGCGCTGCTGATGAACCTGCAAGGCGTCACGATACTGACAACCCACGCGATCCTGCACCACAAGTTCCCCACCCTGTACCCACTGCTGGATCGGCGGACGGTCGGCCACTTCTCGCGTCGCTCCCAGGCATGGAAGGAAACCCACGAAGACCTGGTACGCGATGCGGACGCCTGGACGGAACTGGAAAACTGGCACCGTGACGCCATCGTGCCCCGCTCCCCCGCAGGCGCTGTACCGCTGAACCGTCTCCGCCTGCACGCCGTTATCCTGGACACCCGCACGGTCTGAGAGAAGGGGCCGGGTTGTGTGGCCCACCGGATGGTAGGCCCCTATGACCGTCGGCGCTATAGTTAACAGATGGCAACTATAGCAATGAGAGGGTCGGAGACGAACCCGTTCTTGCCCGGCAGCGACCTCGTCCCCGAGGTATGGGCAGGCCGGACAGCAGAGCTGGCCGACTTCGACCGGACCGTCGTGGTGCGTCGTTCCGCAGGACTGTACGAACGTGGACGGACCATCCTGGGCGAACCGGGCATCGGGAAGTCCGTCCTTGCCCGCCGCATCATGCGCGACGCCGGACACGCTGGACACCTGGTCGTCCCCAGCATCCGGGTGCCGCGAGGCAGCGATCCCCTGGCACTGCTCGCCGATGCCGTGATCGCTGCGGTGGAAGGACGCTCCCTCGGCGAACAGGTGGCATCCCGAGCCACGGGGCTCCTCGACCGTGTCCGCGACGTCATGCTCGGCGTCACTGTCACCCTCGGCGACGCCCCTGCCGTTCAACCGCACGTGACGCTTCGGGACGCCCTGATCACGCTCGCCTCCATCGCGGCCGATGACGAGAAGGTCCTGGTCCTCCACGTAGACGAGGTGCAGAACGTCCGTGACCCCGACACCCTCAGCCAGCTGCTAATCGCGATCGGTGATGCGCTGGGCCACGAGGTCGACCGCACCGACGCAGCCGGCAACGTCCACACCCGAGTCCTTCCACTGGTCGTCTACCTGAGCGGCCTGCGGGACTTCACCGAGCGGGCCATGAGCGCTGCAGGTGCCACGTTCGCACGCCGGTTCAAGCCGTTGATCCTTTCCTACCTGACGGAAACTGAGATCCGGACCGCGCTCGCTCCCTTCACCGCCGACGGCTGGCCAGTCCTCACCGAGGGCCCGGGACGGATCACGATGACCGCCGACGCGGTCACCGCGATCGTCAACCGATGCCTTGGCGACCCGTTTCTCTTCCAGCTCCTCGGTGCCGCCGCCTGGACGGAGGGTGAGGGCGCGACCATCACCGCCGATGAGGTCCGCCGCGGCTGGGACTCTGTCCGCCCGGAAGCGACCGGACACGTGGAACGGGTCTGGTCCCGTGTACCCGCAGGCGAACAGGCACTCTTCGACTCGCTCGTCGGACTCAGCCCCGAGCAACGCCATCTCTCTGACGCAGCAGAGGCCTTGGGCCGATCCAGCGCAGAGCTGGCCCAAACCGCACGTCGCCTCGAGGACCGTGGCCTCATCCGCCGCGGCCGGCCCTACGTCGTCCTCGCCGCACCCCTTGAGGCGCACCTCACAGGAACTTGGGACTGACCATCGGGGCAGCGGCTGTCCACCACCCTGCACGGACTCCCTGGAGCCGGCCCGGCCCCAGCTGACATCTTTCAGGCCGCTTTCTGCAGCCCATCGCTGTCGGTTCTGCGGCGTCGCAGCCGTGGTTTGGGCCGTTTGAGCGACGGCGCACCCGCCGCTACCCAGGCCTGCTCGGCCTGCCCGCCGGACCGGGTGTCAGCAACCCACGCACCGTCGATAAAGAACTGTCGCGCGTGATCCATGCTTGCGTCTCCCTCGGCTGACCGTGCCCCCCGGAGCGGCGCCAGTTCGACATCCGACGGCCAAACTAACACGGCCCCGTGTTGCCAAACGGTGTTCGTTGGACACTGTTCTTCAGATGCAAGTCTGTGTAGCCGGGGGCCGGCTTTACCGGGGTCACGACCTCATAGACTGCTCATCAAATATGGGCCGTTACCACAGGGAGATGGTCTCGGTCAGCTCATGCTCGTCGGGGAGCTTGATGATCGGGCGTCTTGGACTGTGACGACGACCACCGAGTCCTTCGGTTCGTCATAGCGATAGACCAGCAGCATCCACCGCCACTGGCCGAGGAGGAATCGCAGGCCCACCCATCGTCCGGCGAGTGCTGGCCCGAGCAGCGGGAAGTCGGCCAAGGGCTCAAGACACGTCCGCACCCGTACCCGCGTGTCGCCGGGCAGGTTGAGGACGCTGATCAGGGCGTCGAGGTCCTCGATCGCGGCCCTCGCGAGCGTCACGGTTGCCATGGCGCTACAGATCGGCCAATGGGATGGACTCACCCGCGTCAGCCTGCTGGAGCCCGAGCTGGGCACGGTCAAACGCCCCAGGAATGCCATCAAGGAGCGCGACGACGTTGTCCGGGTCAGGGTCGGCACCATCGATCGCGCTCGACAGCAGCGACCGGGCAAGCGTCCCCTCGTTGACATGCACCCGCGCGGCCAGACGGGAGAGCCTCGCCGCGTGCTCGGGATCAAGCGTGATGTTCACCCGTTGGGAATCAGCCATCATCGAATGATACACGGCACGACACGTGCCGTACGAGCAGGCAGATAGGCGAAGGGCCGATACCCAAGGGCTGATGGATCCAAGAGCTACCGGTGCTCCGTCCCATAACTGGGCAGCCACGGGCGACGGCGAACACCGTCCAGGTCGCCCGTGGCAACCATGCCCATCAACTGGATGATCTCCTCGCGCTCCAGCGATTCCATGTGCTGGGGTGTGCTGACTGCCTCTACGTTCTCCCAGATCACCATCCCACCGCGCAAGGCTGACAGCGCCCATTCGGACTCATGTTTCACCGCAACGTCGGGACGCTCATCGTCAGCATGCAACAGCTCATCAAGAAGGGCTCCGAAGTCGTAGTCGGACGTTTGGTGTACCTGCGCACCAGACGACACGCCAGCGGACCCTGGACCGTGACGTTTGGTGTACCTGCGCACCAGACGACACAACGGCGGGCGGGGACGTGCCGCCGGGGGTGCCGGTTCCGAGGCGGTGACCCTCGGCCCGCCCCGGCACATAGGGCGCGTTCAGTGCCCCCTCGCCCGCCCTCGCATACCAGCCGCTACAACAAGGCCGGCAACATCTACTGACCAATGGAGCTCTCGACCGGTTCTGGGGTGGTCGGGGGCGTTGACGTATCGATCTCAGCTAGGAACGCCAGCCTGATCTGGCCGCACTTGGGGCCGCCTTGTCATTCCTACTCAGCCTGGGCAATTCGTCGCATGTGGGCCCAACTTGTGCCGGCCCCAGGTGATCAAGCACTGCGGTGACCACCTCTTGATCCAGACGGTCAGGACCGGACTCCGCTCGATCACACTGGAAGGCGGCCAGCACGGTCGAAAGGTGAGCCTGTGGGTCGCAAGAGGACGGGCGCAACTCGAAGGTGATCTCCTCGACCGAGTGGACGGCCTCCGGGCCCAATTCGCCGTCTTCTGTGAGATCAAGGTCTTCGGTGACCTCAACGAGAAGGCGGCCTGCCTCGGCTGCGATGAGCGGGCAATCGGGAGGCAATGATTCGCTGGGTGATGGGGTCGGCCCCCGTAGCCAGGTCGTTGGGTCACATTCAGCGTGCTCGTTGAGAAGCCTCTGATAGGCCTCCTCGTAGGCGGCCGCGCGTTGGTGGGCGGGTGAACCTTCGGGCTCGCCGACCAAGTCAATCGGCGGCTGATGAAGCTCGACAAGAGACGAGTGTTGCTCGGCGCATCGCTCACGTGACCAGGACTCGCTCACAATGAGCCCCTCGCCCGCAGGGTCTGGAACCTGCCCAACCTGTGAGGCGCACGCGCTGACCAGCGCCAGCACGAGCAACCAGCGCGCTCTGGAGACGATGATCCGACCTCGCACAGCTCCATAGTGACCCTATCAACGAGGCATCGCCCCCGACCCGTGCACTGATGCCTTACCGCTCGGGAGCAGCCGCTCCTATGCCAAGCGCATAGCCGCCGGCGGGTAGCGGGTCGTCAACGCCGTAGGCCGAACCCGCAGCATTCTTGGTGTTGGCCGGCGTGAAGCGGGGCCATTCAGGCGCTAGCTATCAGTGCGTGAGTGCAGCCGTTGAGGGAGTGTCGGGCACACCATCAGAGCGAGCGGGGAGATCGCCCCGGGATAACGCTTTCGCGGATGCTACGCTTCACCCCCCAATGTTCCTTTGGGAGGTGTGAATGACCAAGCAGACGCGTGTCTCTGGTATTGAAGACGGTGTCGCCTTGGACGGCGATGACACCCGGGCGCGGGCGGGCTCTCTACTGGCGCTGCGAGCGTTGACGCACGTAACCCGGCTGCGGATGTGGTCGGTGCTGGCGGGTGGTCCGTCGTCTGCGGCCGGCCTGGCACGCCGACTGGGGCTGCAGCACGCTGCTGCCAGCTATCACTTGCGCGTCTTGCGTGATGTTGGGTTGGTCGTCTTGTCTGACGAACACACGGTGAACGGTGGGACGGAACTCCGGTACCGGGTGGTCACTGCGCCGGCTGAGCCGGTGCGGGGTGAGAGCTCCACGACCGCTGATTGGATCGCGGTGGTCGCCGCCATGGGGGCAGTGCAGCAGGAGCGCGCTGCACGGGTGAGCCTGGACCCCCGGTGGTTTGACGATGTCGAGGTCTGGGTCGCCTCGGAGTCGTTCGACGAAGCGCGTCACCACTTGGAAGCGGCGTTCACCCATCTGCGCGCCGCGGCGGTGGACCCCGCGACCCCCGGTGCCGTGCCGTTGAGCGCATCGGGTCTGTTGTTCACCTTGCACCCTGGCACCTCGGGTGGCGGTGGACGTCATGGTTGAGCGCCGCGTCCCGCTCGGGGCGTTGCTGGCCGCTCAGGCACTGTCAGTGACGGGTAACCGCATTGCCCTGCTGGCGATCCCATGGTTCGTGCTGCAAAGCACGGGCAGCGCCGCTCAAACGGGCATCGCGGTCGCTGCAAACACCTTGCCGGTCATCGCCGCCGGGCTTCTCGCAGGACCGCTGATCGATCGGGCCGGCTTCCGGCTGACGAGCGTCGGCGCGGACCTTGCCAGCGGCACGACGATTACGGCGATCCCCCTGCTGCACAGCCTCGACTCCTTGACGTACCCGCTACTGCTCGGCCTGATCTTCGTGGGGGCATTGCTGGATGCGCCGGGTGAGACCGCGCGCCGCGCGTTGCTTCCCGACCTGGCCGCCCACGCGGGGGTCTCGGTGGACCGCGCCACCAGCTTGCACGAAACCACCTATCGGACCACACAGCTGCTGGGCGCCCCTCTCGGCGGGATCCTGATCGCATCCGTCGGTGCCACGCAGGCGCTCGTGGTGGATGCCATCAGCTTCGGCCTGTCCGCCCTGCTGATCGGGCTGTTGGTCGGCGTGCCTGCCGCCGCGACGGGCACGCGCGACGCCGGGCAGGTCGGGTATCGGCAACAGTCGGGAGAGGGCTGGCGCTTCCTGCTCAGCAGCCCGCTGCTGCGCAGCACGGTGGGCGTGTTCATCGGCATCAACATGCTGGAGGTCGGGTTCACGGCGGTGCTGCTCCCAGTCGTCAGCAACCAGGTCTACGACCGGCCCATCGTGCTGGGCCTGCTGATCGGGGCGGTGGGGGCGGGGGCTCTGCTGGGTGTGGGCTGGCACGCAGCGATCGGGCACCGCCTACCTCGACGCTCGGTGCTCGTGCCAGCGCTGATCCTAGCTGGGGCGCCCAAGTTCCTGCTGATCGCGGCGGTCCCACCCCCCGCCATCGCCATCGGCGGGGTGCTGCTGCTGTCGATTGCGATGGGGCCAGTCAACCCGGTCTCAGGGGCCATCGAATACGAGCTGATCCCCCGGGGGATGCGCGGTCGGGTCTTCGGGTTGCTCGGCGTCGCGTTCGTGGGTACTGCACCGATCGGTGCCCTAGTGTCCTGTCCGGCTGATTAGTGGAGAAAGGTACGAGTTGGAGGAATTTTCGGGTCTGCAGGTTGCGTTGGTCGTGGTGAACCCCGTTGACTTGGAGATCACCAATGGCAGACCGCGGACGTCCGACCACGACCATCACCCTGACTGATGCCGAACGGGAAATGCTTGAGCGCTGGTCACGGCGACATTCCTCCTCCCAGGCGTTGGCCCGGCGATCCCGGATCGTGCTGGCCTGCGGGCAGGGCCAGTCAAACACCGCGATCGCCGAGCAGGAGGGCATCAACCAAAAGACGGTGGCGAAGTGGCGCAAGCGGTTCGCCGCGGATCGGTTGGAGGGTCTGGTCGACGCGCCTCGGCCAGGCGCCGCCCGGACCATCGGTGATGACGTCATCGAAGCTGTGGTCGTGGACACGCTGGAGAGCGCCCCAGCCGATGCGACCCACTGGTCCACTCGCGGCCTGGCCGACAAGCACGGCATCAGCAAGACCACCGTCGCGGAGGTGTGGCGGGCCTTCGGCCTCAAACCCTGGCTACAGGACTCCTTCAAGGTCTCGCCCGACCCCGACCTGATCGAGAAGGTTCGCGACATCGTCGGGCTCTACCTCAACCCTCCCGTGGCCGCCGTCGTCTTCGCGCTGGACGAGAAGCCACAGATCCAAGCGTTGGACCGGACCGCCCCGATCCTGCCGCTGCTGCCCACCACACCCCAGCGGGCCACCCACGACTACAAACGCCACGGCACCGTGGACCTCTTCGCCGCCCTCGACATCGCGTCGGGCATCGTCATCAGCGACATCCGCAAGTCACACAACCAAGACGACTTCATCGCCTTCCTCAACAAGATCAACCGAGAGGTCCCCAACGAGCTCGACGTCCACATCGTGCTGGACAACCTGTCGACCCACAAGACCCCCAAGGTCCACCGATGGCTGCTCCGCCACCGCCGGTTCCACCTGCACTTCACCCCCACCTACGGATCGTGGATGAACCTGGTGGAACGCTGGTTCTCCGCGCTCACCACCAAAATGCTGCAACGGTCCACCCATACCTCCACAAAGCAGCTCGCCGATGCCATCCTGGCCTGGGTCGAGGTCTGGAACGACGACCCCAAACCCTTCGTGTGGCACAAGACCGCTGAAGACATCCTCGACCGCCTCGCCGGCTACTGCGGAGCCGTCACCCGAGGCAAATGACATTTATGCCATTCGTCTACCGGACAGGACACTAGGTGCCGGTTTCCTCACCGAGGCCATCGGGTTGCGCCCAACCCTCTTGATAGGTGCAGCGTTGTACCTGGGGGTGACGATGGTCCCTGTGCTGCACCCGCTGTGGCGCCACCTGGACGACCTTGTCCCCGCGGATGCGCCGATGTGACCGGTGGGACCAACGAGCCAACGTGGCCCATCCCGAACCCTGGTTGCCGGCAGGAAAGGGCGCGTTCAATGCCGCCCAGCTGGCCTTGGATACCAGCCGATATCCACAGGATGCGTTTCCGCGGAAACGCCTTCGGGGCCGGCCTGCTGCCCAATGGTTGCCAGCGCCGCGGTACCGTCGCGATCCAGTGATCTACGAGTTGGCCCCTGCCCAGGGGATCTCGCTACGCGGGCTTCCCAGGTTCGTACGCGGGGGAATCGTCTATCGGGCTCTTGAGGCCGACCTGATTGCCGTCGGGGTCGATCACGATCGCGTACCGAGATCCCCAGAAGGCATCGTAGGGTTCTTGGCCCACGGGATGACCAACTGCCTTGACCATGTCGTAGAGTTGGTCGACATCGTCGCGCGCGCCGACGAGGACGCCGATCACGGCGTTCCCCTTGCCCCGGTCTGGGTCGAATCGGTTGTTCCAGATTCGTGCTTGGGGGTGGTTGTCGAGAGCGAGGTAGCAGTCGCTGTCGCCGTGGATCTCTACGTGTTGGGCGCCGGAGCCGGGCGGCCATTCGAAGGGATCGGGTACATCGAGTCCGAGGATCCGGTAGAAGTCGACCGAGGCGGCCATGTCGGCGACGATGAGGTTGACCTGTCCGAATCGAATGTTCGTCACGGCGTGTGCTTTGAGTCGGGCCGTTGCTTTGGGCGTCGCTCGGACATACGGATCGAATTCGACGGCCGCAAGACCGGTCGAGAATAGGCCGTCCTGACCGAGATCCTACTTGCATGGACTTGGCAGTCGGTCGCAACCATGATGTATCCCCCGCTCTCATAGGCCCGCGGCGAGGATGCGCAGGTTGTGGAGGTAGGCGACGGCTCGGAGACTGTCGAGCAGATGCCGGCCTCGTCGTCGATGGTCGCGGAGGATCTGCCAGTCCTTGAACCGGGCGATGCAATGGTCTGCCAGCACCCGACCGTGGGCTTGGCAGCGTTGCTCGACGGTGGAGTCGCGGTAGTGGATGGTGTCGTTTCTGTTTCCAGGTCCGCCACCGTCCACGGGACGGCACTGACCTGACCATCGAAGCTGGCTCGATCGCCCCGTGGGCTCGGGTGTGGGGCAAAGCAGTCCACGCCTTCACCCCAGGCCTCCTCATCGCCGCGATCAAACGTGAAGTCGCCGCCGTCCAGTCCGGCACGGCCGTCAGGCGGGCAGGAACCCGGCAGACGGCGATGTCGCAGCACTGCCTGTGCGGCCATCGCCTTAGCCCATGCCCACGACGGCGAGCGAAACCGCCGGCAGCATGGTTATCCACTGGATTTTCGGGTACGGCAACACCAGACGTCCGACAAGCCCCCGATGGAGAAGTGCAGCATGCCAACCCGCCCCACCCAGGTCGCCGACGGTGTCCACCGTGTCGCCGATGGCCTGGTGAATTGGTACCTACTGGTTGCCGACGGCAAGGTCACGTTGATCGACACCGGCTGGCCACGGAGTTGGTCCCGAGTCCAAGAGGCCCTGTCAAGCCTCGGGCACTCAACATCCGACCTGGCGGCAGTCGTGCTGACCCACGGCCACCCCGACCATCAGGGCGCAGCCGAGCGCGCCCGCCAGGCAGGAGCGGTCGTCCACGGGCACCGCGACGAGGTGCCCTATCTCAAGGGAGAGGCCAAGGGATCCTCGCCATTCGCCATGGTTCCCTCGCTCATCCCCCACCTCATCCAGCCCAAGGCGTTGGGTTTCATCCTGCACGCCACCGCCCACGGCTTCATGACGCCGAAGTGGATCAAGCAGGTCACCCCCTTTGATGACGGGCAGACCATCGACGTCCCCGGCTCACCTCGTGCCCTGCACACACCTGGCCACACCACCGGCCACACGTCGTTCATCCTGGACAACGCCGGCGCGGTCCTCACGGGTGACGCCCTGGTGACCCTCGACGTCTTTACCCGCGAAACCGGGCCACGCCTGCTCCCGGATGCCCTGAACGCCGATTCGGCAGCCGCACGAGCCTCGCTGGATCGCTTTGCCGATGTTGACGCCCAACTACTGTTGCCTGGGCATGGCGACCCGCTGACAGGCAACGTCGCCGACTTGGCAGCACAGGCGAAGAGCCGTTCCTGAGCCGGGGTACATCAGCCGCCGGCGATGGCACCCAGAATCCGAAACACCTCCTGGCCCGCCACCACCTGTTCGGGCAGGACGGTGTCGGGTGGTTCGTGTGACAGGTCCTCCTCGCAGGCGAAGTAGCGCATGAAGGCCCGCCGTTTGTGGGTGGTGTGATCGCGGATGGTGCCGCGCAGCACCGGATGGCACGCCTCCAGAGCGTCCAACACCTCGCCGATCGTCGGGGTGTCACCGACCTCAACGGTCGTCTCCTTGCCCACCTCTGCCAGGGTTCGCAGATGCTGGGGCAACACCACTCGGATCGTGCTCATGAGACTGTCTGGACCTCGACCGACAGAACCCGCGGCAGGTGCTGGACGATCGGTTGCCAGCTATCCCCACCATCGGACGAGGCGTAGACCGTTCCCTCGGTGGTCCCCACGTAGACCCCGCAGGGATCCATCGTGTCGATGGCCAGCGCCTGCCGTAGGACATCGCCATAGAAGTCCTGCTGGGGCAGCCCGTTGGTCAGCAGCTCCCACTCCCCGCCCCCGCTGCGGCTGCGGGCCACCCGCAGTTTGCCCTGCGGCGGATAGTGCTCGGAGTCACTCTTGATCGGCACCACGAACACCGTTTCGGGGTCATTGGGGTCCACCCCGACCGGGAAGCCGAAGTCAGACGGCAGGTTGCCGCTGATCTCGTGCCAGCGCCCGCCGGCATCATCGGTGCGCATCACGTCCCAGTGCTTCTGCATGAAGACCGTGTCGGGCCGCGACGGATGGAACGCAAGATTGTGGACACAATGGCCGACCTCGGCGTCCTCCTCAGGCAGGAACTCGCTGCGCAGTCCGGCGTTGATCGGCAACCAGGTCGACCCCTCGTCATCGGTGCGAAACGCGCCGGCCGCCGAGATGGCCACATACATCCGGTCGGTGTTTGCCGGGTCGATCAGGATGGTGTGCAGGCACAGCCCCCCGGCACCGGGCTGCCAGGTATTGGCCGTCGAGTGCGTGCGCAGCCCCTCAAGCTCTTGCCAGGTTCCACCCCCGTCGCCCGAGCGGAACAACCCGGCATCCTCCACGCCGGCGAACACCACGTCGGCATCAACCGGTGACGGTGCCAGATTCCAGACCCGGGCAAACTCCCATGGATGAGGGGTCCCGTCATACCACTGATGGGTCTGCGTCTCACCGTTGTAGGTGAAGTCGTTTCCGACAGCCTCCCAAGTGGCGCCGCCGTCGGTTGAGCGCTGGATCACCTGCCCATGCCAACCGGTCGAGGGGGCCGCCCAGAGCAGGTCGGGATCCACCGGCGACCCGTTCAGGTGGTACACCTCCCAGCCCCCGAACAGCGGCTCGGACACCGTCCAGTCGCGTCGCGAGCCGTCCGCGGTGGCCACAAAGCCTCCCTTGGCCGTCCCGATGAGCACCCTGATTGTTGTCATCCCTTACCCTTTTGCTGTCGTTTCGGGTGATTCTCAACCCCGCGCACCGGGCTGTCCACGTCGACATTGGTTCACCATTGAGATCCGTCGTCACGCGGCCAGGGGAGGCTCCAGGCTGACCACCGCCTGGTCGGTGGCCAAGAAGACGGGTTGTACCCGCAACCTGACCTTGGCGGCTTCACGTCGGAGCCCATCGGCCCAGACCATGTCGGAGTGATGCGCCTGCGCCCAGCCGGGGCGGGCCAGCAGGAAGGCGACGCTGCCGGCGCGATCGATTTCGCGCAGGACCCGCTTGCACATGTCGATCATCCTGCGCAATGACCGATCGGTCGGATCGATGGGTAGGTCGTCGACCTGTTGCAGTGTTGGGTGCAGGTGACCGTCGGAGTCCAGGAATGTAATCCACAGCGACCGGCCACCGAAGCCCAGTGGGCCCATGATGGCCCGCCAGTGTCGGTGAAGGTCAGCGGAGGTGCGGATGGGCGGCGTGAGGTGGGCAGGGAGCAAGTCGGGGATTTCGTCCATCTCAGGATGGTGGCCCACCGTGCACATTCCGACGAGCGAGTTATCCACAGGTGGGAATGACACACCCGTAGCCGATACTGGTGTCGTGCCACTTCTTGACCTCCGGACACGCGGTCTCATGGTGCTGGCTGGTCCAGTCGCCTGCTTGGTCATCATGCTGAGCGCGTGCACGTCAACCTCGACTGTTGATGACCCCCCGGCAGATCAGCCCCTACTTCGGGTCGACGTCCTGCGGGACGGCGACTCCTTCGTCGCCTCCGACGGCCTGGAGTACCGCATCGGGCTGATCAACACGCCGGAACTGTCCGAGTGTGGCGGTCGCGAGGCATCGCAACGCACGGCTGATCTGCTGGCCCAGGGGTTCTCCGTCGACGACTACGCGCAGGACACCCATGGGCGGCGAGTGGCCCGGATCACCGTCGGCGCAGGCGATGTCGGCGTGCTGCTGGCGGCCGAGGGCCTGGCCGATGACCGCTACCTCAACCAGTTCCGACACGAGAATCCTGCCTACGCCGCGCTGCTCGACACCGCCTTTGCCGATGCCCGTGCCCAGGGGCTCGGGTTGTGGCAGACCTGTTGGGACGACGCGGCATCCTCGGCGGCCGGACCGGGTCATGGTCATGCGGTGGAGGTCGGACGCTCCGCGAACAACCGGGCCAATGGAACGCGAATCGACGGCACGGCACTGCTGGCCAGCACCCCATCCGTGATGACGTCCACGCGGGACCATCCGTCCGCCGATGGCCCGGTGTGCACGTGGATCTGTTGGTCGTCGAGATCCACAACCCAGTACTCCGTATAGTCAGCGGCTGCGTAGCGGCGGGCTTTGACGCCGAGGTCGAAACGCAGACTGCTCCGTGACACCTCGATGACGAGCAGCGCCCGGTCTGGATGCTCCGTCCAGTACGGGCCGGCGGGCAGGACTTGGAGGTCCGGCTCCGGCAGCGTGATGTCGTCGACGGCGAGCGGCGTCTGCACGCCGATGTCGTAGTCGTCGCCCACCGCATGCACAAGCAGCTTGGTCAGGCGTCGGATCGTCTCGCTGTGTTGCTCACCTTGAGGGCCCATCTCGACCAGCACCCCACCGACGAGCTCGACGTGCGTCCCGTCGAACGTTCCTGTATCGACCAGCGCCTGGAACTCGGCACGCCGCAGGGGACGAAACGCGTCGCTCGGGAGCTCGCTCAGCATCGTCGCGTCGCTCAGGGCCGTCATAGTCCCATCATCAGGGGGTTGCCGAACGCTGGCAACACGATCGCGACCGCGCATGTGGACGATCCCGGGGCCCCTCAGCCCAGGGCCGCCCTGACCTGTGTCTCGGTCTGAGGGCTGATCGCCGCGGTGCCGCCGAACAGCAGCGCACGTTCCACCTCCCCGGCGCGTGCGCTGAGCCAGTCGAGCGTGGCCTGGCCGGCCGGGCCTCCCGACCCGTCCACCAGCAGCAGCGGTCCCCGCGGGGCCGCGCCCCATTCCCCGACCGCCGCGGTGGTCCCGGCCGCCAGGGCGTCCGCGAAACCTGACGCCGTGGCCAAATAGACCTCATCGGCCCTCAAACCGTGGGCCAGGCCGTACTCGGCCAAAGCGATCGAAGTGGCGAACCGATCAGACCCAGCCACCCGAATGGGTGAGGGAAGGTCGGCCAGCACTCCATCGCTGATCGCCGCCGATCCCCCGGCCACCACCGTCCGGGTGACTCCAAGCCGCTGCAGGGCCGCGGCCGTGACGGCCGGCAAGCCAGCAGGCGCCGTCAGCAGGATCGGCGCACCCACCGCCGCAGCCACCGGCCCCGCTGACAGCGCGTCGGCGAAACCCTCACCCGACGCGACGAACGCCACACGACCCGATGTGGTGCCAGGCCCGCCAGCCGGACCCGCCTCCTCAATCATTCTTTCGGCAATTGCCACGGCGGTGGCGTACCGGTCGGGTCCGTCCAGCCGCGTCACCTCCAGACCCAGTACCTGCAACGCCTGCACCACCTCATCGGACACAGCGGCCGGCCCGCCCACCACCATGGCTTCCAGTGCCCCGGTCCGGTGTAGCTCTTCGCGTAGTCCATCGGTCAAGCCACCGTCGACCAGCAGTAGCGGCGCGTCCAGGGACGCCGCCAGAGGAGTCGCGGCCAGTGCGTCGGGGAAGTCACCGGCCGTCGCGATGACCACCGTCTGTGACACCCCGAAGGTCTGCTGTGACGCCTGTATCGCCGTCGACACACGATCGGCCCCGGCCACCCGGTCAACCCGCTGAGGTAACCCGCAGGTATTTGCTCGCTCCGTCGGAGTTGCATCCTGGGGGAAGGGGATCAGCCCGCTGGGTGGCGGCGCCACGCCGGAACTCACCCACGCATCGACGGCATCCAGTGCGCCCAGGAAGCAGGGCAGGATGGGGCGAAACGTGTCAGGGAAGTCATCGGCGGCACCGTCGACGTGGGTGCCCCCCTCGACCACGTAGTAGCGGTAGTCCTGATCGTGGCCGGCCGCTCGCACCATGTCGGCGTAGCGATCAGAGTCCGCCGCGATCGGCAACAGCGCATCCAAGGTCCCGTGCAAGGTGATCAGCGGCCGACCGTTGATGTCGCCTGTGTTGGCCAGTTCGGCCACCCGGTCGTGGACGAACTGGGGCCGGGAGGTGTAGTCGTACTGCGCGTCGGCGTCAGCGGGCGGCACGACCAGCCGTGGCGCGTCGACGTAGCTTGAGTACTCCGGGTCCAGCGCCGGACGATAGGTGCTGGCCACGGCCCCCCAGTAGATGACGTAGTGGTCGTCCCAGATCGGCTCGCTGTCGGGTGGAACCAGGCCGCCGTGGACCATCTCCTCATAGCCCGCCTGGTCCCCGCTGGCGCGGTAGGAGGGGAAGCCCCGCAGCAATGGTGGGATCCAGGTCAGGACGCTTGACTCCTCGCTGAACAACGTCCCCTCCCAGTCCACGCCGGCGTCGAACAGCTCGGGATAGCGCTCCAGTGCCAACCGGACCAGATACCCGCCATTTGAGATACCGGCGGCATAGGTGCGCTCGGCCTGGCGGCCATGAACCTGCTCCAAGGCACCCTGTGCGGCCACGGCGGTCAGCGCCGAGAAGCGCGGCCATTGCGCAATGGCCTCCGGTGGATCCCAGGTCAGCAGTTCCCCTGCGGTCTCGTCGTCGCCGGTGCGAAAGAAGTTGAGGCCGGTGTTGCCCTTGTCATGGGCGGCATACGCCCATCCCCGAGCCAGCACGAAGTCGCTCAGGATGATGTCGTTGGCGAACTGGGTGCGTATGCCGGGTGCCCCGGCCACCACCAGGTGCTCGCCATCCCAGTCATCGGGGATGCGGATGACGAACTGCCCGTTGTGGCGATGCCCGTCGGGGCAGGCCGGGATGAACGTGTTGTGCTCGATCTCATAACGCGAGCAGGAGTCGGGAAACCATCCCTCGATCTGCAGGCCCGGCACGGCGGTGTCGGTATAGGTGGTCAGGGTCGAGTTGAGCGACGGGTTTGACCGGTTACCCGACCCGCCCCAGCCGTAGGTCGTCTGGTCCATTCGCGGGTTGGACAGCGTGGTCAGGTCCTCAAGACAGGTGACCTGGACAAACTCTGCCCCCGGCACCGACACCTCCGTCGGGCAGGTCTGTGCCTGGGCAGGCACAACGGGCACAGCCACGCCAAACCCCAGAAGTGACATCACGCAGGCAAGGACCAACGGCACGACGGTTCGGCTCATGGCCCTACTACGTACCACGCCGCCCCAACCTGACGGCGGCTCGCGTGCTTCACTACAGCCATGGAGCATGCTGACATCCTTGTCACCACCGCAGACACCGTCGAGGGGCGGATGGTCGTCCGCTACCTGGGTGTGGTGTTCGGCGAGCATGTCCATTCCCCCGGCTGGCTACGCGGCATTGCCGATGATGTGCGACATGCCCTGGACGACCGGGTGGAGGAGCTTGACACGGAACTGTTGAGTGGTCGCACCGCGGCGCTGCGGGAACTGCGACGGCACGCCGCCGAACTCAAGGCCACTGCCGTCGTGGGTGCCGATTTCCAGGTGCAGACTCTGCGCGGAGGGGTTGTGGCCACGCTGGCACAGGGTACGGCGGTGCTGCTGGACGCCCCGGTCACCGGTGGCTGGATCACCCCCCCGATCTCAGGAGGTGACCACCCGATCGTGGAGGAGTTGCGGACCCACGGACCCTCCACGTTGGCTGACCTCTCGACCAGGATGGATGTCGACATCGACTGGCTTGATGCCACCCTGGTCACCCTGGAGGATGCCGGTGTGGTCACCATGGACACAGCCGGGCGCTGGGTGCCTAGCGACGAGGAGTGACCCTGCGGCTGGGCGGTCAGGTGCGCACCCACTTCGCGCAACCCTCGCAGATACACGATGTCCTTCAGCGGTGAGCCAGGTTCAGTCAGATCGCTCAGGCCCCGCTTGCAGGCTCACGTTCGTTGAACAGTGCGAGCAGTCCGCTGGTGTCAGCAATCATCGCTCGCCGAACCCCTCCAACAGGTCCTCCGCACGATCGGCGAACGGCTCACCGCTGATGATCCCGCTGTCGGTCCAGGTGCGTGCACGGCTGCCTGGATGGCCCGTCGGATTACCTCGGCCTCGGACAGTCCCTGCCGACGTGCCTCTCGTTCCACGCCGGCCTTCTGCTGGTCGGTCAAATACACCGTCGTCTTGGCCGCCATACCACATATGGTACCAGCGGTGTCAGCGGGTCAGCAGCGCGCGAACCTGCTCCTCGATATCTGGTGACAACGCGCCGGGGCCTCCGAAGAGGTGGGCGGTTGAGATCGTGGACGTACCGGAGAGGTAGTCGGCCACCGCAAAATCAAGGCGGTCACCGTCGCTCAGCAGTAACGGGGCATCGACGGCTGCGGTCAGCGGGCCGCCGGCCAGGGCATCAGGGAAGGCCGCGGTGGTGGCAAGTCCAATGGTTGAGGGGTCGTCAAACAGCGTCTGGGCAACCACCACGCTGGTCTCGGCCGGTGTGGTCCCGGTCAGGTCCGCTGCCTGGGGGACGGCTCGTGCCGCCGACTGTCCGACCGCCCAATCGGCCGTGCGAGCCCAGTCGGCCGTCTCGTCGGGCAGGCGGTCCCCACTGGTCAGCAGCAGGGCACCGTCGCGTGCGGCCATGGCCCCTGCGGCCACGACCGCGTCGGCGAAGCTGTCACCGTCAGCGAAGGCGACCTGGCTGACCGATCCCAATGCCTGGGCGATGACAGCGGAGGTCGCGTAACGGTTGGGTCCGGCGTGGCGCCGGACCTGGTAGCCCAGGGCCGCCACGGAATCAGCGACTGCGGCGCTCAACGCCGCCTCTCCGCCAAGCAGGTGCACGGTCGAACCAGGGCGCAACAGACGGTCGAGTTCAGCCGCCGTCACGTCGGCCAGTTGTCCGGTGGAGGTCAACAGAATCGGTCCGCCGACGTCCACGGCAAGGGGCGCGCCGGCCAGTGCGTCGGCGAAATGGTCAGCCCGGGCGATGACGGCAGAACGCGACCCCTCCGGGAAGGCCGCAGTGCTGATGGCGATGGCCGTTCGCAGGCGTTCGACCCCTTGGTGGCGTCTGATGTCGGCAGGGGTCGCCTGGCGTGGCTCAATGGTGATGCTGACCTGGTCGTTGTCGGGATTGGGATCATCCAGTTCAGCGGGTGTCACGGCCAGGGTGATCGTGGCGGGTGGTTCGTCGGGCTCAGGTCGTGACACCTCGATCATCATGGTCAGGCGCCCGCCTGCCTCCATGGTGGGGATGTCACAGACCCAACCCGTGGCGCTGACTTGGCACCCGTCGGGGATCTGGCCGTCACTGCTCTGGCCGTCGCTGGTCTGGTCCAGATCGACGGTCGCGCTCAGGCTGCCCGGCGTGGGACGTCCAGCCTGATGGGACACCGTGATCTGAACCTCGGCGGTGTCTTGCTCCGGGATGACCGAGGCCTCAACACCCAGGTCGGCTGTGGCGGGCCGCAGAAGCAGTACGTCGCGGTTGTTGACCTGCGGATTGGGGTCGGGAGTGCCGGCCGAGGTCAGGATCGCGGTCAGACTGGCGTCGGCCGCGACGTCGACTGACACGGTGAAGTCGATGGTGGCCCCGACAGCCAGGCTGTCAAACGAGCAGTCCAGACGTTGTTGATCACTGGCGCAGCCCACGCCGTCGACACGGGTGCCGGGCTGCGGGTCGGCCGTGTGACCGGTGATCGTCTGCCCGCCGGCGTCGATGCCGATGGTGGGGAACTCAGCGGTGTCGGGACCATTGTTTCGGATCGTGACGCCAAATACTTGGGGATCGGACAGGTCGTCGATGACCTGCAGGGTCACCGCGATGTCAGCACCGCCGACCGCGACGGCGGGCATTGTCCAGCCGACTACAGCAGCTAGCGAGCACAGCATCGTGAACAGCGTGAGGCGGGTCGCACGCATGGCTCAGCCGGCCTTCAGGAACGAAGTTGAGTGACGGGTCGTTGCTTCGCGACCAGCGTTGACACTGCGATCTGCCTCACCGGGTTGAGGCACCAGTCGGAGATGGCGCCGCTGCCCGGGGGCCGAACGGTGGCGCTGGTCGGACTGGCGCGCGGGATGCACCAGTCTGAGCCGGGCCACCTTGTCCTGAGATACCTCGCGAACAGTCATCTGTTAACTCCCTTCATATCGTCTTGTTTGATGTCAAGACAAGACAATAGAAGTCAGCAGACCATCATCACACCCCTCCCCTGTGGACAACCGTCCTGGTGGTGTACTCACAGACAGGCCTCCGGCGCGACTTGGGAGCCTGCATCCGTACCGTTGACGGGGCCGTGATTTATCTGTCACGTTGACGACGCCGCCGCGGCCGCCGCACGTGGCTGTAATACGCCTACGTAGTATGCTGGCGCCATGAGCACGCCTGCAGATGTCGCCCGCTTCATCGACGCAGTCCGCGAACTGGAGGCCGACACCGCCGCGAGGGAGGTGACCAGCATCCGCCGGTCACCCGCCGTGGGCGCAGCGCTGGGCTTGGCTGTCGCGGCCGGAATCTGTGAGTCCGCCTCGGAGTTCCAGAACGAGACCGTGCTCGCATCGCTTCGTCAGGCTGCGCATCGCGCGGCCCTTGACCTGCACTACGCCACCTACCCGGAGGATCAACCATCGACCGTTGACCTTGCAGAGGTTCGAGTTGAGCGGTCTGGTCTCACCGACGTCACTCGGGAGAGCCTTGAGCAAGCCCGACGCATGCTGGTCGATCGCCTCGGTCGGCAACCCACGGTCGATGAGCTGGTTGCCGGGGCGGCCACGCTGATGGCGCCTGCATGAGCGTTGTCGTGTTGCTGGACAACGAGGCCGTCTCGGTCCTCCTTCCTGGTCGGCGGTTGGACCCCAAGCGACGACACCTGCTGGCACGCTTGGAGGAAGCCGATGCAGTCCTGGTTCCGACCGTCGTGCGGATCGAGGCCAACGCGCCCAGTACGAGCACCAACGCCGATCTGGGGCGTCTGACTCGCGACACCCACCTGCCCGACGTCCATGCCGACGACGCCATCGCCGTGCGTGCTGCGGTGCCGACTGCTTCGGTTGTCGACGCGACCCTTGCAGCCATCGCCAACCTGGTCACTGCCGATCGCGTTGAGGTCGTGACAAGCGACCTTCCGGACCTGTCGGCAGCCACCGCCGCCACCGTCCACGTCCACCACCTCTAGATCCCCAACCAGCCACTGGCAGCCTCGGATCCACCACACTCCATACCGTTGCAGAAACATCATCATCTGTTTCATGCAGCCACCTGTTTCCGGGTGGGGGTCGCCGTCTTGCCCACCGTGTGGTGGTGCGGGGTTGACGGGTCATTGAGCGGTGCCGTCCCACACGAAGCCATCGACTGCCTGCACCAGTTCCCACAGGCTTCCGCCGGAGCAAGCCCAAGGTGTGCTGCCAGGCAGCTTCGAGGCGGACGACCAGTTCGGTGGCCGATGCCAGCCCGTACAGGTCAACATGGATGACGGTGTGCCCGAGATCCTCCAGGCGGCACCGGGATCCGGTGACCGGACTGAGCCGCCTGCGACCGCTCCCCGAGGTGCCCTCGCCGACGGCGTCGCCAGGTCGCCGGTCGGGCGGGCCCTGGCGCGATGGACCGTGCAGGACAGCTGGGGCGGCTGCGAGCCTGGGTCGGCGAACGGCATGACGCGTTGCACATGCTGCTGGAGCCACCGCGCGTGACCATGCCGAGTGGCTGTGGTTGCAGCACTCCGTGCCGTATTCGCAAATTTCTGGCCATCTCGTCACCCTGGACGCCGAGGGCGCCATACTTCGAGGGGATCAGCCAGACGGGCAGGTGGCAGCAGTCCGGTAGCGGCCGCGGCGAACCCGGCGTCCGGCAAGGATACCTTAGGCGGTATGTATACTCTTGAGATGGCACAATCCACCGTCTCTACATGGCGCCTCGTGCGCGATGCCCGCCGGGTCGCGGGGTTGAGCCAGCGCGAGCTGGCCGACCGAGCTGGGACCTCGCAGCCGGCCATCGCCCGGTATGAGGCCGGGACGGTCACCCCCGACCTGGACACCCTGGCCCGGATCCTGCACGCCTGCGGTCACCGCCTGCAGATCCACTCGGTGGTGGTTGATCCGGTCGACGCCCGGCAGCTCGCTGAATCCATCAGCATGACGCCGGCTCGCCGCAGCGCCCGGAACCGCCGGGTGACCGCGCTGGCAGCGGCGGCTGCTCGGGCTCGTCGCGAGGGCAAGGTCCGATCGCTGCGCCAGGAGACGTGACGTTGCCCGATCCCGTCGAGCTGGATGCCGAGCGGATCATCGAGGTGCTCAACCGCCATGGGGTCGACTACGTCGTCATCGGCGGGTTCGCGGCCGTGCTGCACGGGTCCCCCCGCACCACCGCGGACATCGACATCACACCGTCAGCCGAGCGGTCGAACCTCCTGCGGTTGGGCGCAGCGCTCACCGAGCTCGCCGCCAAGCTGATGCCGCCCGGTGCCACGGCGGGTGTGGACTGGCCGTGGACAGCCGAGGGATTCGCCGCCTTCACCACCATGACGACCCGGACCTCTGCCGGCGACCTCGACATCTGCCTGCGCCCTGATGCCCCGGGCGGCCGCCAGTACCAGTTCGATGACCTGGCCGCCCGGGCGATCGTCATCTCGCTGCCACCGGACGTCCCCGTCGCCAGCCTGGCGGACGTCATCGCCTCAAAGGAAGCGTCAGGACGCGACAAGGATCTGCTGACCCTGCCACACCTACGAGATCTGCTGTTGGCCCTGGAGGCCGCCAAACGGGACCGGGATCGCAGCTGAGCCCGCTGCGCACTCCGCAGCTCACGAGGCCCTCCGATGTCCGACCAATACAAGTGCGGGGGCCTCTGCACGTTCAAGGACTCGCGCATCCTGCCGCGACTGTGAACCGTCACATTATTCCGGGGGCAACACTGCTGAGGATTGGCAGCAACCCAAGGGCGACCATCACGATCGGGCGTCCCAACACGTGGGCAATCCTACGTGCGGGGGATCTCAGATGTTTCCGCGGACAGCCCCTGCTGATAGCCCTGGACAATCGGCACAGGTGCGGGCCGTGGGGCCTGAGGCCAACTGCAGAGCGGTCCTCGATGCCGACGACGAGGGGCTTGGTCGCGAGGCACGGACGTCCGTACGGGCCGGGGATGGAGTGGATGCCGGTCTTGTTGGGCCCGGACGGTAGTTCTTGGCCGAGGAACATACATGACGGTAACATACGCCGATGTACGTTCCGTAGATGGAGAGTTGAGGTCGCTGATGTCGTTCTGGGGCCGAACACGAGAACTTGCTCGTCTTCGCGACGAACTTGACCGCGTCATCACCGACGGGGCCGGCCGCATGGTCACCCTGCGCGGCAGACGACAGGTGGGCAAGTCAACGCTCCTCACCAAATTCGTGGAGACCGCCGGGCTGCCCTACCTGTTCACCACCGCGGTCAAGAACGCCAGTCCCGACGTCCACGCCGCCACTGCCGCCGCCGATGCCGCCACGTCCCGCTGGCCACTCCCCAACGCCGAGCTCGCCCTGAGCGCCACCGTCAGCAGCTGGGCTGACTTCCTCCGCGGCCTCACACTCGCCGTCGACACAAGCCCCGCCGTCATCGTGATCGACGAGTTTCCCTGGGCCACCGAGAGCGACCCCACACTCGAAGGCACCCTGCAGGCGATCTGGGACCAGCACCTTTCAGCCAAGCCGATCCTGCTTGTGCTCGTCGGCTCTGATGTCGCCATCATGCAGCGGCTTACCGAGCATGACCGGCCGCTGTTCGGACGGGCCGAGGATTGGGTCCTCAACGCACTCACCCCAGCCCAAGTCGCTGACGCTCTCGGCAACCGCGACGCCATGGATGCCATTGACGTCTATTTGGCGACAGGCGGCTACCCACGAATGGTGCTTGACGCTGCCCGCCATCCCGACACACGCACCTACATCGCCGATGCACTACAGACCGACGGGTCGCGCCTGACCGTCACCGGCATCCGGATCCTCGACACAGAGTTTCGTGACCACGACAGCGCCCGGGCGGTACTTGAGGCCATCGGGTCGGTCGAGTCGGGCCATGCCACGTTCTCCTCGACGGTGGCCAATCTGGCCCCCGACCGAGCCGTGAATATCCTCAGCCGGACCCTCCCGACGCTTGTCGACGCCAAGCGCGTGGTCGCCATCGACGTGCCGGTCGGCGCCAAGCCGACCACCAAGCTGCGGCGCTACCGCATCACCGACCCGTATCTGAGATTTTGGCTGCGCTACTGCCAGCCGCACCTGCCAGCGATCGCCCGCGGGCGTGGCGACATCGCCGTTGCGGCCTTCGATCGCGACTTTTCATCCTGGCGAGGACGCGCCGTCGAACCCGTCATCCATGACGCCATCAGCCAACAGGCCACGACCAACGGCCGCCTCGCCGACGTCGTCACCGTCGGCACTTGGTGGGACCGCACCAACCAACACGAGTACGACGTCGTCGGCGCCAACCGGCGTGGCACGGTCCTCATCGTGGGCACGGTGAAGTGGCGCCAGACACGGCCCGTCACCGCCGGCGATATCGCCGCCCTGACCAAGGCCCGCGCCATCGTCCCGAGAGCCGCCGGCGCACGTCTGCTGGCCGTGTGCCCCGCCGGCATCCAGACCAACGCTGCCGCCGACGTGGTCATCGATGCTGACGGCGTGCTGGATAGCTACCGATGACCGTCTGCCACGACCCGGCCTTGATCCCGCCCTGGCCACCAGGCATCTGGTAACGGCTGATACGAGGGGGTCGAGCCGGGGGCCATTCCCGGTGAACGTCGAAGGGGCCACCTGGTGAGCTGCAGGATGTCCGAACTCCCATGGGTTCGGCGTTCTGTGTTATGTTGGTAATACAATGAACACAGATCGAGTGGTTGATATGCAGGTTCCCGCTCGGCATCGTGACGCGGTCACGGAGCTCCTTCGGACGCTTGCTGACCTGGACGCTGTTCCGGAGGGGGTGACTGCGCGGCTGCTGGGACCGCCGCCGCGACCGGAGGACGTCGCCGCGGCTGCGGCACGGAGCGAAGCGCGGGTGTGGGCGGCACGGCGTGAGCTGTATGCGGCGTCGATCAGTCGGCAGGACGCTGCGGACCAGATGGGGGTGTCCACCAACCAGGTGACAAACCTGATCGCTTCCGGTGACCTGCTCCAGCTCGCTGGGCAGGACGGTATGCGGTTGCCGGCCTGGCAGTTTGACCCCGAGGTGCCCCGTGGCCGTCTGGAGGGCATCCGGCAGGTCGCGGCGTCCTTCCCCGGACAGATCCTGTCGTTCTCCCACTGGATGACCCATCCGCAGCCGGCCTTGGGGGGACGCATCCCCCGTGAGGTCCTGCGTGGCGGGGATGTCGACACGGTCGTGGCCGTCGCCCGCGCGATCGGCGGATGACCCCGTCGTTGCCGACGCCCGGATCCGGTCCGGCGGCTGACCTGCATCTGATCGGATCAGCCGGGCCGCTGTGGCGGGTCTGGCATCCCTCAGGCCACACCCCGTCGGCGGCGACGTTGCGGAACTGGGGGCCGATCGCCCGGTTTGACCCGCAGCCTGCCGGGCCGCCCGTCACCCATCACCAGGTGTGGGTGTGGTACGGGTCGCACGGCTTTGACGTGTCCGCCCTGGAGGTGTTCGCCCGCGGCGGCAGCGTCGCAGAGATCTGTCCGACGTGGCGTGGCAGCCTCATCGATATCGACGATGCCGGTATGGTGGACCTGACGAGTGAGCAGTCGTGCGGGCCGCTCGGCGCCTCCCCGCGACTGGGGGACACCAACCTGGACGCGGTCGGCTACGACATCCCGCAAAGCTGGGGTCGGCATCTGCAGGCCGCCGGTGCCGACGGGGTCGTGTTCCGCTCGTGCCGAGCCGCCCCGCACGGGGTGAACACCGTGGTGTACGAGCCGTCCGCACTCAGTGGCACGGCCGCGCAGCATCGACTCATCGATGACGCCCTGTACCCCTTCCTGCTCGTCGCACTCGACGCCGCAGGCGTCGGCATCCGTCGGGTTGACCGCTGCGGCCGCTGCGGGCCACCGGCGACATGACGTTGCAGGGGTCACGTGCAGTTGCCTGTTTGAGCAGACGGAGGTGGTGCAGGCGTACCGCTACGCCCTTGATCCCACCCCGACCCAGCAGCGCCGGTTGGCGACGGACGTGGTGCCTGCGCATGGAAGTGCGCGAGACCATCGACGCCACGTTCGCCACCAATCGCCGGCGCTTCCTGACCGAGCAGGGCTACACCTACGAGATCATCGACGTCTCGCAGCTGTAGCCGGGTCCGCCTGGGTGTGGTGCACTGGTGCTTCACCACCACCAGCCTGGAGGACCAGCAGTGACCGACCAGCGTGATACACCCCCACCCCCGCCGCCGCCGGGACCCGCGACCGACACCGCGCCGCCGGCATCCCCTGCCGACCCTCCGCTCGGCCGTCGGCTGCTGACCGGTGCGGTGTGGGGGCCTGTGGCGATCGGCGCGGGGACCCTGCTCGAGATGTGGAACGCGGCCGAGGGTGGCAGTGGGTACGACCGGCCCCTGCGGTTGCTGACCGCGCTCGTGGTCGGCGACACCGCGTGGGTGGACACGAGCCCGTTCCTCGGCCTCGCGATCAACATCGTCCTCGGTGCCCTCATCGGACTGCTGTTCGCGGCCGCCGTGCCGCGCATCCGCAGCGCGCGGGGGGTGCTCGTCGGTGCGCTCGTCCTCGGCGCCGGCGTCTTCGTCGTCGACCGGTACGTGCTGACCCCGCTGTTGTCCGAGGCCCTCGTGCTGCGCGACCCGGTCGTCGCCCTCGCGAGCAAGCTGGTGATGGGGGCGGTGCTGGCCGTCGGGTTCCTGGACCGCCGGTAGCCCCGCTTTCCGGCGGGGCCGTAGGCCGCCCGCTCGCGCGCTCCGTCCCCGCCTGCTAGCCCTTTCGACCCAGTTATCAGCGTTCACCTCCGCATTGCGGGTGGCCACCCCCGGGATGGTCACCAGATCGGCCACCGCGCTGGTGAAGGGGCTGATGACCCGCTGGACCTCGGCATCAAGCCGTGCGAT
Source organism: Euzebya sp. (assembly GCA_051004735.1). Classification (GTDB taxonomy): domain Bacteria; phylum Actinomycetota; class Nitriliruptoria; order Euzebyales; family Euzebyaceae; genus Euzebya. The sequence goes on along the minus strand of JBPCKA010000026.1, from coordinate 13,253 downwards.
GGCGTCGTCGAGGTAGTCGATGTGGGCAGCACAGCTGGGTCACGTTGCCCCGCAACGAGGGCGTCAAGCATCGCCCGGCCGGACTTGCCCAGGGTGTGGGAGGCCACCGATCCCAACTTGATCGCAGCGTCCTCCAACACCGCGTCGACCCGCTGCGCCTCACGCGTCCGGAACTGGATCAGCCGCTTGCGGTAACGAGTCAGGTCCCGCGGCGGGCGGATCACCGGAGGCGGGCACGAACGAGCTGGACAACAGACCGTGCTCCAACAACTGGGCCAGCCACTCAGCGTCCAAGACGAGAGGTCTTGCGCCCCGGCCAACCCGGCGCACCGGGACACAAGAATCAGGCCCCAGCGTCTACCCCTACACAACCATCAGGCTGCTCTATGGCCCCGGTCAGGCATACGGTATCGGCCCATCCATGGGGTTCCAGATGGACGGGCTCGTGAGGTCGGAGTACGATCCTCTGTACAGGTTCACGTACAGAAGGATCGTTTCATGCCACACGGCGCATCGCCATCCACGATCACTGAGACCCGCGACCGCCTCACCAAGATCGTGGCGGGATTTCGTGAGCGCGAGGAGGCCGAGCCGGTGGTCTTCGGCAACAGGCGCACTCCTGAAGCCGTGGTGATCCCCTACGACCTCTACGAACTCATCCAGGACCTCGCCGAGGAGTTGGTCATCGCCGCACAGCTGCACGAACGTTGCGGCGCCGATGACGGAACGCGGTACTCCATGGCTGAGGTTTCGGCGCACTTCGGGATCGACATCTTCGACCTCTGACATGCCCTTCGATCGCCTCCGCTTCACCACGGCCGCCCTCGCAGACCTTCAGCGTCTCAACGATGACGAGGACCCGCAGCTCGTGGTCGCCGCACTCAAGGTCCTCGCCGCGGTTGACCGTGGCGACATCCAACCCAAGCCCCTGACCTTCATGGCCAAGACGGGCGACCTGACCGACTGCTCGCGCGTCTACTTCGGTCTCAGCGCCGGAGATGACACCCATCGCGTGGTCCTCCATCACGAGCCGGACGGGCTCACGATCGAGGCGATCGCTGCCGACACACGAAGCGACGACATCCCCTACCTGCTGGCAGGGCTACGTCTGGGTCGACTGGAAGGGCTGAGACGCGTCGATGCACTCCGGATGCTGGCTCGGATGCGTCCACCTCGACAGCCCTGACATCCGCCGCAACGCTTCTCGAACTGCCCGACGGGGACCTTGCGAGAATACCTGCCAAACCTCAGGCTCAGGATGCTCCTATGTGTCAAGGGGTCCCTGTAGGGCGGGGGTTCGGACGAGGGTCTTGTGGACTTCTCGGGCGATGTAGCGCTTGAGGCATCGGAACGCTTCCTTCTTGGTCTTGCCCTCCGCGATGCGCCGCTTCAGGTACAGCTTGGTGTCCTCGTCGCGTGATGAGCGGGTGAGCGCGATCTGGTACAGCGCGGCGTTGGCGTCGCGGTCGCCGGCGGACACCAGCAGCGCGGCGGCGGTGTGGGTGCCGATGCCGTGCTTGGCGACCAGTGCCACCCGCTTGGGGATGCTCAGGCCGCGCAGCTGTTCCCGCAAGTCCTTGGGCGGCGTGCAGCCAGCGTGACAAGCCGGCCCCCAGCTACCGGTGCCCTCGATCCCGATCCTGTCGATCACGCCGTACCCCGACGCCCACGCCACAAGGCGGGCGAAGCTGCCACGGTTGGTGACGTGAACCTCTTCGTGTGGCACGGTGGCCATACCTGCTCCTGTCGTTGCTGACGGGTGTCGGTACGACGAGGTCGCGCTCGGCGGACAGTACTGCGATGAGACCGCAGTCAAGCTCCTATTAGGTCACGCTGACGTGGCCTCGTCGCATGTTCAAAGCCCTGCCCTGACGAGGGGACAGATCCAGAAGAGGACACTCTCGCGAGGTCGGTATCGGCTTGGGTCACACCTCGCAGGGCTGGGCTTCACTGGAGTATCTCCAGTCCCGTCATCATCTGGCAGTATCGGCTGGTATCCGAAGCCGGATGGGGCGGCATTGAACGCGCCCTATTTGCCGGGTCGGGCCGGGGGTCACCGCCTCGGAACCGGCACCCCCGCCGGCACGTCCCCCGCCGCCGCCTGTGTGCTCTGGTGCGCAGGTGCACCGAACGTCACGGTCTAAGGTCCGCTGGCGTGTCGTCTGGTGCGCAGGTACACCAAACGTCACGGTCAACCTCAGGACCACCGGACTGACGACCCGCTACCCGCCGGCAACTAGGCATAGGAGATCGGCTGGTATCCGAGGCCGCCGTGCGGGTGATGAACTCGCCCTATGCGCGGGCAAGGGCCGGTCGGATCATGGGCCCGCGTGGGCCATCCGTCCGTGGTGGAGCTACGGTTAGTGGTCCAGGACCGGTTCGGATGGGGGGTTGCTGGCGCCGTCCAGCAGTTGTCGACCGTTCAGCGGTTCGTCCAGTTCCAGGGTGAAGGGGGTGATGGGGTTGCCAGGGCAGTCGTTGCCGCCAGGCAGGGGGATGACACCGATGGTCACGACGATCGCGGCCTCTTCGTAGCGGATGTCCTGGACGACGATGCGGCCCTCCGCCGGCGTGGCGGAGGCACAGGCCCGCTCGATGACGTCCAGTGCGATCACGGTGGACTCGGCTGACAGGTCCGCGTCAGCCGATGGCGCCCAGCTGGCGGGCCCGGCGTCCTCTTCGGTGGGGATCTCCTCGATGTTCAAGCAGATCATCGTGGGGTCAACCAGCTCGGTAAGCCGCCTCTGGGTAGCCTCATCGTTGGTGTACATGCCGACCTGCAGCCGGTTGGTCGGTGCGTGCACCCATGACGACGTGAGGTCGCCCGGCTGCGGCCCGCTGGCATCGCGTCCCTCGTACTGGTCCCGCATCGCGAGAATCAGCGTGTCCTGGGCGCGGGTCAGCTCAGCTTCGGTGAAGGTCACCTCGACACCGCGCACGTCCAGGCCGTAGCGGTCGGCGATGTCGCCCACCCTGTCATCCACATCGGTGGTGAAGGCGACGGTGGTCAGACCGCCACGTGACTGGTCCAACCACAGCCCACCCCACGTATCGGGGTGGGTGGACGCCGCCCACTGCCGAAGCGCACCGAGCTGATCGACATCGCCGTTGCGGGCCATGATCGCGTCGAACTCCTCCGCGGTGTGGGGGTAGCCCAGCGGCCAGCCATCGCCGTCGGGTCCCGCCGCCAGCAGCGCCTCGACGGTGGCGATATCGCTGGGCAGCGCCACCGCAGCCCGGGCCTGTTGGGCGGCGGCCACGTCGGCATCGTCACTGAGCGGCCCGTCGGGGGACGGCAGTGGCTCCTCCAGATCGGCGCAGCGGTCAAACGTCACCGGAGCGGCCGTAGCAGGTTCCGCCGTGCCGGGCGCAGCGGCGAGGACCTCAACGTCGCCGGAGGCGTTGAAGATCGCGGTCTCCCCCGACTCCGCACAGCCCTCGGGAAACATCGCCACGTCGGAGTGGTAGCCGCCCCCACCAGACACGACCTCACCAACCTCGACGGTGCTACCGCCGGGCAACCGGATGCTCACCGGATCAGCACGTTCGATCTCCGTGCCGGCGGGCCACACCACAGGGTAGCGCAGGTCGAACTCCTGGCTGTGGAGGAATGCACCGCACTCCACGTCATACCCAACCGTCCCGGTGACCTCCGCGGCGAGGCCGTCGCCGCTGCCCTGCACGCTGCGCCAGATCAGCACGTCCTCCACGGCCACCTGCTCGAACCGACCATCAGACGACTCCTGGACCACACGGCCCTCCGACGGGGCGGCGCACGCAGTCGCGGCAACAACGAGGACGATGAGCAAGAGGAACACGCGTGGCATGGGCATCACCGTGTCCGACGCCCCAGCAGAACGCATGGTTCCGATCCTACGGTCGGCACCTCTCACGATACGGCGGCACTGACGACCCGATATTGCCCGGGGCGAGGCATGTGCGATCGGCTGGTACCCGAACAGCGACGTCTTGGCCTGGTTTACGTCCCGAACCCCGAACGCATCGCGGGTCTGTCGCGGGCTGACACCTCGCGCGCGATCGCCGAGGACCTGATCGGGGCACCGGACGATGGGACCTGAGAGGCGGTGGCGATCAACGGCTTCCGCGAGGACGCCTGGCTGTTCGGGCTGCCCGCGGACGGCCTGGCCGCCGACACCGGCGGGTCGATGGCGCTGGTGACCGACCCGCTTCCGGCTGAATCGGGGGCGCAACTGTGCGACCCTAAAACGTCGACGTCCTGCTCGCCTGCGGCGTCCAGTAGCCTCATCCCCGCTGACCACCAGGTAGGAGTCCCTCATGCGCACCGTCGTCCTCGTCCTGATCCTGCTGGTGGCGGCCCTGCTACCGGCTGCACCCGCTCTCGGCACACATCCCGGGGTGAACGGACCGATCGTGCTGACCAGCACCGACTCCAGCGGGATCACGACCGTCGGCCTGGACGGCACGATCACCGAGGTCACGACCCAGGGCCCGATCCAGCTCGAGGTCTCACCGGACGGCCGCACGGTGCTCCACTCGGGCCTCGGCAACGTCGGTGACATCGCGATCCAGTCGTTGGCGGGTGGCCCGATCCAGCCGCTCGTACCGCGCGACGTCGGTGGCCGCCCGGACGTGACCTGGTCCCCGGACGGGACCCGGTTCGCGGTTGCGATCGGCGGTCAGATCACCGTCTACGACGCCGACGGCAGCAACCCCCAGGTCGTCTTCGACGCCCAGGTGCAGGGGTTCAGCGGCCCAGAGGCGATCGTCTGGACCATCCTCAACGAGATCATCGGGGTCGAGCGCTTCCAGGCCCGGGGGATGCGCGTGAACATGAACGACGGGGCGATCACGCGTCTTGACGGCAGCGATGGCGCGTACTCGCCCGACACCCAGTACGGCATCGACAGCTCCCCCGACGGGCAGATGCTGACGATCAGCTGCACCGAGCGCACCGGCGAGCAGCTCCGCGGCGTCTGCATCTGGGCTCGTGACTTCGGAGTGATCAGGTTCATCCCGCCGACGGCCACCGGCCAGTTCCTGATCCAGAAGCCGGCCTGGAGCCCGGACGGCACCCGCTTGGCGTTCGTCGGCACGAACTTCGAGACCGAGTTCGCGGCCGTGTACACGTCCACCGTCGAGGGCACCGACGTGCAGTTGCTGGCCGAGCTGCCCGCCGACCCGCGCGTCCAGGGCAACAACCCCACGATCGCGTCGTGGGCAGTCGCACCTGCGACACCGCCGGAACCGCTGGAGGAACCGCCGCCCCCGCCGACCAACAACGCGCTGGCCATGGGCGGCTTTGACGGCAATGCCACGACCACCGAGCGGGCCGACTACACCGACCACACGGCCTACGCGGTGGCCGTCTCCCGGGCCCGATTCGTCACCGGAGCTGCCGCGCACGGCGTGGTCTCGCGCGACGATGCGTTCCCCGACTCTCTCGCCGGTGCCGCGCTGACGGGGGAGGGGCCGCTGCTGTTCACGGCCAGCGACGCCTTGCCCTCGAGCACCTTCGACGAGCTCGTCCGGGCGGTCGGCGGGGGTGGGACCGTCTATCTGCTCGGCGGCACCGCCGCGATCTCGCAGGCTGTGGAGGACCAGCTCGCGGAAACCTTCATGGTCACGCGGCTGGCGGGCCCCTCGCGGGTCGAGACCTCCATCGCGGTCGCGACGGAGGTCCTCAACCTGTATGGCGCACCCGACACGTCCTTCGCGGGCGCCAGGGGGGGCACTGTCGCGATCGCTCGCGCAGGCGGCCCTGCCAACAACCCGACCGCCGGTTGGGCAGACAGCGTGACGGCGGGCGCCTGGACTGCTGCGAACCGCATCCCGACGTTCGTCACCGACACCTCCGGGGTCCACCCTGCCCTTGCTGACCTGCTCGAAGGGCTGCAGCCGGACCGGACGGTGCTGCTCGGCGGGACCGGCGCGCTGTCGCAGGCAGTCGAAGACGCCGTCCCGAACCCCGACCGGATCGCCGGCCTCTCGCGCGCGGATACGGCGCGTGCGATCGCGCAGGACCTGATCGGCGGGCCGGAGGACGGCAGCCGCGAAGCCGTGGCCATCAACGGCTTCCGCGACGACGGCTGGCTCTTTGGACTCCCCGCTGCTGGGCTGGCCGCCGACACGAACGGCTCGATCGCGCTCGTGACCGATCCGCTGCCTCCGGAGTCCGGCGAGCAGCTGTGCGACCCGGACGACATCGACGTGCTGCTCGCTGGTGGCTTCGGGATCATCACGGAGGCGACGGCCGACGCGATCGACGCCGCCCCCGCCTGCGGCTGAGATCAGCGGTCCGCGCTGACGGCGTCGGCCCACCCAGAAGGGGAGCCTATCGTCTCCGCCAGTAGCCGTTGACCGTGCGTCCGTTCCTCTGATAGGGCTCGACCCAGACCTTCTCGCTCACCGCTTCCGGCGACCCGGTCCCCCTCGGCGGTGTCGGTACCGGGGGTGTGTCGAGTCCCCCTATGTGGGTAGTCCGGCCGGGCAGGATCTGGGAAAGATGGGTGGCGACCGCGGCCTGGCGGCGGTGCCAGAACCGCTCGATTACGTCTCGGTGCACTGGGAGGCCAGGATCGTCGACGACGTCGCCCAGGTATCCGAGGGCTCTGACGATGTGAGGCAGGTTGAGGGTGTCGTCGTATCGGTTGCGGTAGTGGACCAGAGCCTGCTCGATGGTGATGCCGCCTTGGTGTTCGATGGTCATCAGGTCGAAGTAGTCGCGGAGTTCGCCACGATCCCCGATGACCTTGACCTTGGTCGCTGACAGGTCGGGGAGGCTGGCCACGCGCAACCCGGCAATGAGGTCGTCTGGCTGCAGCGGCGTCTGTTCGGTGGCCTTGAGGAACTGGACCTTGGTCTGGCCGAACACCACGTTGAGGGTGTCGTGGGTGTGGGTCTGGATGGCGGTGGGTCGAAGGGAACTCAGGTCTGCCAACAAACGGTCGAGATCGATGTCGGTCTCGAAGAAGAAGTCGAGAGCGCGCGAAACCCGATGAAACAGGCGGGCCGCTATCGCGGTTCCTCCGTATAACACCGCGGGCTTGGGGATGGCGTCGCGCAGCATCACCCAGGCTCGTGCGGTGTCGGGGGGCAGGATCTCGCGCAGACGCTGAGGCAAGCGGTCGGCGCTCATGCTGGTGCGGTACCGGCGAAGTTGTACGCACTACGACGGTCAGCCGCAGTCAACCCCCGCACCTCAGCGGCCGACTCCCAGGCTGGGGCGCGCAGGTGCGTCACAGCGAACGCGACCAGCTCCGGGTCCCACGTCATCAGCGCACGGGTTGCGATGTACACCCCGTCACCGACCACGCGGAGCTGGTCAAACGCCTCGTCATCGATGTTCCAGAAGGCATGGCGGAGGTGTTGCGGCAGGCCATCTGAACGAACCTCGGGCGGATGGGGTGGCCGCACCCCGCCGAGCTGGCTGCTTAAGTCTGGCCAGCGGGGATCTGCGGTGTTGGCTCTAACGCGCCGGATCTGCACTGCGCGGCCGTGCGCAACGACCACGTCCTCCTCGATGGCTAGACCCTTGCTGACAAGGCCGTCCACAGCCTTGCTCGCCGTTGCCGGGGCCAGACTCACGACTCGCCCCACGGCCCGTCGAGATGCCATCCCATTTGGGCGCCGGGCAAGCTCAGCGAGGACCAGCGACTCACTCCTTGAGAGGCCATCCACGGGCGGTGTTGCGCCCAACTCCCCCACGAGGGTCGCGACCTCCTCCTCGGTCAATCGACGCTGGGCGCCCGGCGTCGACCCGATGCCCAGCCGCAACGCAACCCGATCAACCCGGGCACGCGACACGCCAAGTCTGAAGGCCACCTCTGGGAGAGAGTACGTGTTCAATATGGTCATTCAAGCCTGCTGGCCTATAGCGAGCAGCCCGTCAACAGCTCCGCCGTCAGCAACCTGACCCCTGTCATAACGGCCCATATTCAAACGCCTCGCGCGAAGTTGAGATGTGCTGCGAGTTCGCTATCGTTTCTGCATGCCTTCTGATACCCAACTCGCTGCGCGGTTCCCAACCGAGATCGTCGAACGTCTGGACCAGATGGTTGCCGAAGGCCGCTTCGACTCAAGAGCGGCTGCGGTTCGGGATGCCGTCATGGCATTACTTGACGGCGAGCGACGCCGACTGGAAGGTGAGACGATCGCGGAGGCGTATCGACGAACCCCGCAGACAGACGAGGAGGTCGCCGGGGCCATGGCATCGGCTCGTGCGATGATCGCGGAGGAACCCTGGTGAGCCTTCCCGCACAAGGCGAGATCTGGTGGGTGGAATTGCCCGATGCCGGTCGCCGGCCGGGGCTGGTCGTGACACGAGACGCGGCCATCCCGGTTCTGCGGACCATTCTCGTCGCGCCGATCACAACCACCGTTCGGGGTATTTCCTCCGAGGTCACCCTTGGAGCTGACGATGGCCTGCCACGGGAGGGTGCCGCCTCGTTCGACAATCTCCGACTGGTCCCCCGCTCGACCTTGACCGAGCGGGTCGGGCGCCTGAGCGTGACCAAGGCCTTGGAACTATGTCGAGCACTCCGCGCTGTCGGCGACTGCTGAGCACAGGTCCCGGACCTATGCCGCGAACGCGGGGATCACCAAGCAGGCATCAGATCGAGGTGGTGAAGGGTGCAGAAGGCGAACCAGCAGTGCCGGTCGCGTCGGTAGGCACGGCGGGTCTGGGGTGAGGCGAAGCTTGCGATGAACGCGCCGGCCCAGCCGATCGTTTCCTCCCAGGCGGGGTCGTCTGCTGCGGCGACGGCTCCATCGCGTGATCACCGACCCGAGGACGGGGGCGACCGATGAGCCGCCCCATGTCCTGCCCCATGACCGTAGATGCCGTCCGCGCCCGCGCCAAGACCGTCGCCGTCGATCTTCCCCCGCCACGATCAGCCCGTTGGGCCGTCGGCTGGTGGTGGTGCCGCTGTTGGTACTGCTCGTTGCGTGCACAGGCTGCGCGGACCCAGCAGATGTCGCCGCATCAGACTACGACCTCGAGGCCGCCAATCCCGCTGCCGGGGAAGCGCTTCGCGCGGAGTCACCGGCCAGGTTCCCAGCGGTGGCACGGCGGCAGCCATCCGTCTGGGCTTCCACGACGTTGCCGGCGGCCCCATGGGCAGCCTGCCCCCGACCGGTCTCCCACTGGATGACCCGGTCATGTCCGCGCCGGGCCGCCGCCCGCGCCGCCCTGCTGAGGCGCCGTAGGCTGGGATGCGTGCTGCAACTGGACACCTTGCCGGGTGCCGCCCTCGTCACGCGGGGGCTGGCCGACCTCGCCACGGGCGCCGTCACCACCGAGAGCCTGCTGGTGTCAATGGCCGCAACCAGGCTCGCCGACCTGGGCCTGCAGGTCCCGCCCCCCCTGGCACAGCCGGAGCATCGCCTCTGGCAGCTGCTGGCCGACCAAGATGTCGATGCCGCACACGGCCGCTACAACGCACTCGTCGGGCAGCTCGTGAGCTTCCAACGCGCGCTGGCATGCGTCGCGTAGTCGATGCCCAGCGGGTGCGGGCCTTCCTCACCGCCCTGGGCCGCCGCACCACCACGCCCACGACGGTCTACCTGACCGGTGGGGCGACCGCGGTGCTGCACGGCTGGCGGTCCAGCACCATCGACATCGACCTCAAGCTCCAGCCCGATCCAGACGAGGTTTACCGCGCTATCCGTGACCTCAAGGAGGAGCTGGAGATCAACGTGGAGCTGGCCTCCCCCGACTTGTTTATCCCCGTGGCTGACGGATGGCAGGACCGTAGCCCCTGGATCGGCTCCTTCGACGCGGTGGAGGCGCGGCACTACGACCTCGTGGCCCAAGCGCTGGCCAAGCTCGAGCGCGGGCACGACCGCGACCTCGCGGACGTGCGGGCCATGCTGGCACGGGGCCTCATCACCCCCGACGGGCTGCACGCGGCATTCAGCCGGATCGAACCCGACCTGTACCGCTTCCCAGCCCTCGACGGCGCCACCTTCCGCCAGGCAGTGGAGCGGTTTCTCACCACCTGAAGATCTGGCGAAGGCCGGCTGCATCCTGATCTGGACGCTCGCTCACAACGAGTTCGGGGCGATCATCCGCGGCGTGACCCGGCTCCTGGAGGATCGCCCCGACCCCACGCAATGGCGGGACCTCACCGCCGCCCTTTGACCGTGTGCCCCGCGCACCGGTCGAGCATGGCGTCGAGGTAGTGGGCGATCACTGTGTCGTCGGGCGCGCCTGTGCCGAGCCGTAGTTGTCATCGGCCTCGCTCCCGCGTGCTCACCCGCAGGTGCGGGTGTCTCATCGGGGGTTGTGGCCGCTCGCCGGTCTGCTCGACGGCACCGTGGATGAGGACCGTCGCTGGTCATGGACTGTTGACGGCACCCTCATCCCCACCCGCGACCGGAAGGTGGCCGGCAAGTTGGCTGACGGTGGTTACCGTGGCATCCCCGAGCTGCACACGCCGACGTTCGCTGGCGGTCGGATCGTTTGCGATGACGTGTGGCGACGCCACCGCAAACGTCGGGCACGGGCAGAGCACTGCATCGCCCGGCGACAGTTACCCTCATCCAGGCGGCCGTCGGCGAGCTACAAGCCCTCGACCCTGGCGATCCGCTGCCGGGCCGGCCCTTCCGACCGGGTGGCCAGTTCGTGCAGGGCCTGCTCATCGGCGAGCACGGGATCATGATGGTCAGCCCACACGACACGCTCACTGACGTGATCGTGGTCGGTTACGTCGGCCCCGATCTACCGCGAACAGCCGGATAGCGAGGCCCCTCGAAGAGGCAGCCGCACTGCTCGCCTCGACATTGGGTATCGGCCCATCTCACGAGGGCGGCACACGCAACTGGTGTAGTCCCGACACGTCCCGCTGTGGTAGCAGTCTGCTACGATGGCGGCATGGCCTTGAGTCCTCCGACCCGCATCGACGATGACGTGTACGCCGACGCCCGCGCAGCCGCTGCGGCCATGTCCAGATCGGTCGCCCAGCAGGTCAGTCATTGGGCGCGGCTCGGCCGTGCGCTTGAGGCCGGCGGCATCGCCACGGTCGACGCCGCGAAGGTCCTTGACGGCAGCCGCACCTATGACGAGATCAGCGGACCAGCTCAGGTGATAGTCCGCACCGCCTGGGCCGAACAGATTGACGCCGCGATCGACGCCCTTGACCTCCCCGGTGAGTTCGCCTCTGACGGGCGCGGCTGGGTCGAAGTCGACGCGGACGGGAACGTCATCGATCATCCGCCAGGAAGCTGACTTGTGGGTCCGACGCCGGTCCTGCACCTTCTCGTCGGACCCAACGGTGCAGGCAAGTCGACGCTTGCCCGCACCATCTGTGCGGTCACCAGGCTGCAGTTCGTCAACGCCGACGAGATCGCCGAGGCACGGTTCGGGGACGACGCGATGGTCCGGTCCCACGACGCTGCGGAGATCGCCCAGGCACAACGCGACCGGCTGCTGGCCGCCCGGACGTCGTTCGTCAGCGAAACCGTCGCGTCGCACCCGTCCAAAGCCGAGCTGGTCGCTGCGGCATCCGCAGCCGGGTACCTCGTCACCGTCCACGCCATCCTGATCCCCCGTAGCCTTCCGGTGCGGCGTGTCGCCAGCCGTGTCGCCGCCGGCGGCCATGACGTCCCAGCTGAGAAGGTACTGGCCCGCTACGACCGGCTGTGGGGGCACGTCGCCACGATGGTCTCCACCGCGACGACGGTCCGATTCTACGACAACTCCTCGGCGCAGGCGCCCTTCCGGGTCGTCGCGGAGTACCACGACGGCCGACCCGTCGATGGGCCCCGATGGCCTACCTGGACGCCAGCGGCACTGCGGGCGCTCCCGGCCTCCTGAAACCACAACTTCAACCCCGGATCCATCTCCACGGGGACGTCGCCGGTGAAACCGTGAAGGTCCACGTTGGCGACTTCGGCCCCGCACCTGGTGAGCCTTCCAGACGAACTGCGCAGGTGCGCACCGTCGTGCTACTCGACGAAAGGGTCGACCCCACGCGCCGGCGCATCCGCCTGTAATAGCGGCCCATACCCGACGCCATCTGCCGTCCGGATTACCGGACAGCTATGGAACGCCGCGACCTGCGGACCTGGAACGTGGCGGAGAAGAACTGCTCGACCCGACGGCGAACCTGCGGATCCGACGTGTCCTCGGCCAGCCGGATCACCGATTTGGGCATGTCGGCAGCCGACCAGTTTCCCTCAGGGGACTTGGTCTTCCCGCGTGTCTTCACCGCCGTGGATGTCACCGAACAAGCGTACGAACCGGCTGTGACATCGACGTCTGTTTGTCTGCTGCCCCTCACCGGTCTGACCGTCCCCTTGTCATCCAGATCGCCACACAGCTGGACCGTCAACCCCCGTCAGGCCGGCCGTGGAGACTGGCGCTGCCGAACCGGATCGTCGTGTGCTGTGCGGCGCTGCGGACCAACCTGACTGTCCGGCAGATCGCCGCGGTCTTCGACATCTCCAAATCACAGGCACACCGGATCATCGCTGACCTCACCCCGAAGCTCGCCGGTCTGCTCGACGGCACCGTGGATGAGGACTGTCGCTGGTCATGGACTGTTGACGGCACTCTCATCCCCGCTTCCCGGGTACCCTCGATGACATGAAGGAGGCCGAAGATGGCTGAAATGCACCCGATCGTGGATGTCACCGCGGTGCGCGTGCTGTCCCGATACATCATCGAGGTCGAGTTCGAGGATGGCGCGGTCAAAGTCATGGACCTCGAACCTCTGCTCTGGGGTGACGCCTTCGAGGCGTTGCGCAGCGACTACGACCAGTTCTGCGCAGTAGCAGTCGACCCCGATGCCGGCACGATCGTGTGGCCCAACGGGGCCGACGTGTCCCCGCGGATGTTGTACGAGCAGAGCCGTTCGGCCATCCCCCACCCCGCAGGAACGTGATCTCGCCGACCAGGCGCACGCGTTGCGCCAGCCAGGTGCTTGGCCGCATCGTGTTCCCCTGAGAGTCTCCGAGATCGATCGGACCGGCATTGAACGCGCTGTATCTATCGCTGGGCAGCCTTGCGCCTCCGCCAGTCGGCAACAAACAGTCCGACGACGAAGACGCTCACCACCGCCGATCCGGCTTCAAGTAACGGACTTGGTTCGTTGTTCGCCGCGATGGCGAGCGCAAGCGTCGGTACGGCCACGTGCACAGCGCCTGCGCCAGCACGCCGGCGGGGACGAGGGGGCTGAGGTGACGCCTGAGCACCCCATCGTGCAGCGCCCACATCGTGCGGTCACCGCGTTCCGCAGCGATGAGTGCCCCGGTGTCATAGACGATCACACCTC
>JBPCKA010000025.1:0-4198 GCA_051004735.1 Euzebya sp. | reverse complement strand
AGCCGGGTGACCGCGGTCTTGTCGGTGTGGGCGACCAACCAGGCGACGAGGTCTTCGAAGTCGCGGGTGAACCGGGCACGATGCCGGGCGAAGGGCACCATCTCCACCACCACCGTGCTACACGGCGCACACGCCAGGCGGCGCAGCCGGCAGCGGACCATCACCCGCCACGTCCCGAAGTCCAACGCCCGCCACGTCGACGGGTTGGCCTGCCAGTTGTGCCGCGCGGCGGTCGACCAGCCGCAGTGCGGACAGACCAACAGCCGGCGGCGCAGCCGCACATCCACGAACACGACATCGTCCTCGGCGACGAACTCCACGCCGGTGACCCACACCCCAACGAGTTGAAGCAGCTTGTTGAATACAGTAGTAGCGCGCACGGCCTGTGATCCTTTCGATCCGGAGCCTTCGACAGCCCCGAGATCGTGGCTCAGGTCGTGCGCATCTTCAACCCGCCCACCCCCGGCCTCCCGACACGCCGCTGACCAGCCCGAACACCCGCGCGACGGGATGTCAGCGACCGACTACTTCTACAGGAGAGGCACAAAACCGCCATCAACTGCGGAACTCCGGCAGAGTCACGGATGGCAATCCGAGCAATTCCTGCATCCCTCAATGACCGACAATGACAGGTTCGCTTATGCTTGCCCGGAACGACTCTTCCGGAGCTGAGCCTATTCCTATGGTAGCCAGTCGCCAAACCCCGCTGATAGCTCGCCCAGGTCTATCGAAGCCATGAGATCAGAGGTGCCTGCTGTCGACTCAATCGTGAAATCTCCGTTCTCCCCGGCCAAGACTGGTCTTCCAGCCTTCAGGAGGAACCCACTCGTAGGGCCGGCACACACCGGCAGGGTAGCGTACAACGGCGTCCCCGCTTCGATATCACGGTGAAGCACCGCACGGTCGGGAGCGCTACTCAAGACCGCAAACTCGCAATCTTGTATGGCAGGATCTGAGGCGAGATTTGGTTCGACAACCGTGTCGTTCCGGCAGTGATCACGTCGAGCACTACCAACGTTGATACGCCATACCGCCAGGGAGCTGTGGTCAGGTAGTTGCCCCCGGACGACAGCACTCGCATGCTCGGCTACAGCTACCGCGACGCAGTGGATCGCAAGGCTCCAGGCGCGGCAGAACCAGCTGGAGCGGACACTACTGCGCTCAGGTCCAGTGAGAAATAGAGTCTGCACCTCGCGATTGTTCAGTTCTAGGACTTGAGCGAGTTCGAGGGTTGCGCTGACGTCAAATCCCAGCCGCGCCTCACCTACCTTTGGACAGGGCAAATCCTCTACGTCACGGTTGCAACTTGCAGGCCCCCCAAACTTGCAACCGCTCCCTCCTGCTACGGTCCTACTGATCACCCGTGGCCATCCTGAACTTAGGGCCCGCGCATGAATTACATGGACGTCATTCAGGTCGCAGGGTGTAGTTCCATTCGGGGTGGAACTCGTGCTTGTCCAGGGGCAACTCGGCCATCTGCCGGTCGCTGACCTTGACGCCTTTGGGGTAGGCGTTCTCGTCGAGTTCGGCCTGGACGGTCAGGCCGCTGCGGGTGGTGGTGGCGGCGATGAGCTGGACGACGGCCTCGTGGCTCTCCAGCGGTTGGCCACGCCAGTTCATGGTGATGTGGGAGAACAGTCGGTGTTCGATTTTGTTCCACTTGCTGGTGCCCGGCGGCAGGTGGCAGACCGTCACCCTCAGGCCGCTGTCGGCGGCGAAGCGGGCGAGCTCGAGCTTCCACAGCCGGTTGCGCGACCCGTTGCTGCCGCCGCCGTCGGCGCACACCAGCAGCCGGTCGGCGTCGGGGTAGACCGGCTTGCCCATCGCCTGCCACCAGCGGCTCAGCGTGGCCACGGCGAACGCGGCGGTGTCGTGGTCTTTGCCGACGCTGACCCAGCCGGCGTCCGCGCCGACGTCATACACCCCGTAGGGGATGGCCTTGCCCTCCGGGCCGGGAAAGTCGTGCACGTTGACCTGTTCGGGCTGGCCCTTGGGCCGCCACTCGCGTCCGCCGTTGTCATACTGGCCCACCAGCTGCTTCTTCTTGGTGTCGACCGAGACCACCGGTTGCCCTGCTCCGCGGTGGGCGGCGACCCGAGCGGCGAGATAGCGAAACTGGGCGTCGCGATCCGGATGCTGGTCGCCCTCGCGCGTCTTCACCGGCGCTTGCAGGCTGTAGCCCAGTTTCTTGAGCAGCTTGGCGACGGTGCGTGCGCCAGCCGGATGACCCTCGGCGCTCAGCTCGTCGGCGAGCGTGCGCGTGGACTTCGACGTCCACCGCAACACCGACTCGGGATCGCCCACCGTCGCCGGGTCCACCAGCGCCTCCAACGCCGCCGCCAACCCCGGATCGGTCTCCACCAGCGGCGGCCGGCCCGCGCCCGCACGACGCACCCGCCCCACCGGCGCGCCCCGCCGCGGCTCGTCGAGCTCCTTCACCGCCGTGGTCACGGTCGTGCGCGACACCCCCGCCGCCCGCGCGACCGTCGAGATCCCGCCCCGCCCCAGCGCGCGCGCCTCAACGCCCAGCCACAAGCGCCGCTGCCGCTCATCCAAAAACGCAGCGATCGCCTCGTACTTGGCAGCCACCACCTGCTGCACCGGCGTCATACCAGCAGCGTAACCCACCCACCCTCTTTGGCCAGCTAATTACTGCGCAAGCCCTTAGTGCGTCGGCTACATCGTCCCGGGGCTCAGGAACTTCTGCGACCGGTTCTTCCTGCTCGGACTGACGCCGTGCTCAGCCGGTCATCACTCGGAGCACCAAGTAGGCCAGCCCCACCACGTCGCCCGCGACCAGCAGCCCTACGCAGATCCTCATACCCCACGTGGACCCAGGCTGCTCAGGCCGTTCGAATCCTCCGACCAGCAACATCTTCCACCTC
The DNA here is from genome assembly GCA_051004735.1 of Euzebya sp. Classification (GTDB taxonomy): domain Bacteria; phylum Actinomycetota; class Nitriliruptoria; order Euzebyales; family Euzebyaceae; genus Euzebya. Next base: position 1,313 of record JBPCKA010000025.1, on the reverse strand, counting down.
TCACCCGCTTGCCCGCCTGCTTGCCCTTGAGCGTGCCACAGAATCCCGACTCGCGTCGCCGATCTGCTGATCGTGCGCCGGCCCGCTCCCGGCTCGTTGCAGGCGATGGTTGGGCATGCGAACGTTCGCACATGACGATGCACGACAACCAGCTGAGGGTGACTCCCAAGATGGTGCGTGACCTCGTCGATGACCAGTTCCCGGCATGGGCGCCCCTGCCGATCGCACCAGTCGATTCTGAGGGAACCGTCAACGTGATCTTCCGGATCGGTGACAAGCTGGCGGCTCGCTTCCCGCTCCAGCCTGGTGATGTCGGGACGACGCGACAGTGGCTGCAATCGGAGGCCGATGCCGCCCGCGAACTGCTTGGCCGCACCCGCTTCCCCGTGCCGGAGCACGTAGCGTTGGGCGCGTCAGGCGCGGGCTACCCACTGCCGTGGTCGGTGCAGACGTGGTTGCCCGGCACCACGGCCAGCCAGGAAGGCCCGTCCACCTCGCTAGAGTTTGCGTACGATCTTGCCGAGTTCATCGGGCAGGTCCGTGCCATCGATGTGCGTGGCCGTACCTTCCCCGGCAGCGGCCGTGGCGGGGATCTGCGGTGCCATGATGAATGGATGGAGACGTGCTTCGAGCAGAGTGAGCAGCTACTCGACGTGCCGCGACTCCGACGAATCTGGACACGATTGCGCGCGCTTCCACGGGAGTCGCCCGACAAGATGACCCATGGCGACCTGACGCCGGGCAACGTGCTCGTGTCTCACGGGCGCCTCGCCGGAATCCTCGACGTCGGCGGTCTCGGCCCAGCCGACCCCGCGCTCGATCTCGTCGGCGCCTGGCATCTGCTTGACACCGGTCCTCGGCAACTGCTTCGAGACGGGCTCCGCTGCGACGAGCTCGAATGGCATCGCGGGAAGGCGTGGGCCTTCGAACAGGCGATGGGCGCCACCTGGTACTACGTGGAGAGCAACCCACCTATGAGTCGCATGGGCAGACGGACCCTCGAACGCATCCTTGCCGACGAATCGATCCGGTGAGCGCTTGGCCGTAAAACCCACGCATCGATCGATCGGGGAGTCGCGAATCCCGAGCCAGGAACGGCGAGAGCGTCGCCTACTTGCCCACGATCGCTCAGAAGGGATCGGCGGGATCATCGACAACGGTCGCGGCCACTCTTCGTCGTCGGGGTTTCGGGGTGGCGGTGGGGCGCGCAGGGTGCGTTCGGCTCTGGCGTGGGTGTGCAGGGTGGTCTGGCAGCGTTGGATGGTGAGGCTGGCGTCGTCGGGGTCGAGGGTGAGTCGCCAGCCGTGGTCGTG
>JBPCKA010000024.1:0-3680 GCA_051004735.1 Euzebya sp. | reverse complement strand
GGGTGTGGGCGATCGATCCGGCCGTTGCCGCATCGATACGGCGCATGAGCACCGCGACGCCGTCGGGGGCGGCGGGCAGCGTCTCGAAGTCGTCCTGCGGGGTGGACCAGGGGTCGAACAGGTGGATCATCACCGGATCCTCCGGCGGTGGCGCCATACGTCGCAGAGCGGCAGATACCGCCATGACAGTGCGCCGTCGGACTCCGTCAGGTAGTGATCGGCGAGGAGGTCGTCGACCAGGTCGTCGCGGCCCATGACCAAGTCGCCGCGGAGCGTCCCACCCGTGTTCGGCACTATCGTAATGTCCATAAGCATTAGTATAGCAATATGTCGCGCCATTATAGACAAGCAGGGCGAGGCCATCGGCCAGCACCACACCCTTCATCGCCTGGCTGTTCAGGAGGATCCGCGGGGCTGGCAACCTTCCGGACGCGGTGACCCCGATGTGACCTAACACACCCCGGTTACGACCCTGCGGTCAGATCGAGCTGGCCTGGACCAAAGCGCCGATAACCTCCGCGTAGCGGCTGGTCACCAGGATCACTGCCAGGCCCAGGATGGGGACCAGGGCCAGCAGTCGTACGGGCAGCCAGGTCATCACCCGGCCGAAGACCGGGTGCAGAAATGGCAGGGCCGCCAGGACGGCCGTGACCAGCAGCACCCCGACCAGGTACACCGCCAGCGGAACAAGTTGTGACGCCGGGTCACGGGGCGCCTGGGTCAGGATCGTCCCAAGCTCAGGTCCGACACAGGGGCGCCACAGCAACCCGGTGGCCGCCCCCAACAACACCCCGCCTGCCAGCGCCCCGACCAGCACAGCACTCCCGTCCATGCCGCGACGCCCCGCCAGCCACACCAGCACCGCCCCGACCACGGCCACAACCGCCAGCACGACCCCGATGACCCCGCCGTCAGAGCCTACCTGCAGCACCAGCGATGCCTGCGCCCAGGCCAACACCGCCGCGGTCAGCCAGAACCCGGCGGCCACCAGGTAGCCCCGCCGGCCGCCCAACACGACCGCGCCGATGCCCGGCAGGATCAGCGCCAGGGAACACGGCTCGATTGAGGCGCGGATCCCCTCAAGCACCACCTCACCCATCGTGGTGGCCCGCCCCTACAGGGTCGGGTCGGCAAGCAGGGCAGCGACGGTGTCGTTCAGCTCTTGGTAGGCGCCCTCGCCGATGTGGTCAAAGCGGATGTTGCCCTGCCGGTCAAGCACATAGGTCCGGGGCCAGTACCCACTACGGCCCGGCTGCCAGGAGTGGAAGTTGCGCCGGTTGGTGTCCAGCGCGATGGGCCAGGTCACTCCCTCATCCGCCGCGGCGGCGGTGATGTTGGCCGGGTCCTCCTCATACTGAAACTCCGGCGCGTGGACCCCGACGATCTCAAAGTCCCCCTCGCCGGCGCCATGCTGGGCGTACAGCTGTTGCAGGTTCGGCAGGGTCGCCTGGCAGTTACTGCAGCTGAAGGTCCAGAACTGCACCACCACGACTTTGCCCTGCAGTTCATCCAGTGAGGTCACGTCGCTCTGCAACCACCCGTCAAGGTCTGACAGGCCCATGTTCGGTCCCTCGTTGGGGATGTCCGGCCGGTCTGCCTCCTCCGATACCGCCTCCTCCGACACCGCCGCCACCTCCGACCCTCGGTCGCTGGCACCCGCATCTGAATCGGGTTCAGTCACCGCCGGTGAGGACGGTTGCGCAAGGGCTGCCTCCGACCCACGATTACTGCGAGTGAACGCCAGGACGATCAGCGAAGCGGCTACCAACAGGACGACGATGGCGAGCACTCGGGTCATGAAGGCCGAACCTATGCCCCTGCGCACTGCCCTACCACATGCCTGCGGGCGCGTAAGACCTCTGTAAGAACTCCAACCAACACGCCTTGTGACTAGCCGTAAATAGCCATCGAAAGATGGCCCATCGGCATACGTCGTCCGGGGTTACGCTGAGTATCCATGACTCCGCGAGGGCCGACCGGCATGTCACAGTGACAACAGCATGGGCAAAACGAAGCCTGCTTACTCGGTTCGGCGTGCTCTCGTTCGTCGTGATCGCCACCCTGGGGATGGTCCTGGTCGGTTCGCTGCGGCACGGTGTGATCCAACGCACGCTGCTTGACGCTCGGCGCTCGGCCGTCACCGCCGCTGCCACCGGCATCCAACCGCTGTTGACCCCGGCGGACCTGACCCGCGACGCGACCCCGCTCAGCTCCCAACGTCTGGACTGGCTGAATGTGGCCATGGCCTCAGCGATCAGCCCCCAGGGAATCGTCGGGCTGAAGGTGTGGGACCTAAACCACCGGATCATCTACTCCGACCAACCCGACCTGCTGGGCCAGTTGTTCGCCGGCCCCGATCTATTGGGCCAGACCCTGAACGGGCAGATCACCAGCCGGGTCACCGATCCGACCGTCGTCGGGCAGGACCCCTCACCCCAGCCGCCCATGGACCAGCACATCCGCATGCTGGAGGTCTCCATCCCACTGGCCATTCCCGCTGGCGTGGACCCCGCGGAGGCCACGATGTTCACGCCCGACGGCAGCGGACAGGTCCTGGGTGCCCTGCAGATCTACCTGCCCTACCAGCCGATCGCTGATCGGATCACGGACCAGACCCGCGAGCTGGTGTTGGTCCTGGGCTGGGGTCTGCTGCTATGGGCGTTGCTGTTCACGCTGGTCTCAAGCGCCTCGCAGCGTCTGACCAGCCAGGCCGAGGCCAACCGGTACCTGTCCGAACGCGATCCCCTGACCGGCCTGGTCAACCGTTCGGTATTCGGCATGAATCTGACCAAGACGATGGAAGAGGGGTCGCCGATCGCCGTGGCCCTGATCGACCTCAAACGCTTCCAGGACATCAACGACACGCTGGGCCACTCCACCGGCGATGCGCTGCTGCGTCAGGTCAGCGACCGCTTGCAGGCACGACTGCATGAGGGCGAACAGCTCAGCCGCATGGGTGGCGACGAGTTCGGACTGCTGCTGCCAGGCGTGACCACGTCGACGGCCGCCCGGAGCAGGGTCCTTGAGGTCCTGACCACCTTCGACCGGCCCTTTCAGATCGGCGGGCTGTCCATCGGATCCGACGCCACGGTCGGCGTGGCCCTGTCGGTGGGCCTGGAGGTTCCCACGGCCGAGGAGATGATGCAGCAGGCCGACATCGCGCTGTATCAGGCTCGCTTCGACCACGCGCGGATCGGCGTCTTTGACCCCTCCCGCAATCATTTCACCAGGGACCGGTTGCAACTGGCCACCCAGTTCCGCCATGCCCTTGACCACAATCAGATCGAGGTGGTCTTTCAACCCCAGGCCAACCTGCGCACCGGAAAGGTCCACAGCCTTGAGGCCCTGGTGCGCTGGCGCCACCCCGAACGTGGACTGCTGGCGCCGGCGGAGTTCATCGACCTCGTCGAACAAACCGACCTGGTCCGTGACCTGACCGCGCGGGTCCTGGACCTGGCGCTGTACCAGGTCCGCTGCTGGCGTGACGGCGGCATGCGCCTGCGGGTCAGTGTCAACATCAGCGCCCGGGACTGCACCAACCCTGAACTGCCGACGGTGATCAGCCAGATCCTGCAACGCTATGACCTGAACACCGACGTCCTGACCTGTGAGCTGACCGAGAGCGCCATGCTGACCAACCCCAGCGCGGCCAGGGAGGTCCTGGGCCGACTGGCCCATAT
>JBPCKA010000023.1:0-3242 GCA_051004735.1 Euzebya sp. | reverse complement strand
CATGTTCGGTTTATCGGTCTGGGCACCATTCGCCCCGATTGACACGTAACGAGCGCCGCCGGTGGCGATGGCCCAACCGATAACGCCCGACGCTATGTAGAGGCCGTCTTTGGGGACGGTGATCCGTGACGTGTTGCTGGCGGTGCTGTGCATGTCCATCGGGTCGTAGTCCTCAGCATCCATCAACACCGCCGCCCAGGCTGCGGCTGGGATCGACTGAACGACGGTCTGGCTAACCTTGCACGCCGGTTCGCGGCCGGGCAGCAGCCGGGGCATCAGGGACCCTCGACCGTCCCCAGCGTGATCGTCGCACCCGCCGCGACGTCACACAGGGCGTAGAGCAGGTCGGGGGTCGCGCCCCCCGCCAACGGGACGAACCCGGGCGCGAGAACCTCCAAGGTCTCACCAACCCCCAGCGGCATCTGTGACACCAGGCGCTTGGCCGCAGCGTCGGTGTTGGTGGTCCCCACGCCGACGGTGACCTTCACGCTGGCGGTGTGGGTGTTGGTGACCAGGATGGAACGCAGGATCACCCAGGTGTCCGCAGCGCCCGCGGTCTTGATCGTCGTCGTCGTGGCTGCCAGGGCAGTCGGGCCGGAGCGTGTCGGGATCTCAGCCATTAGAGACGGAAGATCCGGTCAGCGGCTCCGTCCCAAGCCACGGTGATGTTGCCACCGTCGGGGGTAACCGGCAGCCCCGTAGCGGTGTCAATGTAGGCGATGAGCCGTGAGGTGGTGTCGGTGCCGGTGTGCTTGTAGATGACCAGGGCCTCCGACACGTCACCTGTGACCGACGTGAACGTGATGTCGGCGGCGTCGGCGACACCGTCGGTGGCGGTCTTGGCCGTCAGCGACGCGCTGACCGCTACACGGGCGAGGGCTGGCACGGAGGACAGAAACTCGTGCACCGCGAGATCCACGACGTAGTCGGCGAGATCCACGAGGACCACGCGGATGTCGTCGGTGTCCCAGTCGATGGAGCCATCCAAGAAACCCTGGCGACCTTTCGAGTACAAGCTGTTGGCCATAACGTCTCCTTGTTATTCGATCTTGACGATGGTGAAGGTCACATTTACGTCCCCTGCTGACCCGTCCTCATTGGTCACGGCGACCGGGATGTTCGGGCTGTTGATGTCCAGTCTAGACCCATCGGCCTGCGGGGACAGGTCCCATTCGAGGTTCGCCGCATCGGTGCGCACCTCTGCCATCACCCCGTGGTTTCCAAGCGGATCGCTACCGACGCCACGGCCTTGGTCGGCGTCCAGTTTGGTCTGGCGGGAGTAGAGGCGCACCCTCGCCGGCCGGTTCGTCGCCAGCTTGATGAGCTTGTAGGTGGCTCCCAGCGCGGCAACCGCCGAGGCCGAGGCCCCCGCCGCGAGCGCGGGCACGACCAGGGCGACATCGCTGCGACTCAGCCCAGCGCCCACCGTGACCCTCGCCGAGGCCCCGCCGAGGTCAGACAGCGCGAGGCTCACGTTGGGGCCGGCCACGAACTCCAGGGACCCGGTGGGCAGCACGGCCGACGCACCCACCGCCACACGCAGACTGCTGCCGCCACCCGAGGTCAGGGCAACCCACGCCGAGGCCTTGCGGGCGTACAGGCGATCCAGGTCTTTGACCAGACGCACGTCGCCCTCGAGGTTCCCCGTCGTGGGGAGCGCCGCGACGCTCGCCACCGGACGCTTCCACGTCCACTCGAGCAGGTCGGTGTCGGGGTCGATCTTCTGAGCCCCCGCCACAGCCGTGGAGATCGCCGGTGGGGAGCCATCGTCAGCGCGCAGCAGCCCGATGCTCACCAGGGCGCCCGCGGACGCCGCGGGGTAGAGCCCCAGCAGCGCCGGGCTGGTGAACTGGCCATCCAGGGAGACGTAGACCCGCATGTCCGTCGTCACCGTGGGCAGCGTCAGGTTGACCACGCTCTGCTGGTTGGTCGTGTTCTCGCCGAAGCCCGGGGGGGCCTGGCCACAGTCCAGAGGCGTCAGGCCGTCGTCGACGAAGGTGTCGCCGGTGCCCGAGGTCAGCAGATCGAACCCCTGCCCGCCCTTGGCGCGGTACAGCCGCCACGGCAGGCCCTGGTTGAGCCCCGAGAGGGAGACTCGGGCGCTGGCGTAGCCCGGCTCGCGCACTACCTCGACCGACGGGCCGGGCGGGGTCTCCCCGCCGCCGGCATCGGTGAAGGTCAGGGCGTAGTAGTAGGTCCCCACCAGTAGAGCCCCCGCGGTGTACTGCGCCACCGCCGTGGGGCTGGTGGTCGGTGGTTCTATCGAGGGGGGCGTGGTGAAGGCCGTGACGGGGCTCAGCGCCGTCTCGCCGCTCAGCCCGTCGAGCTGGGTGTAGCCCAGCATCAGGGTCGTGTCGGCAGGCAGCGCGCCACCGCTGGAATCCACCGACCCCACCAGCGGGGCCGTGGGATTGGGCAGTGCCAGTGACCCGTCGTGGCGGTGGGTCAGCGCGCCGAGACGCAGGTAGTGGTCTATCGCCTCGCGATCCTTGCCCTGGAAGGCGTACCCGTTGGCGCTCAGCGACTCGCCGGGCTCGAGGATCGTGAGTCCTGCGAATGTGGTCTGACGCATTTACTCGCCCTCCTCGGAGTCGTCGAACAGCGCGCCATAGCCACTGAAGCACAGGTGCAGGTATCCACGGAACGTGATCGCCTCTTCGGTCCCCGGACTGTAGACCCCCACGGCAACAGTGGCGCCGATGAAGCCGTCCTCCTCGGTGCCATTCCACTTCACGATGCACGCGCTGATGCAGACCGGAGTCGTGCTCTCGATGACGGCGCCGTAGGTGAACAGCGGACGGACGTAGGGGACATCGCGCTGCTCACGGGCATCGACGACGTAAGCCTTGAAGTTGACCGCGATCTCCGACCAGCTCACGATGGTGCCGGCCTCGCCCTGGATGGGGAGCTGGAACTGCTGGTCGAGCTCCTGGAGCTTGTGCGGCGAGTCGCGGTTGGCCTCCTCGAAACTGCGCACCGTGCCCAGCGTGAGGGCTCGCATCGACCGCTTGAGCTGATGAGTCTGGACGGTGACACTCCGCCCGCGATGAATCGCGGCGGCTTCTCGCTTCTCAGGCGACAACTGGATCGCCTCCACGAAGGGCCTGCCCGGCCCGGTTGACGATATTGATTGCGGCATTGTGGTCGGCGTTGGCCTCGTGGCCACAGCCGACGCACACGAACTGCGCCTGGCTGCGCCGCGACGCCGCCGCGATGACGCCACAACACGCGCACGTCTGCGA
>JBPCKA010000022.1:0-3091 GCA_051004735.1 Euzebya sp. | reverse complement strand
CCTGGCCCACGTCGCCATGGCCAGGCAATGGCGCGCCGCCATGGTGCTGCGCGTGCCGGCCGTCATGGTCCACGTCCTGCTGGGCATGGGCGCCGGGGCGTTGCTGCTCCCGACGATCGTGTTCGGCAGCGTCGCGCTGGTGCGGCGCCGGTTCGGGTTGGCCATGCGGATCGCCCTCGGCCTCCTCGTCCTCGGCCTCCTCGTCCTGCCCGTCGGCATTCCGAGGGGTGCCGGGGATGGAGGTTTGAGCATGGCCGCGGCCATGCTCGTGGCGGGTGTGGTGGTCGCCGTCCTGGTCGTGCCGGGCTGGCAGACGCGGGTGGTCCTTGGGACGCTGGCCGTGGTGGCCGCCCTGGGGGTGTCGGGAACGGTCCTGGCCACCGACATCCCGTTGATGCGCGCGCTCCTGGGTTCGCTGTTGTACCTGCCTCTGGTGGCGATCCCGACCCTCACGGCGGCGTCCGTGCTCCGGCCGCGCAAGGCAACGCCCGGCGTCGCATCCCGGGTGCTCACCGAGGCTGTCTCCGGTGAGGCTGCGTTCGCCGACGCCCCCCACGAGACAGCCAGCGCAACCATTCGAACCACTCACCACACGGGAGGAGGAGGTCCTCGTGCCGGTGGCCCGAGGTCAGACCAACAGGGAGGTCGCGGACGACCTCCACATCAGCCTCAGCACGGTCAAGACCCAACTGACGCCCAGACCCGACCTCGGGCTCGGCCTGGGTGTGCCGATGGTCGACGATCGTCGGTGTCCGGGCAGATCGCCGGTCACTAGCCCGATCATTCAGTAAGCGGCAAGTGCAGAGTGTGGTGCTTCTCCCTCCGGGATAGATCCGATGCACAGCGCTCTGACCTAGCGGTGCCGAGCACCGTGGCACAGCGCATGGCCGTTCCTAGTTCCGGACTACCTGGACTGAGTAGGTCGGTCGGTTGCCTGAGGGCCGGGCGCGGGGAGGGTGTGAGCGTCAGCGGCCGACGAGGAAGGCTGTCACAGTTCCGCTGAAGGTCACCTCCGTGCCTGCCGGCAGGCCGAACTCCGGGTCGTCCTCGGGCAGGGTGAACGTCGAGGAGAATGTGCACGTCACGGTGGGCCTGGGGTTGCGCTGGACCACGTTCCCGCCGCCCTTGAGGTCCTCGTCGGGGAAGGTCTCCTCGATCACGTCCCCGTCAGGGGTCACGGCCCGGAAGCCGAAGTCGCTGAAGGCGATCGGGATCAGCACGCCCGTCGACCCGACGACGCGACCCGGGGTGAAGGAGCCGTTCCCGTTTACCACGACATCGAAACTCGCGCCGTTGTCACAAACGACTGGGATGATCTCCGGCTCAGGAGGTGCGGCGGTGGCGGGTCCGACGCCGAACGCGATGAGCGCAGCAGCGAGTACCGCCCCGAGGATGCTCTTGCGCATGAGACTCTCCTTCTCCCCCGGCCAAGCCCCGTTGCCCGGCTCAGTGCGAAAGACACTAGCGCGGTATCGGAACATGTCGAGCTTGGTGGGACAGGTTCTTTGGGAATCTAGTGAGCCGTCTCCTCTGTGCGGTCGGGGTTGTCGGGGGGTCGGTTGAGACTTCGCAACGGAAGGCGGGGCAGCGGTAGCGAGCGTCACGGCTGGCGGGCCTTCGTCGGCCCGCGGCCACCGGACCCGGACCCTACGCTGCTCCGGTGAGGGGTCGCCCGACGCCCCACGCGGCGCGCGACGCAAGCGCATCGCTGTTGTCGAACGGGGCTGGGTTGCGACATGGACACGTCGGAGCATCGTGAACTGATCCGGTCTGCGGCCAAGAAGCTCCAACCCCATCTCGTCGGCGACCGGCTCTTCGGTGACGTTGCCGCATGCATCGTGACAGATGCCGGTCGTCGCTACTTCGGAGTCTGCATCGACACCGGCTCGGGCACCGGGTTCTGTGCAGAGCATTCTGCCATCGCAGCGATGGTGACCGCCGGCGAGTACCGAATCCGAACGGTCGTTGCCGTCTGGAAGGATGGCGACAGCGAGGTGCACGTGCTTCCGCCGTGCGGCAGGTGCCGCGAATTCATGAGGCAGATCGATCCTGACAACCTCGATGCCGAGGTGGTGCTGGGCGTGGGCAACAGCCGCCCGCTTCGGCAACTCCTTCCGCATCACGAATGGCCATGCCCGACTCCGGATTACGAGCTCGGGGACGACGCTCACTGACAACATCTCCAGCACGTGGCGCTTCGAGAGTGGTCAGGACTCCGCTGATCAGCTGCGCATGTGAGTCCAGGCGAGCGCCATCGACCAAACCATGCGAGAACGGCCCGCTCTCGAAGGGCTGGTCGATGCAGTCTGACCCTCCAACGCCTGGATCTTCGAGGAGACGGCTCGGCATGTGTTGGGGACTTCCAGCGTTGACCGGGACCTGCCCTGGACCCACTCCGTCGGCGGTGTGTAGCTTCTCCTCGGCGGAGCCGAGGGGACCTTGATGTCGGACGCAGCAAAGAATCGGGCCCGGGTCCCCCCGCGATGGGTCGTTCGCACCGTTTGATCCGCACATCGGGTCCTGTACCGGTTCTCGAGCGGGCGAGTCGGACTGAGGCCGGCGAGGCCAGACCGCTGGGGCGTGCTGGCCCTGACCACGACCGGGCGTCGTAGCGGACGGCAGCGGCGCGTGATGCTCGGCTACCTCGACGACGGCGCCAACGTGATGACCTTGGCGATGAACGGTCGAGTCGTTCTTCGGCCACCTCAAGCACGACCACCCGCACCTGGACACCATCACCGATCCGGCCACCCTCGACGTCGAACTGGCCCGTGTGCGCGAGTTCGACGCCGTCCGCCTGCACCAAGGCATCGGCTACGTCACCCCCGACGACGAACACCACGGACGCGGGCCAGCCATCCGCCGAGCACGTAGCATCGGCATGACCAACGCCCGCGCCGACCGCATCACCCACAACCGAAACCACCCGCTAGAGAACCGACCATGACTATGGGTAGAAATTCGGGCGATCTCTATCAAAGACTCAGATGCACCACACGGCTACCCCGCTGCGACGGCCTCATCAACGAGGACACGACCGCCGCATGAACACCACGACTGGGTTTCTGGCACCCACACCCTGCGCCTGGCC